>NZ_JBPZHD010000001.1:460708-855007 GCF_051857595.1 Ideonella flava
CGATGGCGATGGCGATGGCGATGGCGATGGCGATGGCGATGGCGATGGCGATGGCGATGGCGATGGCGATGGCGATGGCGATGGCGATGGCGATGGCGATGGCGATGGCGATGGCGATGGCGATGGCGACGGGGATGGAGACGGAGACGGAGACGGAGACGGGGACGGGGACGGGGACGGGGACGGGGACGGGGACGGGGACGGAGCGGGGGCGGGTGGCGGCGGTGCCGACCCGACGGGCTCATGGCCCGAGCCACCCCCGCCGCAGGCGCTGATCGTCAGCGACAAGGTCAGCCACAAGCCATTCAATCGGCGCCATCTGTTCATGTCTTTCATGGGCGGCATGATTCCGGCCGGCGTGCGAAGGGTCATGATGCTTGGCTAACGATTCGCCGATGAGGCTGCGACATTTGTCACCGACCGTACGGCCGCGTCCGACCCTGGCGCGGGGGCGGCGAAGGCGGGGTTCATTCGTAGTCCAATACCGGTTGCCACACGAAGACAAGCATGACCACCCTCGAACTCATCGAACAGATGACCGCCCGCCTCGAACAGGCGGGCGTTTCGTTTGGCCACGGCACGACCAACGCCTTCGACGAAGCCGCCTGGCTGGTGCTCTGGGCGCTGGGCCAGCCGCTGGATGGCCTCGACATGGTCGCCGACCAGGCTGTCACCGAGGGCAAGGCCGCGGCCGCCCGGGCCCTGGTCGAGCGCCGCATCAGCACCCGCAAGCCTGCGGCCTACCTCACCGGCGAGGCCTGGCTGCAGGGCGTGCCGTTCAGCGTCGACGAGCGTGTCATCGTGCCGCGTTCGCTGATCGCCGAGTGCATCGCCGAAGCCACGATAGACCCCTGGCTCGGCGCCGAGACCCAGCGCGTGCTGGACCTGTGCACCGGCAACGGCAGCCTCGCCGTGCTGGCCGCCATGGCCTGGCCGGACATCGGCGTCGTCGCGGCCGATCTCTCCGAAGACGCGCTGGCCGTCGCGCGCACCAACGTGCGCCGCCACGAGCTGGCCGATCGCGTCACCCTCGCGCAAGGCGACGGCCTCGCCGCTGTCGCCGGCCAGCCGCCCTTCGACCTCATCCTCTGCAACCCGCCCTACGTCAACTCGGCCTCGATGGCCGCGCTGCCGGCCGAGTACCGTGCCGAGCCGGTGCTGGCCCTGGCCGGTGGCGAGGACGGCATGGATTTCGTCCGCAAGCTGCTGCGCGAAGCGCCAGCGCACATGACCCCCGAAGCCGTGCTGGTGCTCGAGATCGGCCACGAGCGCGAGCACTTCGAGGCTGCCTTTCCTTCGCTCGACGTCGTGTGGCTGCCCACCAGCGCCGGCGATGACCACGTCCTTCTGGTGACGCGCCAAGCGCTGACCACCCTCTCCCGATGATCACTCTTCGCAACCTGACGCTGCGGCGCGGCACCAAGGTCGTGCTCGACAGCGCCTCCGTGACCCTCAACCCCGGCGAGAAGGTCGGCCTCGTCGGCCGCAATGGCGCGGGCAAGTCCAGCCTGTTCGCCCTCGTGGCCGGTCGCCTGCATGCCGATGCGGGCGACTTCGAGATGCCGCCGCGGTGGCGCATGGGCGAGGTCGCCCAGAGCATGCCCGAGACCGACGACCCGGCGACCGAGTTCGTGCTCCAGGGCGACATCCCGCTGGTCGAGGCCCAGGCCGAGCTGGCGCAGGCCGAAGCCGCCGACGACGGCGAGGCCATGGCGCACGCGCATCTGGCGCTCGAGGAGGCGGGCGCCTTCGATGCCCGCTCGCGAGCGCAGACCCTGCTGCTGGGCCTCGGTTTCAGGAAGGAGCAGCTCGACGCGCCGGTCAACAGCTTCTCGGGCGGCTGGCGCATGCGGCTGCAGCTGGCACGCGCGCTGATGTGCCCGGCCGACCTGCTGCTCCTGGATGAGCCCACCAACCACCTGGACCTGGATGCCCTGGTCTGGCTCGAAGGCTGGCTGCAGCGCTACGCCGGCACCCTGCTGGTCATCAGCCACGACCGCGAGTTCCTCGACGCCATCACCGGCGTCACGCTGCACCTCGACGACGCCAAGCTGACCCGCTACGGCGGCAACTACACCACCTTCGAGGAGATGCGGTCCGAGCGCCTTTCGCAGCAGGCCTCGGCCTTCGCGAAGCAGCAGGAGCGCATCGCCCACCTGCAGCGCTTCATCGACCGCTTCAAGGCCAAGGCGACCAAGGCCAAACAGGCCCAGAGCCGGGTCAAGGCCCTGGCGCGAATGGAGAAGCTCGCGCCGGTGCTCACCGCCAGCGACTTCAGCTTCGAGTTCCGAGAGCCGAACAACCTGCCGAACCCGATGCTTGCGCTGCGAGACGTGGTCTGCGGATACAAGCACGGCAACGAGGACGGGAGCGACAAGCCCATCGTCCATAACATCGACCGCACCGTGCTCGCGGGGCAGCGCATCGGCATCCTCGGGGCCAACGGCCAGGGCAAGTCCACCTTCGTCAAGACGATCGCCCGCGAGCATCCCGCGCTGGCCGGCACCATCACCGAAGGCAAGGGCCTGGCGATCGGCTACTTCGCGCAGCAGGAGATGGACCTGCTGCACGCCGACGACACGCCGCTGCAGCACATGGTGCGGCTGGCACGCACGGCCGGGCCGGATGCGCGCGAGCAGGAGCTGCGCGACTTCCTCGGCCAGTTCCGCTTCGTCGGTGAGATGGTCCACCAATCCATAGGCACGCTCTCGGGCGGCGAGAAGGCCCGCCTGGTGCTGGGCTCGCTGGTCTGGCAGCGCCCCAACCTGCTGCTGCTGGACGAGCCGACCAACCACCTGGACCTGAACACCCGCGAGGCGCTGTCGATGGCGCTCAACGAGTTCGAGGGCAGCGTCATGCTGGTCAGCCACGACCGCGCCCTGCTGCGCGAGGTCTGCGACGAGTTCTGGCTGGTCGCCGACGGCAAGCTCAGCTCCTTCGACGGCGACCTGGACGACTACCAGCGCTGGCTGCTGGAGCGCAGCCGCGAGGCCGCTCGGGCCCTGTCAGGCAAAGGCACGCAGGCTGCGGCACCTGCCCCGGCGCCGGCCCCCAAGGCCGCAACGCCCGCCGCGGCACCGGCCCCCGCCCCTGCCGGCAACCGCGACGACCGCAAGGCCGCGGCGCTGGCCCGCTCGCGCCTGGCCGACAAGACCCGGCCCCTGCGCAACGAGGTCGCCGCGCTGGACAAGCGGCTGGAGAAACTTCACGGCGAGAAGAACGAGGTCGAGGCGCAACTGGCCGCCCCCGGCCAGACCGGCGAGCAATTCGCCGAACTGGGCCGCCGCCTCGCCCACATCCAGGCCGAGACCTCCATGCTGGAGGAGCGCTGGCTGGAGCTGCAGACCGAGATCGAGACGATCACGGCGAATGGGTGACACAGGCCGGCACCGCTGGGCCGTCCAGGGAGGTCCCCGCAGCGGCCGGGCTCACCCGATCCGCTCGAAATCCATCTCCCAGTTCGTCTCCCAGGTCTTGCCGCCGTCGGTGGAGAAGGCCTGCTCCCAGCGCGGCGTGGGGGTGGTCGTGCGCAGCCACAGGAAGCGCACCTTGATGGGCTGGCCGCGCAAGCTGTCGTCGGCGTAGAAGACGCCGTCGCCGCCCTCGAAGCGGCCGACCATCGGCACGTCGATCTGCCCGGGGAAGCGGGCATCCAGCCACCAGATCGACCAGTGCTTGTGCACGGGATCCCAGCAGCGGATCGTCGAGGCCCGGTAGCGGCCGGCCGGCAGGTCCAGCACGTTGTGGTCGACGTTGCCCTGGCCGCCCATCAGCGGCTGCATGTGGCTCACGCCCTCGAACAGCTCCCACTCGGTGCAACCGGCCAGGCGTTCGCGCAGGCGGCGGTGGTGCACGCGCCAGTCGCCGAACAGCGGGTCGAAGTCGTGGCAGGTGCCTTCGTGGGCGGCGGTGAGGTCATGGAGGGTGGGCATCAAGGTCTCCTTGCAGGGTGGAAGCAGCGCTCAGGCGCGGGGTGATCGGGGCGTCGGCAGCAGGTCGAGCACGAGCGGATCGGCACGCAGCCAGCGGCCGAAGGCGGCGAGGCCGGGCACCGGCAGTTCGTGCCGCCAGGTGGCCAGCAGCACCAGCACCGGTCCATCGCTGCGCACCGGCAGGCGGGGGAAGTTGTTGGGCGAGGGCTCGGTCTCGAAGACCGCGGGCAGCTGCGCACCGGCGTCGCGGCACACTTCGAGCCAAGGCCGCACGACACGCTCGCGCAGGTCGTCTCCCAAGGCCTCGGCCAATGGCAGCACGACCGCCCGCCAGTCCCGGGCAGGCCCGTGACGGCCGGCCAGGCCGAGGCCGGGAAGGCCCGCGATCGGGCGCAGAAGCAGCACGTCGTCGGAATCTTCCATCGTCGCGTTGGCCGCCTCGCGGTGCGCCTTCCACACCGGGCCGCCGTAGAACGCGTTCAGCGCCTTCTCGCGGGTCGCCATGCTGGCGTAGCCGCGCAACCACGTGAACCGGTCCGGATCTCCAGCCTCCCTGAAGATGCCCAGCACGGGCATCCCCACCGCCGCCTGCGGCTCGATGAATTCGCGCTCGAACAGCGCCACGAGATCGTCCCGCCGGCCGGACTTCATCCGGTAGCGGCGCAGTTCGATGACCGAAAGTGATGGCTCTTGGTAGTTCATGGCCGCCATCGTGCGCGGCGAATGCTGACAAGGTATGTCAGACTTTCGGACCAGGGGTGCGCACGCGGCCCTTCGACAGGCTGAGGGCGAGCGGTGTGGAAAGCTCAGTGCGAACGAAGCTGGAGTTTCGAGATGGGACCGCGATCCATTGGTGATGAGACTCCCCTCCCCGTTCGGTCTGAGCCTGTCGAAGCCAGCGACGTGCCCCTGGGCCCTTCGACAGGCTCAGGGCGAACGGCAGTGGAAAGCTCAACGCGAGCGGAGCTGGAGTTCGAGATGGGACCGAGATCCATACGCGATGGGGCCCCCTCCCCGTTCGGGCTGAGCCTGTCGAAGCCAGCGACGTGCTCCTGAGCCCTTCGACAGGCTCAGGGCGAACGGAAGTGGAAACCTCAACGCGAGCGGAGCTGGAGTTCGAGATGGGACCGAGATCCATACGCGATGAGACTCCCCTCCCCGTTCGGGCTGAGCTTGTCGAAGCCTCCTTGTGCCGCGCACTTCCCTTCGACAGGCTCAGGGCGAACGGTGGGAATTCGGGCTGAGCCTGTCGAAGCCCCGGTGAACTCCAAACCTGCCGATCCATGAAAGCCAGTCGACTCCTGTCCATCCTGATGCTGCTGCAGACCCGCGGCCGCTTGAACGCGCAAACGCTGGCAGATGCGCTGGAGGTCTCTGTGCGGACCATCTACCGCGACGTCGATCACCTGAGCGCCTCCGGCGTGCCGATCTGGGCCGAGAACGGGCGGCTGGGGGGCTTCGAGTTGCAGGCCGGATGGCGCACGCAGCTCACCGGCCTCACCGTGCCGGAAGCACGCGCGGTGTTCCTCGCCGGCCTGCCCGGCCCGGCCGCCGAACTGGGCCTCGGCGAGGCGATGGCCTCCGCGCAGCTCAAGCTCATGGCCGCCCTGCCAGACGGCTGGCGCAGCGATGCCGACCAGGTCGCCAGCTGCTTCCATTTGGATCCGGCGGACTGGTACCACGCGGCCGTGCCCTCGCCGCACCTGCGCGAGGTTGCTACCGCCGTCTGGAGCCGCCAGAGAATCCGCATGCGCTACGAGAGCTGGCGCCAGGTGGCCGAGCGGACGGTGGAGCCGCTGGGCCTGGTGCTCAAGTCGGGCCGCTGGTATCTCGTCGCCCGCAGCGCACGCGCCGATGCCGAGCCGCGCATCCACCGGGTCGATGCCATCCAGACGCTGGAGCTGCTGCCCGAGCACTTCTCGCCGCCCAAGGCATTCGCCCTGCCCGCCTGGTGGGCGGAGTCCACGGCCCGCTTCGAGGACGAGCTCTACCGCGCCAGCGCCACTCTGCGCGTCACCGAGCGCGGCATGAGCCGCCTGACCCAGATGGGCACCCGCATCGCCGAGTCCGCCCTGGCCCACGCCAGGCCGTGCGAGCGCGAAGGCTGGGTGGAGACCGAGGTGCCTATCGAATCAGTCGAGCACGCCGCACGCGAGCTGCTGCGCCTGGGCGACCAGGGCGAGGTGCTGGCGCCGATGGAGTTGCGCCAGCGGCTCGCCGAGGGGCTGAGGCAGGCCGCGGCGCTGTACGAGGCGTGACGCCGGCAGCGGCCAGGCCCTGAACGAGACTCAGGCACCCGGCCCGCAATCGAGGCACCGCTCCACCGGCGGCGGGCCCATTCGAAGCGCGCGCTGCACGATCCGCAGCGCGGTGCGCAAGCCCTCTTCCACCACCGGGTGGTAGAAGGGGCTGTCCAGCATCTGCTGCACCGTGTCCCCGCGCTGGATCGACCAGCTCAGAAGGTGGCCCAGGTGCTCGGCCGCCGGGCCGAGCATCTCGGCGCCCAGCAGGCGGCCCGTGCCGTGCTCGGCATACACGCGCAGGGCGCCGTGGTTCTTCAGCATCACCCGGCTGCGCCCCTGGTCTTCGAACGAGACCTCGCCCGTCTCGAAGGCCAAGCCGTCATGCCCCAGCTCGAGGTGGCTGCGGCCGGCAACCATGATCTGCGGGTCGGTGAAGGCCACCGCCAGCGGCGCCCGGCGAGGCCGCTCGCGGACATCCGGAAAGCGCCCGGCGTTGTCGCCGGCGATGCGGCCTTCATCGGCAGCCTCGTGCAACAGCTCGACTTCGCTGTTGGCGTCACCGGCGATGAAGACGTGGCTGTCGCCGATCTGCCCGGTGCGGCGATCGAAGCGAGGCACGCCTTGGGCATCCAGCGGCAGATGGGTGTTCTCCAGGCCCAGCTGGCGCAGGTTCGGCGCACGGCCGGCGGCGGCGAGGACCCATTCGAAGCGCTCCTCGCCGGCCTCCGTCTGCACGATCACCTCTTCGCCCTCGCGCCGCAGGTGCAGGTTCTTGGCCTCCAGCTGGAGCGGCAGCTCGGCGCTGAAGACCTCGCGCGTCAGCGCCTGCAGGGCCGGGTCCGTCAATGGGCCGATGCGGCCACTGCGGCCGTACAGCCGGATCCGCACGCCCAGGCGATGCAGGGCCTGCGCGAGCTCCAGCGCGATGACGCCGGCACCGAGCACCGCGACCGACTTCGGCAGCGTGTTCCACGCGAAGACATCGTCGTTGACCAGCAGCCGGTCGCCCGCCGCCTCGCGCCACTGCACGGGCACGCTGGGATGCGAGCCGGTGGCGATGACGATGCGGTCGGCCTGCACCCGGGTGTGCTCACCCACCTGCAGCAGGTGGTCGTCGACGAAGCGGGCGAAGCCGTGCAGCCGGTGCTCGGCGGGCCACTGCTCGACCGCCTCGAGCACGAAGCCGACGAAGCGGTCGCGCTCTTCGCGCACCCTGCGCATCACGGCCTCGCCGTCGATGCGCACCGGCCCGCAATGCACGCCGAACGCGCTCGAATGTGTGGCCGTGTGGGCAGCCTCTGCCGCGGCGATCAACAACTTGCTGGGCATGCAGCCCACCCGGGCGCAGGTGGTGCCGTAGGGGCCGCCCTCGATGACGACCACGTTGCGCGTGTGCGCCAAGGCAGAACGGTAGGCCGTCATGCCCGCCGTGCCTGCGCCGATGATGGCGACGTCGACCTGCCGTTGCTTCATGGACTGCCCCCGTGGGATGCGGATCGCCGCAGCGTACTGCAGGACTTTGGATCCCGCCAAGGCGGCACGCGCAGCTCAGACCCCATCGGCGCCCGCCGGGGCCCGGCTGAAGGCGTTGTTGCCGCGCACCAGGGTCAGGAGCATGCGCATGAACTCGGCCCGCTCGGGCGGCGGCAGCGGCTGCAACATGCGCTCCTGCGCACGTTGCATCGCCGGCACCACCCGGGCCAGCATGGCCTCGCCCTCGGGCGTGAGCGCCAGCAGGCGCACCCGCCGATCGGCCGGATCCAGGCTGCGTTGCACCAGGCCGCGGGCTTCGAGGCGGTCGATCACGCTGGCGATGGTGGAGGTGTCGAAGCCGATCGAGCGCGACAGCGTGCGCTGATCGACCCTGGGGCTGTTGGCCAGGGCCTGGAGCGCCGCGAACTGCACGGGCGTGATGCCGGTGGATTCGGCCTCCTGCAGGAAGATCGCGACGGCAATCTGCTGCATCCGGCGGATGGCGTTGCCCGGCAGGGCGTCGAGGTCGATCTCCGCGGCGTGCGGTGCGGGATCCAGGGATAGGGGGGAGTTCGTCACCATCCGCCGCACTGTATCGCCGGGCGCGAGCGGCCCTGCGCGGCTTGTTCGCAGCCGGCCCCGTGGACAGTCAGTAGTGCGGCGGCAGCTCGTCGCGCAGGCTCCGTGGCGTGCCCGCGCTGTCGCTGGGCACCTGCTCCCGCAGGTGCATCAGCTCGCGCGTGAGCAGGTCGATCTGCTGCTGTTGCCGCACGATGGCGGCGTTGAGGTGGTCGATCAGGTCTTCGCTGAAGCTGGCCTTGATCTCCAGCTCGGTCAGGCGGCGGTCGGTCTCGCGTTGCTGTGCGGCATCGTCGTCATCGTGCGGGGCGCTCATTCCGCTATTGGACAACAGCACATCACTCGACCGGCCGCCGCCTGGCAGCGTTGGTGGGGCGGCGCTGGGCGCGGCCCCGCCCTGGGGCAATCAGAACTTGAAGTTCAGGCCGACCGTGGTCTCGCCGATGCCCGGCTTCTGCTCGTAGGCGTTGGTGTACATGTAGCGGTCGTACTTCGCCCGCAGGCCCAGGGCCGGCGTCAGCTGGTACTGCACACCGGCGCCCAGCTTGAAGGCTGAACTCGAGTCATCGCCGTTGGTCGTGTCGAATCGTCCCTGCGCCACACCCGCCGAGCCCAGCAGCGAAAAGCGCTCGTTCAGCGGATAGGAGCCCACGGCATCCAGGTACGCGCCACGCACGTTGGCCTTGCCGGTGGAGTTGTCGATGTGGCCGAGCTCGTAGGCGCCCAGTTCGACCGCGAAGTTGGGGTTGAACTGATAGCCGCCGTACAAGTTCACACCGGTGCCGCTACCGCCGCCCACCACGCCGTTGATGCTGCTGTGGTAGTCGGGCACGCCCACGCCGCCGCCCACATAGATCCCCTCGGCCTGCGCCGCGCCGATCGCGCCAGCCAACAGGGTCGCGCCCAACGCCAGCTTGGCGATCGCGAATTGCTTGTTCTGCATGAGAAGACTCCTTTTGCTTCGATTGCGACGCATCGACCTGATGCGCTGGGCCTCATGCTCACGAGGCCGCATTGCCCCTGCGTTGCGCCGTCTGCGCGGCACATGACAGCTGAAACCGAAGCGGCAAAGAAGCTTTACTTCCCTAAGCTGCTGGATGGCCGGCCAGGACCTGCGGCGTAGAGTGGCCTGTGCAAGGAGGTGCGTGCCATGTCGTTCCCGCTGAGGCAGTACTCGCCGCTGGACGTGATGCTCGGTCGACAGGGCGCCGACGACTTCCCTCAGCACCCTCGCCGCTTTCTCGCCCAGGGGGACTCGTGGTTCTCGTTCGGCTCCGCGAACCCAACCCTGACCGGCAACATGATGGACGGCATGGCGTTCGAGAAGGACAGCTGCGTCGTCAACTGCGCCCATCCGGGCGACGTGCTGCACCACATGGTCGACAAGCGGCGCGAACCCTTGTTCGCCAACCTGCTGTTCGGGCCCATGGCCTGGCGTTGGGATGCGATCCTGCTGTCGCCGGGCGGCAATGACCTGATCGACTTCATCCGCGTGCCCTTCGTGGATGGGCAGGGCCTGCCGGTGCCCCCCTTCCTGCGCGCGCTGCTGACGCCCGAGGAGCGCGGCGGCGATCCGGACCGCGCCTCGTCCTATGTCAGCGAGCAGGGCTGGGAAACCTTCATGCAGCACATCACGCCGCAGTTCCAGGAATTCATCGCGATGCGCGATTCACCGGACAGCCAGAGCCAGGGCGTGCCCATCTTCGTGCACACCTACGACTTCATCACCCCGCGCGATGCGGGTGCGGGCGCCGGCAGCGGGCCGTGGCTGTTCCCGGCCCTGCAGGCCTATGAGGTGCCGCAGGCGGTGTGGCTGGCGCTGACCCGTCTGTTCCTGTCTCGGCTGACCGGCCTGATGCGAGGCATGAACCTGCCCAACTTCCAGGTCGTCGACACCCAGGGCACGCTGGTGCCGGCGGACCTGGGCAGCACCGGCGACGACCACGACTGGGCCAACGAGATCCACCCCAATCCCGGGGGCTATGCCAAGCTCGGCGCGGTGTTCGCGGCGGGCATCGAGGCGCTGATGCCTTGACGCCCGCCGGAGTGAGCGTGCTTCAGTGCGCCGGCTCCGCCACTTCCTTCTTGGCACCGACCTCACCACCACACCAGGCGGCTTCCTTCTTGGCACCGACCTCGCCACCACACCAGGCAGCCTCCTTCTTGGCACCGACCTCGCCGCCGCACCAGGCAGCTTCCTTCTTGGCGCTCACCTCACCGCCACACCAGGCAGCTTCCTTCTTGGCACCGACCTCACCGCCACACCAGGCAGCTTCCTTCTTGGCACCGACCTCACCGCCACACCAGGCAGCTTCCTTCTTGGCACCGACCTCACCGCCACACCAGGCAGCTTCCTTCTTGGCACCCACCTCGCCGCCACACCAGGCAGCTTGCTTCTTGGCACCGACCTCGCCACCACACCAGGCAGCTTGCTTCTTGGCACCGACCTCGCCACCACACCAGGCAGCTTTCTTCTTGGCGCCGACCTCGCCACCGCACCAGGCGGCTTCGTTCTTGGCGCCCACTTCGCCGCCGCACCAGGCCGCCGCGTTCGCCGGCACCTGCTCGCCGAAGTCCTTGGCAAACGACTCGTGAAGGGCCACGGCGGCGTGGTCGCGTGCGAGCTCGTCGTCACGCAGGCCGAGGTAAGGATCGTGGTGAAGGAACTCGCCGAAGATGCGCTGGCAGTCGGCGGCATATTGACGGGTGTCGAGGATGTGCGCGTGCCAGAAGGTGTCGATGTCACGCGTCGGTGCGACCGTCGTGCCGGGGTGACCGGCCAGCACCATCAGGAACTGCCGATAGGCGCGTTCGATCTTGTCGGCGTGCTCCGCGGTCCAGCCCGGGCCTTCGCCCTCGTGGGCGAGCTTGCGGCGGACCATGGAAAGGTCCAGGGCTTCGATCTCGGCCTTCGATCGGGCGAGTTGTTCTTGTTCGTTGTGCAGGGTGGGCATGGTCAAGACTCCCTAGTCGCGTTGAGGATCAAGAGGAAAAGCCGTCGGCCCGATGAGGCTCCCGGCGGGGCACCTGAAGCCCGGTGGAATGCGGCGCTCAAGCCGCCACCGCCGGGCTCAAGAGGTGTCTGACGTCGCGGCCGAGGAAGTGGCTCATCTCGTCCGCGGTGATGGGCTTGCTGAGGAAGAAGCCCTGGATCTGGTCGCAATGGCTGGCGCGCAGGAAGCCCAGCTGCTCCACCGTCTCGACGCCTTCGGCCACCACCGTCATGCGCAGGCGCTGCGCCAGGCCGATGATCCCGGACGTGAGCGCTGCGGCGTCGTCGTCGCCGGGCAGGTCCTTGATGAAGGAGCGGTCGATCTTGAGCGTCGACAGAGGGAAACGCTGAAGGTACGACAGCGACGAGTAGCCGGTGCCGAAGTCGTCGATGGCCAGCGACACGCCCAGCTCCCGCAGCTCGCGCAGCTGGGCCGCCGCGCGTGCCGGGTTGCGCATGACGCCGCTCTCGGTGATCTCCAGCTCCAGCCAGCGGGCGTCCAGCGCCTGCGCCGCCAGCACCTGCTGCACCTCTTCCACCAGGGCCGGACGATTGAGTTGCCGCGGCGACAGGTTGACGCTGACCTGCACCGGGTGGCCTTCGTCCTGCCAGCGACGCGCGTCGCGGCAGGCGACCTCGAGAGCCCATTGGCCCATGGTCTCGATCAGGCCCGAGTCCTCGGCGATGGGGATGAACTGCGCCGGCGAGACCATACCCAGCGTCGGATGGTGCCAGCGCATCAGCGCCTCCACGCCGGTGATGCGTCCGGTCCGCAGCTCCATCTTGGGCTGGTAGACCAGGTACAGCTCCTCGCGCTCCAGGGCCCGGTGCAGGCTGCTCTCCAGCACCAGCCGCTGCTGCCCCTGCGAATGGCCCTGCGTGGAATGGAACTCGTAGCTGCCGGCGCCCTTTTCCTTGGCCCGGTACATCGCCTCGTCGGCGTGCATCAGCAGGGCTTCGACGTCCTGCCCGTCGTCGGGGTACATGCTGACGCCGACGCTGGCGCTGGGCGTGATCTCGCGGCCGTTGATTTCCACCGGCATGCCGATGCGGTTGAGGACCTTGGACAAGGGCGCGACCACGTCGGCGGCGCCGGAAAGGCCCTCGAGCAGCACCACGAACTCGTCGCCGCCGAAGCGCGCGACCGTGTCGCTCTCGCGCACGCATTCACGAAGGCGCTGGCCGCACACCCGCAGCAGGGCATCGCCGGCGCTGTGGCCGAGGCTGTCGTTGACGTGCTTGAAGCGGTCCAGGTCCATGAACAGCACCGCAACGCGCGTGCCGAGCTGGCCCGCGCGCTGGGTGGCCTGGGTCAGGCGGTCGTGCAGCAGCGCCCGGCTGGCCAGGCCGGTCAGCGCATCGTGGTTGGCCACGTGGCGCAGCGCCTGTTCGGCCTGGCGACGCTGCAGATACTGGGAAAGCTGCGCGGCGACCGAGCGCATGAAGCCCTCGATGTCGCGGTCCGTGCCGAGCGCGCCGTGCTCGAAGAACTCCAGCGCCACGCACTGCCTGCCGGCCAGCACCGGGACGACCAGGGCCGACCGCAAGTCGAAGTCGGCCGCGAGGCGATCCACGTCCTGCGTCGCCCCGATGGCCGGGATGCTTCGCCACGTAGGCTGGCCACTGGACCAGGCCGGGTCCAGGTGGAGCTCGCCTCCGCTCTCCATCCGCGAATGGAAGGCCGCGGCAAAGCGCGCCGAATCCTCGGGCAGGCCCTGGGCCCAGGCGTGCAGGCAGCGCACGCCGCCGGCCGCATCGCGCAGCCAGCAGGCTGCCGCCCGCCAATGCAGCTGCGTGGCGATGGTCGACATGACGAAGACCATGGCGCGCTCGGGATCGTCCTCGGCCGCCAGGCGCTTGGCGATCTCGTGCTCGAGTTCCAGGCGCTGGGCGGCCTTGCGGCGCGCCGTCTCGTCGCGAACGGTGGCCCGCACCTGCTGGCTCTCGCCCGCCTCGGCGTCGCTCACCCGCTGCAGCGTCACGTGGACCCAGCGCTCGGCGTCCGCCGCGCCGTGCAGGGGACGCACCGCGTGATCGATCTCGACCGGCACGATGGAGTGCTGCGCCTGCTCGACCGCTTCACGCACGGCCGCTCGCTGGGGCTCGGGCACGAGGGTCAGCAGGCCGGCCAGGCTCATCGGCCCGCGCGGGCTGCCGTAGATGCGGCAGGCCTCGCCCGAGCTTTCGATGCGCCCGCTGGCCACATCCAGCACCCAGCTGCCGAGCCGTGCCAGCGACTGCGCCTCGGCCAGGCGTTGTTCGCTGACGCGAAGGCTTCGCGTCATCTCGTACGCAATGCCCAGCGCCCGCCGCTTGGAGCCCATGAGGCTCAGCAGCACGCCGGCCAGCAGCACGCTGATGATGCAGCCGCCCGCGACGATCACCACGGGCAGCATGCGCTCGGAAGGACTGACGCCGGCGTCCAGGGGAGCCGATGACTCAACCAGCCACACGCGGCCGCCGAGACGGAAGGACTGCACCTGGTACTGCCCGTTCTTGTCGGTCGGGGTGTCGGTTGCGCCGGCCTTGGCGGTGTCGAACAACAGCTTGTCGGGCTGGACCACGGCGCCCGGCCGCGCGGCCGCCTCGGGGCCACCATCGAAGACACGCAGGCGCAGCTCCGGCGAGATGCCCGGCAGGTCCTGCAACATGCGCGTGACCAGGAACCCTGCGCCGACGCTGCCCACGTAGGCCTCGCGGCGCTGCTCGACCGTCTGCAGCGGCAAGCCCGGCCGGTACACCGGCAGGCGCATCGCCAGCCCGATCTGGCCTTCCTGGCCGCGGACCTGGATCATCTTGCCGGAGGCACTGAGCCGCCCGGTGTCGCGCGCGCTTTCCAGCGCCTTGCGCACGTCGGGGAAGGCGGCGATGTCCTTGCCGATGTAGCGCTCGTTGCCCGCCAGCGGCTCGATCATCGCGATGGGCTGGTACTCGTCGCGCTCGCCGGCGGGCGTGATCGCGTAGCGGCCACCCGCAGGTGCGCCGAGCTCGCGCTGCAGCGACTGCTCGAACGCCTGCCGGTCGCTGCCCGGCACCTGCGGCGCGAAGTTGAGCACCTGGAAGCCGGGGAAGCTGCGCTTGAGGTCCAGCGATTCGGCGTACAGCGCGAAAGCCTCGCGCGGAACTTCGCCGGTGCTGAACAGCGCCCGCAGGCCGGTCAGGACCTCGACATAGGCTTCGAAGCGCCGTTCGACCTCGTCGCCGCCGGACAGCGCCGCCGCCTCGAAGCGCACCTGGGCGTTGCGACGGGTGTCCTCCCGCGCCGTGTGGCTCATGGCCAGAGACAGCGCGAGACCGCACAGCAGGACCAGCGCAACACCGAGCCAGTGCGTCCCGTGCAATCGTCGATCAGCCTTGATCATGGGTTCTCCCTGAGCTGAGGGCCGGTTTTCGAGTGATGGGGTCCGGGCCTCACGTGAGCCAGTTTCGGCAGGGGTGATCGGAAACTGTTGAGGCGAATCAAGCGTCGGGACGCCTGGAACACCACTTGCCAAGGACTCCCCACAGGCCCTCGCGCCGGCCCTGTCCGGACCTCAGGTGAACACGTGTAAAAGCGCACGGATCCCGTCGGCGGGGGCGCATGCCGCGGCGTTAGCCGGGCATGTTGCAGTCGAGAAGAAGGTTGCTGTCATGAACACGCGCAGACGTTCGATCCTCGGGCTGGCCGCCGCAGCCGGTGCCAGTGCCCTGCTGGCCGGTTGCTATGTGGTCCCGGCCCGTCCCTATTACGCCGACGACGGCTACGAATACGGCCCCGTGGTGGGCGTTGCACCGCCAGCGCCCCAGGTCGAGGTGATGGGTGTCGCGCCCTACCCCGGCGCCGTCTGGATCGGCGGCTACTGGGGCTGGTACGGCGGCCGCCATGTCTGGATCCGCGGGCGCTGGGACGCTCCGCGCCCGGGCTATCGCTACGAGCCGCACATGTGGCGCCGCGACGGCAACGGCTGGCGCGAGGCGCCCGGCCGGTGGGTTCGCTGACCCGCAACGTCCCTTTCCCGCACCGTTGTTTCAATTGACCGGCCCCTGGCGTTGAATCCGTCGCAGGGGCCCGCGGCGTTCGCATGAACAATCGGCGGATGCCGAAGCACCCCGCCGAAACCAGCCATGACCTTCAGGCGCTGCGAGAGGAGGTGGAGCGCCTGCGGCGCTTCAACCGCGACGTGGCGCATGAAATGCTCGGCGCCGTCGCCTCGATGACCCACCTGGCCGCGTTGGGCGAACTCGCGCTGCATCGCGGCGACCCAGCCCGCCTCGAGACCATGTTGCGGCTGATGCGCGAGGAGGCTGCCGCGGCCACCGGCCTGGTCGACGGCCTGGTGGCGCTGGGCGAGCATGCCCTGCCTCCGGCCTCGTGCGAGGTCGTGTCGCTGGCCGGCTGCGTGGCCAAGGCGCAGCGCAATCTCATCCTCGACCGTCGCCACGAGGCGACCGCCAACATGCCGGTCCACGTGGGCCATCTGCCGCGCGTCTGGGGCCACGAGACGCTGCTGGTGCAACTGTTCACCAATCTCATCGGCAATGCCCTGAAGTTCACGCAGCGCAACCCCAGCGGGCGGGTCGAGGTGTTCGCCGAGGGCTACGGCGACCAGATCGCCGTGTGCGTGCGCGACAACGGCATCGGCTTCGATGCCCGCCAGGCCGACCGCCTGTTCGAGCCCTTCCACCGCGGCCACGGCGCGTCCTATCCGGGGCACGGCCTGGGGCTGAGCGTGGTGCGCTCCATCACCGAGCGCCATGGCGGCCGCGTCTGGGCCGAATCCGAACCCGGCCAGGGCGCCCGCTTCTACGTCTGCCTGCCGATCTGCTCCGACATGGGACTGGCCGGCGGCCCGCCGCCGGCCCCACGCCGCGCCGCGGACGAATCCGAAGACGAAGCCGACCGGGAAGAGCTCGACGACGTTCGGCTCGGCGACTGGGCGCAGGCCTTCGTGGCCAGCCCCGACCAGGTGCGCGACGCCGTGCGGCGCGTCGGCACCGACCTGCAGGCCATGGGACGCTACTTGCTGGGCCTGCGTCCGTCCACGCCGCAATAGGTCGGCTGCAGGCCGCGGCTGGCGGCGCTTGCAAGCCGCCTGGCCACCCTCATCTTGGTCGTCACGGCACTGCCCGATCGGGCAGTCCGGCGCCTGCCCACCCGGCGGAGGCGCGCGGTCGCGGCTCGGCGCACGATGCACTCCGATGCCTGACGCCGGAGATTGCGCATGACCCCCTCGCCCGACCCGTCCTCCTCCTCCTCGCTGGCCGACGCCGTCGAACGCGTCGCCCCGGCCGTCCTCAACGTCTCCACCCGCCGCGCCACCGGCACCGGCCTGGCGTGGCGAGACGGCGTCGTCGTGACCAGCGCACGCCTCGTCTGGCGCACGCGCGAGGTTTCGCTGCTGGCGGCCGATGGCGAGCCGCTGCCGGCTGAGATGGCCGGCGTCGATCCCTCGACCGACCTGGCCGTCCTGCGCGTGACCGGCGCCACCGCCTTGCCCGCGGCGCGAGTCGCCTCCGACGCGCCCCACCCGCGCGTCGGCGATGCGGTCTTCGCGGTGGCGCGGGATCCGTCGGGCCTGTTGCACGCGAGCTTCGGCCGCCTGGGTGCGGTCGGCGGAGCCTGGCGCACCTGGCAAGGGGGCGCCGTCGACCAGTTGCTGCGCCTGGACGGCGGCCTCTACCCCGGGATGGAAGGCGCGCCGGTGGCCAACGCCGCAGGCGAGGTGCTGGGCGTGGGCAGCTCGGCCTTCTCGCGCCACCATGGCGTGGTGGTGCCGGCCTCCACCGTCGAACGGGTGGTGGACGAGTTGCTTGCGCACGGCCGTGTCGCCCAGGGCTACCTCGGCATTGCGGCCCAGCCGGCCCAGGCCCGGCTCGGCGAGGAGCGTGTCGAGGGCCTGCTGCTCACCTCGGTGGCCGAGGACGGCCCCGCCGCTCGAGCCGGCCTGCTCGTCGGCGACATCATCGTGAGGGCCGGCGACGAACCGGCCACGGCGCTGGACCGGCTGCGCGCGCGGCTGCAGGTGGGCTCCAGCCTGGCGCTGACCGTGGTTCGCGGCGGCCAGTCGTTGACGCTGGCCCTCGAGGTCGGTGAGCGGCCCGAGCCGCCGGAACGAGGCGAGCGGCGCGGGTGGCACGGCGGGGGCTGCCGGCCATGAGCGCTTGCGCCCTCCCGTCCGGCGGTGCCGCGAGCCACGGCCCTAAGGTGCCGCGGTGAGCCTTCCACGCGTCATCGTCGTCGGCGACTCGCCGCTGATGGTGCAGGGGGCCGTGGCGGCCCTCGCCGCGTCGGACGAGTGGCAGGTGGCCGCGGGCCTGCGCAGCGATCCGGCTGAGGCCTGGGTGCTGCTCGACGACGGCATCACCGTGCTCGGCCATGCCGACGACGGCGTGCCTGCCCAGCACGTGCCTTCTGCGCTGCTGTCGGCAGAAGCCGACCCGGAACGCCTGCGCGTGGCCGTGGCGGCCGTGCTCCAGGGCCTGTCCGTGCGCGAGCACGCCTGGGCCCCGCAGGCGGTCGACGGCCCTGCCCATGAGCCGCTCACGGCTCGCGAGCTCGAGGTCTTCGAGTTGCTCGGCAAGGGCCTGTCCAACCGCGACATCGGCGGCGTGCTCGGCATCTCGGCGCACACGGCCAAGTACCACGTGGCGCAGATCCTCGCCAAGGTGGGCGCCGCCACGCGCGCCGAGGCCGTGCGCGAGGGCCTTCGAAGCGGATTGATCGGCCTGTGAACGACGACTTGACCCTGCTCGACGCTTATTCGCAGGCTGTCGTCCGGACGCTGGAGGGCGCCCGCGGCAGCGTGGTGTCGCTGGCATTGCGGCAGCGGCGCGGCGGCCGTGGCGGCGCGGGAGCGGGCTTCCTGCTCACGCCCGATGGCTACGTGGTCACCAACCAGCACGTGCTCGAGGCTGGCGACGAAGTCCGTGCCACGCTGGACGATGGCCGCGAGCTGCCGGCCGAGAAGGTCGGCGGAGACGTCGCCACGGACCTCGCCCTCCTGCGCGTGCAGGCCAGTGGCCTGCCCTGCCTGGCCCTGGGCCCCTCCGCCGCCCTGCGGGTCGGCCAGGTGGTGATCGCCATCGGCAACCCTCAGGGCCTGTCGCACACGGTGACGACCGGGGTGGTGTCGGCGCTGGGCCGCAGCCTGCGGTCGCGCGATGGCCGGTTGATCGAGGGCGTCATCCAGACCGACGCCAGCCTGAACCCGGGCAACTCCGGCGGCCCGCTGCTGGACACGCGCGGGCAGGTCGTGGGCGTCAACACCGCGATCGTCGCGGGTGCGCAATGCCTGTCCTTCGCCGTGCCGTCGGACACGGTGCGCTGGGTCGCCAGCGAGTTGCTGCGCCACGGCCGGGTGCGTCGGGCCTGGTTGGGCGTGGCCGCACAGACAGTCCCGCTGGCGCGCCGGACGGTGTTGCACCACGGCCTCCTGACCGCCAGCGCCGTCGGGGTCGACGAGGTGACCCCGGGCGGGCCGGCGGCGCAGGCCGGCGTCCAGTCGGGCGATCGCATCGTCGGGGTCGACGCCACGCCCACCGAGGACGTCGACGCCCTGCACCGCCTGCTGGGCGGCGAGCGCATCGGCCGCGCCGTCCGGCTGGATCTTCTGCGCGGCACGCGCCGGATGGCGCTGGAGCTGGTGCCGGGCGCGCGCGCCTGAAATCAAGCCGTCAGAGCCGCTCGAACACCGCGGCGATGCCCTGGCCGCCGCCGATGCACATCGTCACGAGCGCATAGCGGCCCCCGGTGCGCTGCAGCTCGTAGATCGCCTTGGTGGCGAGGAAGGCGCCCGAGCAGCCGATGGGGTGGCCGAGGGCGATCGCGCCGCCGTTCGGGTTGGTCTTCTTCATGTCGAGCTCCAGCCCCCGCGCCACCGCGATGGCCTGGGCGGCGAAGGCCTCGTTGCTCTCGATGACGTCCATCTGGTCCAGCTTGAGGCCGGCCTTCTTCAGCGCCAGCTTGGAGGCCGGGATGGGGCCTTCGCCCATGATCTCGTTGGGCACGCCCGCCACGGCGTAGCCGGCCAGGCGCGCCATCGGCTTGTGCCCGGCGTTGGCGGCCACCGTGGCGTCGGCCAGGACGAAGAAGGCGGCGCCGTCGTTGATGCCCGAGGCATTGCCGGCCGTCACCGAGCCGTCCTTCTTGAAAGCGGGCTTGAGCTTGGCCAGGCTCTCCATCGTCGTGCCGGCCTTGACGTGCTCGTCGGTGTCGAACACCACCTCGCCCTTCCTCGTCTGCTTGACGATGGGCACGATCTGGCTCTTGAAGCGGCCCTCGGCGATGGCGGCCGCCGCGCGCCGGTGCGATTCGACCGCCAGTGCGTCCTGCTCTTCGCGGGTGATGCCCCACTTGGTCACCAGGTTCTCCGCGGTGATGCCCATGTGGCCGACGCCGAACGGGTCGGTCAGCGTCGCCACCATGGTGTCGATCAGCTTGGTATCGCCCATTCGGGCACCGGTGCGCATGGCAGTGCTCAGGTACCCGCCGCGGCTCATCACCTCGACCCCGCCGCCGATGCCGTAGTCGCAGTCGCTCAGCAGGATGTTCTGCGCCGTCGTCACGATGCCCTGCAGCCCGGACGAACACAGGCGGTTGACGGCCATGGCCACCGAATCCATCGGCAGGCCGGCCTGGATGGACGCCACCCGGGCCACGTAGGCGAAGCGGCTCTCGGTCGGGATGGTGTTGCCCACCGTCACGTAGTTGATCGCCTTGGGATCGACGCCGGAGCGCTCGACCGCCGCCTTCATCACCTGGCCGGCCAGCTCGGCCGGCTCGATGTCGGCCAGCGCACCGCCGAAGGTCCCGATCGCCGAACGCGCCGCGCCCAGTACCACCACATCACGCTTGCTCATGCCTGATCTCCGAAGTCGATTGCGATGCCACGATGATGCGCCCGGCCGACCGCCGACAGACCAGGGGGGCGTTACGCGAGATTGCTTAATCGCAACCCCGCAGAAGGTTCGCGCAACGGACCGTGCGCGAAAGTGCTATGGCGGCTACAATGCCGTGTTGCCGCGTTTTGCTCTCTGTCGTGGCAGCCTGCCTGCGGCAGAGGCGGCACACCGCCCCCAAGCTCGCAGCAGCGTGTCGCCTGACACGGCCTCGCAGCCCACGGCTGCACCCGCCGCCTCTGCCGACCGGGCCCGCCCCTTGCCGGGGCATGCCATCACCGCGGCGAGCCCAATCCGGCCCTCATCACTCCTTTCAGGCCGGGCACCGTCGGCCTTGACCAGGCCTGTTTCCCCTGATCCGGCAATCGCCACGCGCGATACCCATGCCACCTCTTCATGGTTGGCGCCCACCAGGCGCTGCCAACGAATGACCACCATCCGCGAAAAGACGTTCTCGGTGGGCAAGTATCTTGTCTCACCCCTCATCCGCCTCACCGACAGCGGCGAATACGCCGCCTCGCTGTCCATCCGCAGCGGCAGCGGTACCAGCGCCCACGACAGGGTGTACCGCTTCATCCCCCAATTTGCCACCCGGGCCGGCGCCCGCCGCTACGCCATCGAGCAGGGCATGACCTGGCTCGGCGAAATGCGCGCCGCCTGACCGCTTCCATTCACGAAGGACGAAACCATTGGCCAAGGAAGAACTCATCGAAATGCGCGGGCTCGTCGAGGACGTGCTCCCCGATTCGCGCTACCGCGTCGTGCTCGAGAACGGGCACGTCCTGGTCGCCTACACGGCCGGCAAGATGCGCAAGAACCACATCCGCATCCTGGCGGGTGACCGCGTCTCGCTCGAGCTGTCGCCCTACGACCTCAGCAAGGGCCGGATCACCTTCCGCCACCTCGATGGCGGCCGGCCCTCCGGCCCCTTCACTCGTCGCCGCTGAACCCGGCGGCCTGAACCATTTCCCCTCGCGTGCGACCTCGCACGCTTCACTTGAAAGGCACCCTCATGGGTAACAAGCTCTACGTCGGCAACCTCACTTACACGATGCGCGACGACGATCTCCAACAACAATTCGCCGCGTTCGGGTCGGTGACGTCCGCCAAGGTCATGATGGATCGCGACACGGGTCGCTCCAAGGGCTTCGGCTTCGTCGAGATGAGCTCGGACCAGGAAGCCCAGGCGGCCATCCGTGGTCTCAACGGTCAATCCATCGGTGGGCGTCCCCTGGTCGTCAACGAAGCTCGTCCCCGTGAGGAGCGTCCGGGCGGCTTCGGTGGCGGCGGCGGCGGCGGTGGTGGCTACCGCTCCGGCGGCGGCGGCGGCGCCGGCGGTGGTGGCGGCTACGGCGGTGGCCGTCGCAGTTACTAAAAAGGTGCCCCCACGGGCTGGGCTTCGCCCGGCCCGCCCCCCAGCGGGGATGTCAAGCAGGTGGCGGAGCCACCTCAGCTTGAGAGATTCTTGAAGGCGGCGCTCAGCCGCCGCGCCTGCGCGCCAGGGTGAGTCCATCGCCCACGGTCAGCAAGGCCACCTCGACCCGCTCGTCGCGATGCAGCTTGTCGTTGAGCGCCTGCAGCGCAGCGGTGTCGGCGTCCTGCGCCGGCCGCGCGACCAGACCGGACCAGAGCGTGTTGTCGAAGGCGATCAGACCGCCGGGGCGCACCAGCTGCAGGCAGCGTTCGTAGTAGTCGTCGTAGGCGCTCTTGTCCGCGTCGATGAAAGCGAAATCGTAGGCACCGGCCTCACCGGCGGCGAGCCGCTCGTCCAGGGTCTTTAGCGCCGGCGCGAGCACCAGCTGGATCTTGTGCTCGACACCGGCCTGGCGCCAGAACGGCCGGCCGACCCGCGTGTATTCATCGCTGATGTCGCAGGCCAGCACGCGCCCGTCCGGCGGCAGCGCGAGCGCCACGGCCAGCGCGCTGTAGCCGGTGTACGTGCCGATCTCGATCGTGCGCCGGGCGCCGAGCAGCCGTACCAGCATCGCCATGAACTGGCCCTGGTCCGGTCCGATCTGCATGCCCGAGTGCGGCACGGCCGCCGTGGCCTCTCGCAGACCCGCCAATGCCGGGTGCTCGCGCACCGAATGGTCGATGACGTACTGGTAGATGCGATCGTCTACGGGTAAGGTGCGCGAGGTCACGGTCACTCCTTGGTCTGTCGACAGTTCAGGGGCAAGTACACATCCTGCACGTCGGTCCGGTCGGTGCCTTGCGCCACCATCTTGCCGGGCACACGGCCACCCGCGCAGACCCACGCGACCGGCACCAACGGCGTGTCGGGCACCACCGCCGGCCGCAAAGTCAGCACGCGCCCCTTGATCGCCCCGTTGGCGCTGTTGCCGAAGGTGAGGTGGATGGCGCCGTTCTCGACGGTGACGGCGCTCACGTAGGTGCCGACGAGCTTCTCCGCCACGGGCAGGCCGGCGTCTTCATTGTCGGCCGGCATCGCCGCGCTGGCGGCCCAGGCGGCCGCAATGGGCGGCTTGGCCACGTCCGCCAGCTTCGCTCCTTCCACGATCTGCTCGCGCACCAGCCGCGCCTGGATGCTGGGCACGGCCATCACGGCCAGGATGCCGATGATCGCCAGGGCGACGATGATCTCGATCAGCGTGAAGCCGCGGCGGGATCGTTGGGAGGCTGGTGGCACGGCGGCGAGGGTCTGGTGCGAAAAGCGGGCTACTGTACGCCGCCGCTGGCCGGTGGACCGGCCGGTTCGGGCGTGTCGCGGCGCCGGGCGTCGAACCAGCGCAAGGCATCTTCCAGCGGCGTCGTGTCCAGGACGTGTCCGCCGGGGACGAACTCGAGACGCAGGTGGCGAAAGCCGTCGCGGGCGAGGTCGGATTCGATCGCGCGGTGCTGCGCCGGCGTGGCCACGCGGTCGCGCGTGCCTCCTTGAAGGAACACCGGCACCTCTCGCAGCGAATCGTCGAGGATGCCGAACTGGCGAGCCGCCTCGCCGAAGGTGTTCTGGTTCACGCCGGCCATGTAGACGCCGGCCAGCCGCGCCCCCTGCCGGCGGAACAGCGCCGCGAGGTAGCCCGAGTACTTCGCGCCGCCGGAGAAACCCGCGAAGGCGAGCGGCGCGCGGCCGGCGTCCTTCCACTGCGGCTTCAGGGCGACCAGGGTCGCCAGGTCCAGCGCGAAGCGCAGCATGAGCTGGTCGTCGCCCTGTGACACCGCGGGCTCGGGATCGGCGGCGACGATGATCCAGCCCGCAGCAGCAGCCGCTGCGCGATAGGCACGAAGCAGCTGGCGGCTGGAGCTGTAGCCCGGGTCGGACGTGGCGTTGACCACGAGCACGGGCCACTCGCGACCAGGATCGAAATGCGAGGGCGGCGCGACGGCCACCAACGCGTGCGTGACCGGCGTCGGGTGGCCGCGCTGGCCGGCCAGCTCGCGCAGCTCGGCGGGCAGTTCGATGCGAAACTCGGTCAGCTCGCCAGGCACGAGTGCCGGCGCGGCGCCTCGGGCGCCAGAGGGAGCGGCCCCCGCGGCCAGGCTAGAGGAGATCCAGGCCAGCCAGGCGCGCCGCGAGCGCTTGAAAGGGAAATCCATGGTGGACGACATCATGCCGGCCGCCTCGCCACGAGGCCAGAATGCGGAGATGCGCCGTCACCTGCGACTGCTGGCCGTCGTGCTCTTCTTGGCCCTGCTGTGGGCCTTGTTCGAGTGGAGCGGGCTGCGCGGCCATGTCACGCCGGCCTTCCTGCGCGAACGCTTCGAGCACGATCTTTTCTGGGGCATGCTGGCCTATTCGAGCCTGTTCGCCCTGGGCAACCTCGTGCAGATCCCCGGCATGATCTTCCTGGCCGCGGCGGTGCTGGCCTTGGGCCGCGTGTGGGGTGGAATCGCCACCTATGTCGCGGCGTGCCTGTCCTGCTGCCTGAGCTTCTGGGTGGCCCGCTGGCTGGGCGCGGATGCCTTGCGCGAGCTGCCGGGGCGCTTCGCCCGGCGGGTGCTCGCGCGACTGGATTCGCACCCGGTCCAGAGCGTGGCGGTGCTGCGCTTGATGTTCCAGACGGCGCCGGTGCTCAATGTCGCCCTGGGCTTGTCGGGCGTGGGCTTTCGGCCCTATGTCCTCGGCACCTTGATCGGGCTGCCGTTGCCCATCCTGCTGCTGACCCTGTTCTTCGATTCCATTTCACGCCTGGTGAGGTGACCCATGCTGCTCGAAGGATCCTGCCATTGCCATGCCGTGCGCTTCTCGGTCGAATCGCACGAGCCGATGCCCTTCATGCGCTGCTACTGCTCGATCTGCCGCAAGACCGCCGGCACGGGCGGCTTCGCGATCAACCTGGGCGCCGTGAACTCGACGCTGAAAGTGGTGGGGCGCGAGCACCTGGCCGTGTACCGCGCCACGCTGGACGACGGCCGGCGCAGCACCGGCGAGCGCCACTTCTGCCGGCTGTGCGGCACGGCCCTGTGGCTGTGGGATCCGACCTGGCCGGAGCTGGTGCATCCGCACGCCGGGGCTGTCGACACGCCGCTGCCCGAGCCGCCGTCGGTGACGCACATGATGCTGAGTTCGAAGCCCGGCTGGGTGGAGGCCCACGTGAAGCCCGGCGACGAGACCTTCGACGAGTACCCCGAGGAGTCGCTGGCCGACTGGCACCGGCGCCACGGCCAGGCGTTCTGAGTGCCCCCAGGCCTGCACCGCGGGTTCAGAAGCCAAGCAGCGGCGGCCCGCTCCTCGCTCAGGCCGTCACCGTGACGACGTGCGCCTGGATCCAGCTCTCGATCTCGCCCGTGCCATAGCGCTGCGCCAGCAGCGCTTCAGCCGCGCGCGTGGCGGCGGCCAGGCCCTGATCGCCACCACGCTTGACGATCTCGTCGCGCATCGGCGTGCCCTGGCAGATGGCCACCGCCGGATGCAGTGGCGAAGGCGCGCGGCTGCGCTTGGCCACCGTGTCGATGCGAGGCTCCTCGGCGAAGCCACCGGCGGCCACGTCGCGCCTGATGGCCTCGATGTCGAAGTAGCCATGCGGCGTGCGCGCCATGAACCGAGGAGGATCTTCGGGGAAGAGAGCGGCCAGCGCCTCCATGACGGTGGCCGTGAATTCGTTGCGCTCCAGCGAGTCCCACACGTTGAATGCCAGCGTGCCGCCCGGCCGCAGCACGCGCCGCGCCTCGGCAAAGGCGCCGGGCTTGTCGGGGAAGAACATCGCGCCGAACTGGCAAACGACGAGGTCGAAGCTCGCATCGTCGAAAGGCAGAGCCTGCGCGTCGGCGAGTTGCCACTGCACCGGTCGCGCAGAGCCCAGGGCCTGGGCGCGCGCCAGCATCGGCGGGTTCAGGTCGGTGGCCGTGATCTCCGTCTCGGCGGGCAGCGCCCGGGCCAGCGCCCGCGTGACCACGCCGGTGCCGGCTGCCGTCTCGAGCACGCGCCGGGGCGACAGGGCCGCAGCGCGACGTGCCATGTCACCGGCATAGGGCGCGAAGATGAGCGGCACCATGTGCGATTCGTACAGCTCGGGCACCGAGCCGGCGAAGGTGGCGTCGCCTTGGGGATGTGGCGTGCTGGACATCGGAGCTCCTCGGCAGGGGCTGCCGGGGGTGGGCGCTCGGCTCAGGCCGTCGCCGTGCTCACCTGCAGCAGGTGTCGGCCCAGCGCCTCGGCCACCTCGATGCCGTCGACCCCGGCGGACATGATCCCGCCAGCATAGCCAGCGCCCTCGCCTGCCGGATACAGGCCCCCTACGTTGAGGCTCTGGTAGTCCCGGCCCCGGGGGATGCGCAGGGGCGAGGACGTGCGCGTCTCGACGCCGGTCAGCACGGCATCGGCCATGGAGAAGCCGCGGATCTGCTTCTCGAAGGCCGGCAGCGCCTCCCGGATGGCCGCTAGCGCGTAATCGGGCAGGCTGCCGCGGCCAGGTTCGGCCAGGTCGGTGAGATGGACGCCGGGCTTGTACGACGGCAGGACGCTGCCGAACTCCCGCGCCACCTGCGCGCCGTGGCGGCCGGCGACGAAATCGCCCACCAGCTGCCCCGGGGCCCTGTAGTCGCCACCGCCCAGCTCGTAGGCTCGCGATTCCCACAGGCGCTGGAACGCGATGCCGTCCAGCGGCGAAACGGGCCCTTCATCGCGCCCGTCCTGGCGGTAGTCCTGCGGGGTGATGCCGACCACGATGCCGGCATTCGCATTGCGCTCGTTGCGCGAGTACTGGCTCATGCCGTTGGTGACGACGCGCATCGGCTCGGACGTGGCCGCCACCACCGTGCCGCCCGGGCACATGCAGAAGCTGTAGACCGACCGGCCGTTGCTGGCGTGGTGCACCAGCTTGTAGTCGGCCGCGCCGAGGATGGGGTGGCCGGCATTGGGCCCGAAGCGCGCCTTGTCGATCACGCTTTGCGGGTGCTCGATGCGGTAGCCGATGGAGAAAGGCTTGGCCTGCATCTCGACACCGCGCCCGTGCAGCATGGCGAAGGTGTCCCGGGCGCTGTGGCCGAGCGCGAGCACGACGTGGTCGGCGTCGAGCTGCTCCCCGCCGGCGAGCACCAGCCCGCGTACGTGACCGTCTTCGATCAGGATGTCCGTCACCCGCTGCTCGAAGCGGATCTCGCCGCCCAGCGCCTCGATGTCCGCCCGGATCTTCTCGACCATGCTGACGAGGCGGAAGGTGCCGATGTGCGGCTTGCTGACCCAGAGGATCTCTTCCGGCGCACCGGCCTTGACGAACTCGGTCAGCACCTTTCGGGTGAGGTGACGCGGGTCGCTGATCTGGCTGTAGAGCTTGCCGTCGCTGAAGGTGCCGGCCCCGCCTTCGCCGAACTGCACGTTCGACTCCGGGTTCAGCACGCTCTTGCGCCACAGGCCCCAGGTGTCCTTGGTGCGCTCGCGCACCGGCTTGCCTCGCTCGAGCACGATCGGCCTGAGGCCCATCTGCGCCAGGATCAGCGCCGCGAAGATGCCGCAGGGTCCGAAGCCGACGACGACCGGCCGGGGCCGGCCGCTGGCGTGGAAGTCGGCCGGCGCGGTGCCGACGGGCTGGTAGCGGGTGTCCGGGCTGGGCCTGACGTGCGGGTCGCCGGCGTGGCGGGACAGCACCGCCGCCTCGTCGATGCCCCCGGCCAGCGTGCAGTCGATGGTGTAGATCAACACCACCGCGGTCTTCTTCCGCGCGTCGTAAGCGCGGCGGAAGACCGTGAAATCGGCGAGCTCCTCGTCGCGCAGCTTCAGCCGCGCGAGGAGGGCCGGCCGGAGGGCGCCCGGCTCATGGTCCAACGGCAGCCGCAGTTCAGTGACACGAATCATCGCAATCAGGCGGCGGGGCCCCCGCGCCGCGACGCAGGCCCAGGCGCTCCTCAGGAGCCGCCGCATTCAAGTGGCGTGCGCGGATCCGGCTGCAGCCGGGCCGCTGCGCGAGCCGCCCTCAGGGGCGGCCCTCGGAGGGGGCGTTGGGGGCCTGGCTCACCCGCCCTTGTGGGGGCGCTTGCCGGGGTTCTTCTTGCTGCGGGTGTGCGAGCCGCGCTCCAGGCTGCTGCGCTGGCCACGGCCCTCGGTGTAGGTGACGCCGGTCGGCGTGGTGACGCGCGGGCTGGCCTTGCGGTCGGCTTCGGTGACGATCTTGTTGCCCATGATGGCTCCGGTCGAAGGGGTTGGAAGAAGGCGAAAGGCGTGATTATCAACGCTGCCGCCCTCCCTTCCCTCCGGCCGCCCGCCGCGAGGTGTCCGGAGCCGCCCATGACCTCGGCCCAGACGCGGCCGAGCCGCCCATCGAAGCCCTGTCGGGCTCAGGTCAGCTCGACGGGGTCCAGCCGGCGGTGCGGCACGTGCACGAG
The DNA here is from genome assembly GCF_051857595.1 of Ideonella flava. NCBI lineage: Bacteria > Pseudomonadati > Pseudomonadota > Betaproteobacteria > Burkholderiales > Sphaerotilaceae > Ideonella > Ideonella flava. The sequence continues at coordinate 488,587 of NZ_JBPZHD010000001.1, forward strand.
CTCGCGCCGGTGCCAGCCCCGGCCCGGCCGGATCGGGTACTGGGCGGCGTACCGGCCGTCCGCCGAAGCGATCTCGAGGTACAGGTGCGGGCCATCCTCGGCGCCTCCACGCTCGCAGACATAGGCGAACAGCGATTCGGGCCGCTGCTCCGCCAGGAGCCTGTCGAAGGCCTGGCGACGGCGGGCCGGGTCCGCCAGTGCCACCGGGTCGTCGAGGCCGCGCATCGAGGGCGGGATCCAGTCGGTGCCCAGCAGTTCGCCGGGCACGCAGGCGTCGAGCTCGATGCCGTAGATCTGGCCCTCGTTGCTCATGCCACGGCGGATGGCCGTGCGCAACGGGCCGAACAAGGCCCGGAAGGCGGCGTTGATGTCGGCCGATTCCATGTAGCGGTGCATGCGCCCGCCCGGATGCTCGCCCTCGGGCGCCACGCGCAAAAACAGATCGCGGATGTCCATGCCCGGCGTCTTCGGCGAGCCCGCGCGGGAATTAAGTCCGGTCCGTTTCGCCTGGAAACGAGTGTCAAGGACTTGTGCAATTTCGCTTGCTGAAGTAGCTACTGCACAGGAACGCGCCTTGCCGCATCGCGGGCTGCATCCAAGGAGTCATGCGATGGACAGCCCCCACCTTCTCGACAAGCTTTCACCGGCCATCACCCGGATGATCCGCATGGATCATTCCCATGTGCTGGTGCTCTCCCACAAGTTCACGGCCAGCGCCTCGCCCGACAGGAAGAAGGCCATTGCCGATGCCGTCTGCCTGGCGCTCGAGATCCATGCACGGCTGGAAGAGGAGATCTTCTATCCGGCCCTGCGGGAAGTCGACGGCGCCAACGAGGTGCTCGGCAAGGCCCAGCCCGAGCACGACGAGATGCGCCGCCTCATCGACGTGCTGCGAACCATCGGGCCGACGGACGTGCACTACGACGCCACCTTCCACCAGCTCATGCGCAACGTCACGCATCACGTGGCGGACGAGGAGGCCGTCCTCCTGCCCGCCGCCGAGCGCCTGCTGGCCGACCGCCTGGGCGAGCTGGGCATGCAGATGACCCGCCGCCGCCTGCAGCTGGCCAGGCCGCATGCAGGCCAGCTGGTGGTGGCTCAGGCCCGGACCATGCCGGCGACGACCATGCTGATGGCCGGCGGGCTGCTCGCCGGCGCCTGGTGGCTGGGCCGGCGCGGCCTGGAGCACTATCAGCGTCACCACTGACCGAAGGCGACCGTGAAACACGCCCTGCTCCCTGCGGCCCTGGCCCTTGTCATCGCCATCGGCGCCGTCGCCACTCAGGTCTGCCCGGTCGACAAGACCACCATGACGGCGACCGGCGAGACCCGCGAGGAAGAGGGCAAGACGCTCGCGGAATACCGCTGCGAAAAGGGGCACGTCTACTGGATCGCGGTCGACTGACCGGCGTTGCGCCGCGCCGGGCACGCGAAATCGCCAGTGGCGCCGGCCACTGGCGCGCCACGGCTCAGTGCTTCAAGGCCTCGGGAACCTTGCCGCCGTTCTCCCCCAGCTTCTGCATGACCTGCTTTTGCAGCCAGATGTTCATCGTGGCGGAATCGTGCATGTCGCCGGTGTAGCCCAGCTCTTTCGCGAGGCTCTGGCGATTCGCCAGGCTGCTGTCCAGGTCGAGCAGCTTCATCAGGTCGACGATCGACGTCTGCCAGTTGAGCTTCTGCGGATTCTTCTGCGCCAGGGCACTCAGGACCGCCTCTACGTCGACGGGCGGAGCCGTCCGTGCAGAAGAGGCCGCCGAGCCCGGCGCCGCGCCGGCCGCAGGCGTTGGAGCCGCCGTCGCGGTGGCCCCAGGCGCCGTCGACGGGGCAGGAGCGCCCGTCACCGCCGGATGGTGGGAGGGAAAGATCTTGCGGAGGATGTCACCAAAGATGCTCATGTCTAACTCCAGGCTGATGGGTCACTTCATGCGCTTGGCCATCTGCCCGAGCGCGATCGCCAGCACCGAACCTCCGAGGATCTTGAAGACCTCGGGGTGCTGGGCATAGAGCTCACCGACGCGGTCCGGCAGGCTGGGGTCCTTCCTGGCCGCCTCATCGGCGATTTCGCGCACCTGCTCGGAGCTGACTCCGGCTGCGTCGGCGGCGGAGACCTGCGGCTGCGCGCCGGCGCCCTGCCCCAGACGGGCCAATGCTCCGCCCGCGATGCTCGAAAGGAGGCCCGGCCCCAGGCTGCGGATCAATTGGCCCAGCAGTCCTGCGCGCTGGTTCGGATCCGACTGGCCGAAGAGCCGGCTCGTCAAGTCCGCGAAAGCCGGCGTCTGGTCCGAGCGCATGGCCTGCGCCATCCCGTCACTCAGCACATCCCTGGGAACTTCGCGCGCCACCTCGTCGAAGTCGGTGTGCGTGTCCGTCGGCCGCTCGGCGTACTGCCGAAGAATGTCCATGACGCCCAATTCGGTACCTCCGGGAAACAAGCTGTGGATCGGGCAAGCCCTGTACCCGGTCCGTCTTCAACGGTCGTCAGGGAACGATCTGGCCACGCAGCTCACCTTGTTTGTAGGCGATGCTGGAGACGGTGACGTAAAGCGCGCCTGCGCGGAAGGCGTTGATCTGCGGCGGGCTCAGGCGGGCGCCGGCGACGACCGTCCAGGTGTTATCGCCCGTCTTGGTCAGGTAGCCGACCAGGGGTCCGTTGCGCCCAGGCTCCGCCAGGTGGAGCTCGGCCGAGACGGCGGTCATGTCAGTGACCGTGACGCTGCCGCTGACCGTGCCGTCGGTGGACACGTCGATGCTGCCGTAGCCGCTGGCAGAGGACTGCGATGGCGGCACCACCAGGTTGCCCGAAAGCTTGAAGTCGGCCGGCCAGGCCGGCGATGCCAGAAAGATGGCGGCCATCGTGAGGGCTGGCCAGACTGCAATTCGGGACGTACGCATGGATGCTCCTGCTGCGCGTTACACGCAGCAGGAGCATCCGGCATGCCCGGCAGGTTCAGGGCACGGTCTGCCCGCGGAGCTCACGGAAGCGGGCGACTCCGTCGGCCTGGGGCGCCGTCTAATCCACGGTGGCGCCGGATTCCTTGACGATGCGGGCCCACCTGGGCAGCTCTTCGCGGATCAGGCTGGCGAACTGCTCCGGCGTGCTCTTGAAGGGTTCGCAACCCACGCCAGCCAGCTTTTCCTTGACCTCGGGCGCCTCCACGGCCTTCGCCACCTCGGCCTGCAGCTGGGCGACAAGCGCCCTGGGCGTGCCCGCCGGGGCGAACAGGCCATACCAGGGTGTCGAGCCGAAGCCCTTGATCGTCTCGCCGATGGTGGGCACGTCAGGCAGCGCGGCCACGCGGTGCTCGTTGACCACCCTCAGCACCTTGAGCTTGCCGGTCTTGATGAAGGAGATCGACGACGGCAGGCTCTGCACCGAGAGCTGGACCTGGCCGCCCACCACGTCCGTCACCGCCGCCGAAGCCCCCTTGTAGGGAACGTGCATGAGCTCGATCCCGGCCGAGCGCTGGAGCATCTCGGCGATCAGGTGGTTCAGCGTCCCGTTGCCTGCCGAGGCGATGGCCAACTTGCCCGGCTGGGCCTTGGCGGCCGTGACGAGCTCCGCCACGTTCTTCGGCGCGAAGGCCGGGTTGGCCACCAGCACGTAGCCGGCGGTGGCGACGGGCGAGATGGGCTCGAAGTCCTTCACCGGGTCGAAGCCCGGCTGCTTGTACAGGGCCGGGTTGATGACGTGGGCGCTGTTGACCGTCAACAGCAGCGTGTACCCGTCCGCCTTGGCCTTGGCGGCCGCCGCGGTGCCGATGTTGCCCCCGGCGCCCGGCTTGTTGTCCACCAGGAACTGCTGGCCCGTCTGCTCCGACAGCTTCTGCGCCACGATGCGCGCGATGGTGTCGTTGGCGCCTCCAGGGGCCTGCGGAACGATGACCGTCACCGGCTTGCCGGGGTACTTTTCCTGCGCGACGGCCTGGAAGGTGGCCAGGCCGGCGAGAACGGCCAGGGTGACGCGGCGCGAGAGCTTCATGGGTTTGTCTCCGTGCGGGCTCGTGAAGTGGCCCGACGCGGATTCTGCGATCCGCTTCCTCGCGGCGGAATGGCGGCGTGGCGAGCCGAGCTTTCGCGAAACGCGAAAGCCAGGTCGCTCAGCGCTTCACGGCCGCCAGCATCGTGTCCATCACCTGCTGGCGCACCCGCTCCAGTTCTCCACTGGCCTGCATGGTGCGGATGACCTGCCCGACCTTGGGCACCAGATCGCGGTGGCGCTCGTGCAGGAAGTGGTGCAACGGGATGTGCTCCAGCGGTGGGTCGACCGGCTGCACCTTGCCTTCCAGGCCCAGCTTCCTGATCACCAGCAGCCCGCTGAAACGGTCATTCACCGCCACGTCGAAACGGCCGGCATCCAGCGACTGCATCAGGTTCTCCATGGTGGTCACCGGCTGCACCGAGGCCATGCCTTGCGTGCCTCGCTCCGACGAGCCCACGCCGCGCACGATGCCGATGCTGTGCTGTGCGATCGACTTCCAGCCGTCCACACGCAGAGTCACGCCGCTGCGCACGAAGGCCGCCGGCTCGATGGAGTTGAAGCTCGGCTGCACGGCCAGCAGCGTGGGGTACTGCTCCTGGACGGCCAGGATGCGCTGGACCTCGCCATCGACCCGGCCTTCGCTGGATTCGAGCAGCGAGCGCTTGGCCGGAAGGTCGACGAATTCGACCGTGATGCCCAGCCGCTTGTAGATGGCGACCAGCATTTCGCCGCCGAGGAACTGGTCGGGCACGTTCTCCAGCCGGGAGATGCGCACGACGGTCTGTGCGTGCGCCAGGCCGAACGCGCCGAGCAGGCATGCGCCGGCGCCGGCCTGGAGCCAGCGTCGCCGCGCCGCCTCGTTGCTTGTCTTCACGCTCTTGCTCCTCTCAGAGGGGGCCGGCCGGCGATGATGCGCCGTCCAGCTCCTGTTTCAAGGACTGGCGCCGAGGGCCCAGCCAGCGGGCCAGCGTCGAAAACATCTGGCCGACGTTGATCGGCTTGGCGATGTGGTCGTTCATCCCGGCGTCCAGGGCTTTCTGTCGGTCGCTCACCATCGCGTTGGCGGTCATCGCGATCACCGGCAGGTCCGCCAGCTCGGCACGCTTTCGCAAGGCCCGCGTCGCCGCGAAGCCGTCCATCACGGGCATCTGGCAGTCCATCAGCACGGCGTCGAAGCGCTCGCGCTCCAGCATCTGCAGGGCCTCGCGGCCGTCGAAGGCAACCGCCACGCTGATGCCTTCGTCGGTGAGCAGCTCGAGCGCGAGTTCCCGGTTGACCTCGTTGTCCTCGACCAGGAGCAGCCGAGCCCCCTGGAGCCTGGCCTGGTGTTCCACCTGGGCCTTCTGTCGCCGCTGGCCCCTCAGCGCTGCCGCCGATGCCACGCCCAACGCCTGGCAGCTGGCATCGAACAGGGTGGAAGGCGTGACGGGCTTGGTCAGCAGCGCGGCGACCTGCACGCGCTGGTCCGCCAGCCTTCGCAGCACCTCGTCGCGCGAGAAGGCCGTGAGCATCATCACTGTGGGCGGGCGCGGGTGCGACCGGGTGAGCTCGTGCAGGCGTCTTGCGCAATCGACACCGTCCATGCCGGGCATCTTCCAGTCGAGCAGGACGATGTCATAGGCCGTTCCTCCGGCTTCAGCGGCGGCGACCTTCTGCAAAGCCTCGTTGCCATCGACTGCCCAGTCGGCCTTCAGCCCCAGCATTTCAACCATCTCGACGAGCAGCTCGCGCGCGCAAGCGTTGTCGTCCACGACCAGCGCCCGGCTGCCCAGCAGGCCTTCCTGCCGCAGCGGCACGGGGCCAGGCTGCTTCGCCTGCAGCGTGAAGCGCAACGTGAAGAAGAAGCGACTGCCCCGCCCGGGCTCGCTTTGCACTTCGAGCTCGCCGCCCATCAGGCGCACCAGCTGACGGCTGATGGCCAGCCCCAGGCCGGTGCCGCCATGCCGACGGCTGGTCGACGCATCGGCCTGTTCGAAGGGCTGGAACAGGCGCTCGAGCTGCGCCGGGGCGATGCCCATGCCGGTGTCACGCACCTCGAAGTGCAACTCGACCCCATCGGGATCCTGCGCCTTCTTCTGCACCGTGAGGGCGACCTCGCCCCGCTCGGTGAACTTGACCGCGTTGTTGCCCAGGTTGAGCAGCACCTGGCTGAGCCGCAGCGGATCGCCCACCAGCGCCTGCGGCAGGTCGGGTGGCTCGACGTACACCAGCTCCAGGCCCTTTTCCTCGGCCTTCATCCCCAGCACGTTGGCCAGGTTGTCCAGCACTTCGCCGAGGTCGAAGTCGACCGCCTCCACGTCGAGCTTGCCGGCCTCGACCTTCGAGAAGTCGAGGATGTCGTTGACGATGCCGAGCAGCGATTCCGCGGCGGCGTGGATCTTCTGCACGTAGTTCTGCTGGCGGGAATCCAGCGCGGTGCGCATGGCGAGCTGCGACATGCCGAGGATGGCGTTCATCGGCGTGCGGATCTCATGGCTCATGTTGGCCAGGAAGTCGCTCTTCGCGCGGCTGGCCTCCTCGGCACGCTGCCGGGCCTCCTCGGCGCGCAGCGTGGCTTCCTCGAACTGGGCGGTCCGCTGCCGCACGGTGGCTTCGAGCTCGTCGCGATGGCGGCGCAGGACCTCGGCGGCCTGCTTTCGATCGGTGATGTCGGTGGCCAGGCCCTCCAGGCCGGCAGGGCCTTCGCCCTCGGCCTCCTGGGGCCGGGCATTGAGCTGCACCCAGATCTGCAGGCCGTCGGCGCGAGTCAGTCGCTGCTCGGCGCCGATGATCTGTTGGCGCTCGTCCAGGTCGCGGAACAAGGCCCGCACCTGCTCGGCGCAAAGGAAGGGCGCAGGCTCACGCGAGACCGCGCCGGGCGCGTTGGCGGCTTCCATCAGCGCGTCCGCGCTGGGGTAGCCCATCAACGAAGCGAGTGCCGGATTGGCGTCCTGCAAGCGGCCTTCGCGATCGAGCCGGAAGATGCCCTCGGCGGCGTTCTCGAAGATGCTGCGGTACTTGGCCTCGCTGCTGCGCAGGCGGTTGGTCGACTGGTCCAGCGTGTCGGCCATGGCGTTCACTCGAGTCGCCAGGCGCCCGAGTTCGTCCTGGCTGGTCGCTGCGCAGCGGGCACCGAAGTCGCCCGACGCGATGCGGTCGACCATTTCCTCCATGCGCACGATGGGCCGGCCCACCAGGCGCCGCAGCAGGACGAAGGTCACCGCATACAGCACCACCATCACAGAGACGATCAGCGCCGTGATGGTGTTGCGCGCATTGCGGATCGCGGCTTCGGCCAGCTCGCGGGTGAACACCACTTCGACGCGACCGACCTCCTGCGGCGAACCGCCCTGGGGGGTGAAGACGATGGGCAGCTCGCGGGTGACCGCCTGGGCAGGGTCCACGTGGCGCTGGCGCACCACCTCGGCGACGAGGCCCTGGCGCCCCGCGCTGACCCGAAAGCTCACCAGTTCGGGAATCGGGGCCAGCGCCTCCAGCTGCCCCTGCACGGCCTCGTAGTCCACCGTCCACAGGGTGGGCGCCAGCGAGCGGCTGAGCAGCGAGGCGATGCGGTCGGCCCGCGCGTCGAGCTCTCGCATGCGTCGTTCGCGTTCCTGGCCCGTCAACACCGTGACCGAAGCCGCCGCCATCGCGACCACGACCGCGGCCAGCGTGAGCATCAACTTCGTATGGAGGCTGGCCGTGCGCAGTGCTATCCCCATGGCTGTCTCGGGAAGACGGCCGCGCCGGGACGGATGGAAGACTGCGCCGCCGAGAGCATTGTGGGCAGGCGGCGATCGCGTGTCCATCGGAGCAACGCGATGACGTGCCGCGCCCCGCCGCTCGACCTGCCTTCGAACGGCGCCGGCTCATGGCTGCGCGGCGCAGCCGGCCGAGGCTCAGGGCTTGATCTGCGCGCGGATCTCGCCGCCCTTGTTGGCCTCGGTGTGCACGTTGACGTACAGCTCGCCGGCCTGGTAGGCCTTGAGCTGGTCGGCATTCAACTTCGAGCCGGCCGGCACCGACCAGGTGTTGCCGTCGGCACTCTTGGTCAGCGGCACGACGACCGGACCGTTCTTGCCGGCCGCGCCATGGTGGATGTGAGCGGCCGTGCCGTTCAGCCCGGTGGTCATGACGCTGCCGCTGACCGTGCCATCGGCCGCCACCGAGATGTTGCCGGTGCCGGAGGCCGAGGTCTTGACGGCAGGCACCTCCTGGTCGCCGGCGAGCTTGACGTCAGCTGCCAGGGTGGACGAGGCAGCGAAGACCAGCAGTGCGGCAGTACAGCTCGACAGGGCGAAGCGAAGCGTGTTCATGGCGATTCCTTTCTTGGGATGAGGCTGGCGCTTCCGGCTGCGTGCTCTGCGCACAGCACCCTCTTTCGCGCCAACGCCATGTTCGGCAATCCGTGTGCCCGAACAGCACCGGGTGGCGGGCACGCTCTCGCAAGGCAGCCCGCTCCCCCCGTTCGGGGGGCCCCGGGTGGGGATGGCTGGACCGAGGCGCCGCCCGTAAGGTGCCGCCCTGCCGCACCGACAATGACCGGATATGACCATGACCACCCCCTTCCTGGCGCCCACCGCCCCGCTGTTCACCCGCCTGCAGGGCTCCGGCCAGCACACCGTCCTTTGCCTGCACTCCAGCACCGGCAGCCACGCCCAATGGCGCACCCTGGCGAATACGCTGTCCGCGCACGCCCGCGTCGTCTCGGTCGACTTTCACGGCCACGGGCGCAGCCCGGCCTGGCCCTCGGAGGGGCCGGTGACGCTGCAAGTCGATGCCCAGGCCGCCGACCAGGCGCTGCGCGATGCCGCGCCGGATGCGGATGGCGTCCACCTGGTCGCCCACTCCTACGGGGCCGCCGTGGCTTTGCAGATAGCTCTCGACCATCCCGGCCGCATCCGTTCACTGAGCCTGTACGAGCCGGTGGCCTTCGGTCTGCTGCATGGCGCGCCGGCCGCCGCGCAGCCCCTGGCCGAGATCGAGGCCATCGCGGACGAGGTGGCGCTGCTGACGGCCCAGGGGGACCGCGCCGCAGCCGCCGAGGCTTTCGTCGACTACTGGGGCGGGCCCGGCGCCTGGCAACAGATGGGCGAGTCCCAGCGCGATGCGGTGCAGGTGCGCATCACCGCGATCCCGCGCCACTTCGCCGCGCTGTTCCGCGCCCGCTGGACAGCCCACGACCTCAGCGCCTTGCGCATGCCCACGCTGCTGATGCACGGCGGGCGCACGCGCGCCTCGGCGCGTCGCGTCGCCGACCTGCTGGCCCAGGCCCTTCCCGGTGTCCACCGGCACGAGCTGCCGGATGCCGCTCACCTCGGGCCGATGACACACGAGGCCGCTGTCAACGCGCGGGTCGTGGAGCACCTGCAGGCTTGTGGCGCCCTGCCGGCCCTGGCCGGCGAGTCGATCGATGCGCTGGCCGCCCAAGCCGCATAGGACCTGGCCTACAGCCGAGAGGGCGGTTGCCGGATGGCGAGACGCCCACCCGCTGCCTACGATGGATTCATGGGCGGGCGAAGAGAACAGCAGAACACTGCGTCGCCCGTGTCATATCCACCTCACGTCGAAAGGACTCGTTCCATGGAATCGAACCAAGTGAAGGGCCAGATCAAGGAAACGGCCGGCACCGTGCAGCGCAAGTTCGGCGAAGCCGTCGACAGCCCGAGCCAGCAGGCCAAGGGCCTGGCCAAGGAAGTCGAAGGCAAGGCACAAAAGGCGGTCGGCAACGCGCAGGAAGCGGCCAAGGATGCCGCCGACGACCTTCGTGACGCCGAACGGCGCACGCCTCGCTGAAGCCCCACGCGACCAGGACTTGGTCGCGTGAGTCCCGACGCCGCAGCACCCGCTGCGGCGTTTTCCTTTCTGGGAACAGCGCTTGCCGTGACGCCCTGAACCGCAGGAGTACCCCATGGCCAGCCCCGACCCCGCCGCGTCGCCGGCACCCGATGAACCCGCCGTCCCGGACCTGGAGCAACGTCCATCGTCATCCGACCCCGGGCGGGGCGCGCAGCCCACCCACCGCGACAGCGCCGAGGAGCCCGGGCCGGTCGAGAGCGAAGACGACATCCCCACTGAAGACGCGCCGGACGAGTGACCGGCACGTCCCAGGAACGCTGCTTGCCCTTTCCGCCGTCCGGAGGGACACGTTCGGTCATTCACGGACCGTCGTGGCGCCCTGATGGAAATATCTTCCCCAGCGAGGAAGGCAACGCATGCCCAGCACGACCGAAAGGACTGCCCCACCGACGGGGCTGCCCAAGGCCCCGACCGGCATCCAGGGGCTGGACGAGATCACCGGAGGCGGACTGCCGCGCGGCCGGCCCACCCTGGTCTGCGGCAGCGCCGGCTGCGGCAAGACGATGCTCGCCGCCGAGTTCCTCGTGCGCGGCGCGCTGGAGCATGGGGAGCCGGGCGTCTTCATGATGTTCGAGGAAAGCGCCGAAGACCTGCGCCAGAACCTGCGCTCCATCGGCTTCGACCTCGCCGCCCTGCAGGAAGACGGGTTGATCGCGCTGGATCACGTGCACATCGAGCGCAGCGAGATCCAAGAGACCGGCGAGTACGACCTGGAGGGCCTGTTCATCCGGCTGAGCCATGCCATCGACTCGATAGGCGCCAAGCGCGTGGTCCTGGACACCATAGAGGCCCTTTTCGCCGGCCTGCCGAACGAGGCGGTGCTGCGGGCGGAGCTGCGGCGCCTGTTCCGCTGGCTGAAGGACCGTGGCATGACCGCGGTCGTCACCGGCGAGCGAGGCGCCTCGACGCTGACGCGCTACGGTCTCGAAGAGTACGTGGCCGACTGCGTGATCCTGCTGGACCACCGAAGCAGCGAACAGGTGTCGACCCGGCGGCTGCGCATCATCAAGTACCGCGGTTCGGCCCATGGCACCAACGAATACCCTTTCCTGATCAACGAACGCGGCATTTCGGTGCTGCCGGTGACCTCGCTTCGGCTGAACCACGTGGCGCATGACGACCGCGTCTCGACGGGCGTTCCGGCCCTGGACACCATGCTGGGCGGCCAAGGGGTCTACCGGGGCAGCAGCGTGCTGATCTCCGGCTCGCCGGGCACCGGCAAGAGCAGCTTGGCCGCCGCCTTCGTGGACGCGGCCTGCAGCCGAGGGGAACGCGCCCTCTACTTCGCCTACGAGGAATCGGCCAGCCAGCTCTTTCGCAACATGCGTTCGATCGGCTTCGACCTGTCGCGCTGGCAACGCGATGGCGTCCTGAACGTGCATGCCTCGCGGCCCACTCTCCAGGGGCTGGAGCAGCACCTGGTCGAGATGCACGACGTGGTGCAGGAGTTCAAGCCGTCCGTCGTCGTGGTGGATCCCATCAGCAACCTGTCGGTAGACGCCCACGACGAAGCGCTCAAGGCGACGCTGATCCGCCTGATCGACTTCCTCAAGCAGCGGGGCGCGACGGCCATGTTCACCAGCCTCACCAGCGAGACCTCCCTGACGCTGGCGCAGACCGAGATTGGCGTTTCGTCGCTGATGGACACCTGGCTGCTGCTGACCAACCGCGAGGCCAACGGCGAGCGCACCCGCACCCTGCAGGTGGTGAAGTCGCGGGGCATGCCGCATTCCAACCAGGTGCGCGAGTTCCTCATCGGTCCGCGCGGCGTCGAGTTCGTCGACGTCTTCTCGGAAGGCAGCCACGTGCTCACCGGCTTCGCGCGCACGCACGCCCAGCTGCAGCATGAATCCGCCGCCGGCACCGAAAAGGAGTGAGGACGATGGCCAGCGTTCCCTTGCAGACCCCGAATCCGGACACCCGCGTGCCCGGCACGCCTGAATGGCAGCTGAAGCTCTACGTCGCGGGGCAGACGCCCCGCTCCATGGCGGCGCTGACGAACCTGAAGCGCGTGTGCGAGACGCATCTGGCCGGCCGCTACCAGATCGAGGTGGTCGACCTGCTGGTCAACCCGCGCCTGGCGGCCGGCGACCAGATCCTGGCCGTGCCGACCCTCGTGCGCAAGGTGCCGGAGCCGATCCGCAAGATCATCGGCGACCTTTCCAACGAAGAGCGCGTCCTGGTCGGCCTGGACGTGCGGCCGTTCACCTCCTGAGCCATGACTGCGTCATTCCCACCCCCAGCGGTCAAACAACGCGGCAAAGCCCCATTTGCCTGAGAGCATGGACTTGCATCGCCTGCGCCTGTACGTCGTCGGCACCACGCCGGCCTCGTCGCGGGCGATCGTCAACACCCGCCGGTTCTGCGAGGAACACCTCGGCGGCGCCTACAACCTGGACGTGGTCGATCTCTCGCTGGACCCCGCGGCCGCCACGATCGCCAACGTGATCGCCGCGCCTACGCTGGTGAAGGAGTCCCCTCCGCCCGTGCGGCGCTTCGTGGGCGACATGTCCGACACCGCGCGTCTCATGGCCGGATTCGGCCTGGAGCTCTCGCGCGAAGACAGGTGATCCGGCATGCAGGACGGCGAGCGCTTTTCCACCGCGAAGTTCGACCAGTCGGGCCCGGGCGCCGAGATGGAGCGGCTGCGGGTCCGCCTCGCCGAGGCCGAGGACACGCTGCGCGCGATCCGCGCCGGCGAAGTCGAAGCCCTGGTGGTCGACCACCGGCTCTACGTTCTGCAGGACGTCGAATCCCTGGCCAGCCGGCTGCGCAACGACGTGATCGCGCAGATGGACGACGCCGTGATCGCGATCGACAACGACCAGCGGGTGACCTACCTCAACAGCGCCGCAGCCCGCCAGTACGGCGTGCCGGCTTCGGACGCGCTGGGCCGCCCGCTGGCAGCCCTGTATGACTTCCGCTGGCTGGCCGAGGGCGACGCGGACGCCGCCAGCGAGGCCCTGTCGACGACGGGCTCATGGCGGGGCCGCAACCTGCACGTCAAGCGCTCGGGCGAAGCCATCCACGTCGAATCGACCGTCACGGTGATGCGCGACATGCACGGCCAGCCCGCCGGCACCCTGGCCGTCATCCGCGACGTGAGCGAGAGGGTCAAGGCCGAGGCCGCGGTGGCCGACGCCGACCGCCGCAAGGACGAGTTCCTGGCCACGCTGGCCCACGAGCTCCGCAATCCGCTGGCGCCGATCCGCAATGCGCTGGAGATGATGCGGATCGACCCCGACGCGCTCAGGCAGGCGGACGCCCGCGGCATCATCGAACGGCAGCTCGCTCAACTGGTGCACCTGGTGGACGACCTGCTGGACGTCGGGCGCATCAGCCAGGGCAAGGTGGAACTGCGCCGCGAGAGAGTCGACCTGGTCGACGCCGTGAAGGCGGCGCTGGAGACCAGCCGGCCGCTGATCGCGACCGGCCGCCACGAGCTGACTGTGCACCTGCCGCCCCCCGGCGAACTGGTCGTCGAAGCCGACCTGACGCGCCTGACCCAGATCATTGCCAACCTGATGAACAACGCTGCCAAGTACACCCCCGAACGCGGCCGCATCGTCGTCTCGGCCGAACGGGCCGGGCCCGGAGAGGCGCTCATCCAGGTGCGCGATTCCGGCGTGGGCATCCCGTCGGACATGCTGCCCCGGGTCTTCGACCTCTTCGCGCAGGTCGACCGCTCGCTGGACCGCGCCCAGGGCGGCCTGGGCATAGGGCTGGCGCTGGTGCGCAAGCTCGTCGAGATGCATGGCGGCCGCGTGCAGGCCCAGAGCGACGGCGCCAACCGGGGGTCGACCTTCAGCGTCCGGCTGCCCCTGATAAAACCCTCGGGCGAAACGCCCGCGGAGCATTCTCCGGCCGCCTCCAACCTGCAGCCGGGCGAGGACAACGGCGTCGGCGTGCTGGTCGTCGACGACAACGTCGACAGCGCCCAAAGCATGGCTCAGCTGCTGGCGATCCTCGGCTACCGCACCTGGACCGCCCACGACGGCCAGGAGGCCTTGCAGGTCGCCGGCGATCACCGTCCCGATGCCATCGTCCTGGACCTGGGCCTGCCCAAGCTGAGCGGCCTGGACGTGGCGCGCCGCGTGCGGGCCCAGGCCGGCTGGGGAGAACGCGTCCTGCTGATCGCCTTGAGCGGCTGGGGGCAGGACGAGGATCGGGAGAAGACGCGCCAGGCAGGCTTCGATCGGCACTTCGTCAAGCCGGTGGACGTGGACGAACTGATAGGCGTGCTGGGACGCCTGCATCGCTGACCGGCGCGCCGCGTCAGCCGGTCGAGAACGGCCGGGGAGGCTTCTCGGCCCGCGTGACGCCCAGCCGCTCGTACTCGGCGATCACCTGCGCGCCTAGCAGCAACAGGGTGGCGCCGATCTCGAGGCTCAGCAGCACCGCAATGGCGGTGGTGAGCGAGCCATAGACGGCGCCGATCTGCGACAGGGTCGCGAAGTACCAGACCAGCACGCGGCGCGAGACTTCCCAGAGCAGCGCCGCCACCACCGCGCCCAGCAGGGCCTGCCGCCAGGACAGCCGCCCGACCGGCATCACCATGTAGATCGACGCGACCACGAAGACCTCGCCGGCGAAGCCGATCAGGTACAGCAGCACGCCCGACAAGCCCCGCATCGACCAGCCGCGGCCGAGGAACTGCACCTCCTCCTGGCCCATGACCTGCAGGCCACCGGCCACCAATGTCACCACCAGCAGGCCCAGCCCCAGGCACAGGATGTAGCCGTAGGGCATCAGCGCCGAGACCATGAAGTGCCGCCGCCGGATGGCGACCCGGTGGTGGAAGATCACCGACATCGCGTTCTCGAGCACGGTGAAGGCCAGCGAGCTGAAGAACAGCATCGTCGCCAGCAGCACCAGGCCGATCACGCCGCGGTTGGCCAGGAAGCGGGCCAGCTCCGCCACGATGGCCGCCGACTGCCCCGGCACCAGCCATTCGAGGTAGTGCCCCACCGTCTGCAACAGCTCGTCCTGGCCGACCACGTGCGACAGCGCGATCACGGTGATGATCAACAGCGGCACGATGGACAGCAGCGCGTAGTACGCGACCGCACCGGCCAGCAGCAAGCCCTGGTTGGCACGAAAGGCCTTCAGCGTCCGCAGAGCGAAGTGCCACGGGTGGCGCGCCAGCTCGGCGGCCGCGGCGGTGGTGGGGTAGTGCATCGTGGCTCGCATTGGATCTCAGCAGCAGCAAGCACCATGCCGAAGCCGTCCTTCCACGTTCGAGACCTGGCGATCGCCTGGCTGGTGGCCACCGTCTTCAGTGGGGCGCCCTCCACCTTGCTGGCCCTGGCCACCGGCGGCGACCCCGCCCAGGCCACGTTCGCGGCGGGGCGCATGCTGGTCGATTCGGCCTCGCCGGTCGTGCTGTGTGCCGCGGCCGCGCTCGTGCATCCCGCCATCTCCGCCTTCTGGACCTTCGTGGCCGCCCTGGCGCTGCCGGCCCGCCACATCATTGCCGGGGCGATCGCGTTCGCGGCCGCCGTCGGGCTGCTGGACCTGCTTCTGATCGCTCCCCGCTGGTTCCCGGAGGTGGCTTCCCTCGCCTTCTGGCCGCAGATGGCGGACCACCTGATGTGGGGCGCCTGCCTCGGCGGCACGTTGCATGCCCTGGCCTCACGCCGCGCCTGTCGCCCGGTGGATACGGGTAAGTACTGAGGCCGTGCGGACGGGGTAGCCGCTCTGTCGAGCACTGCAGGCTTTGCGCCGG
This sequence comes from Ideonella flava, assembly GCF_051857595.1. Classification (NCBI taxonomy): domain Bacteria; kingdom Pseudomonadati; phylum Pseudomonadota; class Betaproteobacteria; order Burkholderiales; family Sphaerotilaceae; genus Ideonella; species Ideonella flava. The sequence continues at coordinate 504,129 of NZ_JBPZHD010000001.1, forward strand.
ATCAACACGGCGCGGGCCCGACAGAGCGATGTTCCATTCATCCATCACGCAAGGCTGTACCTCATGAACCGCGACCTCGCCCGTTCCTCGCTCCGACCGGCCCTCGCGGCCGCCCTGCTGGCCCTGGTGGCCACCGCTGCTCCGGCCGCCACCTGGTACACCGTGAAGGACCTGGGCACGCTGCCGGGCGACACCGACAGCATCGCCACCGGCCTGAACAACCACGGGGACGTGGTCGGCTGGAGCAACGGGCCCAACGGCTACCGCGGCTTCGTCTACACCTCGGCCGGCGGCATGGTGCCGCTGCAGGGCCTGGCGGACCGGCCCCGCGCCTTCCCGCGGGACATCAACGACTTCGGCGACATCGTCGGGACGGCCGACAAGGGCGGCGTGGACCTCGGCCACGCGGTGCGCTGGCGCGGCGGCGTGCCGCAGGACCTGGGCACCCTGCCCGTCGGCCCCTACAGCGCCGGCTGGGGCATCAACAACGCGGGCGACGTGGCCGGCTCTTCCTGGACGCAGGTCAACGGCATCAACCTCGAGCACGCCTTCGTCTACACCGACGCCACCGGCATGGTCGACCTCACGCCCGGCGGCACCGACTCGTATGCCCATGACATCAACGACGCCGGCCAGGTCACCGGCTATCGCCTCGTCGGCGGCTACCACGCGTTCCGCTGGCAGGGCGGCGCGTTCCAGGACCTCGGCGTCCTGCCGGGCATGGCCCACAGCTTCGGCTTCGCGATCGAGCCCGGCGGCGCCGTGGCCGGGAGTTCTTCGAGCGCGAGCGGCAACAGCGAGCGCGTCATGCGCTACACCGATGCGAACGGCATGCAGGACCTGGGCGGCACCGGCGAGCACAACCAGGCCTGGGGCATCAACGCCTCGCTCACCGTCGTGGGCCAGCTCGGCAACTCCGCCGCCCGGGCCTTCGTCCACACCGATGCCGAGGGCCTGCGCAACCTGAACGACCTGATCGACAAGTCGCGCGGCTGGGTGCTGCAGACCGCCTTCGACGTCAACGACAGCGGCCAGATCGTCGGCCGGGGCTTCAACAACTTCGACGGCAACACGCATGCGGTGCTGCTGACCCCGACGACCAGGAAGCCGCCCGAGTGCACCGAGCGCTGCCTGCGCTCCAAGCGCATCGACCTCAAGGGCCAGTTCAGCGGCGGCCAGGCCCATGTCACCGGCAAGGTGCTGGTGAAGGACGAGAACGGCACGCCCATCCCCGAGGCCATGGTCACGGTCACCTGGACTCCGCCGGTCGGTGCCCCGTACAACCAGTTCGCCTGGACCAATGCCAAGGGCCTGGCGCCCATAGACACCACGGGCGCAGCCGGCACGTACGAGGCCGAGGTCATCGGCATCTACAAGAGCCTCTACACCTTCAACCCGAAGAAGAGCGTGCTGACGGCGACCGTGACCGTGCCCTGACCCCGGCGGGGGCCTGCGCGCCAGCCGTGGCGGCGCCCCCGCTATTCCAGCTGCAGCTCGCCGCCGAAGGTGACCTCGAGGTCCAGGCCCTCGATGTGCAGCGTCATCGTCAGCGGGAAGGTCTCGCTGCCGGTGATGGCGCCGGCGGCGACGGCCTGGCGCACCGCCCGCTCGATCTCGTGCTGCGAGCTCACGCCCACGGTCTTCAGGAACTTGCGGATGCTCTGGTTGAAGATCTCGTCGTCCATGGTCGGCAGTCTCCGGCTGGGGTCAGGAACGGGCGGGATGGGGTACCACGCTGCCGATCATGCCTTCCATCCGCCGCCAGTGCGAGCCCTCCCAGTAGACGCGGCCACAGCCGTCGCAGGCGGCGAATCGGTGGTGGCGCTCGAGCACCCCGGGGGGCACCCTGGAATCGACCTCCTCGGCTGAGGCGCAACGCAAGAGCGCGTTGCAGACCAGGCACCGCGTGAAGGGGCGCATCGATCCGGTGAGGTCGAGCCGGTCGACGACCTCTCGCAGCTGTTCCGGCGGATGCAGCGCGCGCACGTAGCAACCGTGGGTGACCTCGCGGCGCTTGAGAAGGCCGCGGTCGCGTGTCAGCACGATGCGGCCCTCTTCGGCACACAGTCGCGCGATCTCGCGATCGTCGAAGTGGTTGTCGTAAAGCGTGTCGAAGCCGGCCAGGCGGAGCAGCCGGGCCAGGCCACCCATGTGGGCATCGGCCACGAAGCGCGTCTCGCGAAGCGCACGCTCGCGCACCCGCAGCAGCGGCGTGATGTCGAAGGCCTCGAACTTCGGATAGACCGCGACGCGTTCCCCATCGGCCAGCAGGTGGTCGAAGCCCACCGACTCGCCATCGACGAGCACCAGCTCGACCTCGGTGTGCGGCACGCCCAGGGCCTCGATCATGTGCTTGACCGTCGCCGCCTGAGCGATGGGGCAGCTGAACGTCCGCCGGCGCCGCGCGGACGGCAGGAAGTCGTTCAGCTCCTCGTAGAAGCGGAAGCTCGCGGTGGGCCCGACACCGGCATCCATGGCGCCAGTTTGCGCCCGGCCCACCGCTGGCGAGCCGCTATTGGCAGCTGAAGTTCTCGGCCAGCTCCTGGCTGCCGTTGCCCAGGTAGCGTGCCACCTTGGGGTAGGCGCAAAGCGGGCGGCTGCGCAGAGGCGACCAGGTGGCCGGGACGTCGGCGTTCGCGCCGCCGGGGTTGCCGGTTCCGCGCACGTTGGCCAGCACCTGGTCCGGCGCCTCGCCGCGTTCCACCCAGGCCACCAGCGGCTTGAGCATGTCGAACTGGTCCGTGGCCGGGCCGCCGGCGCAGTGGTTCATGCCGGGCACGCGGTAGAAGCGGGCGAAGTTGCTCGCGTCGCCGCTGTTGGCCGTGCGCAGGTTCTCGTAGAAGGTGGTCGTGTCGTCGCTGGAGAAGATCGGGTCCGCCGTGCCGTGGTAGATCATCATCTTGGCGCCGCGGTTCTTCAGCTTGCCGAGGTCGCTGGGGTTCGGCGGGGTCATGAACGACAGGCCGGACTCGGTGTAGGTCGCGTCGGTGGCGTTCACCTTCGCGAGCATGGTGTCCACGTTGCCCGTCAGCGCGAAGGTCGGGCCGGAGAAGGTGGCCGGGTCTTCCGGCGGCACCTGCCAGATCAGGCCCACGGCGCCCGAATCGAGGATCAGCGGCGCGGTGAACTTCCAGAACGACCAGCCGTTGGTGGCCAGCCCGTTGTCGTAGGGGAAGCTGTTGTAGATCGTTGCCCCGGTGCTGGTGGTGGCCCCCGCGAAGAGCTTGGCGATGCCGGTCTTCTGGGCCGCCGACAGGCAGGTGCCGTCGCGCTCGCCGCTGCAGGTGGGCACGTCGCGGTCCAGGCTGAAGGCGGCCTGGCAGGCCGTGGTGTCCTGCACCAGGCCGTCCGTGGCGCCGTCGAGCGCATCGCACTTGGCCAGCACGGCGTTGGAGACCAGCGTGCGCTCGGCCACGGTGAAGCCGGTGCCGAGGTCGGCCGGATTGGTGGCGAGCGTGGCGTAGGTCTGCGCGCCGGCGATGTTGGCGATGGCGGCCTTGGGCAGGTTGAAGCCGGGGTCGCCGACGAGGTAGCCGTCGTACTGGTCGGCGATGCGCGCCGCCGTCACCATGGTGTGGCGCCCGCCGTTGGAGCAGCCGCCGATGTAGGAGCGGTCCGGGTTGCGGCCGTAGGCCACCTTGATGACCGCCTTCGCCATGGGCGTGAGCTTGGCCACGGCTTGATAGCCATAGTTCAGGCGGGCCTGCGGGTCGATGCCGAAGAAGGGCCCCATGGAGCCGGCGTGGCCGGCGTCGGAGCTGATCACCGCGAAGCCCATGTTGAGCGCGTTGTCCAGCCCGCCACCCCCGTTGACGGCACCGGTGGCGGGAACGACGTTGCCGTCGATGCCGCCGTTGGCCTGGTAGAAGAAGCGCCCGTTCCAGGCCAGCGGCATGCGCATCTCGAAGCCGATGGCGTAGCTGTTGCCATCCACGTCGCTGACACGCTGCTCCATCGTTCCTACCACCCGGCAATGCGCGCCCACCGGCGTGCCCGCGACCGTCAGCGTTCCGGCACTTACTTCTTCAACCGAAGTAAATGTCGTATCAGAAAAGCTCAGCCTGGTGGCCAGGCCGGCGCAGTCGGCCAGCGTGCCCGGCTGGGCCTCGCCCAGTTGAGGCAGGCCTTTGTCGTCATCACCGCCGCCGCACGCCACGAGGGCAGCGACAGCACATATTCCCGCGACGGGAACCAGGATGGAGGGGCGCATGAGATGTCTCCTTTCACCGGCCGGCAGGAGCCGTCCGGAGGCTGTTGATCAGTACCGACTTTATTTAATCTACTTAATCACTTGCCTAGGGATAGCCCGTATCCGGACCGCCAGCAAATGCGGCATCGCCACTTTGCTTGATCCCCTCACGGGGGGCGGGCCGGAACCGGCCCTGGGACGCTCACAATGCGCGCCATGCCGCCTTCACCACGACCGAAAACACCCGCTGGCCACCTCGTCGAATCCGGCCTGCAGCACATCCTCGGCTACCAGATCGCGCAGGCGGCCATCACCACCGACTCGGTGTTCCGCCAGCGGGCGGGCGATCCCCTGGGGCTGCGGCGGGTGGAATACACGATCCTCATGCTGATCCGCGAGAACCCGGCCTGCACGTCCGGGCGCCTGGTGAGGGCGCTCGACGTGACCGCTCCCAACATCACCATGTGGATAGACAAGCTGGAACAGCGCGGCCTGGTGCGCCGCGCGCAAAGCGCGTCGGACCGGCGGGCCAACCATCTCGAGCTCACGGCCGAGGGCGAGTCCCTCGCCCAGGAGGCCACGCGGCGCCTGATCGAAGGCGAGGCGGAGATCCTGGCAGCCCGGCTGACCCCGGGCGAGCGCGGGATCCTGCTGGAGTTGCTGCACAAGGTGGCGCTGTGCCGCGCCGCCTGAGCGACTCCCGGCAAGAAGGGAGTGCCGCCCGGCACTTGCTGAGGTAGCCTGCCGGCGCGAGTGGAAACTCCCGGGAGGTCTTCCGCATGGGCGCCATCTTCATCAGCTACCGCCGCAGTGATGCGGAAGGCCAGGCCGGCCGGCTGTTCAAGGATCTTCAGGAGCGCTTCGGCCCCGAAGCCGTGTTCATGGATGTCGTCGACATCGAGCCCGGGCGCGACTTCCGCCGCGTGATCGACCAGCAGGTGTCCCACTGCGGCGTGCTGCTCGCGCTGATCGGTCCGCGCTGGCTGGAGGCGGCCGACGACAAGGGCCAGCGCCGCCTGGACGACGCTGGAGACTACGTTCGGCTGGAGACCGCGGCCGCCCTGAAGCGGGACATCCCCGTCGTGCCGGTGCTCGTGCAGGGAGCCCGCATGCCCTCTGCGGGTCAGTTGCCGGCCGACGTCTCCGACCTGGCCTATCGCAACGCCGTGGAGCTCACGCACGCGCGCTGGGACTCCGACGTCGAGGTGCTGGCACGCGCGCTGGAGCCCCACGTGACGGACCGCGCTGCCGGGCGGCAGGGCGCGCCAGTCCCCCGGCCCGAGCCGGACGCCGGCCAGGCCGGGAGGGCGGTTCGATGGCCGTGGATTGCCGGCCCTCTCGTGCTCCTCGCCATGGCGGGCGGATGGTTCGCCTATGAACGCAGTCGCCAGGCGGCCGGCGGGGCCACGCTGCCGCCCCAGCGCGTGAGCTTCCAGGGGCGCGTCCCGGGGTTGGACCCCTGCAACGGCCAACGATTCCGCACCACCGGCACCACTTCGCTCACGGTCACCGGCAACGCCCAGGGCGGCGTCGTGGTCGAGGAGCAGTACGAAGGTTCGGGCTCCGGCTACACCGTGCGCTTCTCCGGCCGCAAGAGCTTCGACCAGCGGGCGGCCTTCTACGACATCCCCATTCGCGGCGAATGGAACGGGCCCGACGGCAGCCGCTTCGAGACCCACGCCGTCGATCGCATCCTCACCGGCCCCGACGGCGCCCCGACCGGCGACGCCTTCCAGTCGGACAACTCCCGCTGCCTGAGCCGATAGACGCGACGACGGCCATGCGCATCGTCACCTGGAACTGCTGCCGCGGCCCTTTCGACAAGAAGCTGGCCGCGCTGGAGCGACTGCGACCCGACCTGGCGGTGATCGCCGAAGCGCTGGCGCCGCCGGAGCAGACCGACCAGGTGCGCTGGTTTCCCTCCAACGCGTCGCGCCTGGGCATCCAGGTCCGCGCCTTCAACGGGCTGCGGCTCGCGCGGCTGAGAAAGCCCGCCGCCGACCTGCCCAACTGCGTGGCGCCGCTGCGGGTCACCGGCGGCCCGGTCGACTTCAACCTGCTGGCGGTGTGGACCTGGCCCGCGCCCAGCTACACCAAGGCCTTCCTCAACGGCTTGGCCGCCTATGCCCGGCTGCTGCAGCGCGGGCCCACCATCGTGGCCGGCGACTTCAACGGCAATCCGGTGTTCGACAAGCCGGGCGCCCGGATGAAATGGTGGACGCTGGGCTTCGATCAATTGCATGCCGCCGGTCTCGTCAGCGCCTACCACCGGCACCACGCCGTGCCCTACGGGCGTGAAGAGCATGCCACCCACCACTTCCTGCGCAGGCCGGAGCGGCCCTTCCACATCGACTTCTGCTTCGTGCCCCAGGCGTGGGCCGAGCGAAGGCTGGCGGTGCAGATCCCAAGGGACGAACCCTGGCAGGCGCTCAGCGACCACTTCCCGCTGGTGGTGGACACCGAGGCGTGAGGCCCTGCGCCGGGCTCTCAGCTGCGCAGCTTCAGCATGTGCGCCACGACCCCCGCGATGCTGCTGTCGATCTCCAGGGACTGGGCGAACGCGGTGCCGCTCAGCAAGGCGGGCATCCAGTCCTTGTCCTTGAGCGTCTGGCTCCAGGGCGCAGACTCCGCCGCGCCAAGAACGATGGACCGCAGGACGGACTTCTGCACGTCGGTGATGCCTGCGGGGCAGAAGACGCCGCGCCAATTGGCCAGCTCGATCGGCAGGGCCTGCTCGCTCAGCGAGGGGATGCCATGCAGCGAACGCGCGGACGAGACGGCCAGCGGCACCAGCCGCTTCGCGTCGATCTCGGCCTTCAGCTCGCTGTACCCCGAGATCAGGACCTGGGCCTTGCCAGCCTCCAGCAGCGCGATCGACTCCTTGGCCGCCGTCATCGGCAGGTACTGCAGCTCATTGGTGTCCAGCTTCAGCTGCCGCACCACCATGCCCGCCAGCATGTGGTCAACCCCGCCCAGCGAACCGCCGGTGAAGGTGACGCTCGCGACCTTCTGCTGCAACTGGGCGTTCATCGCCTTCAGGTTGGCAAAGGGACTCTTCGGCAGCGCCACGATCGCCAGGTAGTCGTTGGTCAGCCTGGCCAGGGGCGTGACCTGGGCCAGCGTCACCTTGGGCGCCGACGCGGCGATGGCGCCCACCATCACCATGCCGCCGATCATCAGGGCCGCAGGGTCGTGGTCGAAGCGCTCGACGAAATCCGCGAGTCCTATCGTGCCGCCCTTGCCGCCCTTGTTTTCATAGTCGACCTTGGGCACCAGGCCGGCCGCCTGGATCGCCTCGCCCAGCGCGCGACCGGTCTGGTCCCATCCGCCACCGGCGCCGCCGGGAATGTAGATGCGAAGCGCCGGCAGCAGCGGCGCGGCCGGCCGGGCGGCGTTCGGAGCGGTCCAGGCCCGGCCGGCCAGGCTGCCCAGCGCTGCACTGAGAAGCAGGTGACGACGATTCAGCTTCATGACCCATCCGCGGCAAGAACTCGATGGCCGAGGATGCCAGCCGCCTCCCCCGGCCTAAGCGCCGGGTCCAGGGTTCATCCGGACTTATTGCACGCTCAGATCTGCGCCGTTGCCTCAGCCGCCGGGTGCCGAATCCGAATCGACCGGGCCGCGGCTGGGCTCGGGCATGGAACGCCGGGACGAGACGGGCCGCTGCCGCTCATTCCCCCAGCGCCCAGCCCACCAACAGGGCGACGCCGACAGCCCCCAGCGCCGGGACGACCATCGGCCGCTTGGCATAGGCGTGACCGTGCGCATCGACCAGTTGCTTGCTTCGCTGCTGCATGGACAGGAAGTACCAGAACACCGTGGCATGGCCGTCGCGATGCTCGCGCGAAACACCACGAAAAGGCCCGGGTTGAGGCGATGCGCGACGAACACGGCCATCACGGTCAACACCGCCATCGCTGCCAGCCACGCGGCATCGCGCCGCTGGGCCCCGCGATCGCCGGCCGCCAACGAGTTGGCCAGTTGAAGGCTGGCGCCGAAGACCGGGGTCAGGGCAAAGCTCCACACCGTGGCGCGATCCGGGCTGAACACCGCCGCGGCCAGCGGTCGCGTCGTCGGCGCTGGCGCCTTGTCGCCGTCGTCCAGCTCGAAGGCGCCCGCGCGAAATTCGGCAATCGCCTGCCGCGCCGCAGCGGCCTGGCTCGCCGGCACCAATACCCTCACGCCACCGATCGTCTGAGCCAGCAGCATTTGCGCCTGGGCCAGGTTCGCGTCCGTGACGGTGGGCGCGAGTCCGCAGGCCTCGAGCACGTTCTTCAGCAAGTGCGCCTCGGTGGGCGTGGCGCAGCTGGCCACGCGAACGAAATCGCCCTCGCCAGGCATGGCCTGGTCTTGCATTGGATGTCCCTCCCCTCGAAGAGGAACCAGTCTAGAACCGGTCCACGCCCGCGCGCCGGCGGGCCCCGCCAAAGCGCCCCGCAGCGAGACACAGTCCGCAGTTTGCGAGCGCCGCTGGGCGCCATTGCGCCTGGGCACCGGCCTGGCGGCTGTCGATAATCGCCGCCTCATCATCACGCACCGCCTGGGAGGGCAGGAATGGACGAGCTGAACAAACTCACGCGGCTGAGCCAGTCGCACGGGGCCCTGCGGCCGGGCAAGGGAATGGTCTCGGGGGTGATAGCGCTGGGGCTGGCGATCCTGTGCTTCCTGGGCGTGCTCGCCTTTCACTGGCCGGAGTATCTGACGACACCGCAGCTGCGCCAGGCCTACAAGGTGGACGTCGTCCGCCAGCTGATGTTCTGGTCGCTGGTGCTGTCCGGCGCCATCGCCCTGTTCAACATCATCCGCGGCCGGGCCCGCTGGCTGGCCTTCGCCACCTTCGCGCTCATCGGCGTGTCGCTCGCGTTCGGCGGGCACAAGGTGCCGGTGGACAGCGACTTCCCCGACCACACGCCATACATCGGACTGGACTGGTTCATCCTCGACCTGCTCGGCTCGACGCTGATCTTCGTCTTCATCGAGAAGCTGTTCGCGCTTCGCAAGGAGCAGCCGGTCTTCCGGGCCGAATGGCAGACCGACTTCCAGCACTTCGTCGTCAACCACATGCTCGTCGGCTTCGTGCTGCTGGCGACGAACCTGCTGGTGCACAAGCTGTTCGGCTGGGCGGCCAACGACGGCGTGCGCGGCTGGGTGCAGCAGCTGAACTTCTGGGTGGCGCTGTTCCTGATCGTGCTGGTGGCCGACCTGGTGCAGTACTGGACGCACCGTGCCTACCATGAGGTGCCGGTGCTGTGGCGCCTGCATGCCGTGCACCACAGCGTCAAGAGCATGGACTGGCTCGCGGGCAGCCGCCAGCACATCCTCGAGCTCATCATCACCCGCACGCTGGTGCTGGCACCGATCTACCTGCTGGGCTTCAGCAAGGACGTGATCGATGCCTACATCATCGTCGTCGGCTTCCAGGCGGTGTTCAACCACGCCAACGTGAGCGTTCGACTGGGGCCGCTGCGCTACCTGGTCGTCACGCCCAACTTCCACCACTGGCACCACTCGCAGGACACCGAGGCGATCGACAAGAACTACGCCGCCCACTTCGCCTTTCTCGACCACCTCTTCGGCACTGCCGTGAAATCGGATCGCGAATGGCCGGCGCACTACGGCGTGCTGGGCGACTACGTGCCGGACGGCTTCTTCAAGCAGGTCGCCTTCCCGTTCGTGTGGAAGGGCTGAGCGAGGCGCCAGTGAATTCATGAGGTCGGCCAGGGCAGGCGCATGGGCAACCCAGGTCATGGTCGATACGGGCGCACGGTGAATCCACTGGTGAGCCTGGCGGGCATGGCGATGTGGCTGCTCGCGGCCTGTGGCGCGGCGGCCGCCGCGCCCGCATCGCCTGAATTTCCCATCACCGTGGCCGGGCTGCGGCTGGAAGCGCTCGTGCGAAGTATCAACGAGGGCGATGCCCGGTCACTGGAGCGCCTTGCCGCCGAAAGCTTCGCGCAGGCCGAGCAGGATCCGGCCTTTGCCGCCGGCCAGGCGGACCAGCTGCATCGGCTCTTCGAGCTCACCGGGGGACTGTCACTGCGGCGCATCGAGGCGTCCGACACCGCGACCCTGCAGGTGCTGGCGCAAGCCAAGGCGACCGCCGCCTGGTACCGCCTCTCGCTCTTCGCCACCGCCGCGCCTCCTGAATTCACCCGAGCGGCCCCGCCCTACAAGATCGTCGGTTTCGGTGTCGACGCGGTGACCGCCCCGCCGGCGCTGGCCGACTCAGCCGTCGACGACAAGCAGCTGCGCGAGCGGCTGGACCGGCTCCTGGCCCAGCTGGTCCGCCGTGGGGGCTTCGCCGGCGTGGTGCAAGTGCAAAGAGGCGAACGCACGCTCTACGCGCGGGCGTTCGGCGAAGCAGACCGCGAGGCTCGCGTGCCGAACGGGCTGAATACCCGGTTCAACCTCGCCTCGATCACCAAGATGTTCACGGCGGTCGCCATCGGCCAGCTGGTCGAGGCGGGAAAGCTCCAGCTGACCGACCCGGTGGGCCGTTGGCTGCCGGAACTGGCGGGTTCCGAGCTGGGACAGCGCGTCACCGTGCACCATCTGCTGTCGCATACGTCCGGCGTCGTCGGGGCCCGCGAGGCCATCGAGAAGGGACTGGAGCCGCCGAGCGAGGCCACCACCCTCGCGCAGATGGCGGCACCGTTCGTCGGCGCTCCGCTGTCGTTCCACCCGGGGCAGCAGTTCGACTACAGCAATGCGGGCTACGTCCTCCTGGGCGCCATCATCGAGCGCGCGGCCGGCGAGACCTACCACGCCTACGTCCAGCGGCACGTCTTCGACGCTGCCGGGATGCGAGAGACCGGATTCTTCATGCGGCCGGGTCGGCATCCGGGCCGGATGGCGGTCGGCTACAAAGACGGCCCGGGCCATCAACGGGTGCCCAACACCGCCGATCTCCCGCTGATCGGCACGCCGGCGCATATGGCGTTCTCCACGGCCGGCGACATGGCACGTTTCGCCGCTGCCCTGTATCGGGGGCAGCTCCTGCGAGCCGAGCTGCTCGATCGCTTCTGGACGGGCGTGACCGAGCAGCCCGACGGGGTCGAATACGGTTACGGCGCCCGCATCGAGCAGCAGGACGGGCGACGCATCGTGTGGCACGGCGGCGGAGCACCGGGTGCGACCAACCGGTTCGAGATGGTCCCGGCGGAAGGCCTGACGATCGTGGTGTTGTCGAATGTCGACTCCGAGCCCGCGATCATCGCGAACAAGCTGCGGGAGTGGCTGTCTCCAAAGGATGCAGCGGTCTTGCCCGCCTCGTCGAAGCCGCCGGACCTGGTACTTTCGATGACCCAGGTCGAAGCGACGACGAGCGCCCGCACCGGCACCACCCTCGAGGTGCAGGTCTCGAACCGGGGCGGCACCGCCCATGCGGCCCTGGTCGATGTCGAGATCAAGGACCAGGCCGGTCGCAAGGTGGAGCAGCAGATCGTCGCCGACCAGCGCCTGGGTGCCGGGCAGACGCGGATCTTCCGCTTCGAGTGGACGCCGGACTCCCCGGGCCGATACCGCGTCGACGCCGGCATCTTCGGCCCCGGTTGGAGCAAGAAGCTGCTGTTCGTCGAGGGGCTGGCGACGATCGAGGTGCGCTAGCCGTCCAGCCCGCTAGCTTTTCGAAAGGCTCTGGATGAGCGCGAGGATGTTCCCTTCGCTGTCCCTGAACCATGCCGCCTTGGCGCCGCCGGCGATCACGGCGTCCCCGGCAGTGCCCTCCCCGGCCGCGGCAATTCGCCTTCGGGGGCCGAAGTGCGGAAGTCCCGTCTACAGTCGTGCCCTGCCGGCCACGAGACGGCCGTTGGGAGACCCGATTGACCTTCGAATACGTCAGCGTCGAACAGGCCTTGCAGCGTCCCGGCCTGCGCATGGTGGTGGTGGGCGGCGTGCCCAGCCCCTGGGGCGAGGCGGCCAAGGGCCTCTTCCACGTCAAGCGACTCGACTGGACCGCCGTGCGCCTGGACTACGCCAGCGACGCCCTGAAGCAGTGGACCGGCGGCCGCCGCGATGGCCCGGTGGCCCTCCTCGATGACGAGCCACCTCGCCACGCCTGGGACCAGATCCTGCTGCTTGCCGAGCGCCTGGCGCCCGAGCCCCCGCTGCTGCCGCGGAATGCCGTCGATCGCGCGCTCGCGATGGGCCTGGCGCATGAGATCTGTGGGGAAGGCGGGTTGGGATGGACGCGGCGGCTGCAGCTGGTGCACGCGGGCCTGCAAGGCACCGGCGGCTTCCCGCCCAAGGTGGCCGCCTACCTGGCGAAGAAGTACGGCTACCGCCCCGAAGACGCGCCGGGCTACGGCCCGCGTGTCATCGAGCTGCTCGGGATGCTGAGCACCAGGCTGCGGGACCAGCAGGCCGCGGGCAGCCGCTACTACGTCGGCAGCACCCTGAGCGCAGTGGACATCTACGCGGCCACGTGCCTGGCGTTGTTCAGCCCGCTGCCGGACGAACTTTGCGTCATGGATCCCGCGACGCGCGCCGCCTTCGAGACCCTGGACGAGCCGACCCGGCAGGCGCTGGCGCCCGAGCTCCTGGCCCACCGGGACAGGATGTATGCCGACCACCTGGCGTGTCCGCTGTCGCTCTGACCGGGCGGGACGGCGAGCCCGGCAGCCCGCAGCAAGGTCTTTGTCCGGAGAGCCAAAGGCCACTCGGGTAGCATGGGTCGGGTAGACATGTGCAAGACCTTCGATTCGCAGGTCTCTTCTGTTCCCCGCTCGCATCAGCAGCGGGCCTCGGTCGATCTCCCCCTTCGTTGATTTTCTTGGCGTTCTGCAATGCGCAGGCATGTGCCTGCGCAGGACTCTGGAGGATCGAGATGACCCATCCCACAAGCGCGATGCGCTCCGCGAAGCCGGGGCCGCACAGGCGCGAGACATTGCGTGAAGCCCTGCAGACCTCGGTCGACATGCTGTTCCGACGCCGGGCCCGAGACATCCCGGAAGGCTATATCGACGACTACGTGGCGCTGAACTGGCTCGAATGGCGCGGCGGCGACCTGAAGCTGACGCCCCTGGGAGGCGAGATCTGCAGCGAGGCGTCCGGCAGATCCGAAACGCACGCCGCACTGGCACCGCCGGAACATGCCGAACTCGTCAGGCAGGGGGCCAAGGCGGCCGCCCGGGGCGACACCGCCTGTTCCAACCCCATGAGCAGCACGCAGAACGGGCCCGAAGCGACGGGGGAATCGCAAGAGCGATGGACCCAGCGCAGCGAGGCCTGGCTCGCGGGGCACGACCTGCAGTCCGCCATGGCTCGCCTGACCCGTCGCGGGGCCGATGCACGAGGCGAAGAGACTCCTGCGATCCGCAGCTGACCCCACGCTCTTGCCAAGCGCTCATGGCGTCGCGACGCCGCGTGCCTACCGGTGCCGCTGCGGCCGGCAGGTGTTCTTTCGGAACAGCCGTTGCCTCGCCTGCGAGGCCGCACTGGGCTATGTCCCTTCGCGGTGCGCCCTGTACCCGATGCAGGCCGCGGCCGAGCCGGACACCTGGCAGATCTCCCTCGACGGGACCCAGCCGCCGGCCGTGTACCGCCGGTGCGCCAATTTCGCCACCGCGGCGGCGTGCAACTGGCTCATCGAACCGGAGGAAGGCGGGGGTTCGACGCTTTGCCGGGCCTGCCGCCTCAACCGCACCATCCCCAACCTTTCGCAAGGCCGCAACCGGGCCCACTGGCTGTGCCTGGAAAGAGCCAAGCGCAGGCTCGTCTCGCAGCTCATCGGCCTGGGCCTTCCGGTGGCTTCCAAGGTGTCCGAGGACCGCGAACGCGGACTCGCCTACGACTTCCTGAGCAACCAGCCCGGGCAGCCGCGCATCATGACCGGGCATGCGCTTGGCGTCATCACGATCAATCTCGAGGAGGCCGACGATGTCGTGCGTGAGCGAACCCGTGTCGACATGGGCGAACCGTACCGCACGCTCCTGGGCCATCTGCGCCACGAGATCGGGCACTACTACTGGGCCCGGCTCATCGCGCGCACCGAATGGCAGGCCCCCTGCCGGCGCCTGTTCGGCGACGAGCGAAAGGACTATGCCCTCGCCCTGCAGACCCACTACGAGCGCGGCCCGCCTGCAGACTGGCGACAGCGCTTCGTCAGCGCCTACGCGAGCGTGCATCCCTGCGAGGACTGGGCCGAGAGCTGGGCGCACTATCTGCACTTGCGGGACAGCCTCGACACCGCGGCCAGCTTCGGCATGGAGCCCCAGCGGGTCGAAGGCGAGGCGGATGCCTTCGGCGTGGCCGACCTATGGCGGCCCAGAGCCAGCGGAGCCCAGGCTTTTCTCGATATGCTGCATCGATGGGTCCGGCTCACCGGCGCGATGAACGAGATGTCTCGCGCGATGGGGCAGCACGATTTCTATCCTTTCGTGCTGCCGCCGCCCGCGGTGGCCAAGCTCCGTTTCATCCACTGCACGGTCACCGGCTTCCCCGGCGGCCCACCGCACAGGAAAGGGTCCCCATGAACAGCAATGACGCCACGGCCAAGGTCCGCATCGACCTGCAGATAGGCCTGGGCTACCGGATCGAATCGCCCGGTGCCGATTTCATCTTCAACATCCACCCGGCCCATACCCCCTGCCAGTCGGTCTCGGCGGAGGAACTCTGGCTCAGCCAGCCCATCCGGCCCGACATCCAGACCGATCCCATCAGCGGCAACCGCTACTTGCGCCTGCAAGCCTTGCAGGGTGATCTGCAGCTGTCGTACCGGGCTACTGTGGAGCTGCGGCACCACCGCGCCGATCCCGCCCAGCTGCAGGAGATCCCCATCCAGCGGCTGCCTCTGGAGGCGCTGGGATACGTGTACCCGAGCCGCTATTGCGAGTCCGACAAGCTGCTGCGCCTGGCCATGAAGCAGTTCGGCCACCTGGCCCCCGGCTATCCGCGCGTGCAGGCCATCATGGACTGGGTGCAGCAGCAGGTCACCTTCACCTCGAACACCTCCAACCCCAGGACCTCGGCGATCGAGACGCTGGTCGAGCAGGTCGGCGTGTGCCGCGACTTCGCGCACCTGATGATCGCGCTGTGCCGGGCCGTCAACATCCCGGCGCGCTTCACCACGGGCACCGACTATGGCGCCGACCCTGCGCTCGGTCCGCCCGACTTCCACGCCTATGTCGAGGTCTACGTGGGCGACCGCTGGTACATCTTCGATCCCTCGGGCACGGGCATCCCGCTGGGCTTCGTTCGCATCGGCACCGGCCGCGATGCGGCAGACGCCGCCTTCGCCACCATCTTCGGCGGCGTCGTGCCGACCAGCGGTCCCATCATCTCGGCCACCGCATACGAAGACGCTTCGCAGAACTTCGTCCGCCCGCACCACACGCCCTTGGCCGTGTCGACGGACGCGCCCAAGCAGTAGCCCGACCTGATCAACCCATCGGGGCGCGCTTCGCGCCGCCCCTCCAAGCGGCGTGCGCGGATCCGGCTCCGCCGGTCCCGCTACGCACCTCTCGCCAGGTCTGCGTCGCCTTCCGAGCGCGCGCAGCGCCGCTCCCTTCAACGGCGTGCGCGAGCCCCTTCCGGGCAGGCCCCGGCAGGGGCGTGCCCTCCGAGCGCGCGCAGCGCCGCTCCCTTCAAGGGCGTGCGCGGATCCGGCTTCGCCGGTCCGCTGCGCGAGCCCCCTTGGGGGGCAGGCCCCGGAAGGGGCCGTGGGGGCCTAATCCAGGTAGGCCCGCACCTTCGACGACTGGCTGGGGTGGCGCAGCTTGCGCAGGGCCTTCGCTTCGATCTGGCGGATGCGCTCTCGCGTCACGTCGAACTGGCGCCCGACTTCCTCCAGCGTGTGGTCGCTGGTCATGTCGATGCCGTAGCGCATGCGCAGGACCTTGGCCTCGCGCGGCGACAGGCCCTCGAGCAGCTCGTTGACCGCACGACACAGGTCGGCCTGCAGCGAGGCCTCGACCGGGTCCGGGTTGTGGCCGTCCTCGATGAAATCGCCGACCGTCGCCTCGCCCTCGCCGCCCGCCGGCAGCTCCAGCGAGATCGGCTCCTTGGCGATCTGCATGATCTCGCGGATCTTGCCTTCCGGCAGCGCGAGCTTCGCGGCCAGCGTGGGCACGTCGGCGTGGAAGCCGAACTCGTGCAGATGCTGGCGGCTGGCGCGCGTGAGCTTGTTGATCGAGTCCATCACGTGCGCCGGCACGCGGATGGTGCGCGAGGTGTCGGCGATGGACCGCGTGATGGCCTGGCGGATCCACCAGGTCGCATAGGTCGAGAACTTGAAGCCGCGCCGGTACTCGAACTTGTCGACCGCCTTCATGAGGCCGACATTGCCCTCCTGGATCAGGTCCAGGAAGTGCATGCCGCGGTTCACGTACTTCTTGGCGATCGACACCACCAGCCGCAGGTTGGCCTCGATCAGCTCCTGCTTCGCTTCGAGCGAGGCGCGTTCTCCGTCGGCCATCCTCTGGTGGATGGCCTTGAGCTCGGCCAGCGGGATCACGCCGCGGCTCTGGATCTCGGCGAGCTTGGCCTGCAGGTCCTGCACGGCCGGCACCTGGCGGCCCAGCGCGGCGCTGTAGGACCGCCCCGCTGCCACCTCGGCCGGCGCCCAGGCCGGATCGAGGGCATGAGGCGGGAAGTGCTCGGCGAAGTGCGCCTGGGGCATGCCGCAGCGGTCGACGGCGATGCGGCGCAGCTCGCGCTCATGGCGGCGCACCTGCTCGACCTGTTCGCGCAGCAGGTCGCACAGGCGGCCTATGGTCTTGACGGTGAAGCGCACCGTCATCAGCTCATCGCTCAGGGCCTGCTGTGCGGCGCGGTAGCGGGCCGATCCATGCCCCTGGCGCTTGAACGCCTGGCCCAGGCGATCGAAGCTGGCCCGCATCAGGGCGAACTTGGCCAGCGCGGTGACCTTCATCTGCTCCTGCTGGCGGCTCAGGGCCTGGCCGCCGCCCTCGCCTTCCTCCTCGTCGTCCGCATCGTCGAAGGAGTCGTCCTCCTCCTCGGCGACGTAATCGTCGGCCTGGCCCTCGAAGACGAAGCCGTCGACCACGTCCGAGATGAGCAGCTCGCCCGTGGCGACCTTGTCGCCGCAATCGAGGATCTCGGCCATCACCATGGGCGACGAGGAGATGGCCAGCATCATGGCCTGCATGCCGGCCTCTATCCGCTTGGAGATCTCGACCTCGCCCTCGCGGGTCAGCAGCTCGAAGGTCCCCATGTCGCGCATGTACATGCGCACGGGATCGGTCGTGCGGCCGAAATCCGAGCCGACGGTGGCCAGCGCGGCCTCCTCCGCCTCTTCGTCGGTGGCCACGGCGGTCGCACCGCCCTCGACCAGGAGAGTGGCCGAATCAGGCGCCCGCTCGTAGACGGTGACGCCCATGTCGCCGAGCAGCTTGACCGTCGCGTCCAGCGATTCGGCATCGGCCAGCTTGTCGGGCAGGTGATCGCTGATCTCGCGCTGGACCAGGTAGCCGCGGGCCTTGCCTATCTCGATGAGCGAGCGCAGCTGGCTGCGGCGCAGCTCAGCCTCTTCCTCGCTCGGCCTCTCCACGTCGAGGCCGAACTCCCGGACGAGCGCACGCTGCTTGGATTTCGGCACCTTCATCCGCAGCGGCTTGGCGGCCTGCTTGGGTGCAGGCACCTCGTTGTCGAGAGCGCTGGGATCGGAGGGCGTGCGGATCATTCGGTTCCTAGGCGAGAGGAGGAAGCCGGTGGCCCATTGCCACACTGCCGGCCGCGACCGCAAAAAAACAAAAGCCCGCAGCCAGGGTCATTGGCGGCGGGCTGGCATTCCGGCAGGCCCCTCGGGGCTGCGGTGGACTGGCGCTGGTTCGAGTCAGGACCGGTCCGCCCAATGGTGCGGCCGGCTCGAGCGCGGAGGAAACAGGCAGTATATGCCCCCGGCCGGACACCCCCCGGCGGGCCTCCAGTCGCAACCCGTCCTCTTCCTGTGGGGATCGCGAGCAGGGCGATGGGCCGGCCTTGCCGATGCTGCCACTCAGCCATGGCGTTAGGTGATCGGGACAGGCATGACGGATGCCCCTGGCCGCCGCGCACAGAGGGGCGTCCGCAGTTGACACGCGTCAATCAGCCGCGCCGCGTCGCCGATACCCTGACGCGGCAGGAGGTGAAGTCATGACCTCGATCACTCGGCGTCGATTCGTGCAGTCCGGCCTGGCGACGGGCATCGTGCTGGGTTCCCCCGCCGCCTTCGCGGCATCCCCGGCATTCAAGGGCAGGCAGCTCGCGAAGTACCTGGAGCCTGTGCCGCTGCCAGGCGCCGGCATCGTGGTGGCAGCAGCCAGTGGAAAGAACGAGTACACGTTCACGCAGCGCGAGATCCGGCGGCAGCTTCATCCCGATCTGCCGCCCACGCCGATCTGGGCCTACGACGACGGTTCCGGCCTGAGCGGCCAGGCCGGCTCGTTCGGCATGGCGGTGGTCGCCCAAAGTGGAACTCCACTGACCCTGCACTTCAGGCACGCGCTGCCGAGGATCTATCCCGACTGGCTGCCGGTAGACACCCGATTGACGCCGCTCGGCGATCGGGTTCGCGTCATGACGCACCTGCACGGGGGTTTCGTGGCCGCCGACAGCGACGGCAGCCCCGCCACGACGCCGCTCGGCTTCGGCCCCGGCCAGACCCAGACCGTGCTGTACACCAACCAGGCGCCGCAGATGCCGGCCTCGCTGCTCTGGTTCCACGACCATGCCCTGGGCGCGACCCGCCTGAACGTCTTCGCCGGCCTCGCCGCGGCCTACATCCTCCGCGACCAGTTCGACACCGGCACGGAGCCCAATCCGCTGGGCGTCCCCGGGGGCGCCTACGAGATCCCGCTGGTGATCCAGGACCGCCAGTTCAACCCGGACGGCAGCTTCCTCTATCCACGCAGCGACATCGAAGGCACGACCTGGATCGGCGAGTATTTCGGCGACGTGATGCTCGTCAACGGCAAGGTGTGGCCGTATCTCGAGGTCGAGCCGCGGATGTATCGCCTGCGAATCCTCAATGGCTGCAACGCGCGCATCCTCCACCTCGACATCGGCGGTGCGACCTTCTGGCAGATCGGCGCCGAAGGAGGGCTGTTCGACATCCCGGTAAGGATGGAGCGGCTCGTGCTCGCTCCGGCCGAACGCGCCGACGTGATCGTGGACTTCAGCCGGTTTGCCGGGCATGCGGTGCCGCTGAAGAACCACCGCCCACCCCGGCCGGTTTCCAATCCCGCCCCTCCGCTCGCGGCGGTGATGCAGATCCGCGTCGGCACCCAGGTCACCCACGCGGGACCCTCGTCCATTCCGGCGAGCCTGCCGGGCCGCAAGGCCGATCTGCATGGCCCCGTGACCACGCGCTACATCACCCTGAACGAGGTCGAACCCGAAGAGGCGCAGTGGTCTCTCAATCTCAGCGCGGCGCGCTTCGATGAACCGGCGACCGAAAAGCCCAAAGCCGGTACCGTTGAGGACTGGGTCTACATCAACCTCACGGCCGACACCCACCCGATGCACCTGCACCTGGTCACTTTCCAGGTCATCGGCCGCACGCCCTTCGACGCCAAGGCGTATGCGGCCGCTTATGGCGGGCCACATGGCGTGCCCGGAGGTATAGACCCTTCGCCCTTCGCGACCGGGCCGATGCTGCCGCCGGAGCCCGAGGAAAGAGGCTTCAAGGACACGGTCAAGGTGAACCCCGGCTACTTCACGACGATCCGCGCGAAGTTCGATCTCCCGGATGGCGTGAGCGCGCCCCAGCGCTATGCGCACCACTGCCACATCGTCGAACACGAAGACAACGACATGATGCGTCCGTTCGTCGTGGTGCCCTGACGAACTACTTGGCGGCGGGTGCCGAAGCTGCAGCCTGGCGACGATGCGCATCGATGGCGGCCTGCAGGTCGCGCATCTCCTCGCAAGGCAGGGTGCAGATGGAGCGCAGCGCGTCGAGGTGCTTCTGCGCGCCGGCCACGTCGCCCACCATCAGGTAGGCCTCGCCGATGTACTCGTGCGCGCTGCGGTGGCGGGGGTCGATGGCCAGGGCGCGCTCGTAGTGCTCGAAAGCCTTCGGGAATTGCCCCAGGTTGCGGTAGGTGTAGCCCAGCTCGTTGTGGAGATTGGCCGCCTCGGGAAACCGCTTGAGCGCCGCCACGAAGCGCGGCAGAGCCGCAGTAAAGTCGCGCGCCTTCACGGCCTTCAGTCCAGCCGCATAGTCCGCGTCCGCGCTGAGCGCCTGGTCGTCGCCATCGTCGGACGGGGCGCCGCTGGTACCGCCGGCAGCACACGCCAACGCGCCGGCGATCAGCAATGCGCGGCGGGGCACCATCACTTCGCCGCGACGTAGCTCTTGGCCTGCGCGATCACCGGCAGTGGCGTGTCGGCGTCCTTCGTCAGCTCGAGCAGCCTGGCGTAGTGCTGACGCGCCTTGTCTCGGTCACCAGCTGCCTCGGCGGCCGCCGCCGCGCCCGCGTAGCCGCGCAGGCGATTGGGCTCGCGCAGCTGCGACCGCTCGAACTCCTTCAGCGCCGCTTCTGGCTGCTTCAGCTCCATCAGCATCTCACCCAGCAGCTCCCGCGCGGGCACGATGCGCCCCGGCGTGACGATGTGCTTCTCGCTGCGGTCCTCGAGGTCGGCGGCCGCGCGCATCAGCCGCACCGCCTCGTCGGGCTGCCCCTTGGCCTTGGCCAGCCAGGCGGCGACCGTGATGCGCTGCACCTCGACTTCGGTCGCCCAGTAGTTGTTCTTCGCCTCGACGAGCGCCTTGTTCTGTGCCTCGAGCTTGAGCGCGTCCTGCTCGGCGGCGGCCACATGGCCCATGCGCGCTGCGCCGAGCGCGCGCGCAAACGCTGTGATCGCCTCGCAATGGGGAAATGCCGTTCCCTGCATCGGCAACTGGGCTGCGGCAGCCCAGTCGCCTCGCTCCATCGCCAACCGCGCAGGCATCGCCACGGCCGCGTAGGGGCCGGCGAACTGGGGCAGCGTGGCCCCGCCTGCGCTCTTGAACTCGTCGAGAACGCGGCGCGCATCCTGGTCGCGGCCGAGCTGAAGGTCCGCGTAGACGAGGTAGTCGGCCGCGTGGTAAGCCTCGGCCGTGCTGCCGTCCTTCCTGGCGGCGTCGGCGGAGCGGCGGTTCAACGCCACGGAATCCTGCCAACTGCCGACGCGGGTGAAGATGTGCGAAGGCATGTGCAAGGCGTGCGGCGCATCGGGTGCGATGGCGGCATATTTGCGCGCCGCCGGCAGGCCCTGGCTGGCGATGGGCGGCGCGTCGTAGATGTGGATCAGGTAGTGGGCCACGCCGGGATGGTCCGGGTACTTGACGAACTGCTTCTCCAGGATGGCCGCGGCCTTGAGGTAAGCGGCGTAGGTCTGGTCGGACTGCGCCTGCGTCCCGGCGAGGTAGAGCGCAGAGAAGATCTGCGCCTCGTCGTCGTCCGGGTACTTGGCGGCCAGGGCCTCGAATGCCTGCGAGCGCGAAAGCTGGCGGGCCCGCTCGGGCCGGTCGGCGAAATCGACGTAGTAGGCGGCGACCGCCTCGACGTAATCACGCTCGCGCTGGGTCTTCGCGCCGGAGCTGCGCGCATGCTTGATCGCGGCCATCGCGGCCTCGGCCCCCTTGGGCGATGCGCCCTGCCCCGCCAGCGGGTTGTTCATCAGCAAGGCGGCGATGCCGAAATCCGCCACCGCGCAGTCAGGGTCGTCCTCCAGCACGTGGCGGAAGGTCTTCTCGCCGGCGTTGAACCAGAACGAATGCAGCATGGCGACGCCACGCTGCAGTTCCTTCTGGACCTTGGCGTCGCACGAGTTCGCGAAATGGACCGTGCCGAGTTGACCGGTGCCGGGCTCGGACTCGTGGGCACCGGCCGGTGCTGTCATCGCCAACGCCAACGAAGCCGCCGTGAGAGTCGTCCATCGCATGATGTCCTCCAATCGGACCGATGACCGTGCGGGAAGCTGCCGTGCAACCCGTCGATTCTGCGCGCCGGCCCGACCGGCGGCAAGGCCGAATCTGCGCTGGACCCGGAGCTCGCGCCGCGAGCGAATGCAGGATGTAGACAAGACGTTCTAGAACAACTATTCTGGACGCATCGTCGACCCCTGATGCGAGTGTCCATGGCGACCGTTCCCAAGCCCACTGCCGCCGAGCTGGAGCTGCTGAAAGTGCTCTGGCAGCTCGGCCCTTCCACGGCGAAAGCCGTGCACCAGCAGGCCAGCCAGACGCGCCCCGAGCTGGCCAGCGCCACGGTGCTGCGGCAACTCCAGGTCATGCACGCCAAGGGGCTGGTGACGCGCGACGAGAGCCAGCGCTCCCACGTCTATGCGGCCAGGCAGGCGCAGGGGCAGCTGCAGACCCGGCTCCTGCGCGACTTCATCGGCCGGGCCTTCGGCGGCTCCGGCAAGGCGCTGGTGCTCGCGGCGCTGCGCGGGCATGTCAGCGCCGCCGAGCGGGCGGAGATCCAGCGCCTGCTGGCCGAGACCGAGGCAAAGGAGGCCAAGAGATGAACGCCGCGCTGGAGGAAGTCGTCGTTCGCCTGGGCATGGCGCTGCTGCATTTCGTCTGGCAAGGGGCGCTGGTCGGTTGCCTCGCCGCCATCGGCCTCGCCCTGCTGCGCAACGCTCGCCCGCAGGCGCGCTATGCGCTCTGTGGCACGGCGCTGGTGCTGTGCATGTGCCTGCCTGCGTGGCACGTCCTGGCTCCCGCGCCTGCGCCGGCAGAAGCCTGGATGAGCGAAGCGCCGATCCATGTCGCAGGCGTCACGGCAACGATGCCGCATCGAGTCCAGGCCCTGTCCGTGGCAGCCCTGGCGCCCGGCCTGCCGGCAGTCGTGCTGATCTGGAGCATCGGGGCGGCTCTGATGTCGCTGCGGCTGGCGCTGGGCGTCGGCTGGGTGCGGCGGCTCCATGTTGCCGCCCGTGCTTCGAACCATCGCATCGATCCGGTCTGGACGGCGCGGCTGGCTGAGCTGGCGCAGCGCATGGGCCTGCGCCGGCTGCCGCGCCTGCATGTGCTGGAAGGCGTGGAAGGGCCGGTCACGGTCGGCCGCTGGCGCCCGATCATCCTGTTGCCCGCGGCCCTGCTCGCGCGCATGCCGGCCGAGCTGCTGGAGGCATTGCTGGCCCACGAGCTCGCGCACATCCGGCGGCTGGACTACCTGGCCAACCTCGTCCAGAGCATCGTCGAGGTGCTGCTGTTCTATCACCCCGTCGTCTGGTGGCTTTCGCACCGCATCCGCATCGAGCGGGAGCAGATCGCCGACGACCTGGCCGCCGAAGCGCTCGGCAATCGCCGCCAACTGGCGCTGGCCCTGTCCGAACTGGCGCGATGGCAGTCGCCCCAGCCCCTGCTCGCCCTCGCTGCAAAAGGAGGAAGCCTCATGACACGCATCAGACGTCTGGTCCGGCCGATACATCAACCGCTGGGCGGCAAGCTGCTGCTCCCGTTCGCCGGGTTGGCCGCGCTGGCGATCGCCGCGCATGCGTCAGGGTTGGCGGCAGCCGCCGCGCCGGTGGCTCGTACGCCGGCTGCATCCACCGTGCCGGCCACCCAGGCCGTCCAGCGCCCCAGCGAGACGCGCGACGACCGCCAGCCCTTCGCCTTCGCCTTCATCTCGGAGGACGGCAGCAGCACGATGTCGGCCGATGACCAGGACATGCGCGAACTGCAGGCCCGGCGCAAGGGCATCCACGGCGACTTCCTGTGGGTGCGCCAGGGCACGCAGCGCTACGTGGTGACGGATCCGGCGGCGCTCGCCGAAGTCCGGGCGTTGTGGGCGCCGGTCCAGGCCTTCGATGCGAAGATGGACGAGCTCGGCCAGCAGATGGACGCGCAGTCGGAAGCGCTGGAGCGCGTGGCCCGCGAGACCGAGGCTGTGCACGAGGCGCCCGCAGCCGAACTCCAGGCGCTCGGCAAGGAGATGGCCCTGCTGCAGAAGCAGCGCGACAAGGCGCAGGCCGAGGTCGACAAGCTCACGCGAAGGATGAACACCACCCGCGACGAGAAGCAGCTCGCCAGGCTCGAGCAGCAGCAGGAGCAGCTGGAGAGGTCGCTGGAGCCGCTGGACGAATCCATCGAGGCCTTGAGCGATCAGATGGACAGGGTGAGCGAATCCTTGGAACAGGCCCTGCACCAGAGATCGGCCCAGCACGAACAGCAAGCAGACCAGGCGATGGAGGAGCTGGGCCGCCAGATGGAGGCGCTGAGCCGCCAGCAGGAAGCCGCCGAGAAGGCCGCCGAAGAGCAGCTGCGCGCGCTGCTCCAGGATCTCGTCAGGCGGGGCCTCGTGCGGCAGGGTTGACCGCGAGGCGGTCGGGCTCGTCGGCGCCCAAGGGAGGCGCCACGTGCTCCAGGGGCTTGCACTCGGCATCGACCGCGTAGCGCCAGGCGATCGCCGAGGCGACAAGCACCAGTGCCGCGCCTACCGCATAACCCACGAACACGTTGCCGCGGCTGCCGGTGGCGATGAGCGCCCCGAAGAGCGCGGGCGCGGCAAAGCCGCCGACCCCCGTTCCGACGGCGTAGAAGATCGAGATGGAGAGCGCGCGCATCTCGAGCGGGAACACCTCGCTCACCGTCAGGTAGGCCGAGCTCGCTGCCGCGGAGGCGAGGAAGAACACGCCCGACCAGGCGAGCGTCTGGGTGGTCGCATCCAGCACGTCGAAGACAAAGCCCAGGCCTGTGAGTGCGAGGCCCACGCCGGAAAGCGCATACGTCGCGGCGATCATGACGCGGCGGCCTATGCGGTCGAACAGGGGCCCGAGCAGCAGCGGCCCCAGCACGTTGCCGGCGGCGAACGGGAAGATGTACAGCGCGACGTCCGCCTCGCCCACGCCATAGAAGCGGGTGAGCACCAGGGCGTAGGTGAAGAAGATGGCGTTGTAGAAGAAGGCCTGCGAAACCATCAGGGCCAGCACCAGCGCGCTGCGTCGCCGGTAGCGCCGCAGCAGCACGTGCGCCACCTCGCCCATCGTCGGCAGCCGCGTGCGCCCGACGGGCAGCGCCGCGTGCGCAGGCAGCTCGGCCAGCGGCTGGCCGGAGCTGGCGCGCACGCTGTTCTCGATGTCCATCAGGATGCGCTCCGCCTCTTCGGTGCGCCCGCGCGCGATGAGCCATCGAGGGCTTTCGGGGACGTAGCGGCGCACGAGCACGATCGCCAGCGCGAGGACACCGCCGGCGAGGAAGGCGACGCGCCAGCCGAGCTGCGGGCCCAGCACGCGCTCGTCGAGGAGCACCAGCGAGAGCAGCGCGCCCAGCGCGGCGCCGACCCAGAAGCTGCCGTTGATGGCGAGGTTGACGCGGCCGCGCACGCGGGCCGGGATCAACTCGTCGATGGCCGAGTTGATGGCCGCGTATTCGCCGCCGATGCCGATGCCCGTGACGAACCGGCACGCGGCGAAGCCCCAGAAGCCGCCGGTGAACGCCGTGGCCATCGTCGCCGCCATGTAGACCACGAGGGTCAGCAGGAACAGGCGCTTGCGTCCCAGGCGGTCGGCCATGCGGCCAAAGGCGAGCGCACCCAGCACGGCGCCGCCGACGTAGAGCGATCCCGCCCAGCCGACCTGGGCTGCGCCGAGGCCGAGCGTGTCGCCGCGCTCGAGCACGCTGCCGATGGAGCCGACGATCGTCACCTCGAGTCCGTCCAGGACCCAGGCGACGCCCAGCGCGATCACGACGCGCCAGTGCCAGGGCGACCACGGCAATCGGTCGAGCCGGGCCGGAATGCTATGGGAGGCCACGGGCCGGACTATCGCCGAATCGGCCGCGGCAAGGGACCGCTTCAGGCTACGAATTGCAAGGGCGCGAGAGCCCTCGTCGTGCGGACGGCCGCGCTACGGTGCCATCGGTGTCACGGTCACCGCCACGCGCGGCACCGCGCTGCCGCCGCCCCGGATCACCCCCCGCAGCGGCGCGACATCCGCGTAGTCCCGCCCCCAGCCCAGTGCGACATGGTCCGTGCCGACCACCACCGCATTCGTCGGATCGAGCCGTATCCAGCCCTGGGCCGGGCACCACACCTGCACCCAGGCATGGCTCGCGTCGGCACCGACCAGGCGGGGCTGGCCCGGCGGCGGCTGCGTCAGCAGGTAGCCGCTGACGTAGCGCGCCGCCAGACCCAGCGAGCGGCACGCGCCGATCATCACGTGGGCGAAGTCCTGGCACACGCCGCGCAGCTCGGCCAAGGCTTCGGGCGCGCGGGTGGCGACGTTGGTGGATTGCGGTTCGTAGGTGAAGCGCTCGTGGATGAGGTGCATCAGGGCCAGCGAACCGACCACCACCGAGGCCCCTGGCGTGAAGGCCTCGCGCGCGAAGGCGGCCAGGGCCGCGTCCCGCGGAGCGTAGGTGGAGGGCAGGCTGAACTCGACCTCCTCGCTTCGCACCGCGCCGGCGTGGTAGCGGAGCTCCTGCGCCGCTTCTTCCCACGGCGGGCTGTTGTCGGGGTCGGGCTCGGGCATGTGACGCAAGCCCGCCTCGAAACTGCTGACGACCTGCAGCCTGGCGTGAACGCGGGCGTGGCTGAAGGCCACTCGCGTGTTGCCCCAGCTGTCGACGCTGCTCTGGCCCTGGGGCACGCCGCCGTCGACTATGGGCCGGCCTTGCAGCCATTCGTCGGGCGGGGGATCGACGTAAAGGCGCCAGTCGCGCACCTGCTGCCGCGGTGTCTCTCTGGGGGCGAGGTGGGCGATGTGGTGGGCCAGCTCGACCGGCGCGTCGTAGTCGT
This sequence comes from Ideonella flava, assembly GCF_051857595.1. Classification (NCBI taxonomy): domain Bacteria; kingdom Pseudomonadati; phylum Pseudomonadota; class Betaproteobacteria; order Burkholderiales; family Sphaerotilaceae; genus Ideonella; species Ideonella flava. Next base: position 530,982 of record NZ_JBPZHD010000001.1, read on the forward strand.
ACACGGTCTCGTGGCGGACCTTCAGCCAGACCAGGTCGTCGGCCTGGCCGGACACGGCCTGCAACGGCGGCGCGGCTTCGGGGATGGAAGCGGTGGATTCGTTCATCGTGGCCCTGCCCTCTTCCATCACTGCCACACCGCGCGGTCCACGCCGCTCACGTGCGAGAACAGGCGCCGGCTCAGCGCATCCGACAGAGAGAGGGCGAGGGTGCTGCAATCCTGAAGCGCCGCCACCAGCGTGGCATGGCCGCCGTCGGCGTCTTCGGCGGCCATCACGTCCAGCGGCCAGTCCTCGGGGCGCGGCAGGGTCTGCGCCAGCTCGTGGGCCCACAGGGGCTCGTGGCGGGCCAGCTTCACGAAGCGGTCGCGCATGGTGCGGGCCACCCACGCGAGCGAGCGCGGGTTGTCGGTGTCGTGGACCAGGAGGTGCAGCAAGGGCGGTACCTCGCGCCGGGCCTGGAACTGGGCGCGGTAGGTGATGGTGGAGTCGAACACGCCCAGCAGCAGCGCGAAGCCGTCGTCTAGCCGGTGCAGGCCGTGCTCGAAGCCGGTGGACAGGGCGTGGGCCAGGAAGTCCAGGCGCTCGATCTGGCGGCCGACGCTCAGCAATCGCCAGCCGTCGTCGCGGGTCATTCGATCGGTCTGGGCGCCGGTGATGGCAGCCAGGTGCGTGGTGACGCGGTTGAGCACGCCCAGCGCGTCGGCCAAGGGCTCGCTGGCCGGGCTTTGCATGACCTGCTCGTAGTGCTGCTCGAAATGCTCGCCCACCTCGTGGATGAGCTTCCAGTGCTCTTGCGAAAGGCGTTCGCGCAACGCCTGCGCGCAGCCCTTGAGCGAGCGCAGGTTGAAGGCGACGCTGTAGCTGGACTCCGCATCGCCAAGGGCATAGACCAGCGACCGCTCGAAAAGGCGCAGGCTCTGTTCAGGGGACGGCACGCCGGCGCCGACCAGGCCGTGGCGTCGCGCCAGCGCATCGAGCACCGCCAGCGACGGGGGCGACGCGTCGTAGACGAAGCTGCCGGACAAGGCCTCCAGCGTCAGGCGCGCGAGGCGGACGGAGTTCTCCGCCCGCTCGGTGTAGCGGCCCAGCCAGAAAAGGTTCTCGGCCGAGCGGCTGGTCACCGTGCGATGCCAGCCCTGCAGATCCGCCGCCGTGAGCGGCTTGGGCAGCAGGCTGGTGGTGTCGACCTCGCCTTCGGTCTGGACCCAGGTGTCGGCGCTGGCGCTGCCGCGCTGCATCGACAGCCACGGGTCGTGCGCGCCGTCGCGGCGGTGGCTCACGCGTGTCAGTCCTCCTGGGAGGACGCGCCAGCCGCCCGCTCCATCGCTGACCGCGAATACTCGTAGCACCGCCGCGCGGGGCTCGAGCACCCCTTCGCGCCAGACGGGCGTCTCGCTCGGCCGCACGCGCGCCTGCAGGGTGTGCGCGGCCGGGTCGCCCTCGATGCGCGCCTGCAGGGCGGCGCGCGCGCCGGGCGCGAGTGCGGCGGCGACGAGCGGCGCAAAGCCGCTGGTGCCCGTGCCGGTGACCTCATTGGCGGGAAAGGTCGGGGCCACCACGTAATCGGCCAGCTTGGGCGCCAGCTTCTGCCAGACGGCCTCTTCGCCGCACCACCAGGTGGTGGTCGCGGGCAGCAGCAACTCCTCGCCCAGGAGCTTTTCGGCCACGCCGGGCCAGAAGGCCATCAGGCCGGGGCTTTCCAGCCAGCCGGCGCCCGGGGCGTTGGCCACCACCACTTCGCCCGCCCGCATGGCCTGCAGCAGGCCGGGCACGCCGAGGGCGGAGTCGGGGCGCAGCTCCAGCGGGTCGAGGTAGTCGTCGTCGACGCGGCGCAGCAGCACGTGCACCCGCTCCAGGCCGTGAAGGGTCTTGAGGTACAGGCGGTTGCCGCGCACCGTCAGGTCCCCGCCCTCGACCAGGGTCAGCCCGAGGTAGCGGGCGAGGAAGACCTGCTCGAAGTAGGTCTCGCTGTGCGGGCCCGGCGTGAGCAGGACGACGCGCGAGCGTTCGCCGGCGGGCGACAGTCGCAGCAGGCCTTGCAGCAGGGTCTGGAAGCTCGCGGCCACCCGCTGCACGTGCAATCCGCGGAAGGCCTCGGGAAACTGCTGGGCGATGATGAGCCGGTTCTCCAGCAGGTAGCCCAGGCCCGACGGAGCCTGGCAGCGCTGGGCCAGCACGCGCCAGCCGCCGTTCACCCCGCGGGAAAGGTCGAAGGCCGCGACGTGCAGGTGCACGCCGCCGCGCGGGGTGATGCCGTGCATGGGCCGCAGGTACTGCGGGTGTCCCAGCACCAGCGAAGGCGGCAGCAGGCCCTCGTCGAGCAGGCGGCGTTCACCGTAGACATCCGCCATCGCCGCGTTGAGCAGGCGGGCGCGCTGGGCGATGCCCGCCTCGATGCCGGCCCATTCGTCGGCCGCGATGAGCATGGGCAGCAGCTCCAGCGGCCATTGGCGCAGGGCCTGGCGGTTGCTCTCTTCGGAATAGACGTTGTAGGTGGCGCCGTCCTCTTGCACGCGGCGCTGCACGCGCTGCGCTCGCGCGGCGAGGTCCTGCCAGCCCGAGGTGCCGCCGGCGTCGAAGAACTGGCGCCAGAGCGGGGCGATGGTGGTGCGCGAGGCGCCGGGCGCGTTCAGGCGGCCGTGGAGCTCGTCGAAGTGGCCTTCGCTGCCTGACAAGGCGGCGGCAGAGGCCAGGATGGCCGGTTCGGGGAGCTCGTCGGGCAGCAGGCTGGGCTGCTGGCGGGACGGATCCGCGGGCGGAGGGAGGGACATGGGTCAATCATGCCTGCGCTGGCAGGCCGGCACCCTCGGGAGCCGCCCTGCCGGTGCGAAGGCACGTCATGCTTTGCGCAGATCCAGCGTGAACGGGAACTCCAGGCTGCGCACTGGCGGCGGAACCTGCTGCGTGCCCACCGTGTGGCCCATGTCGAAGAAGCGCGCCAGGCGGCGGCTCTCGGCCTCGTAGGCGTTGACCGGGAAGGTGACGTAGTTGCGCCCGCCCGGGTGGGCCACGTGGTACTGGCAGCCGGCCAGCGCGCGGTTCATCCAGGTGTCCACCAGGTCGATGGTCAGTGGCACGTGGGCACCTATGGTGGGATGCAGGGCCGAGGGCAGCTGCCAGGCGCGGTAGCGCACGCCGGCGACGTACTCGCCCGCCCGGCCGGTGGGCTGCAGCGGCAGCGCCACGCCGTTCACCGCGACGCGGTGGCGCGGGTCGACCAGGCCGCTCACGTGCACCTCGATGCGCTCCAGCGACGAATCCACATAGCGCACCGTGGTGCCGGCGGCGCCCTCTTCGCCCATCACGTGCCAGGGCTCCAGCGCATTGCGCAGGGTCACGTGCACGCCGCGGGATTTCAGCTCGCCGATCTTGGGGAAGCGGAACTCGAAGTGCGGCGCGAACCAGCTGTCGTCGAAGGCGTAGCCGGCCCCGGCCATGTCCTGCAGCACGTCCTCGAAATCCATCCTGACGAAGTTGGGCAGCAGGAAGCGGTCGTGCAGCTCGGTGCCCCAGCGCACCAGCGACGCCTGGTAGGGCTCGCGCCAGAAGCGCGACACCAGCGCGCGCAGCAGGAGTTGCTGCACGATGCTCATGCGCGCATGCGGCGGCATCTCGAACGCACGCAACTCCAGCAGCCCCAGCCGCCCGGTGGATGAATCCGGCGAGTAGAGCTTGTCGATGCAGAACTCGCTGCGGTGGGTGTTGCCGGTGACATCGACCAGCACGTTGCGCAGCGTGCGGTCGACCAGCCAGGGCGGCATGTGCTCACCGTGGACCTTCTTCGCCTTGGCGATCTCTCCGATGGCGATCTCGAGTTCGCGCAGCTGGTCGTTGCGGGCTTCGTCCACCCGGGGCGCCTGGCTGGTCGGGCCGATGAACAGGCCCGAGAACAGGTAGCTCAGGCTCGGATGGTTGTGCCAGTACGCCAGCAGCGAAGCCAGCAGGTCCGGCCGCCTCAGGAAGGGCGAATCGCTCGGCGTGGAGCCGCCCAGCACGAAGTGGTTGCCGCCGCCGGTGCCGGTATGGCGGCCGTCCAGCATGAACTTCTCGCTCGACAGGCGCGACTGGAAGGCGGCCTCGTACAGGAACTCGGTGTGCTGCACCAGCTCGCGCCAGGAGTGCGCGGGGTGGATGTTGACCTCGATGACGCCGGGATCCGGCGTGACCTGCAGCAGCTTCAGCCGCGGGTCGCGCGGGGGCGGGTAGCCCTCGAGCACGATCTTCACGCCTTGCTCGGCGGCCGTGGCCTCCACGGCGGCGAGCAGCTCGAGGTAGTGCTCCAGCGCCTGCAGCGGCGGCATGAAGACGTAGAGCACGCCGGTGGCCTGGCCTTGCGACTCGGCCTTGGGGCCGTTGGCGCGGCGCGGGTCGCGCACTTCCACGCACACCGCCGTGCGGGTGATCCAGTGGGCCGACTGCTGGCGCGAGGGGAAGGCGGTGCTGAGAAAGGAAGCCGCGGCGGCCGATGTGGGATCGCCCGTGTCTCCCGCGGCTGCAGCCAGGCCTTGCGCGCCCTCCTCTCGCGGCCAGGGCTCGCCCCGGCGGCGCCATTGGACGGCCACCGTGCCGCCCTCGGCAAAGCCGGCGGCCTCGGGGCCGGGGTAGCCACCGCCGGCGTACTGGGCCCGCAGCGTGGCGGCCGCGGGCAGCTGGTCGCGCGGGGCGAAGGGGTCGTGCTCGTGCAGGTAGGGGAAATCGCCCTTGCTGACCCACGGCAGCGAATCGAGCGGCAGCCGGTAGCCCATGGGCGAGTCGCCCGGCGTCAGGTACATGCGCTCGTCGCGGAAGAACCAGGGGCCGGTCTGCCAGCGCGAGCCTTGCAGGGCCGGGCCTTCTGCGCGCTTGATGGGCAGCACGTAGCCCACCTCGTGCTCCAGGCCCTGGGTGAAGACGCGGCGCAGGCGCATCCGCTCCTGCTCGTTGTCCAGCTTGGCATCGAACGGGTCGACATTCACCGGCAGACGGCGCTCGCGCCAGAGGTAATACCAGGTGTCCTCGTGGCCGGTCTGCACGTACTGCGTGTCCAGCCCCAGGCGCCCAGTGAGCGCGTGGAGGAAGCGCTTGGCATCGGCGCTCGTGTAGGCGTGCGGGTCGCGCTCGTCGGCGAACAACGAGGGATCGTGCCAGCAGGGCTGGCCATCGGCGCGCCAGTAGATGGACAGGGCCCAGCGCGGCAGCTGTTCGCCGGGGTACCACTTGCCCTGGCCGAAGTGCAGGAAGCCTCCCTGGCCGTATTCGGCGCGCAGGCGCTGCACCAGGTCCTGCGCGTACATGCGCTTGGTCGGGCCGAGGGCATCGGTGTTCCACTCCGCGCCGTCGCGGTCACCCACTGCCACGAAGGTGGGCTCGCCGCCCATGGTGAGGCGAACGTCGCCGGCCTGCAGGTCGGCATCGACCTGGTCGCCGAGCTGCAGCACGCCGGTCCATTGATCCTCGGTGTAGGGCCGGGTGACGCGCGGCGACTCCCAGATGCGGGTGATCGCCATCTCGTGGCTGAACTCGACCTCGGATTCGTCCACCGCGCCGCTCACCGGCGCCGCGCTGGAGGGCTGGGGCGTGCAGGCCAGCGGAATGTGGCCCTCGCCGGCCATCAGGCCGGACGTGGGGTCGAAGCCTATCCAGCCGGCGCCCGGCAGGTAGACCTCGCACCAGGCATGCAGATCGGTGAAATCCACCTCCGTGCCGCTGGGGCCGTCCAGCGCCTTCACGTCCGGCGCCAGCTGGATCAGGTAGCCGGAGACGAAGCGTGCCGCCAGGCCGAGATGGCGCAGCGTCTGCACCAGCAGCCAGCCGGTGTCGCGACAGGAGCCGCTGGCCTTGAGCAGCGTCTCCTCCGGCGACTGCACGCCCGGCTCCATGCGGATGAGGTAGCCGATCTCGTTCTGCAGCCGCTGGTTGAGGCCGACGAGGAAGTCGATGGTGCGCGCCTCTTCGCGAGGAATGCTGTCGAGGAAGCGGCGCATGGCCGGCGTGGCGAAATCCGCCACCAGGTACGGCGCCAGCTCGCGCGCGAGCCCGGGCTCGTAGGTGAAGGGGAAAGTTTCGGCACCGGGCTCGAGGAAGAAGTCGAACGGGTTGTAGACCGACATCTCGGCCACGAGGTCGACCGTGACCTTGAACTCGGTCGTCTTCTCCGGGAAGACCAGGCGTGCCAGGTAGTTGGCGAACGGATCCTGCTGCCAGTTGATGAAGTGCTCTGCCGGCTCGACCTTCAGCGAGTACGACAGGATGTTGGTGCGGCAATGCGGCGCGGGCCGCAGGCGGACCACTTGGGGCGAGAGGGCAACCCGGCGGTCGTACTTGTAGTGAGTGACGTGCTTCAGCGCAACATGGATGCTCATTCGGATGTCACCAGGAAGTCGCGGCTGATGCCGAGGCCCAGGTCGCCGACGCGGTCGAGGAACTGGGTGAGATAGGCGTGCAGCCCGGTGGCGAGGATCTCGTCGATGCGGCCGAACTCGAGATCGGCCAGCAGGCGGCCGGCGCGGCGGCGGGTGTCGGCGGATTGCTCGTTGGCCACCAGCTTGAGGTTGGAGACGACCTCCTGCATGCAGGCCGCGAGCGAGCGCGGCATGTCGTGGCGCAGGATGAGCAGCTCGGCCACCTTCTCCGGCGTGATCACGTTGCGGTAGACCTTGCGGTAGACCTCGAAGCCGGAAACCGAGCGCAGGATGGCGGACCAGTGATAGAAGTCGTACTCGCTGTCGCGCTCGCTCGCCGCCCCGTAGAAGTCGCTTTGCACCGCGTGGAACTTCACGTCCAGCAGGCGTGCAGTGTTGTCGGCCCTCTCCAGCGAAGCGCCTATGCGGATGAAGTGGAAGGCCTCGTCCTGCAGCATGGTGCCCACGCTGACGCCACGCGACAGGTGAGAACGGAACTTGACCCACTCGAACACGGCACCCGGGTCGCGCGCCAGCAGGCCGTCGCGCATGAGGCGGTTGAACTCCAGCCAGGTCTGGTTGGTGGTCTCCCAGACCTCGGTGGTGAGCGTGCCGCGCACGGCCCGCGCGTTCTCGCGCGCGGCGCGCAGGCACGAGAGGATGGACGAGGAGTTGTGCTCGTCCTTGACCATGAAGGCCATCACCTGCCGGGGGTTGATGCCGCCGTAGCGCTTGGTGTAGTCGTCGGTCAGCTCCGAGATGCTGAGCAGGCCTTGCCAGCCTTGCTCGGCCACGGCCGCAGACTGGGGCAGCAGTGCCGTCTGGTAGTTGACGTCGAGCATGCGGGCGGTGTTTTCGGCCCGCTCCATGTAACGGGCCATCCAGAAAAGATGGTCGGCAGTTCGCGAAAGCATCAGGCAGTCCTCCCCATGGCCGAAAACACCGCGCACGCTGGCGCGTGCGGCCGTGTTGTGGCTTCGCCGCAAGCGCTTTGCGCTTGAACCGCCCGCTCCATGTAACGGGCCATCCAGAAAAAACGGTCGGCGGTACGTGAAAGCATGTGCATGGCTCCCGTCGACTTTCAGTCTTCGAGCACCCAGGTGTCCTTCGTGCCACCGCCTTGCGACGAGTTGACGACGAGGGATCCTTCCTTCAGTGCCACCCGCGTCAGGCCGCCGGGCACCAGTTGCACGTCCGTGCCTGAGAGCACGAAGGGACGCAGGTCGATGTGGCGCGGGGCGATGCCCGATTCGACGAAGGTCGGGCAGGTGGACAGGCTCAGCGTGGGCTGGGCGATGTAGTTGCCGGGGTTGGCAATGAGGTGTTCGCGGAACCTGGCGATCTCGTCCTTGGTGGAGGCCGGACCGACGAGCATGCCGTAGCCACCCGCGCCGTGGACTTCCTTCACCACCAGGTCGGACAGGTGGTCCAGGACGTACTGCAGGTCGCCCGCGTCGCGGCACAGGTGGGTGGGCACGTTGTTGAGGATGGGCTTCTCGCCGAGGTAGAACTCGATCATCTTCGGCACGTAGGGATAGATCGACTTGTCGTCGGCGATGCCGGTGCCGATGGCATTGCACAGCGTCACGTTGCCGGACTTGTAGGCATTGACCAGCCCGGCGCAGCCGAGCGTCGAATCCTTGCGGAAGACCAGCGGGTCGATGAAGTCGTCGTCGATGCGGCGGTAGATCACGTCGACCCGCTTCGGCCCTTGCGTGGTTCGCATGAAGACGAAGCCGTCCTTGACGAACAGGTCCTGGCCCTCGACCAGCTCCACGCCCATCTGCTGGGCGAGGAAGGCGTGCTCGAAGTAGGCCGAGTTGTACATGCCGGGGGTCAGCACCACCACCGTCGGCTCGTTCACGCCACTGGGCGCGACGCTGCGAAGCGTCTCCAGCAGCAGGTCGGGGTAGTGGGCCACCGGGGCGACGCGGTGGTCGCTGAAGAGCTCGGGGAACAGCCGCATCATCATCTTGCGGTCTTCGAGCATGTAGCTCACGCCGCTGGGCACGCGCAGGTTGTCCTCCAGCACGTAGTAGGTGCCGCTGCCGTCGGGGTTGGCGGCGCGCACGATGTCGATGCCGGCGATGTGCGAGTAGACGTTCTGCGGCACCGACACGCCCATCATCTCGGGCCGGAACTGCGCGTTGTCCAGGATCTGCGCCTCGGGGACGATGCCCGCCTTGAGGATCTCCTGGCCGTGGTAGATGTCGTGGATGAAGCGGTTCAGGGCGGTGACGCGCTGGCGCAGGCCCTTTTCCATCTCGCGCCATTCGTGCGCCGGGATGACCCGGGGAATGAGATCAAACGGGATCAGCCGCTCGGTGCCCTCTCCGTCGTCCTTGTCGCCATAGACGGCGAAGGTGATGCCCACGCGGCGGAAGATGACCTCGGCCTCCTCGCGCCGGCTCTTCATGATGTCCCGCGGTTGTTGCGACAGCCATTGGTCGTACATGCGGTAGTGCTCGCGCACCGTGGCGCTCGTCGCCTGCATCTCGTCGAAGCTCGGTCTTGTCATCCAGACTCTCCTTGACCTACTCGTTAGCAACAACCGCACCACCCGCGGGCGACGTGGCCGGGGGCTGCCAATGCCAGTATCGCCGCTGCACGACGCGTGTGCACCATGCACCGGCATCATTCGAAAACCATGCACCGCAGTGGTCCGTGCGCACCACCGGGATGCCCGCGGCGGCGTAGCGGGCCAGCACGGCGGGATGCGGGTGGCCGAAGCGGCTGCGGTAGCCGGCCTGCGCGATGGCGACGCGCGGCCGGACGGCGGCCAGGAAGGCAGCGGTGGACGAGGTCTGGCTGCCGTGGTGGGGAATGAGCAGGATGTCGCTGCGCAGCGCCGGGCCCAGACGCTCGGCCAGCGCCGCTTCCTGGTCGGCCTCGATGTCGCCGGTCAGCAAGGCACTGTGGCCGGCGGAATCCGCCACGCGGAGGACGCAGCTCATCGCGTTGGGCTTCAGGCCGGGGTGCCAGGCGCCTGCGGCGGGATGAAGGACCTCGAAATGCACGCCGTCCCAGTCCCAGGACTGGCCTGCCTCGCAGTCCACGTGCGGCACATTCAAGCCGCCCGGGCCGGTGGACTGGCGCAAGGCGTGCCCCGGCTCCAGCCCGGTTCGCAGTTCACCCACCGGCAGCGCGGCCAGCAGCGCAGGGGCACCGCCGACATGATCCGCATCGCGGTGGCTCAGCACCAGGCTGTCCAGGCGAGTCTCGCCGCGCGCCCGAAGCAACGGCAGCAGCACTCGCTGGCCGGCGTCGTTGTCCTGCCCGTAGCTGGGGCCGGTGTCGTGCAGCAGCAGGTGGTTGGCGGTGCGCACGAGGATGGCGCTGCCCTGCCCCACGTCGGCGGCCAGCAGTTCGAAGCGGCCCGACTCGGGGCGCTGCACTGGCGGCGCGAGCAGAGGCAGCAGCAGCGGCAGGCCCGCCAGCCGTGCCTTCCACGGCAGCGGCAGCACCAGCAGGGCACCGCCTGCAAGCCCCAGGGCGCCGGCCCACACAGGCGCGGCCGGCACCGACCACACGGCCATCGGCAGCGGCGCGAGCAACCGCAGCAAGGCGAGCAGAGGCTGCAAGGCCCAGCCGGCCAGCGCCCACAGCGGCGACACCACCAGCCCGGCCAGCGCCAGCGGCGTGACGACCAGCGTCACCCACGGCACTGCGACGAGGTTCGCGAAGAAACCGACGATCGAGATCTGCTCGAACAGCAACAGGGTGAGCGGAGCCAGGGCCAGCGTGGCCACCACCTGCTGTCGCAGGGCGCCGTAGAGCACGCCGCTCAGGCGTTGCCGCCAGCTCATCGCCTGGTCCGCAGCGCCCGCAGGCCCTTGGCTGGCAATCAGCAAGGCCACCGCGACGAAGGACAGCCAGAAGCCCGGCTGCAGCAAGGCCCACGGGTCCACCGCCGCGACGGCCGCGCCGGCCACGAGGCAGACCAGCAACGGCGGCCAGCGCAGGCCGAGTTGCAGCAGGCCGACGGTCAACCCCAGCATCCAGACGGTGCGCTGTGCCGGGACGCCCCACCCCGCGACCAGCGCATACCCCGTGGCCATCAGCACCCCGCCCCAGCGCGCGGCGAAGGGCGCCGGCCAGGCATGCATCAAGCGCGGGCTGGCGCGCCACAGGCGCCCGATGAGCGCCGAGGCCAGCCAGGCGAACAGGGTGACGTGCAGGCCGCTGATGCTCATCAGATGGGCGACGCCGGTCTGGCGGAACAGCGCCCAGCCCGGCGAATCGATGGCCGATTGGTCGCCGACCGTGAGCGCCGCCAGCACGCCGGCGACCTCGGGCGCGCCGCCCTTGAGCAGCGCGGCATCGCGCCACCGTTGTCGTGATGCGTCGAGCTGCTCGTCGAGCCGCCACCCGCGCGGTCCGTCCAGGCGCTTGGGGTCGGTCGGCGCGCTGGCGCGCACGCTGCCCGTCGCTCCAATGCCTTGCTCGAAAAGATAAAGCTCCGCGTCGAAACCCTCGGGGTTCATCGCGCCGTGCGGCCGCTTCAGGCGCAGCGGAAGTTGCCAGCGCTCGCCCGCCATCGCATGCTGGGGCGCGCCGGCCATGCCGGATTCGCCGAGGCCGGCGCGGGGCCACGACAGCCACAGATGCGAGGGCAGTGCCACTGGCTGCCCTTGGGCGTTGCGGGCCGGCCCGTCCGGTGCGAACACGAAATGCAGCCCTTCGGCATCGACCTGGGGCAAGCGCACGATGCGGCCGGTCGTCACGAGATCGATGCCTTCGAGCGCGGCCGGCAGCGTTTCGGCCACCCGGCCGTCACCGCGCAGACCCGCCAGGCCGAAGGCCAGCAACGCGCTGACGGCAATGGCAACGGCCGCACCCATGGCCCGCAGGCGGGCCTGACGCAAGCGCGCCGCCGCCGTCACTCCGCCCACCAGTGCCAGCCCCGACAGCCCCGCCATCAGCCCGTAAGCCGTCGTCGGCCAGAGCTCCGGTTGCTGCAGCTGACATGCCGTACCCGCCAGCCAGGCCAAGGCCAGCGCGGCAATCACTCCTCCCTGCATGCCCCAGTGTAGGATGCCCGCCGCACTGATTTTTCGCTGGAGAAGCCATGTCCATCGCCGCACGCCTGAAGGCCCTCGGTATCGAACTGCCGCCGGTGGCGATCCCCGCCGCGGCGTATGTCCCCTTCGTGCAGACCGGCCGGCTCGTCTTCCTGTCCGGCCACATCGCCAAGAAGGACGGCAAGCCCTGGGTCGGCCAGCTGGGCCTGACGATGACGACCGAAGAAGGCAAGGCCGCGGCGCGCGCCGTCGCCATCGACCTGATGGGCACGCTGAAAGCGGCCTGCGGCGATCTGGACCGTGTGACACGCATCGTCAAGGTGATGAGCCTGGTGAACTCCACGTCCAGCTTCACTGAGCAGCACCTCGTGACCAACGGCTGCTCGGAGCTGCTGGGCGAAGTGTTCGGCCCGCAGGTCGGCGCACACGCCCGCAGTGCCTTCGGCGTCGCGCAGATCCCGCTCGGCGCCTGCGTGGAGATCGAGCTGATCGCCGAAATCGAGGGCTGATCGCATGGGTCTGCTTCGCCGTCCGGCCACGCTGCTGGCGCTCATCGCCCTGGCCTGTTTCGGCGCCGTCGGAGCGGCGCTGATCTCGCAGTACCGGTTCGACATGCAGCCCTGCCCTTGGTGCACGCTGCAGCGGTTGATCTTCCTGATCGTCGGCAGCTTCGCGCTGCTCGGCCTGCTCATCCGGTCCAAGGGCGTGCGTCAGGTGCTCGCCCTCGGCGGGCTGCTGTTCGCGATGTCGGGCATGGCGAGTGCGTTGTGGCAGCAGTTCGTGGCGGCCAAGAGCGACAGCTGCAATCTCACGCTGGCCGACCGCATCCAGAAGGCGCTGGGCCTGTTCGACCTGGCGCCTTCGGTCTTCGCTCCGACGGCCTCGTGCGCCGAGGCGGCCGTGAACCTGCTGGGCATCCCGTACGCGATGTGGAGCCTCGCGCTGTTCCTGCTGTGCGCCATCGGCTGCCTTCAGGTGATGCGCAGCACGCGCATCTGAGCAAGCTCTGATTCGGGTCAAGCCCGAGCGCCGGGGCGGTGGAGACACTGTCCCGCGTGAAGACTTCCAGCCCTGATACCTCCATCGCCGACGTGCTCATCGTCGGCGCCGGCCCCGCCGGCCTGGCCCTCGCCATTGCGCTCGCGCAGGCGGGCATCGCCAGCACCGTGCTCGAGCAGGCCCCACTGGCCAGCCTGGCCGACCCGCCGGAGGACGGCCGCGACATCGCCCTCACCCACCGCGCGCGCCACGTCCTCGAATCGCTGGGCCTGTGGCAGGGACTGCCCGCCGCGGAAATCGCGCCGTTGCGCCAGGCTCAGGTGGTTGATGGCACGTCCCCTTGGGTGTTGCCCTTCAGTGCGGCCAGCGAAGGCCACGAGGCCCTGGGATGGCTGGTGCCGAACCACCACATCCGCGCGGCGTGCCACGCGCTGGCTACCCGGGTGCCCGAAATACGCCTGCAGGGCGACGCTTGCGCCGTCGCCTTCGGGCGAGACCGCGATAGCGCATGGGTGGAAACGAACGGCCCGCAAGGGCCGGGCACCACGCGTCATCGCGCCCGTCTGGTCGTGGCCGCTGACAGCCGCTTTTCCGCCCTCCGCCGGCTCGCGGGCATGGGCGCCCGCATGCTCGACTTCGGTCGCACCGCGATCGTTTGTCGAATGGCGCACGAGCGCGAGCACGAAGGCGTCGCCCACGAATGCTTTCGCTATGGCAACACCTTGGCGATGCTGCCTATGGCCGGTCGCCAATCGTCAGCGGTGCTGACAGTTCGCAGCGACGAAGCGCCCGGTTGGCTCTCGTTGGGCGAGCAAGCGTTTGCCGCACGCCTGGCCGATCAGTTCGCACACCGGCTGGGCGGGATGAAAGTGGCCGGACGGCGCCACGCCTATCCCTTGGTGGCGACCTATGCCCAACGCTTTGCGGATCCGCGTTTTGCCCTGGTGGGTGATGCCGCGGTGGGCATGCACCCCGTCACGGCGCATGGCTACAACTTTGGGCTGTATGGCATCGAGCGCCTGGCCGCAGCGTTGAAAGCCTCACACGCGACTGGGCGCGACCTTGGCGATACGGCTGTCCTCGAGCGTTGGGCGGCGGAACATCGACGGGTGACGCTGCCCATCTACCTCGGCACCAACGCCATCGTTCGCCTGTTCACCGACGACCGCGCGCCCGCCCGCCTGGCCCGTGGCGCCGTGCTGCGCTTGGCGAGCGGAATCGGGCCCTTGAAAAGCGCGATCGCCCGGCAGTTGACCGGGCGATCTCCACTCCAGCGCGCTTAGCGCATGCGCGCTCAGCTCATCCGGGGCTCGCCGTTCTCGTTGACGGTGATCATGGTCCCCGGCGCCGGCGGCTGCGTCATCTGCATGTGGTGCTCGGTGCCGCGGAAGACGTAGACCACGTCCCAGTACTGCGGCCGCTCGCGCTCGCGGCCCGAAGTGCAGCGCTGCACCTTCGTCGTGCTGTAGTCCGGCCCGTTGTCGACATTCGAGCCGATGACAGCGCCCGCGACCGCGCCGCCTGCGGTGGCCAGGTCACGCCCCGAGCCGGCTCCGATCTGGTGGCCGATGACGCCGCCGATCAGGGCGCCGACCACGGCGCCGCCGACGTTGGGCTGGTCCGTCGCCACCCGTTCACGCTCGACCCAGCAGCGCTGCTCCGGCGGCCCCATCACGGCCCGCACGTCGACCACAGCTACCTCGAACAGGCGTTCGCCGTCACGACGGCGCCAGCGCTCGGGCTCCCTCACCACGAGCTGCGGCTCGGGCGCGAAGCGGTGCGGCTCGACCCGCACATTCCACGGAATCGGGCGCACCGAGCTGACCATGTTGTTCAACCCCATGGCCCCCAGCGATGCGTAGCTGCCCGGCCGCAGGATCACGCAGCGCCCCTGGAAGCGCTCGTGCTCGCAGACCTCGTAGCGTTGCCCTTCAACGACCACCGAGGACGCCTTGTCGTTCAAGCCGTAGCGGTCGAGGTTGACGATGGTCTCGTAGGTCGTGAACGCACGGCCTGCAAAACCTTCGCGTTGATAGAACGTGATCTCGGCACTCGCCTGGGCCGCCACGATGGCGGCCGCGAGTGCGACCGTTGCCTTGATGGTGGTGTGCATCGCCTTCTCCGTTGTTGAGGGAATGGCATGGGCCACCATCCCTCCACCGAGACAGACGCTCTGTCGGAGCCGGGGCACATGCTGGCTCCATCGTGAAGATGCCGCTCGGGCGGGGCTACCAGACGCCCGCGCGCAAGCCTGTAGCCGCCGTCCTACAGGGCGGCGGCTACAAGCGGGACAGCTGGAAACGCGGGAGTGGAAAGGCTTACGGGAAGGCCGGCATCGTCAGGTCGACACCGCGGTCTGCGGCCTCGGGATGGCGCTTGTGGAGCAGGTCCTGGATCTCCTCCACGCGGCCGTGGGGCACGTCGACCATCAGCAGGATCTTGCCGTCCTCGATGTCCTTCTCGAAGGTCTTCAGGCTGGTGCTGGGCGTGGACACGCCGATCAGCGTGGACATCCAGGCGCCAAGCACCAGTCCGCCCAGGGTGCACAGCATCACCGTGCCCACATCGAAGTTGATGTCGCCCAGCTGGCTGACCTTGAGGAACACACCGACAGCCGCACCCCCGATCACGCCGATGCCCGCACCCAAGAAGGCGGCGTGGCGCACATCGGTCTTCTGCAGAAAGCTGGCTTCGTGCAGGTCTTCGAGCGACATGTCGCGCCGCCCCAGGAAGTGCATGTGCCGGTCCTCGATCCGGGCCAGCAACAGGTCATTGGCAGTCTGGCGTGCGCTGGCCACGTCAGGCAACACCACGTACAGGCGTCTACGCATACGGCCTCCTCACCCGCGCGGACGCCGTAGGTTGGCAGCGCGGTAAGGGAGATTTACGCCTGATGTTGTGCCATGTCAATCCGGGGCGGCAGTCAGCCCCTGCACGTTGTGATAGGGATGTGCGCCGCGGCGAAACCGGACTTGAACGGTGTATCCGCCCGTGTCGGCTCGTGGGAGCGTGGCATCATCGAGCCATGAACAATGGCTTTGGCATGGAGGCTCACGGCAAGCAACCGGCGAATGCCCATCGCAAACCGGCTCGCTACCTGCTGCTGATCGATGCAGGCGGCAGCACCATCGCCAGGCTGTTCACCGACACACGCGAAGCGGCCGGCGAGTTCGACGCCGGCTCCGAGGAAGTCGCCGTGATGACCCAGCGCCTGAAACCCGGCAGCGGTGCCACCGGCCACGAATGGGATCGCGCGCTCGAAGGCCACAGTGCCGCGGAACGCGCCGCGGCCGTCGTCTACACCCTCGACATCTGACCGCCACCGCCAGGCGGCGCAGTCGGATCTCATTCCCCTATTAATTGTGCGCATTTAAATTGTGCGCAATACTTCTGCCCATGGCGAAGACCCCCAGCCCCTCCAAGCCCGCTGCCAACTGGCTGGCGCTGGACATGCAGTTGTGCTTCGGCCTGTATTCGGCCTCGCTGGCCATGACCAAGCTCTACAAGCCGCTGCTGGCGCCGCTGGGCCTGACCTATCCACAGTACCTGGTGATGCTGGTGCTGTGGGAGGAGGACAGCCAAGCCGTCAGCGCGATCGGAGACCGGCTGACCCTGGATTCCGGCACGCTCACGCCCCTGCTCAAGCGGCTGGAAGCCGCCGGCCTGGTGCAGCGCCTGCGCGATGCGGTTGACGAGCGCCGCGTGCTGATCCAGCTCACGCCGGCCGGCCGCTCGATGAAGGCCCGCGCGAGCAGCATCCCGCAGCAGATCCTCTGCGCAACCGATTGCCAGCTCGACGAAGTTTCCTCCCTCACGCAACGCCTGAAGTCCCTGCGTGACAACCTCACCCAGGCCGCGGCCTGACCTATCCCTTCAATCACCCAAAGGAAGACAACATGGCTCTCGAAAAGGTCCTCTACACCGCCCACGCCACCTCCACCGGTGGCCGCACCGGCACCTCCAAGACCGACGACGGCCGCCTGTCGCTGACGCTCAGCACGCCGAAGGAACTGGGCGGTGACGGCGGCGCGGGCACGAACCCCGAGCAGCTCTTCGCTGCCGGCTACTCGGCCTGCTTCATCGGCGCGATGAAGGCCGTGGCGGCCAAGCAGAAGATCTCGCTGCCGGCCGACGTGTCGATCAGCGCCGACGTGGGCATCGGCCCCATCCCGGCCGGCTTCGGCATCCAGGTCGCCATGCGCATCACCGTGCCCGGAATGGAAAAGGCCGCCGCCGAGGCGCTGGTCGCCGCCGCGCACCAGGTGTGCCCGTACTCGAACGCGACCCGCGGCAACATCGACGTGTCGCTGACCGTCGTCTGAGCGGGGGGAGACGGCACCAAGCCGTCACCGTTCATCGCGAAGCTCCTCGGGTTTGTCCACCCGAGGGGCTTTTTTCATGGTGCACCTCAAGAGTCGGCTCTGCGCGCTGGCGTCCCCTCAACGTCGTCGGAGTGGCCCGCAGCGGTTCAAGAAGAAGGCGGCAATAGCAGCTGCAGCAGCAGTTCCACCCGCGCCTTGGCCGGCGTGAGGACACCAGCCGTAGGCAAGGCCCCTTCGGGCGAGCCGACGATCGCTCCGCCCGAGCATCGGCTCGCCCTGAGCACCGGCAGGCCAGCCGCCCGCGCCCGCGCCAGGGCCGCGAGCAGCGACGCGTGCACGGTGCCGTTCCCGGTGCCCTCGACCACGAGCCCGCGGGCACCGGCGGCCACCAGCGCCTCCACCACGACGCCGTCCGCGCCGGCATGGCTCACCACGATGTCGACCCGCGGCCACGTGCCGGCATCGGCCGCGATCCGCTCCAGGCCGAGCGCCTCGCCCGAGGGCCAGGAGCGCAGCGCTCTGACCTGCCCTTCCTGCACCACCGCCAGCGGGCCGTCCTCGCCGGATTCGAATGCATCCAGGGCGAAGGGCTGGCGCTTGCGCACCTCGGCCGGGCCGTGGACGCGGCCCTGCAGCACGGCCACCACACCCTGTGCGCCCGGCCAGGCAGCGAGCGTCACCGCGTCCAGCAGGTTCTGCGGGCCGTCGGCCTGCAGCGAGGTCGCCGGGCGCATGGCGGCTGTCAGCACGACCGGCTTGGCCGGGGCCAGCACCCGCTGCAGGAACCAAGCCGTCTCTTCCAGCGTGTCGGTGCCGTGGGTCACGACCACGCCGGCCACCTCTTCACGCGCGAGGTGGTGCGCCAGCCGCTGCGCCAGCCGCTGCCAGATGGCGTGGCTCATGTCCTTGCTGTCGACCTGGGCCACCTGCTCGGCCTCGAGCTGGCGCCCGGCCAGTGCTGGCACGGCCCCCACCAGGGCCTGCACGCTCATTTGCCCCGCCGTGTAGCCGACGTCGTCGCCGGAGCCGGCAATGGTGCCGCCGGTTCCCAGGATCACGACCGTGCCCGCCGCCTGCTGTGATTTGTTTTGCATTTCAACGATGTCTGGATAAAAATACAGATACTGGATGCAAACTCAGCCGTACCGCTTGCCCGGTAGGCCCGCCGCCATGATTGAAAGCCCGAAGCTCACCGCCCGCCAGCAGCAGATTCTCGACCTGGTGCAAACCACCATCGAGCGCACCGGCGCCCCCCCCACCCGGGCCGAGATCGCGGCAGAACTCGGTTTTCGCTCACCCAATGC
The DNA here is from genome assembly GCF_051857595.1 of Ideonella flava. Lineage (NCBI taxonomy): Bacteria > Pseudomonadati > Pseudomonadota > Betaproteobacteria > Burkholderiales > Sphaerotilaceae > Ideonella > Ideonella flava. The sequence continues at coordinate 549,009 of NZ_JBPZHD010000001.1, forward strand.
CGCCGAGGAGCACCTGCAGGCCCTGGCCCGCAAGGGCGTGATCGAGCTGGTCGGTGGCACCTCTCGCGGCATTCGCCTGCAGTCCAACACGCTGCGGGCCCTGAACGAGGCCCGCGGCAAGCAATTCTCGCTGCCCCTGCCAAGCCTGGCCCAGCTGACCTTGCCGTTGGTCGGGCGCGTGGCCGCCGGCAACCCCATCCTCGCCCAGGAAAACATCGACCAGACCTACCTGCTCGAGGCGAGCCTTTTCCCGCGGCGTCCCGACTACCTGCTCAAGGTCAAGGGCATGAGCATGCGCGACGCCGGCATCATGGACGGCGACCTGCTCGCGGTGCAGAAGACGGCAGAAGCCCGCAACGGCCAGATCGTCGTGGCGAGGCTGGACGACGAGGTCACGGTCAAGCGCCTGCATCGCACGCGCCACACGATCGAGCTGCTGCCCGAGAACCCCGATTTCCAGCCCATCGTCATCGCGCCCGGCCAATGCGAGTTCGCCATCGAGGGCGTGGCCGTCGGCCTGGTGCGGCAGCACATGGTGTTCTGAGCGAACGTTGCCATGGCTCGCGCCGCATCGCCCGTACGCCCCATCAAGGCTCCCAAGGCCGCCTGCGCCGACGAATGCGCGGTGCTGGAGCAGTTGCCGAACGTCGGCCCGGCCATGGCCGGTGACCTGCGCCTGCTGGGCATCCAGCACCCGGCAGAGCTGCGCGGGCGTGACGCCTTCGCGCTGTACCGCGCACTCGAGCACGCCACCGGCCACAGGCAGGATCCCTGCGTGCTCGACACCTTCATGGCCATCGTCGATTTCATGGAAGGCGCCGCGCCCAAGCCCTGGTGGGCCTACACCGCCGCGCGCAAGCAGCGCCACGGCCAGATCACCAACTGATCGCTACCACCCGCCTGCCCCGCCAAATCTCGGGATGCGAGCCGCCGCCAGCGCACGCCTGATCGCCGCCGGATAACTCGGCCCCACCGGCAGCTCCCGCCCATTGCGCAGCGTGGCCATGTACTCGCCGCCGCCCACGGGATAGAGCGAGCGCAGTTGCGCCAGGTTGACGATGTAGGAGCGATGGATGCGAAGGAATCGCGTCGCCGGCAACTGCTGCGCGAGCACGCCTATCCTCTCCCTCACATCCAGCACCTCGTTGCTGCCGAAGTGCAGGGTGACGTAGTTCGCCGCAGCGCGGATCAGCTCCAGCTCGTCGAACGGCACGAACACCAGCTGGTGGCCGCTCTTGACCACCATGCGATCGGGCTCGATCGCCAGCGGCGGCGGCACCTCGATCAAGGTCAGCTCGGCGGCCCGTGAACCGAGGAACTGCCTAACCCTGTCCAGCGTGGCCTCGAAGCGCTCGCGGCGGAAAGGCTTCAGCAGGTAGTCCAGCGCCTGGGCATCGAAGGCGCGCAGGGCGAACTGCGCATGCGCGGTGACGAAGACCACGGCCATGGCGGCCACCGAGTCCTGTGCAGCGGCGCGCACGGACTGCAGCAGTCCGAAGCCATCGGCGCCCGGCATCTGAACGTCGAGGAAGAGCAGCTGCGGCGCTTGCGCGGCAATGGCCCCGGCAGCGCTGGCTGCATCCGCGCATTCACCGACGATCTCGAAATCGTCCTCCTCGGCCAGCAGCGTCGCGAGGTTCAGGCGGGCGAGCGGTTCGTCGTCGACGATGAGGGTGCGGATCTTCATGGCTCACGTGACAGCGCGAAAGGGCATTCGCAAGGTGACCCGCGTTCCCGCCCCGGCCCGCCCATCGAGCTCGAAGCTGTGCGCGTCGCCGTAGAGCTGGCGCAGCCGCTTCTTCGCATTCGCCAGACCGACCCCCGGCCGCGGCGCCTCCGGCAGGCCCGAGCCATCGTCCTGGACAGCGAGCAGCAGCTCGGCGGCCTCCCTCCGTGCGGTGATCTCGAGCCGCCCCGGCCGGTTCACCGGTGCTATGCCGTGCACCACCGCGTTCTCGACCAGCGACTGCAGCACGAGCGTGGGCACGGCGGCATCCAGCGCGTCGGGATCTATGGACTGCACCAGCGTCAAGCGCTCGCCCAAGCGCCGCTGCTGGATGCGCAGGTAGCAATCCACCACCGCCAGCTCGCGCCGCAAGGTGGTCTCATGGGCCGCCGGATCCTCGAACGAGGCTCGCAGCACCTCGGCCAGGTCGGACACCATGTCCTCCGCGGCGCGGGGATCCACGCGCATCAGGGCGGACACGGCGTGCAGCGTGTTGAACAGGAAGTGCGGCTGGATCTGCGCCCGCAACACGGACAGCTGCAGGTCGGCCATGAGCTGGCCCAGCCGGCTGGCCTGCAGGGCACGCTCCCGCTCCGCCGTGTGAGCGTCGATCAGGGCCTTCACGCCGACCAGCGGCCAGTACATCCACAGGTCGGAATAGAACTCCTCGAGAAAGCGCAGCACCAGCGGCGAGCCGGCGAACTGCTTCGGCACGAGCGCGAGCGGGCTGCCGATGGCCTGCGCGACCACGCAGTGAACCATCGACAGGGCCACGAAGAACAGCATGTGCAGGCCGAACGCCCGCCAGCGATTCGGGCCGGTGAGCGGCACACGGTGCGCCAGCGCAAACACCACCGGTGTGAGCGTGGCCCAGATCCAGTGCTCGATCAGCGGGCGCTTCAGCACCTCGATCACCGGCGTCGGCCGCCCGGCCAGTTGCAGCCAGGCCAAGTCCGCCAGCCCGGTGCACAACGCGATCAGCGTCCACAGGCCGGCAACGAGGAGGAACTGGGGGGCGAGGTGGCGGAATGCGGACTTCAAGAGCAGGACTTCGGCGACGCCCGCAGCTTCGCACAGGCGACGAGCCCGCCGCAACCGGCTGGTGGCGCGGCAACGGGCGTTGGTCCCGGCACGGCGGCATTCGTCCCCGGGCCGCACAGGCAAAGCGGCGGTTCCAGAGACTGGCGCCCTCTCTTCAACCCAGGAGATCCGCATGCTTACCCTCTTGCGCGGGCTCTTCGCCCCGGTGCTGGCCGCCACCGCCCTCCTCGCGGCCGCCCCGGCCGTTTCTGCGGCCGAAGCCGACACCACGTACCGCTATCGGGCCATCGACTACCCCGGTGCAGCCAATACCGCGCTCTACGCGATCAACGTGCGCGGCCATTACGTCGGCGCCATGAAGGATGCCGTCACCGGCGCGCACCACGCCGTGCACGGGCAAGGCGGCAGCATCAAGCTGCTCGATCCGGATGGCCCCGTCGGCCACGCGAAGGAAAGCTGGGCCTTCACCACCAACGGCCTAGGCCAGATCGGCGGGGTGTACCTCGACGATGCAGGCATGCGCCACGGGTTCATCCTTCACCCCGGCGGCGCGGTGCGAACGATAGACATGCCCGGCGCCTTCGGCACCCAGGTCTACGGCCTGAACGACCGCGGCCAGTTCATCGGCCTGTACCGCGACGCCGCTGGCGCCGATCACGCCTACGTCAACCGCAACGGCACTTTCGAGAACGCCGACTTGCCCGACGGCCTGCAGACAATCCCGTTGTCGATCAACGACTCAGGCCAGATCGTGGGCGAGTTCGTCAGGACCGAAGGCACCACGGGCTACGGCTACATCCAGTACCCGGACGGCCGTTTCACGCTGCACACCGCGCCGGATTCGCCCCCCGAGCAGACGTTCTTCATCTCGATGAACAACCGGCGGCAGGTCCTGGGCGCGTGGTTCGACGCCGACGGCTTCGCCCACAACTTCATCCGCCGCCACGGCCGCTACACGCCTTTCGACCTGCCGGACAGCATGGGCGCCATCTACGTGCAGGCCGAGACGATCAACGACCAGGGCGACGTGGTGGGCTACTGGTTCGACTCGAACTGGGTCGCCCATGGTTTCCTGGCGAACTGAGACACCCGGTGGCGGAGTACCGCCACCACCCTCCGAGAGGGTGCGCGGCCGCTTGGGAGCGGCCCTGCGCTGGCCGCGAAACCGAGACACCCGGTGGCGGAGTACCGCCACCACCCTCCGAGAGGGTGCCGGCCGCTTGGGAGCGGCCCTGCGCTGGCCGCGAAACCGAGACACCCGGTGGCGGAGTACCGCCACCACCCTCCGAGACGGTGCGCGGCCGCTTGGGAGCGGCCTTGCGCTGGCCGCCCAGCCTCGAGATCCGGGGTTCTTCAGCTCGGGCGCAGGCGGTCGCGCCGGGCGAGATCGGGGAACAGCTTCCACCACAAGGCCACCACGGCCAAGGTGCCGAAACCGCCCAGCAGCACCGAGCCCACCGGCCCAAGCAATGCGGCGGTGACCCCCGATTCGAACTCGCCCAGCTGGTTGCTCGCGCCGATGAAGACGGAGTTGACCGCGCCGACGCGGCCGCGCATGTCCTCGGGCGTCTCCAGCTGCACCAGCGATTGGCGGATGACCACGCTGAACATGTCGGCCGCACCCGAGACGGCCAGCATGACGAAGGCGAATGCCGCTGAGCGGGCCAGGCCGAAGCCAATGGTGGCCAGGCCGAACACGGCCACGGCCCCCAGCAGCCAGGCGCCTGCATGGCGCTCTATGCCGCGCCGGGCGAGCAAGAGGCCCACCACCACCGCGCCCGCCGCAGGCGCGGCCCGCAACAGGCCCATGCCTTCGGGGCCGATCTTCAGGATGTCGCGCGCAAAGATCGGCAACAGCGCGGTGGCGCCGCCCAGCAGCACCGCGAACAGGTCGAGCGAGATGGCGCCCAGCATCACCTTGCGCCGCCAGATGAAGCGCAGGCCCGCCGTGACGCTCTCCCAGCTCGCGGCGGCGGTGCGCGCGTGGGTCGAGCGATGCCGCAGCATCAGCGCGCCGGCGATGGCCGACAACAGCAGCACCAGTGAAGTGCCGTAGACAACTACGGCGCCCGGCTGTGCGCCCGGAAGCACTTCGCGATGCGAGGACGCCCAGCCATACAGGGCCCCGCCCAGCGCCGGGCCGATCACGATGGCCCCCTGCATCACCGAGCTGCTGGCTGCCACTGCACGAGGCAGCAGCACCGCCGGCACCAGCGAGGGCGTCAGCGCCTGCACCGAAGGCATCTGCACCGCCCGCGCCATGCCCATCAGCACCGACGTGGCGAGGATCCACCGCGCATCGACCCAGCCACCGCCGCTGCCCCATGCCAGGACCGCCGCCACCAGCGCCTGCAGGCCCAGGCTGGCGGCCAGCATCAGGCGACGGTCGTGCCGGTCCACCAGGTGACCGGCCGGAAGCGTGAAGAGCAAGGCCGGCAGGAACTGCGCGAGCCCGACGAGGCCGAGCGCCCAGGCGCTGGCGGTGAGTTCGTAGACCTGCCATCCCAGCGCGACCATCAGCATCTGCTGGGCCGCCGTTCCGGCGATGCGCGCCACGAGCAGGCGCAAGTAGTCGTGTTGATCGCGCAGACGGGGCGCGGCCGGTTCCAGGGTCAGTTCAGCCATGCAGCCCGCGATTGTCGCTTCAGCTCTTCAGCCTTCGCAGGCCCAGCCTTTCTCGACGGCCGCGCGCAGCGCCGGCCACTCCCAGGGCGTGCGCGGATCCGGCTTCGCCGGTCCGCTGCGCGAGCCCCCTCGGGGGGCAGCCCCCGGTAGGGGGCGTGGGGGCTCCATTCAAGCGGACTTGAAGGCCATCACCGCCTGGTTGCGCAGCGTTCGCAGCAGGGAAAGCTCGCGTTCGCCGAAGTCGATGGCGGTGCCCGTACGGTCGGCATAAATGAGCGCGAACGAGGCGCTCTTGAGCATCAGTGGCAGCAGCAGAAAGCTCAGCGCCGGCGCGCCGCGGTACCAGGCCGGCAGCCGGGGCGCGAGGCTGGCGCTGCGGGCGTCCGCGATCATCGTGTCCGCACCCTTGAGGCATGCGGCCGCGAAGAGGTCGGCCGCCTGCGGGCCGCGGGCATCGATGCAGAAGCGCTTGGCCAAGGCTTCTGCGCCGTCGCCCAGACCGATGCGCCCGGTGAGCAGGCCGGACTTCGGATCGCGCAGGCAGAAAACGACCCGGTCGAAGCCTATGCCCTTGTGGATGGTGCCCAGGATGACCTGCAGCACTTCGTTGAGCTTGAAGCTGTCGGCCGCCATCGAGCTGGTCACCTCCGCGATGCCGGCCGAAAGCATGGCCTCGGCCTGCTCGTGGCTCGGCGTCTGCGGCGTCAGGACCAAGGTGTCGGCATCGCCCTGCGCCGCCGCAAGCGGGGCGGAAGCAACTGCAGCGGACGCAGCCGGCACCGGTGCGACGGGCTGCAAGGTGGCCAGCAGGCGGCGCGCCGGCGCCTTGGCCGGCGGCTCGATCTTCAGGGTCGCCGCCATCTCGGAAAGATGGACCCTTGCCAGCTTCAGCGCGGCGCCGAAATCCTCGGGCCGCAAGCCCAGCGCGCGGGCGTAGCGCTCGCCCAGCGCCAGCACACGGGAATCCGCCTGGGAAGGATCCGCTTCCATCAGCAGCTGCACCATCTCGGCCGACGCGCGAACACGCCAGCGCATCCGCTCGGTGGGCGCTTCGATCAGGCGGCCGGGGACGTCCTCGGTGGGCAGGCTCATCACCTTGCGCAGGCTGTCCGGCAAACCCCAGGACTGCGCCACGCCCAGGCCCAGGTCCTCGTAGCTCAGGCCCAGCACGTCGGCCGAGGCGCGTGTCTCGCTGGGCGCCTCGGCGCTCGACTGCCGCAGGCCGCTGGAGGCGATGCGCTGGCGCACTTGCACCGCCTCTTCGGGGAAGTAGTACTCGGCCAGCATGCGCCCCAGGTGGCTCATCATGCCGCCGAGGAAGGCCTCCTCCCGCTCGCGCGAGGGCGGCGAGAGCTGGTCGACCAGCGTGCCGGTCAGCAGGGCCTGCAGGAACAGCTCCTTCATGCGCAGGGCATGGGTCTGGTCCTTCATGTGCTCCAGCAGCACGACCGACAGCGCCATGTTGCGGATGCCGGCGAAGCCGATCAGCGCGGTGGCTCGCGAGACGGTGCTGATCTCGCCGGCGCCGACGTGGCGGAAATGCGCGGTGTTGACCAGGCGCAGCAGCTTCTGGGTGAGCGCCACGTCCTTCAGGATCTCGGACGACAGCGCCTGCAGGCTCTCGTTCTCGGACGCGGTGACTTTCTGGATGCGGGTGATCGAATCGGACAGCGCAGGGAAGTCGCCATGCAGGCGCATGCGGCGCAGGAGGAACTCGAGCGTCCCGTGGCCACCCGGTTGCGGGGCCGCATCGGGCGGCGTGAGCCAGCGGGCCAGCGCATCCCGGAACTCCGCCGCGCTCGCGAAGCGCGCTTCGGGCGCCCGGGCGGTGGCGCGCATGACCATGCTGCGCAGCTTGTCGTCCACGGCCACCTTGCCGGCGGGCCAGACCACGTCCAGCTCGATCGCCTCGCGCAAGGCCGCTTCGGCCGTCGACGGAATCGGCCGCAGATGGCCGCCCAGGAGCAGTTGGCCGAACATCATGCCGGCCGAGAAGACGTCCATCGCCGGCGTGGCGCGCTGGCCAGCGGCCGCCTCGGGCGAGATGTAGCCCGGCGTGCCGACGATTCGGCCGTCGTGCGCCTCCGCCAGCTTGGCGGCGATGCCGAAGTCCATCACCCGCGCCCGGCCGTCGCTGCCGACGAGGATGTTGGTCGGCTTCAGGTCGCGATGAACCACGCCGCGGGTATGGGCGAAGGCCAGCGCATCCAGCACCTCGCGCATCAGCTCGGCCGCCTCGCGCGCCGGCATGGGCCCGAGGCCCTTGATCTTCTCGGCCAGGGTCGGCCCGTCGACGCGCTCGAAGACGAGGAAGACGGCCTTGCCGTCCTGGTCCGCCTCGTAGACCGGCACGATGCCCGGGTGGGCGAGCGCGCTGGTGGCGCGCGCCTCGGTCAGCCACTCGCTGACCGCGTCGGCGCTCGCATCCGCATGGATGACCTTCACGGCCACTTCGCGCTGCAGCTTGGGATCCCAGCCGAGCCAGACCGTCGCCTGGGCGCCGCGGCCCAGCACACGCTGCAACTCGAAACGGCCGACGCGTTGCACTGCGGTTCGCGCAGCGGCAGCGACGCTCATGAAAGAGTCCCTTCAAGCGCCGCGGACCAGGGCCCGGCCGGCCGCTTGGGCGACGCGGCCGGCCGGGCCTGGCCATCGGCTGGTGCGGCTTCGGCCGGCGCCTGCCGCCGTGCGCCCTCGCCCTGCAACGCCTCCTGGATCTCCTTGCCGGTCAGGCCCAGCGGGCGAGCGTAGCGCTGCACCACGAGGTTGAGCGCCTTGGTCGCGCGGGCCGCGGGCAGCGTCATCGCGTCGATCAGGTCGTTGGCACAGGTGGCGGTGACGCGCAGGATGTCGGAGTCGGATTCAGGCGTGCGCACCGGCGCCGAGGGCGCGATGCGGCGGATCATCTGCTGCACCGAGTCGTCCAGGCCCCAGTGGCGTGCGACAGAGGCGCCGAGCGCCTCCATGTCGGCACCCAGCACTGCATACGAGGCGGCTTCGGCGCTCATGCCGGGCTCTTCCTTGGTCTCCGGCGGGGCCGACGCGTGCTTCTGCGGCAGCGTCACGACGGTCGGCTGCATCAGGCGGCGGATCTGGCCCGCCTCTTCGGGGAAGTGGTACTGCACCAGCAGCCGCCCCAGGTTCTGCAGCAGGGTGACGAGGAACACGACTTCGCCGTCATAGCCAGCCGGCACCAGGCGGGTCGCGACCCGGCCCGCGCGCTTGACGCGGCGGATGAGGGTCTCCATCTCCCCGGCCGCCTGCTCGTTCATCGGGCCGGGCCAGCGGCGCAGCGACAGGGCCGCGCGGCGCACGCCATCGAGCCCGACCATCGCGATCGCCCGGCGCAGCATCAGCACCGGGCCATCGCCGCCCACCTGGGCGTTGTTCACCATGCGCAGCAGCTCGAAGCTGAGCGCGATGTCCTCGAGCACCAGGTCGGCCAGGTCGCTGGTGCGGGCGCCTTCCATCAGGGCCATGTGGGCCGCGCGGTCGGCCGCGCCGGGCTGCGCCGGCAGCGTGCCGACCTGGCGCAGGCGATCCAGCAACAGGGCCAGCGGGCCGCCGTCCTGCTCGGTGCTGGTCTTGATCCAGCCTTCGAGTGCCCGTTGCAAGGTGCGGGCATTGAGGTAGCGGTGTCGCTCCTGGCGGTCGGTCGCCCGGTTGACGATGGCACGCAGCGGCTCAGGGATCGGACGCGGCACCGTCCACGGCAGGCGGACGAATTCGCTGCCCAGCGGAGGCATCCGCTCCATCACCTTGCCGACGTCGGGCTCGTCCAGCGCCGGCTGGCCGGCCAGGCACCAGTGGGCCACCAGGCCCAGCGCCAGCACGTCCTGGCCTGCGGCGTCGCGCACCGCGCGCAGCTCGTCGAGGCCGCCCGGCTGGGTGACCGAGGCGCGCGGCGCGGCGGCCACTTCCAGCCCCATCACGCGCACCCGGTGTTCATCGTCGACCAGCAGCCACCAGGGCTGCAGGTCATGGTGGGCGGCGCCCGCCTCGTGCGCGAAGGCCAGGCCTTGCGCGGCCTGGGCGACCCAATGGGCCAGCTCGGCACCGGACAGGCCTTGCGGACCCAGCCGTTCGGACCAGGTCACCGCGTTGCCGCGCTCGTAGACGACATACGGCCAGCGTTCGTGCTCGCCCACGTCGAGGGGCCGGGCCAGATTCGGGTGATTCAGGCGCGCCCCGCGCCGCACGGCCTGCTGCCACGAATGGCTCGCTTCGCCAGGCTGGGTGCGCGGCATGGCCAGCATCACCTCCTGCTGGTCGCGCGGATCCACGGCGAGCCACAGCATGCCGCGATCGCTCTTGCCGAGCAGGCGCAGCAGCTGGAAACGGCCGAACAGCCGCACCGCGCCGGCGGGGGCAGCGGTGCCACGGGATTCAGGAGGGTGCTGGGCAGGAGTGGCCATTCAAGCTGAACATCGGCTCAGCTCCGATTGAACCAAGCCGGAGCGATCCTCGGTGTGCGGAACTGCGGTCGAAAGCGTGATCATTTCGCGCTCTCACGCCGCGCCCGACCGCCTCGTGCCGGGGCGACCCCCGCCCCGGCCGCCCCAGCCGCTCAGGCCGGCTCGATCAGCTCGCCACGCGCGTTGATGAACGCTGCCCGCACAGGCTCCCCGGGCTGCAGCGACGCTACCGCCTGGCGGTAGCGAGCGAGCTGGATCCGGTTGTCCTCGTCGTCCTGGGGATGCGGCTCGAGCTTGTAGTCGAGGACCCACCAGGTGCGCGGCTCCAGCAGGTCGTTGCGGACGGCGACCAGGCGGTCGATGCGCAGGGCATCGCCGCCTTCGGCCACCGGCACCTCGTCGCCCGCCCAGACGATGCCGGGGCCGCGCAGAAATGGCGCGCAGGCGCGGCTGGCCCAGACCGCCTCGGCGGCGCGGCGCGCGAAGGCCGCCTCATCCGCCGACAGGCCGAACTCGGCCGCCGCGGCAGGCAGTGCCATCTCGAGCCAGGAGGCCAACTCGCCGTGCCGCGGGCCGGCCGGTGCAGTACTCCACTGCATCAGGCGGTGAAAGGCTTCGCCCATCAGCGTCGCGCGGGTGTCCGCGCCCGCGAGCAGTTGCGCGGGCACGGCGCGCGGCACCGCGGGCTCGCTGAACACCGGTGCGGGCCAGGCCACCACCTCGATCGCCTCGGCAGCCGCGGCGGCCGGCGGCACGGCGGCGGCGGGATTCCAGGGCTGCGCATGCGCCAGCAGCCGATCCCACCAGGCCGGGTCGGAGGCCTTGCGGCGCGGGTCGATGGACGACACCACCAGCCGGCGCCGGGCGCGCGTCATGGCCACATACAGGCCGTTCATCTCTTCGCGGGCCGACTCCGCATCCTCGGCCTCGCTCAACGGCCGCAAGGACGGCGCCAGGCGGGCCCACCGGCCGACGAAGGCAACGCGGGTGGGATGGCTGGCCTCCACCGGCCAGTCCACCAGCAGGCTGCCGGTCTCGGGGTTGCGCGCCTCGGGGTCGGTGTCCATCAGGAACACGACCTCCGCCTCCAGGCCCTTGGCGCCGTGCACGGTGAGCAACTGCACCGCGTCTTCCACCGCGGCCACGCTGCCGGTGAGCCAGCCGCTCTTGAGGGCGCGCACGAAGCGGTACGGCGTCGTGTAGCGGCCGCCGTCGAGGGCGAGCGTCTGCGCGATCAGGCTGTCGATCACTGCACGGGCATGGTCGCGCCGCTCGGGCGGTGCGGCGCGCAGCATGCGGGCGGCGATGTCGCCCTCGTGCAGGATGCGGTCGAGCAGGTCGTGCGGCGGCAGGACGTGCGCGGCGTCGGCCCATCGGGACAACAGTGCGGCAGCCCGGACGAGCGAAGCCGGCGCATCCGCCCCCGCCGACTGCAGCGCCGCCCACCAGCCGCCGCTGGCCGGGCCGCGAGATCGGGCGGCCAGCCACAGCAGCTCGTCGTCATCCGCACCGAACACCGGGCTTTTCAGTGCCTGGGCCAGGGAAAGGTCGTGGCCTGGCGAGGCCAGCGCGTCGATGAGCGCAACGAGGTCGCGCGCCTCCGGCTCGTCGGCCAGGCGCAGGTCCTCGGGGCGGACATGCGGGATGTGCAGCACGCGCAGTGCGTCGGCCAGGTGCCCGAGCACTTCGCGGCGGCGGGCGAGCACCTGGATCTCGCCGGGCCTGACCTGGCCCGCGGCCAGCAGCTCGGCGATGGCCGCCGCGACCTGGCGCGCCTCGGCCGCCGTGCGGCGCTCCTCCTCTTCCAGCCGCGGCTCGGTGAGGCTGTCCCGCCAGACCAGCGGCGCGTCGCGGTCCGCGCGCCCGCGCGACGGCGGCTTCGCCTCTCGGGGCAGCGAGAACACCCCGGGCAGCGGATCGCCGGGCGCCGCTTCGGCCGCGGTGGTGTGCGGGCGGAATCCCGCGTACTGCCCAGCCACCTGGGCTGCCGCGAACACCTCGTTCAGCGCGGCCAGCACGGCGGGCGCATTGCGGCGCGTGTGATCGCACGACAGGCGCCGCCCCGCGAGGGCTTCGGCCACGAACTCGCCGGCCGCGGCGAAGACGCGCGGCTCGGCGCGGCGGAAGCGGTAGATGCTCTGCTTGGGGTCGCCGACGATGAAGACGGACAAGGGCTCTCGCCCACTGAACCCGCCGCCGGCGCCGGCGTAACCCTCCAGCCAGGGCCGCAGTGCGTGCCACTGCAAGGGGCTGGTGTCCTGGAATTCGTCGATCAGCAGATGGCGCAGCCGCGCATCGAGCCGCTCCTGGATCCAGGCCGCCCAATCGCCCTCGCCCAGCAACTGCAGCGCGACGTGCTCCAGGTCGCCCATGTCGACCAGCCCGCGCTCGCGCTTGAGCGCCGCATACTCGGCCAGCAGCACGCGCACGAGGGGAATCAGGCGCTGCTGGTCCTCGTGCGCGTCGTGCTGCTTGAGCTGCTCGTCGATCTCGCTCAGGCAGTCGCTCAGCGCGGCGAACTCGGAAGGGACGTCCTTGAGCTTGCGCAGCTCACCTTCCTTCGTGTGCACCGCGAGCCAGGCGTGGGCGAAGGCTTGCCGAGGGTCGGACGCGGACAGGGCCAGCCGCAGTGCCATGGCGGATTCCAGGTGCTTCTTCTTGCCCGCCGTCCCTGCACGCTCGAGGGCCGCGGCGAGGTCGGACATCAGGTACTGCAGCGGCGCCCCGCCCCAGGCGTCCAGTGGATGGGCCAGGCCGGCGCAAACCGGAAAGTGGATCGACGCCGAAGGGATCGATCCCTCCAGCACGCCCGCCGCGTCCGCGCGCTCGATCTCGCTGCGGCGGCTCCACGCGGTCTCCAGCCAACGCTGGACGGTGGAGCGCCCCTGGCGCGCGACCAGCGCGTGATAGTGGACGCGCAAGCCCTCGTCTGCAGCGACCCGGCGCTGGAAGCGGCGCATCAGCTCGGGGCCCAGCTCCGCCGGATCCTCGATCAGGCCCATGCCGGGGGACAGGCCGAGCTCGCCCAGGACCTCCAGCGGTGCCATGCGCAGCAATTGCGCGAACCAGGCGTGAAAGGTGCGCACCTGCACCGTTCGGCCACTGGCCAGCACGTGCTCGTGCAGTTGGCCCAGCGCCGGGGCCAGGCGCTCGGCCTCGGCTGCAACCAGCCCTCGGTCGACCAGGGCCTGAACGCGCTTGGGGTGATCGCTGCGGGCATCGGAGAACTCGGCCAGCCAGCCGGCGAGGCGCTCGCGCATTTCGCCGGCGGCCTTGCGGGTGAAGGTGATGGCCAGGATCTGCTGCGGCTCGACGCCATCGAGCAAGGCCCGCAGGATGCGCGACACCAGCATCCAGGTCTTGCCCGCGCCTGCGCAAGCCTCGACCACCACGCTCTGGCGCGGATCGCAGGCGGTGGCGTAGAAGTCGCCGCGCTGCGCAGGCGCTCCGTCGATGCGGTAGGCGGGGGACGTCATCCTGCAGTCTCGTCCTCAGCGGCCCAATGGTCGCGACGGCAAAGTCCCCGCGCTTCACAGTGATCGCACAGCGCCCCCTGCCCCAGCGCCTGCAGGGGCTCGCCGGCCCGCAGGCGCTGCAGTTCCTCGCCCAGGCGCTGCACCAGCATCACGGCCGTCTCGCCGACTTGCGCATGCGGCAGCTCCACGGGCGAGAGGCGATCGTCCAGCGCCAGGTAACTGGCGGCGATGGAGCTCGCCGGGGCGTCGTCGGCCAGCAGGGCGGCATAGAAAGCCAGTTGCGTGTCCTCGCTGCGATCGACCAGGTGCTCCTTCAGCGTTGCCACGCTGCCCGTCTTGTAGTCCAGCACCTGCACGCCGCCTTCGGCATGACGGTCTATGCGATCGAGGCGCCCGCGCAGGGCCATGCCACCCAGCTCGGGCGGCAGGATGCGGCGATCCACCTCGCCCTCGGCCCATCGCCAGCCTTCGGCCTCGCGCCCGTGCAGCCAGCGCAAGTAGGGCTCGACGAGGGCCTCGAAGCTGGCCAGGTAGGGCAGCAGCTCGCCTTCCGGGTGGGGCGATTCATCCTGTTCGTCACGCGCGGCGGCGCGCAGCCTTTCGCGATCGGCCTCGAGGTCGGTCGTCGGCGTTCGCCCGAGATGGAATCGCCAAAGCACTGCGTGCAGCCAGTTGCCGTAGTCGCGCTTGGCGAGCATGCGGTCGAGCTCGTCCGCCTCGCCCAGGCCGAGGATCACACGGCTGAAGAAGCGGTACGGGCAGGCGCGCAAGGCCTCTACCGCGCTGGCGCTCAGGCTGTCCGGCCAACGCGTGGTGGCCCGTGGCAGCGGCGGCCTCACGGGCTCGGGTGCAACGCGACGCGTGGGCAATGCGCGTGAGACGCTCGGCAGGTCTCGCGCGCCCTCGGGTGCGGCCCGCCATGCCAGGCGCAGTCGCTCGACCAGTGCGCTCGCACCCAGCACTTCGCTGCCCTCGGCCACGCGGCGCAACAGCGTCACGCGCGGCTGGCGCAGGACCTGTGCGAAGGCCAGCGCCTCGCGCTCTCGTTGCGCGGACAAGCCCTCCAGACCGAGCGTTTCCGCCAACGCCGGCGTGACGAGTTCGGCCTTGGGTTCGGAGGCGCCAAGCCTGCGTTCGTCCGTGCCCGGGAAGACCACCGCGCTGAACGGCCGCAGCATGGCTCGGGCGAGCGGCGTGATGACCACCGGAGCCTTCGCGTCGTGCGGCGGCACGAAGCTCGCCTCGGCCAGCACTTCGTCGACCCAGGTGACGAAATCGTCCAGGGTCATTGCCACCTGTCGGGCCAGGGCCTGCCAGGCCCCCGCGGGAACGGGGTCCATCCGCAGGGCCGACAGCACCGCGCGGCCGGCGGCATCGTCACGCCAGCGCGCCGCTTCGAGCGGCTCGCCCAGGCACAGGTCCGCCAACTGCTCGAGCCAGGCGGCAAGGGCCTGCCGCCGCTCGATCAACAAGGGGCCGAGGCGAGCCTGGGCATCCGCCCACAGCGCTTCGGCTTCGGCCTGCGAAGACTCGGGCACCCGGCGCCCACGCCAGCGGGCCTCGAGCGCGGCCAGGGCGCGTGGCCGCGCGAGTCCGAGCGGGTCGTCCTTCAGCCAGTCCAGTCGCTGGTCGGCCGCAGTCGACTCCGCGCGGCCCGGCCTGAGCCCCTGGGCCGCTCGCAGCAGGGTCATCAGGCGCGCGGCGGCGCGCGTGGTCGCCAGGCGCCATCCCGTGTCGTCCACCACCGCAACGCCGAAACGCTCCAGCAAGGCCCTCACTCGCCGCACCGCCTCCCGGTCCTGCGCTATCAGGGCGACCGGATCGGCAGGCGCTTGCGCCAACTCCTCGAGGACCTGCGCACAGGCCGCCTGGGCCTCGCTTTCGGCATCGGCGCACAGGCACTCGGCAGGCGGCGCCTGCAGCCCGATCGACATCGCGAACAACGCATCGCGCGGCGGGTCGGCGTCGAGCACCAGGCAGGGCGTCCCGCGCGCCGCCGCTTCGGCCAGGATGGATTCGGCCAGCGGATCCCGCCCGCCGGCCCGCAAGAGCAGCCATGCCGAGGGGCGCAATTCGCGGAGCTCATCGGCGTCCGCCGTGGCCGCGCTCGCGGCCCACTCCAGTGCGATCCTGGCGAGCAGCCGCTCATCGCCGCCCGGGCCCTGTCCGCCGGACAGGGATCGCCGCGCCTGATCCCACCAGGCGGATCGCTCGGACGCGGGACGGCAAGCCGCCGCCTCCTGCATCGATTGCGCACAACGCACGAGTGCATCGACCCCTTCGCGAAAGGCCCGACGGTCATCCTGCGCCCAGGCCGCGCCGGCGGGTTGCTCGCGCAGCCACTGGGCTGCCTGCAATCGGTTCAGCACCGGATCGAAGCCGGGCCCGCCTGCGCTCACGCGTGGGCCCAGCTGCGCGCGCAGCGTCGCCAGCGTTTCCACCCTCGGTTGCCAGCCCCCAAGGCGGCTCCAGGCGCGCCGCGCCACCGGCATCAACGCCGAGTACGGCAGCAGCCAGATTGCATCGCGCAGGTCGATCTGGCGCTGTTCGGCCCATTGGCGGGCGCCACCGGCGGCCGCCAGCCACCATGCCGCGTCGGTGGGGCCGGCCGGCAAGCCGGCGATCGTGGGCGTTGAGGAATGCATGGATGGGAAGCGGTGTCCAAGCACCCGCCTGTAGCAGGGGTGCCGGGAGACCGGAGGCGGCGGCCCGACGGTCTTTATGTCAGAATCATTGTGCCCGGCTCAGAACGGGCAACATGGCCGGCGCAGCCTCTTGAAAGTGACCCGCGTCGCCCCCATCTGAGGGTCGCAGCGTCGCCAGCGACGCGGCCTTCCACTGGCCCCAGGCCACCCCCGAGGACTCTTCATGAGCAGCGAATTGATCAAGCACATCTCCGATGCCTCGTTCGAGGCCGATGTCCTGAAGTCCGACAAACCCGTCCTGGTCGACTACTGGGCCGAATGGTGCGGACCGTGCAAGATGATCGCGCCCATGCTGGACGAGACCGCCAAGGAATATGGCGATCGCCTGCAGATTGCCAAGATGAACGTGGACGACAACCGTGACGTTCCGGCCAAGTTCGGCATCCGCGGCATCCCGACCCTGATGTTGTTCAAGGGCGGGCAGCTCGCCGCCACCAAGGTCGGCGCCCTGTCGAAAGCCCAATTGACCGCCTTCCTCGACGGCCATCTATAATCGCGTCTGACGCATCGGTGGCGGCGGCCTCACCGGCCCCCGCTCCGGTGCTAGCGAATCAGCTTCCAGGCCACGGCGCCCCGGTCTACAACCGGTAAATCGCGCCGGTTCCAGGCCTCAGCTTCCCGAATCCTCACGTTCGAATCGCGGCTGGCGATCCCGGGTGCTGGTGAATACCGGCCACGGCGCCTGACCGAAACAGCCCGGCGCAAGGGATGCGCGCGCGGTTACCTTCCCCCAAGGGTGTTTGCCGATGCATCTGTCAGAACTCAAGGCGCTTCACGTTTCCGCCCTCATCCAAATGGGCGAGGAGCTGGAGATCGACAACGTCTCGCGCCTGCGCAAGCAGGAGCTGATGTTCGCGATCATGAAGAAGCGCGCCAAGGCCGGCGAACAGGTCTTCGGCGACGGCGTGCTCGAGGTGCTGCCGGATGGCTTCGGCTTCCTGCGCTCGATCGACACCAGCTACATGGCGTCCACCGACGACATCTACCTCTCGCCCAGCCAGATCCGCCGCTTCAACCTGCACACCGGCGACCTGATCGAAGGCGAGGTGCGTGTTCCCAAGGACGGCGAGCGCTACTTCGCGCTCGTCAAGGTCGACCGCGTGAACGGCCTGACGCCCGAGGAGAACAAGCACAAGATCATGTTCGAGAACCTGACGCCGCTCTTCCCGAAAGAGCCGTTCAAGCTCGAGCGTGAAGGGTTCAAGGGCGAAGAGAACATCACCGGCCGGATCGTCGACCTGATCGCGCCCATAGGCAAAGGCCAGCGCGCACTGCTCGTCGCCCAGCCCAAGACCGGCAAGACGGTGATGATGCAGCACCTCGCGCACGCGATCGTCGCCAACCACCCCGACGTGCACCTCATCGTCCTGCTGGTCGACGAGCGCCCCGAGGAAGTGACCGAGATGCTGCGCACCGTGCGTGGCGAGGTCATCAGCTCCACCTTCGACGAGCCGGCCGCCCGCCACGTGCAGGTGGCCGAGATGGTGATCGAGCGCGCCAAGCGCCTCGTCGAGCTGAGGAAGGACGTGGTCATCCTGCTCGACTCCATCACCCGCCTGGCCCGCGCGTACAACAACGTGCTGCCGAGCTCCGGCAAGGTGCTGACCGGCGGCGTGGATGCCAATGCCCTGCAGCGTCCGAAGCGCTTCTTCGGCGCCGCGCGCAACGTCGAGGAAGGCGGCTCGCTGACCATCATCGGCACGGCGCTGATCGACACCGGCAGCCGCATGGACGAGGTGATCTACGAGGAGTTCAAGGGCACCGGCAACTGCGAAATCCACCTGGATCGCCGCATGGCCGAGAAGCGCGTCTACCCGTCCATCCTCATCAACAAGTCCGGCACCCGCCGCGAAGAGCTGCTGCTGAAGCCGGAGATCCTGCAAAAGACCTGGATCCTGCGCAAGCTGCTCTACCCGATGGACGAGATCGAGGCGATGGAGTTCATCCTCGACAAGATGAAGTCGAGCAAGAACAACCTCGACTTCTTCGACATGATGCGTCGAGGCGGCTGAGCCCCGCGGCCGGAGCCCGCCCCGGACATCATGACCAGACAGCCCGCGATGCGGGCTGTTTGCTTTCCAGCGAGGACACCAGGCATGCCCCATTCCGTCAGCCTCATCACGACCCTGGCCGCGGGCTTCGGCCTCGCCCTCGTGCTGGGCTTCATCGCCGTGCGCCTGAGGTTGCCCGCGCTCGTGGGCTACCTGCTGGCCGGCGTGGCCATCGGACCGGCGACGCCAGGCTTCGTGGCCGACGGCGCGATCGCCGCCCAGCTGGCCGAGATCGGCGTGATGCTCCTGATGTTCGGCGTCGGCCTGCACTTCTCCGTCGCCGACCTGCTGGCCGTTCGACGAGTGGCGCTGCCAGGGGCCATTGCGCAGATGCTGGTCGCCACGGCCATGGGCGCCGGCGTCGCCACCCTGTGGGGCTGGCCCCTCGGTGGCGCGCTCATCTTCGGCCTCTCACTGTCCGTGGCCAGCACCGTGGTCCTGCTCAAGGCGCTGGAAAGCCGGGGCCTGCTGGATTCGGCGGACGGGCGCATCGCGATCGGCTGGCTGGTGGTCGAGGACCTGGCCATGGTGCTCGTGCTCGTCTTGCTGCCTGCATTGGCGCCCCTGCTGGGAGGCGACGAAGCATCGCCCGCCTCCGACCGCGGCCTGCTGGCAACGCTGGCCATCACGCTCGGGCAGGTCGCCGCCTTCGTGGCCTTCATGCTCATCGTCGGCAGACGCCTGTTCCCCTGGGTGCTGTGGCAGGTCACCAAGACCGGATCGCGCGAGCTCTTCACGTTGTGCGTGGTGGCAGCGGCGGTGAGCATCGCCTACGGCTCTTCGGCCCTGTTCGGCATTTCGTTCGCGCTCGGCGCGTTCTTCGCCGGCATGGTGCTGCGCGAATCCGAATTCAGCCAACGTGCCGCCGAGCAGACCCTGCCTCTGCAGGACGCCTTCGCCGTGCTGTTCTTCGTCTCCGTGGGCATGTTGTTCGACCCGGCGGTGTTGATCGAGCAGCCGCTGCAGGTGCTGGCCACCGTCGCGATCATCATGCTCGGCAAGTCGCTCGCCGCAGCCGGGCTGGTTCTCGTCTTGCGCTACCCGGTTCGCACGGCGCTCGCCGCATCTGCCAGCCTGGCCCAGATCGGCGAGTTCTCCTTCATCCTCGCCGGCCTGGGGCTGTCGCTCGGGCTGCTGCCGCGCGAAGGCCAGAGCCTGATCGTGGCGGGCGCGCTCATCTCCATCGCGCTCAATCCACTGGCTTTCCGCATCGCCGACATCGCGCACGCCTGGCTGCAAGAGCGGCCCCGCCTGGCCAACCGTCTGGAACCGGCCGAGGATCCTCTCGCCGCCCTGCCGATGTCGACCGAGGCGAAGTACCTGTCGAACCAGGTCGTGCTCGTGGGCTGGGGCCGAGTGGGCAAGCGCATCGCCGACGCGCTCTCGGCCGAAGGCGTGCCCTTCGTCGTCGCGGAGCAGAACCGCGATGCCGTCGAGCGCCTGCGCGCGCTAGGGCACGCCGCCGTGTGGGGCGACGCCACGGAGCCGGAGGTGCTCGTGCAGGCCCACATCAAGGACGCCAGGGCCCTGGCGATCGCGACGCCCGACACCGTCCACGTGCGAAAGATGGTGGATGCGGCCCGGGCGCTGAATCCCCAGATCCACGTCGTCGTGCGCAGCCACAACGCCGAGGAAGCAGAGCTGCTGCGCCGGGACGGTGCCGGCACGGTCCTGGTGGGCGAGCACGAATTGGCACTCGGAATGACCCGGCACGTGCTCTCGGTGGTCGACGCCCGGGCCGGGGCCAAGGCTCATGCCCTATAATCCAATGTTTTCCCGCTTTGGGAAGCAATCCGCTTGGTAAGTGCGCGTATCGCCGGTTCAACCGGTATCAGGGCGCGTGGCTGCCGACACCACTGCAGCGAGAGGTTTGCGCATGAAAGAAGGCATCCATCCCAACTACCGCGACGTCTGCTTCGTCGACCTGTCCAACGGCTTCAAGTTCGTCACGCGCTCCTGCGCGCAGACCCGCGAAACCGTGAAGATGGATGACGGGCGCGAACTGCCGCTGTTCAAGCTGGAAACCACCAGCGAATCGCACCCGTTCTACACCGGCCAGCAAAAGAGCGTGGACACCCTGGGCGGCCGCGTCGAGAAGTTCCGCAACAAGTTCGCGCGCGTCGGCATCAAGAAGTGATCCGGCGTTTGACGCCACCGCACGAAAGGCAGCCCCGGCTGCCTTTTTTCTTTTTTGCATTCGCCCGGGCCGAGCTTGATGCCGGCTTGGCATGATCCCAGCCGTGGATTCGCCCCAGCCCACCCCTGCCCTCGTCACGCAGCGCGCCGCCGAGCGGCTACCCCGCCTGGCCCTGTTGTTGTTCTGCGCGGCCTACCTGTTGCCGGGCCTGTTCGGGCGCGACCCCTGGCGCGGTGCCGACGTCACGGCCTTCGGCACCATGCTCGGCATGGCCGAGGGCCGCACGTCCTGGTGGGCTCCGACACTCGGCGACCTGCCCCCGGAGACAGCCCTGCTCCCGCACGCGCTCGGCGCGCTGGTCATCAAGTTGCTGACGCCGGCGATGGACCCCGCCCTGGCCGCCCGACTGGCTTTCGGCGCCCTGCTCGCCCTCACCCTGGTGTTGGTCTGGTACGCCACGTTCCACCTGGCCCGCACTGAAGCGGCCCAGCCCATTCCCTTCGCGTTCGGCGGAGAGGCCGATCCCGTCGACTATGCGCGTGCACTGGCGGATGGCGCCCTGCTGGCCATCATCGCAACCCTCGGGTTGCTGCAGCTGGGGCACGAGACCACGCCGGAGCTGATGCAGCTCAGTGAGGTGACGCTGCTGCTGTGGGCCCTGGCGGCCGCGCCGTACCGATCGATCGCGGTGCGCGCCGCGCTGCTGCTGGCACTGCCCGCGCTGGCCACCAGCGGCGCGCCCAGCATGGCCATGGCCCTGGGCGTGCTCGCCCTGGTCGTCACCCTTCGCTCCAGTTATGCCGAGGTCCGCTCGCTATGGCCCTGGCTGCTGGCCTCTGTGGCGTTGGCGATCGCGGCCGCCAGCGCACTGGGCGCCTGGCAACCGCGCCTGGCAGCGCCCAACGCCGCAGGGACATTGCGGCTGCTGCTGTGGTTCCCGTGGCCCGTGTGGCCGCTTTCGCTGTGGACGCTCTGGCGCTGGCGCCGCCATTGGCTGCGCCGTCACATCGCGGTGCCGCTGGCGACCGTGATCGTGGGCGTGGTCAGTGCATTGGCGATGGGAGGCTCGGAGCGGGCATTGATGCTGGCGCTTCCCGGCATGGCCGTCATGGCGGCCTTCGCCCTGCCCACGCTCAAGCGCAGCGCCGCCGCGGCGATCGACTGGTTCTCGGTCTTCTTCTTCAGCCTGGCCGCGCTCACGGTATGGGTCATCTACCTGTCGATGCAGACCGGCGTGCCGGCCAAGCCGATGGCCAACATCCTGCGGCTTGCGCCGGGCTTCTCGCCCCGCTTCTCCTCCATCGAGCTCGTGGCCGCGGCGCTAGGAACGCTGGCCTGGCTCTGGCTGGTTCGCTGGCGCACCTCGCGTCACCGTCACCCCTTGTGGAAGAGCCTTGTGCTCTCCGCCAGCGGCGTAGCCCTGAGCTGGCTCCTGACGATGACCTTGTTGCTGCCAGCGCTGGATTACGCACGCAGTCCGCGCACGCTGGTTGCGCTGGTGGACAGGCACGTGCCGGCCGGCGCGTGCGTGCTCGCGCCTGGCATGACACGCGCCAACGTGGCGGCGCTGGAAGTCTTTGGCAAGCACCGCGTCGTGACCCAGCCGGAGCGCGACGTGCCGCCCGACTGCACCCGTCATCTGCTCGTCGCCTGGCGCGGTAGCACCCTGCCGGCAGCACCCGCCGGATGGAAGCTCGAAGTGCAGCTGCGGCGCCCCGGCGAGCGCAGCGACCAGATGCTGATCTACCAACCGGTGCCCTGAGCCGCCGCGCTCAGGACAGGCAGGCGCACGCGGGCCGGCGGAAGCATCAGCGTGAAGCGAGATCCTTCGCCGACGGTGCTTTCGATCAGCAGCTCGCCCCCATGGCGCTGCGCCACGTGCTTGACGATGGCCAGCCCAAGCCCCGTGCCGCCGGTATCGCGCGACCGGCTGCCGTCGACCCGGTAGAAGCGCTCGGTCAGCCGCGGCAGGTGCTCGGCGGCGATGCCGGGCCCGGTGTCACGGACCGAGATCTCGCCGGCGCCGTCATGCCGTTGACCCCAGCTCACCTCGACCGTCCCGCCGTCAGGCGTGTAGCGCACCGCGTTGCTGACGAGGTTGGTCACCGCGCTGAGGAGCTCCGCCTCGTTGCCGGCCAGCTCGATGCCCTGGCCCCAGTCGAAGGCCAGGCGATGCCGGCCGGCGGACAAGCCGCGCGCGTCGAGCTCGACGGCGGCCCCCAGGCGCGCCAGCGGCAGCCAGGAGTCTGCCGCCGGCCGTGGGCTGCCCTCCAGCCGGGCGAGGGTCAACAGGTCTCCGACGAGCGATTGCATGCGGTGCGCCTGTTGCGCCATCAAGGCCAGGACCCGCTTGCGCTCGACTTCGGACAACGGAAGATTGGTCAGGGTCTCGACGAAGCCGGCGACCACGGTCAGGGGCGTGCGGATCTCGTGCGACACGTTGGCCACGAAGTCGCGCCTCATCGCGTCGGCCCGCTCCCGCTCGGTGATGTCCTGCGTCAACAGCAGACGCTGTCCCTCGCCATACGGTCTCACGATGACCGACAGCAAACCCCGGCCGGCCGGGTGCGGAATCTGGACGGGCTGCTCGAAGGCGCGGGCTTGCAACATGGCGACGAACGCCGGAGCGCGGACGAGGTTGGTCACGCGCTGACGGAGGTCGCGTTGGCGATCCAACCCCAGATGTTCCGCGGCCAGCTGATTGCACCATTCGATCTGCTCACTGGCGTCCAGCAGCATCACGCCGTTGGGCGAGGCCTCGATGGCGGTCAAAAATTGCGCCAGCCGCTCGCGTTCGGCCTCGGCCTGCCGCTCGCGCGAGCGCAGCGCCCGCTCGATGCGGCTGCCCAGTTCGCCCCAGAAGCCGGCCATGGCGGGCGAGGCTTCGTGCGCCCCGACACTGAGCCATCGCAGGACCCGGCGGCCCATCAGCACGTCGCGAATGAGCAGCAGCACCACGCCGATCAGTGCGCCTGCCAACGCGCCGCGCACGGTGTAACCCTGCGCAGCGCCGAGGGCGTGGCCGATGAATCCACCGCCGAGCGCGAGGCTCAGCGCAAAGAGCACGCGCCACCAGATCCAGGCCATGTTCTGGAAGCGTCAGGCGGCCGACGCGATCGCTTGCTGGGTGAAGCGATAACCGGCGCCACGGACGGTTTCGATCATGCTGGCGCATTGGGCCGGCAACAAGGCCTCGCGCAGCCGCTTGACGTGGACGTCGACGGTGCGCTCCTCGATGAAGACGTGGTCTCCCCAGACCCGGTCGAGCAACTGGGCGCGGCTGTGCACGCGCTCCGGATGGGTCATGAAGAAGTGCAGCAGGCGGAATTCGGTGGGGCCGAGCTTCAACTCGATGCCCGCCCGACTGACCCGCCGCGTCGAGGGGTCGAGCTTCAGCCCGGCCATCTCGACCGCGGAGTCGAGCGCTTCGGGGACGCGGCGACGCAGCACGGCACGAATCCGGGCCAGCAGTTCCTGGGTCGAGAACGGCTTGGTGAGATAGTCGTCCGCGCCGGCGTCCAGGCCTGACACCTTGTCTGCCTCGTCGGCCCGCGCGGTGAGCATGATGATGGGCAACTCGCGCGTGCGCGCATCGCCCCGCCAGCGGCGTGCCAGCGCGACGCCGGATTGGCCCGGCAGCATCCAGTCCAGCAGCACCAGGTCGGGCAGCACCGCATCCACGGCCACCATGGCCTGGTCGGCGTTCTCGGCCAGCGTCACCTCGAAGCCGGCATGGCGCAGGTTGATCGCGACCAGTTCGGCGATCGCCGATTCGTCTTCAACGACGAGCACGGTGGGCATGTCAGGCGTTCCCTTCGTTCATCACAGCCGATGCCAACTCAGTTGCGTGTCAGCGCGATCGTCTCGACCGCCTCGACGCTGTTGTGCCGCACGTCCTGCCCCTTGACGATGTAGATGATCTGCTCGGCCAGGTTCTTGGCGTGGTCGCCCACCCGCTCGATGGCCTTGGCCACGAACACCAGGTCGATGCTGGCCGAGATGGTGCGCGGGTCTTCCATCATGTAGGTGATGAGCTTGCGCATCAGGCCGTCGAACTCGGCGTCGATCTGGTTGTCGTTCTTGATCACGTCCAGCGCCTGGACCGTGTCCAGCCGGGCGAATGCATCCAGCGCCTTTCGCAGCGAGGCGGTGGCCAGAGACGCTTCGAACGAGACGTCGCCCACGGGCAGCCGCAGCCGGCTGAAGACGCCGGTGTTGATCAGGCGCTGCACGGTGCGGGCGATGCGGGCGGCTTCGTCGCCCACCCGCTCCAGGTTGCCGATGGTCTTGCTGATGGCGATCAGCAGCCGCAGGTCGCGGGCCGTCGGCTGACGGCGGGCGATGATCGCCGACAGGTCGGCATCTATGTCGACCTCGAGCTGGTTGACCCGCTCTTCCATCTGCAGCACCTGGGTGGCCGTCTCGGCGCTGTAGTTCGTCAGCGCGTAGATGGCCTGCGCCACCTGGGCCTCGACCAGGCCGCCCATTTCGAGCACTCGCGTCGAGACCCCGCTCAACTCGGTGTCGAACTGGGTGGAGAGATGCTTGTCCATCTTTGCTTCCTTCTTCTGGAGCGTCAGCCGAAGCGGCCGGTGATGTAGTCCTCGGTGTCCTTCTTCTGCGGCTTCATGAAGAGGTCGCGCGTCGGGCCGAATTCGATGAGGTCACCCAGGTACATGTAGGCGGTGTAGTCCGAAACGCGGGCCGCCTGTTGCATGTTGTGGGTGACGATGACCACGGTGTAGTCGCTCTTGAGCTCGTGGATCAGTTCCTCGACCTTGCCGGTGGAGATCGGATCCAGCGCCGAACAGGGTTCGTCGAGCAGCAGCACCTCGGGCTTGATCGCGATGCCGCGGGCTATGCAAAGGCGCTGCTGCTGGCCTCCGGACAGGCCCGAGCCGCTCTGGCCCAGCTTGTCCTTGACCTCGTTCCACAGCGCCGACTTCTTCAGCGCCCACTCGACGCGCTCGTCCATCTCGACGCGGGAAAGATTCTCGAACAGGCGCACGCCGAAGGCGATGTTGTCGTAGATCGACATCGGGAACGGCGTGGGCTTCTGGAAGACCATGCCGACCTTGGCGCGGATCAGCGACACGTCGAGTTTGCGGTCCAGCACGTTCTCGCCGTCGACCAGGATCTGGCCCTCGGCGCGCTGTTCGGGATAGAGCTCGAACATGCGGTTGAAGGTGCGCAGCAGCGTCGACTTGCCGCAACCCGAGGGACCGATGAAGGCCGTCACCTTCTTCTCCGGAATGTCCAGATCGATGTGCTTCAGGGCGTGGAAGCTGCCGTAGTAGAAGTTCAGGTCGCGCACGGCGATCTTGGCCTTCCCGGCCACCGGGGATCCGACTTTGGCGTCCATTGTGAAAAGGCCTTCAGTGCTTGTTGCGGAACAGTACGCGCGCCAGGATGTTCAGCGCGAGCACGCCCAGGGTGATGAGGAAGACGCCCGCCCAGGCCAGCTTCTGCCAGTTCTCGTACGGGCTCATCGCGAACTCGAAGATGACCTTCGGCAGGCTGGCCATGGGCCGGCTGAGGTCAGTCGACCAGAACTGGTTGTTCAAGGACGTGAAGAGCAAGGGCGCCGTCTCGCCCGCCACGCGGGCCAGTGCGAGAAGAACACCGGTCACCACACCAGCCCGGGCGGCTTTCAAGGTGATCGAGAGGATGACCTTCCACTTCGGCGTCCCCAGTGCATAGGCCGCTTCGCGCAAGGCGTTGGGCACCAGCACCAGCATGTTCTCGGTCGTGCGGATCACGACCGGAATGACGATCAGGGACAGTGCCATGACACCCGCCCAGCCGGAGTACGACTTGAAGCGGGAAACCACCACGCCATAGACGAACAGGCCGATGACGATGGAAGGCGCAGACAGCAGGATGTCGTTGATGAACTGCGTCGTGCGGCCGAGCCAGCTGCGCTGCCCGTATTCGGCGAGATAGATCCCGGCCATGACGCCGATGGGGGTGCCGATCAGGGTGGCCAGCGACACCATCATCACCGAGCCGTAGATCGCGTTGGCCAGGCCACCCGTCTCTGCCTGCGGAGGCGGTGTCGCCTCGGTGAAGACCTGCAGGCTGATGCCGCCGAAGCCTCGGACCACGGTCTCGTAGAGGATCCAGATCAGCCAGACCACCCCGAAGGCCATCGCCGCCAGCGAGAGCGTCAGGGCGATGACGTTGGTGCGTTTGCGGCGGCGGTGAATCGCCAGCCGAGCGGTGTCGAGCGCAGTCAGGGAACTCATGTCTTGCTCCCCTCGTTTTTCTTCAACTGGGCCAGCAGGAGCTTGGAAAAGGCCAGCACGACGAAGGTGATGAAGAACAGCACCAGCCCCAGGTAGATGAGCGACGCCTGGTGCAGTCCCTCCCCGGCCTCGGCGAACTCGTTGGCCAGGGCCGACGTGATGCTGTTCGCGGGCTCGAAAAGCGAGATCGAATTGAGCTGGTTGGCATTGCCGATCAGGAACGTCACCGCCATCGTCTCGCCGAGCGCGCGCCCCAGCCCCAGCATGATCCCGCCGACCACGCCGGTCTTGGTGAACGGCAGCACCACGTTCCAGACCACCTCCCACGTGGTGGAGCCAAGACCGTAGGCCGATTCCTTCAGCAAAGCAGGCGTGACCTCGAAGACGTCACGCATCACCGACGCGATGAACGGAATGATCATGATGGCGAGGATGATCCCGGCGGACAGCAGGCCGATGCCCACCGGCGGGCCGGCGAAAAGCGCCCCGAGGACAGGGACCCCTTTGAACAGGTGCTGAAGCGGCTGCTGCACGTAGGTGGCCAGCAGCGGGCCGAAGACGAGCAGCCCCCACATGCCGTAGACGATGGACGGCACGGCCGCCAGCAACTCGATCGCCACGCCCAGCGGACGCTTCAGCCACTGCGGAGAGAGTTCGGTCAGGAACAGCGCGATACCGAAACTCACCGGAACCGCGATGATCAATGCGATCAGCGAGGTCATCAGCGTGCCGTAGATCATGACCAGGCCGCCGTAGCGATCCTGCACCGGATCCCACTCGCTGCGCCAGAGGAAGGACAGGCCGTACTCCTTGATCGCCGGCGCCGCTCCGGCGATCAGCGACAGGAGGATGCCGAGCAGCAGTGCCAGCGTCAGCCAGGCCGCGCCGTGCGCCGCCAGCGCGAACACCCGGTCGGCCCAGGGGGCACGCACGCTGCGGCCACCCGGCCGCCCGGCCGGGGCCGATCGTTCCATGGTCAGGTCGTGGGCAGTGGGGCTGGCGGGCAGTGTAGCGGTCACCTGTCGCTCCTTCGGTCGCGCCGGCGTGGCACGGGCCCCTTGAGGGGCCCGTCCGTCTCGGCTGGCGTTGACGGTGAATTACTTGAGGGCGATCGGCTTGCCCGCACCATCCTTGACCTCGCCCCACTGCTTGTGCACGAGGCTCTTCACGCTGTCGGGCAGCGGAACGTATTCCAGCTCCGCGGCCATCTTGTCGCCGCTGGCGTAAGCCCAGTCGAAGAACTTGAGCGCGGCACCAGCCTGTTCGGGCTTGGCCTGGACCTTGTGCATCAGGATGAAGGTGGCGCCGGTCAGGGGCCACGACTCCTTGCCCGGCTGATCGGTCAGGACCTGGTAGAAGGTCTTGGCCCAGTCGGCATTGGCGGCAGCGGCCTTGAAATTGGCATCGTCAGGCGCGACGAACGCGCCGTCCTTGTTCTTCAGCTGCACGTGGGCCATCTTGTTCTGCTTGGCGTAGGCGTACTCGACGTAGCCGATCGAGTTCGGCAGGCGCTGCACGTAGGAAGCCACGCCTTCGTTGCCCTTGCCACCGGCGCCGGTCGGCCAGTTGACGGCGGTGCCCTCGCCCACCTTGGCCTTCCAGTCGGCGTTCACCTTGGACAGGTAGTTGGTGAAGATGAAGCTGGTGCCCGAACCATCGGCCCGGCGAACGACCGCGATATCGGCCTCCGGCAAGGCAACGCCCGCGTTGAGCGCCGTGATGGACGGGTCGTTCCACTTCGTGACCTTGCCGAGGTAGATGTCGCCCAGGACCTGCCCGGTGAGCTTCAGCTGACCCGCGGCGATGCCCTTGACGTTGACCACCGGCACCACGCCGCCGATGACGGTCGGGAACTGGAACAGCCCGTCAGCGGCCAGTTCCTCGTCCTTCAGCGGCATGTCGGAGGCACCGAAGTCCACCGTCTTGGACTTGATCTGCTTGATGCCTGCACCGGAGCCGACCGACTGGTAGTTGATCCTCGCGCCGCTGGCCTTGTTGTAGGCGTCCGCCCACTTGGCGTAGATGGGAGCGGGGAACGAGGCTCCTGCGCCGGTCACGTCCTGCGCCAGGGCGGCACCGGACAGCATCAGGGCGGCAACGCCCAGCCAGATCGGACGAATCACAACTTTCAGCATGTCACTACCTTTTCTTCAGCGGGTTGCCCGGCACTGTAGAAAGCTTGTGTGACAGCGCCGTGACGCCGGGGCGGCGTCACGCAGGTGTCATGAACCTGTCACGAACCGGCTCAGGCCCCGTTCCGGGCGGCCTCGGCGAGGCGTTCGGCCATGCGGCGGGAGGTTTCCGCCTCCCGGGCCTCGACCATGACCCGCAACACCGGTTCGGTGCCGGAAGGGCGGATCAGGACGCGACCGGTACGGCCCAGTTCGACCTGTATGGTCTCGATCTGGCGGGCCAGCTGCGCGTTGCGCTTCCAGTCGCTGCCTTGGGCCAGGCGCACATTGATCATCGTCTGCGGAAAGAGTTGCACCTCGTTCAGCAGGACGGACAGGGCGCGGCTGCTGCGCTGAACGGCCTGAAGGACCTGCAAGGCGCTGACGATGCCGTCACCGGTGCTGTGCTTGTCCAGTGCCAGCAGATGACCGGAGCCCTCCCCACCGAGCAGCCATCCTCGCCGGCCGAGCTCCTCCAGCACGTAGCGATCGCCCACCTTGGCTCGCACGAGCGGAATGCCTTGCCCCGCGAGGGCCACTTCAATGGCCATGTTGGTCATCAAGGTTCCGACGACTCCCGGCACCTCTTCGCCGTGCGTCCGTCTGTCCATGGCGAGCAGGTAGAGGAGTTCGTCGCCGTTGTACAGCCGGCCCGCAGCGTCGACCATCTGCAACCGATCCGCGTCGCCGTCCAGGGCGACCCCGTAGTCGGCGCCGTGCTCGCGTACCGCCTGCACCAGCGCCTGGGGTGCCGTGGCGCCAAAGCCCGCGTTGATGTTGGTTCCGTTGGGCGCGCAGCCGATGCTCACGACCTGGGCGCCCAACTCGTGAAACACGGCCGGCGCCACCTGGTAAGCCGCACCGTTCGCGGCATCGACCACCAGCTTCAGGCCCTTGAGCGTCAGCTCCCCGCTCACCGTGGCCTTGCAGAACTCGATGTATCGGCCCTGCGCATCATCGATACGGCGGGCTCGGCCGAGCCGTGCCGAGTCGACCCATTGCGGTGGCTCGTCGAGTGCAGCCTCGACGGCGAGCTCCCATTCGTCGGGCAACTTTTCGCCCCGGGCCGAGAAGAACTTGATGCCGTTGTCCGGATAGGCGTTGTGCGAGGCACTGATCACCAGGCCCAGGTCCAGCCGCAGGGCGCGGGTAAGGTAGGCCACGCCGGGCGTCGGCAGCGGCCCGGTCAGGAGGACATCCACGCCAGCCGAGGCGAATCCGGCTTCCAGAGCCGATTCGAGCATGTAGCCCGAGATGCGGGTGTCCTTGCCTATCAGCACGCCGGGAGCACGCCGGTCTTCGCGGGATGCCGCGCTTCGCTGAAGGACACGGCCCACGGCATGGCCCAGCCGCAACGCGAAATCTGGCGTGATCGGCGCCTGGCCAACGGTGCCGCGGATGCCATCGGTGCCGAAGTAGCGACGGGTCATGGGTCGGTTCTCCTCTGAGTCTCGTTGTTGTCGCAGCCTGGTGCGCCTCCCAGGCCTGCCGAATTCCACACCTTCAAGGCATCGACGGTGTCGGCCACGTCATGCACGCGAACCACTCTTGCCCCCAGGGCCACGGCGGCCAAAGCGGCTGCGACGCTGGGCACCATCCGTTCGCCCGCCGGGCGGCCGGTCAACTGCCCAAGGGTCCCCTTGCGCGACCAGCCCGCCAGCAACGGGCGGCCCAGTGCCGTCAGCTCCCGTTGGCGCCGGAACAGCATCAGATTGTGGTCCAGCGTCTTGCCGAAACCGTACCCCGGGTCGAGCACGATGCGCTCCGCCGCGATGCCGGCCGTTTCGGCGACCGCCATTCGTTGTGCCAGGAAGCCAGCGACATCGACCACCACATCGTCATAGTGGGGCGATATCTGCATCGTCGCCGGTTCGCCCTGCATGTGCATCAGGCACAGGCCTGCGCGCGGATGAGCCGCGGCGGCCGCCAGCGCCCCCGGGGACTGCAGCGCGCGGATGTCGTTGATGATGTCGGCTCCGGCGTCGAGGACCGCACGGATGACTTCGTGCCGGCTGGTATCCACGGAGACCGGCACGCCCAGCGTGACCGCCTGCCGAACCACCGGCAGGACGCGCGCCAGTTCGACCTCGACTGGCGGTGGCTGCGACCCCGGCCGGGTCGACTCTCCGCCGATGTCCAGGATGTCGGCGCCCTGCGCCAGAAGGCGCTCCGCATGCAGGCACGCAGCAGCCTCATCGGCGTGGCGACCGCCGTCCGAGAAGGAATCCGGCGTGACATTCACGATGCCCATCACCAGCGGTCGGGAGGTCAGGTCCAGGCTGAAACGGGCGGTCTGCCAGAGGTAGGTCGACACGATGGCTCGACAGGTGCAAGAACAACGGGGCCTTGCGGCCCCGTTACGGTCTGTGGTGTGTCGCCGCGGCGATCAGGCCGTGGCCGGCGCGCTGTCCGGGTTGACCGGCGGAGTGGCGCCATTGCCCGTGCGATTGGCCGACGGCGTCCAATCCTTCGGCGGGCGCGGCGGCTTGTCGTTCATGATGTCGTCGACCTGGTCGGCATCGATGGTTTCCCACTCCAGCAGCGCCTTGGCCATGGCATGCATCTTGTCTGCGTTCTCTTCGATCAGCTTGCGTGCGATCGAGTACTGCTCGTCGATGATGCGCCGGACCTCCGAATCGACCTTGCGCATCGTGTCTTCGGACACGTTGGTCGTCTTGGTCACCGAGCGGCCGAGGAACACTTCGCCTTCGTTCTCGGCGTAGACCATGGGGCCCAGCGTGTCGCTCATGCCGTACCTGGTCACCATGTCGCGGGCGATCTGGGTGGCACGCTCGAAGTCGCTGCTGGCGCCAGTGGTCATCTGGTTCATGAAGACCTCTTCGGCGATCCGGCCACCGAACAGCATCGAGATGCGGTTCAGCATGTAGATCTTGTCGTAGCCGTAGCGATCCTTCTCGGGCAGGGAGACGGTCACGCCGAGGGCACCGCCGCGCGGGATGATAGTCACCTTGTGAACGGGATCCAGCTTGGGCAGGAGGCGACCGACCAGCGCATGCCCGGCTTCGTGGTATGCCGTGTTGGTGCGCTCCTCCTCGTCCATCACCATGGACTTGCGCTCGGTGCCCATGATGATCTTGTCCTTGGCACGCTCGAAGTCGATCATCTCGACCACGCGAGCGTTGCGCCGGGCGGCAAACAGCGCCGCCTCGTTGACCAGGTTGGCCAGGTCCGCACCTGAGAAGCCCGGCGTGCCGCGCGCGATGATGTCCGCCTTGACGTCGCCGCCGACCGGTACCTTGCGCATGTGCACGTTCAGGATCTGCTCGCGGCCGCGGATGTCCGGCAGCGTCACGTAGACCTGGCGGTCGAAACGGCCGGGGCGCAGCAGCGCGGGGTCGAGGATGTCCGGCCGGTTGGTGGCGGCCATCACGATGACACCGAGGTTGGTTTCGAAGCCGTCCATCTCGACGAGCATCTGGTTCAGCGTCTGCTCGCGCTCGTCGTTGCCGCCGCCCAGGCCAGCGCCGCGATGGCGGCCGACCGCATCGATCTCGTCGACGAAGATGATGCACGGAGCGCTCTTCTTGGCCTGCTCGAACATGTCGCGCACGCGAGCCGCACCGACACCGACGAACATCTCGACGAAGTCGGAACCGGAGATCGAGAAGAACGGCACCTTGGCCTCACCGGCAATCGCCTTGGCCAGCAGCGTCTTGCCCGTCCCCGGAGGGCCGACCAGCAACACGCCGCGCGGAATGCGGCCGCCCAGCTTCTGGAACTTCTGCGGGTCCTTCAGGAAGTCGACCAGCTCCTTCACCTCCTCCTTGGCCTCGTCGCAGCCGGCGACGTCAGCGAAGGTGGTGGAGTTGTTGGCCTCGTCCAGCATGCGAGCCTTCGACTTGCCGAAGCTGAAGGCGCCGCCCTTGCCGCCGCCCTGCATCTGGCGCATGAAGTAGATCCAGACGCCGATCAGCAACAGCATCGGGCCCCAGGACAACAGCAGTGTCTGAAGCAGCGAGGGCTCTTCGTCCGGCTTGCCCGAAACCTGCACGCCGTATTTCATCAGATCGCCCACCATCCACAGGTCGCCAGGCGACGAGATGGTGAAAGGCTGGCCATCGTTGGGCGTGACCTTCAGGGTCCGCCCCTGCACCTCGACCCGCTTGATGCGACCTTGCTTGGCGTCGTCCATGAACTGGGTGTAGGTCACCTGTTCGCTGGCACGGGGCTTGTCGAACTGCTTGAAGACGGTGAACAACACCAAGGCGATCACCAGCCAGACGGCGACCTTCGAAATCCACTGATTGTTCACCGCGGTTCCTTTGCGAAGTCCTGAGGGAATGAACTGGCAACCCAGCTCGTCACCTCGGCATATAGGGTTGATTCTAGTCGACTCAATACCGGGGATGCTGCCAGAGGGTGACTTGGGTCAAGGCAGCCGCAAATGGCTAAAACAGGCTGTTTTCGGGCCTTCGGATGCCCGATCCGACCTTTTTGAGACCAATTCCCACCAGAAATGTTTCCGACGATTTGTCTCTGGATGCTTTGGGCTTGATCGGCTTGACCACACGGAAGTGGCGCTTGAAGAGCTCCGCCAGCTGGCTGTAGCCGCTGCCATGGAAAACCTTGGCCACCAGGGCGCCCTCCGGCTTCAGATGCCGGCCCGCGAAATCCACCGCGAGCTCGACCAGGTGGGCGATGCGTGCCGAATCGGACGCGGCAATGCCCGACAGGTTGGGCGCCATGTCGGATACCACCAGATCCACCGCTCGCCCGGCCAGTTCATCTTCCAGGCGATGCATCACCTCATCTTCGCGGAAGTCCCCCTGGATGAATCGCACGCCATCGATCGGCGCGAACTCCAGCAGGTCGAGCGCGATGATCGTGCCGTCCAGTTCGCCGGTGGCGGCCCCGCCGGTGCCGGCTGCCTTGGGAGCGAAACGCCGGCGCAGGTACTGGCTCCAGGCGCCCGGGGCGGCGCCCAGGTCCACCACGACCTGGCCCGGACGCACCAGACCGAAGGCCTCGTCGATCTCCTTGAGCTTGTAGGCCGCCCGAGCTCGGTAGCCCTCCTTCTGCGCCAGCTTGACGTAGGGATCGGTCAGGTGGTCGTGCAGCCAAGCCTTGTTGACCTTCTTGCTCTTCGTCTTGATCTTCATGCGGCTGCGATAATGACAGGATGTCTGCAATTGAATTGACACCCGCCGAACGCAAGGAAAAGCGGGGAGAAGCCCATCACCTGGATCCGGTGGTGATGATTGGTGCCGACGGCCTGACGCCGGCTGTCCTGAAGGAAACGGAAGCCGCCCTCAAGGCGCATGGGCTGATCAAGGTGCGGATGCTGTCCGACGATCGCGCCGCGCGGGAGGCCGCGCTGGCGACATTGGCAGACGAACTCGGCGCTGCGTCGGTGCAGCACATCGGCAAGCTGCTGGTGCTCTGGAGGCCCCTGCCCGAGAAGGCGGTCGCCGCGAAGGATGACCGCAAGCCGGGGCCGCGCACCGTCAAGCTGGTCAGCTTTTCCAAGAGCGGCAACCATCGTCCGACGGTGAAGAAGGTCAAGGTCTTCGGCAACCAGCGCGTGACGGCCGGCGGGCAGATCAAGCGCGTCAAGGCGAGGGCCACCAGCGTCAAGAAGAAGGCCCAGCAGAGCTGATCGACGGGCCGCAGGCGCGCCAGGCCAGTGCCGACACCGCCGCGATCTTCCCGGCGAAGAAGGCAAGACTCACGGCATGCAACTGGCCGAAGGTCCAGTTGCCCTGCCCGGCCCGCGCCGCCTCCAGCATCGGCTGAAGTCCGAAGTACCCGAACACGGTGCAGAAGATGGCTGTCAACGCCAGGATGATCGGTGTCGTGAACCGGGATCCGCCGTGTACGGCCGCGCTGGCCACCCGGCGCTCCAGCAACAGGACAGCCACCCCCAGCGCGAGACTGAGGTAGGCCTCCTGCGCGAAGATCCTGCCGACCACTCGGCCGGCCTCATGCAAGGCCAGGATGGCAAACGGCGCGGGCGTGGCGATGAGCGCAATGCACAGTAGGACGCCAGCCCACAGCCCGGGAATCAGGCGCCGGGCCCGTTCCTGCAGGCTCACTGGTAACGCACCGCCACGATCTCGTAGCTCTTCACGCCGCCAGGAGCGCGCACTTCGGCGACGTCGCCGACCTCCTTGCCGATCAGCGCACGGGCAATGGGCGAGCTGATGGAGATGAGCCCGAGCTTCAGGTCGGCCTCGTCGTCGCCGACGATCTGATAGGTCACTGCCGCCCCCGACTCTTCCTCCTCCAGATCGACCGTGGCGCCGAACACGACGCGGCCCCCGGCATCCAGCGAGGCCGGGTCGATGATCTGGGCAGCCGCCAGCTTGCCCTCGATTTCGAGGATGCGGCCCTCGATGAAGCCCTGCTTGTCCTTGGCGGCGTCGTACTCGGCGTTCTCCGACAGGTCACCCTGGGCTCGCGCCTCGGCGATGGCCTGGATCACCGCGTGGCGGTCGACGGTCTTGAGCCGTTGAAGCTCTTGCTTGAGCTTCTCGGCGCCGCGCTTGGTGAGTGGAATGGTCGTCATGGGAGTCGTGGCAAAAAGGAAAACGCGCCATCTGGCGCGCTTCGAGTGGAAGTTTAGAGCAGTTTGACCGGCCGGCAAGCCCGCGGACCTCGTGCGGATTTGCCGCCCGGCGGCGACGAACGGTCAGCTGAGCGCGGCGTGCAACTCTTGAAGCGACAGCACGTTCGGATCGTCCTGGTGCTTCAGCGCTTCGGTAACGGCCTCGCATCCCGCCATGGTGGTGTAGTAGGTCAC
Source organism: Ideonella flava (assembly GCF_051857595.1). Taxonomy (NCBI): domain Bacteria; kingdom Pseudomonadati; phylum Pseudomonadota; class Betaproteobacteria; order Burkholderiales; family Sphaerotilaceae; genus Ideonella; species Ideonella flava. The sequence continues at coordinate 584,361 of NZ_JBPZHD010000001.1, forward strand.
CCGATTGGCCAGGGCGGCGGTGCGGATGTAGCGCGAATCGGCGATGGCCGTGCGGGTCTCGTCCACAGTGGTGAACACCAGCTGGATATCCCCGGCCTTGATCATGTCCGCGATGTGCGGCCGGCCGTCCTTCACCTTGTTCACGACCTTCACCGGCACGCCGGCGGCAGCAATCGCGGCCGCCGTGCCTTTGGTGGCCACCACCTGGTAGCCCAGGTCGACCAGGTCACCCGCGACCTTGATCGCGCGATCCTTGTCATTGTTCTTGACCGTGATGACCACGGTCCCCTTGGCCGGCAGGCGCGAGCCGGCACCGAGCTGGCTCTTGAGCATGGCCTCCCCGAAGGTGTAGGCCACGCCCATCACCTCGCCGGTCGAGCGCATCTCGGGACCGAGGATGGGATCGACGCCGGGGAACTTGTTGAACGGAAAGACCGCCTCCTTCACGCTGAAGTACGGCGGGATCACCTCGTGCGGCGGCTTGCCGTCCTTGCCGCGCTGGTCGGCCAGCTTCTGGCCCGCCATGCATCGCGCGGCGATCTTGGCAAGCGGCTGGGCGGTGGCCTTCGAAACGAACGGGACCGTCCGCGAGGCGCGAGGGTTCACCTCCAGCACGTAGACGGTGCGTTCGTCGCCCTCGCCCTGGATGGCGAACTGAACGTTCATCAGCCCGACGACCTTCAGCGCACGCGCCATCAGCGCCGTCTGGCGGCGAAGCTCGTCCTGCAGCGAGACGGGCAGCGAGTACGGCGGCAGCGAGCACGCCGAGTCGCCGGAGTGGACGCCGGCCTGCTCGATGTGCTCCATGATGCCGCCGATCATCACGTCGCGGCCGTCACTGATGCAATCGACGTCGACCTCGATGGCGTCGTCGAGGAAGCGGTCGAGCAACACCGGCGACTTCTCGGACACGCGCACGGCCTCGCGCATGTAGCGCTCCAGGTCCTTGTCGCCGTGCACGATCTCCATCGCGCGGCCGCCGAGTACATAGCTCGGGCGTACGACCAGCGGGTAGCCGATCTCCTGCGCCATCGCCAGCGCAGCCTCTTCGGTGCGCGCGGTGCGGTTGGGCGGCTGCTTCAGGCCCAGGTCGTTGAGCAGCTTCTGGAAGCGCTCGCGATCCTCGGCGATGTCGATCGAATCGGGGCTGGTGCCGATGATGGGGACGCCGGCGCGCTCCAGGTCGAGCGCGAGCTTCAGGGGCGTCTGGCCGCCGTATTGCACGATCACGCCGACGGGTTTCTCCTTGTCGACGATCTCCAGCACATCTTCCAGCGTCACCGGCTCGAAGTAGAGGCGATCGGAGGTGTCGTAGTCGGTCGACACGGTTTCCGGGTTGCAGTTGACCATGATGGTCTCGTACCCGTCTTCGCGCATCGCCAGTGCCGCGTGCACGCAGCAGTAGTCGAACTCGATGCCCTGGCCGATGCGGTTGGGGCCGCCGCCGAGCACCATGATCTTCTTCCTGTCGCTGGGCTGGGCCTCGCACTCCTCGTCGTAGGTCGAGTACAGGTAGGCCGTCTGGGTCGCGAATTCTGCGGCGCAGGTATCCACTCGCTTGTAGACCGGGCGCACGCCGAGCGCATGCCGCCGGGCGCGGACCTCGTGCTGGTTGGTGGCGAGCAACTTGGCCAGGCGCTTGTCGGAGAAGCCCTTTCGCTTGAGGAAGAACACCTCGTCCTTCGACAGGCTGTCCACAGTGCGACCCGCCAGCGCCTTCTCGGTCGAGACGATCTGCTCGATCTGGGCCAGGAACCACGGGTCGATGGCCGTCTCGGCAAAGATCTCGTCCAGCGTCATGCCGATGCGGAAGGCGTCAGCGACGTAGAGGATCCGCTCGGGCCCGGCCTCGCCGATCTCCTGCACGATCTCCTCGCGGTCGGTCGAGCGCTCCGTGAGCCCGTCGATGCCGGTCTCGAGGCCGCGCAGGGCCTTCTGGAAGCTCTCCTGGAAAGTGCGGCCCATGGCCATGACCTCGCCCACCGACTTCATCTGGGTGGTGAGGTGCGGATCGGCGGCGGGAAACTTCTCGAAAGCGAACCGAGGAATCTTGGTGACGACGTAGTCGATCGACGGCTCGAACGAGGCCGGGGTGGCGCCGCCCGTGATGTCGTTCTTCAACTCATCCAGCGTGTAGCCGACGGCCAGCTTGGCCGCCACCTTGGCGATGGGGAATCCGGTCGCCTTGGATGCCAGTGCCGACGAACGCGAGACACGCGGATTCATCTCGATCACGATCATCCGGCCGGTGTCCGGGTTGATCGAGAACTGGACGTTCGAGCCGCCGGTGTCGACGCCGATCTCGCGCAGGATCGCGATCGAGGCGTTGCGCAGCAGCTGGTATTCCTTGTCGGTCAGCGTCTGGGCCGGTGCCACCGTGATGGAGTCGCCCGTGTGGATGCCCATCGGGTCGAGGTTTTCGATGGAGCACACGATGATGCAGTTGTCGGCCCTGTCGCGGACGACCTCCATCTCGTACTCCTTCCAGCCGATGAGCGACTCCTCGATCAGCAGCTCCTTGGTCGGCGAGAGGTCGAGTCCGCGCTTGCAGATCTCTTCGAATTCTTCCGGGTTGTAGGCGATCCCGCCGCCGGTGCCGCCGAGGGTGAAGCTCGGGCGGATGACCATCGGGAAGCCTGAGCCTCCGATCTCCGCCTGAATCGCCTTCTGCACGGCCCAGGCCTCCTCCATCGAGTGCGCGATGCCGGACTTGGCCGAGCCAAGTCCGATCTTCGTCATCGCATCCTTGAACTTCAGGCGGTCCTCGGCCTTCTCGATGGCGTGCTCGTTGGCGCCGATCATCTCGACACCGTACTTGCCCAGCACGCCGTGGCGGTGCAGATCCAGGGCGCAGTTCAGCGCCGTCTGGCCACCCATGGTCGGCAGGATGGCATCCGGGCGCTCCTTGGCGATGATCTTCTCGACGACCTGCCAGGTGATGGGCTCGATGTAGGTCACATCCGCCGTGTCCGGGTCGGTCATGATGGTCGCCGGATTGGAGTTGACCAGGATGACCTTGTAGCCCTCTTCACGCAGGGCCTTGCAGGCCTGCGCGCCGGAATAGTCGAACTCGCAGGCCTGGCCGATGATGATCGGGCCGGCGCCGATGATCAGGATGCTTTGGATGTCGGTGCGCTTGGGCATTTCAGTTCTTCTCCATCAACGCCACGAAGCGGTCGAACAGGTAACCGATGTCATGCGGGCCCGGCGAGGCTTCGGGGTGGCCCTGGAAGCAAAAGGCCGGCTTGTCGGTCCGGGCGAGGCCCTGGAGGGTGCCGTCAAACAGGCTCACGTGAGTGGGTCGAAGGTTGGACGGCAACGTCTTCTCGTCGACGGCGAACCCGTGGTTCTGGCTGGTAATCGAGACGCGACCGTTGTCCAGGTCCTTCACGGGGTGGTTGGCTCCGTGATGGCCGAACTTCATCTTGAACGTCTTGGCGCCCGATGCGAGGGCCATGATCTGGTGCCCCAGGCAGATGCCGAACACCGGCAATCCGCTGTCGATCAGCTCACGGGTGGCCGAAATGGCGTAGTCGCAGGGCTCCGGATCGCCTGGGCCGTTGGACAGGAAGATGCCATCCGGCTTGTACTTGAGCACCTCGCTCGCCGGAGTCTTGGCCGGCACCACGGTGACGCGGCAGCCGCGTTCGGCGAGCATGCGCAGGATGTTGCGCTTGACGCCGTAGTCGTAGGCCACGACGTGGAACCTGCCATTCGCGAGCTGCCCGTAGCCGGGCGTGCCGTCCTCGCGGGACAGGCGCCACTCGGTCTCCGTCCACTCGTAGGGATGTCCGATGGTGACGACCTGGGCCAGGTCCAGGCCGGACATGCTTGGAGCCGCCTGCGCGCGACCAACGGCCTCGGCGATCTCGGCATCCGTGATCACGTGACCCGGCTCGAAGGTGGCGATGCAGCCGTTCTGCGCCCCCTGGGTGCGCAGCACCCGCGTGAGCCGGCGGGTATCGATGTCGGCGATGGCCACCGTGCCCTGGGACTGCAGGTATTCGGTCAGGGTCTGCCCGTGGCGAAAGTTGGAGACGCGGACCGGCAAGTCCTTGATGATGAGGCCGGCGGCATGGACCTTCGACGCCTCGACATCCTCGGCATTGACCCCATAGTTGCCGATGTGCGGATACGTCAGCGTGACGATCTGCCGGCAGTAGCTGGGGTCGGTGAGGATTTCCTGGTAGCCGGTGAGCGCGGTGTTGAACACCACCTCGCCGACCGTGTGACCGGCTGCGCCGATCGAGGTGCCGGTAAAGACCGTGCCGTCTGCAAGAGCCAGGAGAGCAGGCGCCATGACAGGCACCAGGGACACAGGCGCCTGGGGGGACGTTGCGGGCAACAAAGGAAACTCCGGTGTTTGCGCACCCAGCCCCGGCCCACTTGCCGCCCCGGCGATGCGGGGCTCGGGCAGGACTCGAGAGGAAACCGTGAGGGGAGTTTCGCTGGGTGGATGTGGGTCGGTTAAACCTTCAAATTATAGCTCCAGATCGGCCGGTCGTCCACGGCCTGCCGGGTCCGCGGCAGGCGTGCCCCGTGGGAGCAGGAACTAGAATCGGCCCGGGCGGGTCTGACCCGCTGCGCTGCACTGTGAGCGCCCTTGCAACCAACGGAGGTCCCATGAACGAAAGCCTGCAAACCTACACCGGCCTGGCCGGGTCGGGCACGCTGGCCGCGCAACGCAATCGCGTCCTGCGCAATACCTACTGGCTCCTGGCCTTGTCGATGATCCCCACGGTCCTGGGCGCGTGGGTCGGTGTCTCCACCGGCATCACGGCGGCCATGTCGCCTGGCGTCGGCCTGATCGTCTTCCTCGTCGGCGCCTACGGCCTGATGTTCGGCATCGAGAAGACCAAGCATTCGTCGGCCGGCGTGGCCATGCTGCTGGCGTTCACCTTCTTCATGGGCCTGATGCTTTCGCGCCTGATCGGAGCGGTGCTGGGCTTTCGCAACGGCACGGCGCTGGTCATGACGGCCTTCGGCGGCACGGCAGGGGTCTTCCTGGCCATGGCCATGCTCGCCTCGGTGGTCAAGCGCGATCTGTCGGGCATGGGCAAGTTCCTGTTCGTCGGTGCGGTGGTCATCATGGTGGCCGGCATCATCAACGTCTTCGTGCAATCCAGCGCCGCCTTCCTGACGATCTCGGTGCTGTGCATCGGCCTGTTCTCGGCCTTCATGGTTTACGACCTGAAGCGCGTGATCGACGGCGGCGAGACCAACTACATCACCGCGACGCTGGCACTCTATCTGGACATCTACAACGTGTTCCAGAGCCTGCTCAGCCTGCTGGGCATCTTCGGCGGCGAAAGCGACTGACGCGCTGAACCCGGTTCATCCCCACGGCAAAGGGCCCCTCGCGGGCCCTTTGTCCTGTCTGGACGGAGCAAAATCGTGCCTGATGAGACCGCCATGGAACCAGGCACTCGGCGCGCTGGCCGCGCGCTGTGACACGCTCGTGATAGGCGCCGGCCCCGCCGGCAGCGCCTGCGCCCGCGTCCTCTCGCAGGCCGGGCGGGACGTGACGCTGATCGACGCCCACCCCTTTCCGCGAGACAAGGTGTGCGGCGATGGCCTCGTGCCGGACTCCCACGCCGCCTTGCGGCGCCTCGGCGTCCACGAACGGGTGATGGCCGTGGCGAGAAAGGCCGATGCCGCCCGTTGCGTCGGCCCAGGCGGCAGGTCGATCGACATCCCGGGCGAACTGGCCGTCCTGCCCCGGCGCGAACTGGACGCGATCCTGTGCAACGCCGCGCTGGAGTCGGGCGCAAGAATGGTCGCGCCCGCCAGGTTCGTCGGCACGCTGCGCGATGGCACCGGCCGGGTGGTCGGTGCACGTCTCACGGACGGAGAAGTCTCGCGGGAAGTCACCTGCCGATGGCTGGTGCTGGCGACAGGCGCGAAGCCCAACGCGCTCCTCTCGACCGGGCTGTGCGAGCGGCGGACACCGAGTGCAATGGCCTTGCGGGCTTATGTTCGACACGAAGGGCTGGTGGCAGAGATTCCGAACCTGCGCTTCGTCTGGCATCGCCGAATGCGCGGCGGCTACGGCTGGATCTTTCCCGCCCGGGACGGGTTGTTCAACATCGGCGTCGGCCTTTTGGACAGCCACGTGGAAGCTGCCGATGGGAGCCTAGACGGGCGACGCCAAGGCCCCAACCTGCGTGCACTGTTCGACGATTTTCTGCGTGTGGATCCGGTCGCTGCACGCCTCATGCGGGAGGGCACTCAGGTGGGCGAGTTGCGGGGCGCGCCCCTGCGCTGCGACCTCGAAGGCTCCCAGGTGGCGGCCGCAGGCGTGTTGGTGGCAGGTGAAGCGGCCGGTGCGACCTATGCTTTCTCGGGGGAGGGCATCGGCAAGGCGCTGGAGACCGGCATCGCGGCGGCCGAAAGCCTGCTCGCTCACCAGGACGACCAGGGCGTTCTGGCCGACTACCGCGCGAGGCTGGACGTGCTGCGGCCGCGCTTCCAGATGTACCGCAAGGCGGCCAGCTTCAACCGCCACCCATGGCTGGTCAGCCTGGTCATCTGGCGTGCCCTGCGCAGCCGGCGCACCATCGCGCGACTTTCGGACATCCTGAACGAGCGGCGCCTGCCGGGCAGCCTGCTGTCCTGGCGGGGCTTCAAGGGGATGCTGTTCGGCTGAGCAGGTTCAGTCGCGGTCGAAGACGGCCATGCTCTCCACGTGCGCCGTGTGCGGGAACATGTTCACCGCGCCTGCCGCACTGCACCGGTACCCCGCTACATGAACGAGAAGGCCGGCGTCGCGGGCCAGTGTGGCGGGGTTGCAGCTGACATAGACGATCCGGCGCGGCGGCGTCCAGCCGCCAGGCGGGCCGGGCGCCAGATCCGCCAGGGCCTTGGCGAGCGCGAATGCTCCCTCGCGAGGCGGGTCAACGAGCCACTTGTCTGCCGATCCGAAAGAGACCAGGTCCTCCGGGGTGATCTCAAACAGGTTGCGGGCGGCGAACGAAGACTTGCCAGCCAGGCCGTTGCGCTCGGCGTTCTGCTGCGAGCGCTCGACCAGCGCCTCGCTGCCCTCGATGCCCAGCACCTCACGAGCGCGTGTCGCCAGCGGCAGCGTGAAGTTGCCCAGGCCGCAGAACCAGTCGATGACTCGTTCGTCCGCTTGCACGTCCAGCAGGCGCAGCGCCCGCCCGACCAGCACCGTGTTGACCTGGTGGTTGACCTGGGTGAAGTCGGTCGGCTTGAACGGCATGGTCAAACCGAACTCGGGCATCGTGTAGGCCAGCTCCGGCCCTTGATCGTCCAGCAAGTGAACGGTGTCAGGGCCCTTGGGCTGCAGCCACCACTGCACGCCGTGGGCATCGGCGAACTCGCGCAAACGGGCGAGATCGCCGGAACTCAGCGGCTCCAGATGGCGCAACACCAATGCGATCACGCCCTCGCCCGCCGCCAGTTCGATCTGCGGCAGCCGGTCGCGGGCATCCATCGCGCCGATCAAGGCGCGAAGCGGCAGCAGCATGTCGCTCACGCGGCGCGGCACGACGTGGCATTCCGTCATGTCCGCCACATAGCGAGATTTGCGCTCGTGAAAGCCCACCAGCACGGTGCCCTTCTTGGCGACGTAGCGCACCGAGAGGCGGGCTCGAAGGCGATAACCCCAGGCCGGCCCTTCGATGGGCCGGAGCACGCGCTCGGCCTTCACCTTGCCCAGGTGGGCCAGGTTGTCCTCCAAGACGCGCTGCTTGATGGCCACCTGCGCGCCGGCATGCAGATGCTGCATCTTGCAGCCCCCGCAGGCGCCGGCGTGCAGTCCGAAGTGAGGACAGGCGGGACGCACGCGCTGCGAGCTTTCGCGCCTGAGCGACTTCAGCGTCGCCTGCTCCCACTGGTTCTTGCGCTTGTGAACGTCGACCTGCACATGCTCGCCCGGCAGGGCACCCTCGATGAAGACGACCTTGCCTTCACTGTTGTGGGCCACGCCCTGGGCCTCGATGTCGAGCGATTCGACGACCAGCCATTCGTTCGGTTGGGTCATGATGGAAAAGCGCCGCCCGAAGGCGGCGCCATTGGAAGCTGGTTCGAAGGGTCAGCGGATCTCAGCGCGCCGGCAGCAGCTTGGACGGGTCCACGGGCTTGCCCTGGCGCCGGACCTCGAAGTGCAGCTGGACACGGTCGGCATCCGAGGAACCCATCTCGGCGATCTTCTGCCCCTTGCGCACGACCTGATCCTCCTTGACGAGGAGCGTCTGGTTGTGGGCGTAGGCCGTCAGGTAGGTGGCGTTGTGCTTGACGATCACCAGGTTGCCGTAGCCGCGCAGGCCCGAGCCGGCATACACCACCCGGCCGTCCGCCGCGGCATAGACCGGATCGCCGGCCTTGCCAGTGATCGCCAGGCCCTTGTTGCGCGTTTCATCGAAGGGAGCGACGACCGGGCCGGCCGCCGGCCACGCCCATTGCACGTCGTCATCGTTGTCGCGTGAGGGCACCGCCGGCGCGACGCCTGAGGCGCTCGCGGCCGCCCCTGACGCGGCCGCGGCGGGCGGCTTGCCGTTGGCATCCAGAGGCTTGGTCTCGATCTTGGACGGCGTGACCGGCTTGGTGGCCACCGTCTCGCTGGTCGGTGGAAGCACACGCAGGACCTGGCCGACCTCGATCAGGTTCGGGTTGTCTATGCCATTCCAGCGGGCGATGTCCCGCCAGGCCTGGCCGGTCTCGAGGGCGATGCGCATCAGCGTGTCGCCCGGCTTCACGGTGTAGGTCGCCGGTCGCGTGTCGGACGGGGCGCTGGCAGGCGCGGACGCCGCCTTTGCGGCTTCGGGCGCGACTTCAGGCTTGACCGGCGACTTGGCCGTGGGACGTTCCTCGACGGGTGCGGGAGGGCGCCGCGTGGCGCAGCCCACCAGCAGCAGTGCCGCGAGGGCGGCAGCCGCCAGGCCGAGCGTGCGTGAAGTCAGGCACCGTTGCATCGTGGTCATCGAGGGCATCCGTCCCTGGTGCTGGAAGTCAATGGGTGCCGGATTTTAAGGGGACGAATTGCACGCCCTCGCCAAGGCGGCGCGTGAACCCGTCGGACCGCCTGTCGACGATGACGAGCGTCTGGCCCCGGCCGTCGGGCGAACGGGCGGGCGCCACCAGGCGGCCGCCCACGGCGAGTTGATCCAGCCATGCCGCCGGCAGGTCGTCGCCGCCGGCCGCCGCGATGATGGCGTCATAAGGTGCGTTCGGAGGATGGCCACGCATGCCGTCGCCATAGACCAGTCGGCACCGGGGCACCTGCAGCCGGTGCAGGTGCCGGGCGGCCAGTTCATGCAGGCCCTTGAGCCGCTCGACCGAAACGACGCTGGTCGACAACTGGGCGAGGACGGCGGCTTGATATCCGCAGCCGGTGCCGATCTCCAGGGTGCGTCCGAGATGCCCTCGCGCGCGTGCCGATTCGCCCAAGTAGAGCCACTCGATCATGCGGGCCACGACGGAGGGCTTGGAAATCGTCTGCGACAGGCCTATCGGCAGGCTGGTGTCCTCGTAGGCCTGGGCCGCCAGCGCGGAGTCCACGAACTCATGCCGCGGCACTTCGCCCATCGCGCGCAGGACGGGCTCGCATTGCACCCCATCCGCCCTCAGCCGCTGCACCATGCGTTGCCTGACCGGCGCACTGTCCAGCCCAAGGCCGCTGGGCGCGACGGCGCGCGCGGCATCGCGAGCGGCTTCGTGCAGCGGGCGCTGAGGGCGCAACAGCGTGCCGGCCGGCGCAGGCGCCGCCAGGGCGCCGCGCTGTGCCAGCGAGGCCGGAAAGCGCGCCCCGCGGGCTGGTGGCTTGCCGCTCATGTCAGGGCGCGGAGAAACGCTGGCGCCAGTCGGGCAGTGCCGCGTGGTCAGTGAGATCGACCTGCAGGGGCGTGATGGAGACCATGCCGTTGGCCGCGGCGTGAAAGTCGGTCCCCTCGCCGGCCTCGCGCGCATCGCCGGCCGGGCCTATCCAGTACACGGTCTCGCCGCGCGGGCTGATCTGGCGGATCACCGGCTCGCTGGCATGCCTGCGGCCCAGGCGGGTGACGACCCATGGAAGCTGCTCCGCATCGGGCCGGTTCGGGATGTTGACGTTCAGCAGCCAAGGCCGCTGCGACGGGGGCCTCTGCACGACCGATTCGAGCACCGACTCGACGACCCTTCGCGCCACTCGCGCTGCCGCATCCAGGTGCGCCCAGCCTTTTTCGACTTGCGAGAACGCGATCGCGGGGATACCGAACAGATAGCCTTCCATCGCCGCGGCGACCGTGCCCGAGTAAAGCGTGTCGTCGCCCATGTTGGCGCCCTGGTTGATGCCGGAGAGCACCAGGTCAGGCTTCTCCGGCAGCAGGCCGGTCAGGGCGATGTGGACGCTGTCGGACGGCGTGCCGTTGACAAAGCGAAAGCCCTGGACCGGTTCTCCCCGGGCCTCGTGCACCGTCAAGGGACGGGTCAGGCTCAGCGCATTCGACGTGCCGCTGGCGTTTTGCTCCGGCGCGATGACGTCGATCTCGCCCAGGCCCTGGCAGGCCTGCACCAATGCCGCAATGCCGGGCGCCAGGTAGCCGTCGTCGTTGGCAATCAGGATACGCATGGTTGCATTGTAGGGAGGGCCGGACGCGGTTCGGACGCGTCGCCCAGGCGACGCACGGCACCGGCACCCGCTGCCTATCATCGCGCCACCGGCCTCGTCACTCACCACCCTCGATCGGGAGCGTTCCATGCATGCCTGGCTTTGCGAAACCACCACCGGCCCACAGGATCTCGTCTGGCGCGAGATGCCCACGCCCGAACCGGGTCAAGACGAAGTCCGCATCGCCGTCCGCGCGGCCAGCATCAACTTCCCCGATCTGCTGACGGTGCAAGGCAAGTACCAGTTCCGCCCGGAGCTGCCATTCGTCCCGGGTTCCGAGTTCGCCGGCACCATAGAAGCGATCGGCTCAGGCGTGACGCAGCTTGCAGTGGGCGACCCCGTGGCCGCGATTGGCAATTCCGGTGGCTTCGCGACCCACGCGTGCATCAAGGCCGACCGCGCCATCCCGCTGCCCAGCGGATTTCCGCTGCAGGACGCGGCCGCCTTCGCCTTCACCTACGGCACCTCTCACCATGCGCTGCTCGATCGCGGCCAGCTTCGATCGGGCGAGACGGTGCTGGTGCTGGGTGCGGCAGGCGGGGTGGGCACCGCTGCGGTGCAGATCGCCAAGGCCGCCGGAGCGAAGGTCATCGCGGCCGCCTCCACCGACGACAAGTGCGCGGCCTGCCGGTCCATCGGTGCCGACGCCACGGTCAACTACAGCCAGGAGAACCTGCGCGACGCCCTGAAGGGGCTGACCGGCGGACACGGCGCAGACGTCGTGTACGACCCGGTTGGCGGCGACCTCGCCGAGCCGGCCTTTCGCGCCATGGCGTGGCGTGGCCGCTACCTCGTCGTCGGCTTTGCCGCCGGCACCATACCGGCATTGCCCTTCAATCTGCCGCTACTAAAGGGTGCCTCCATCGTCGGCGTGTTCTGGGGCGACTTCGTGCGGCGCGAGCCGGCGGCCAACACCCGCATGATGGACGAGCTGGCGCGCTGGTATGCCGAGGGGCGGATCAAGCCGGTGATCGACAGCGTCCTGCCGATGAAGGAGCTGCCCACCGCCTACCGTCGGATGGCCGCGAGGGACATCAAAGGCAAGCTGTTGCTCGTGAACTGAGGCAAGGCGCCTAAGATGAGGGGCTGATCCATCGATCGACGTCCCCCAAAAGGGGGCTCGGGATGCGTGCCGGGCACTGCTAGCATGCCGGCCCACGCTAGGTAGTAAAGGGAGCGTCTACATGACCGTCAAGGTTCTGATCCTGGAAGACAACCCGGTCGCTCGCGACTTCCTGTCGCGCGTCCTGAGGGAGAGTTTCAGCGATCCCATTTCGATCACCGAAGCCGGCGATCTCGAGACCGCGCGCGAGCAGATCGCCTTGACGGGACCCCACGGCCTGCACGGCGCCGACCCGTTCAAGCTGATGCTGGTCGACCTCGAGCTGCCCGACGGCAACGGGCTGGAACTGCTGGCAGAGCTGACCCAGTACCCCGCGACGAAGGTCGTCACCACGCTGTATTCGGATGACGACCACCTGTTCCCGGCCCTGCAATGCGGGGCAGACGGCTACCTGCTGAAGGAAGACCGGTTCGACGTGCTGGTCGAAGAGCTTCGCAAGATCGTGCTGGGGCAGCCCCCTCTGTCGCCCGCCATCGCCCGGCGCCTGCTGACGCACTTCCGCCACGGCGCCGCGGCGGAATCCGCCGCTCCCGCGCCCATGGGCAGCTTCTCCAGCACGCCGATGCCCGGCGGCCAGAAGCCGGTGCCCATCGAGAAGCCGATCGATCTTCCCCACCTCACTCCGCGCGAGATCGAAGTCTTGACGTACCTGAGCAAGGGTTTCACGATCAAGGAGATCGCCAACCTCATGGGCATCAAGTGGTTCACAGTCAACGACCACATCAAGTCGATCTACCGCAAGCTCAACGTGTCCAGCCGCGCGGAAGCAGCGGTCCTCGCCAGCAAGCAGGGCCTCGTTTGAACGACCGGCCGGGGGCGGCGCGGTCGCAGCAGGGCGGGCGATGACCCACGCCACCCTCGAAGACGCCCCCGACGCCGGCCTGCCTGGTGACAGCGTCTGGCCGAGCGTAGAAGGACGCCTGGGCGAATCCGGTGGCCTGGGAACGCCCTCCGGGACGCTGGCCGGCACGACCCCGCGCATAGGGTGGCGCCGCCAGGCTCTCCTGCTGGCGGCGGTGGTGGCCTGCCTGACGGTGTTCCTCCTGGCCAGGGTGATGGCCAACAACCCGCACGTGGCCGCCGACTGGCGTGTCACGCCGGCCGGCGGGCTGGAGCTGGTCTATACCAGCGTTCCGGGCCTGAAGGAGCAGGTGGGCAAGGAGCTGGTGGGCATCGAGACCGCACCACGGACCGTGCTGTCCTTCGATGCGCTCGCCCTGACGCATTCCTCTCGCTGGGTGGTCGACGACAACCAGCGGGATCGGCTCATCGCCAGTCGCCTGGCCGTGGCGCGCGAGGTCGAATCCGGCCACGTGCAGTTCGTCTTCAACGACGGCCACCGCATCGACGTGGTGCCCCGCCCGCGCGGCTACGCCGGCCTGGGGGCGATGTTCTGGCTGCTCAGTGCCTTCGCGATGGTGCTGTTCCTGGTGGGCTGGATCGTGCCCCTGGTGCAACCGCAGCTTCGCAACCTGCTGTACGCGCTGATGGCCCTGGCGCAGTCAGGCCAGTTGCTGCTGGCGGCCATCGGCTCGGTGCCCGGCCTGACGCTGCCGAGTTCACTGGTGATACGCGAGCATGCGTTGCTGACGCTGCTCGATCTCGTCACCGGCGCAGCGGTGCTGCACGCGACCGCCCTCTTCCCTTACCGCTCCCGGTGGCGCAGCGTGCCCGTCATGCTCAGCTGGGGCGCCGCCCTGGGCTTCGCAGCGTTTGCGGTGGGGGCAGGCAAGCCCTACGCGTGGTGGGTCTCGCAATCGGTACTGCTGGCCGACGGCTTGTTGTGCATTGCCTATCTCGCATTCCCCATCGGGCCGCAGCCCCACCCGTTTGCCGTGGTGATGAGGCGCTTCGCCATCGTGACGGTCGGCGCGCTGCTGCTGCTGACACTGGCTGTCGCTCTGGTACCGCACATGCCGCCGGACGTCCAGCCGCTCGCCGCCGTCGGCCCGGTGATCTGGAACGTCTTCTTCGCGTCGGTCATCCTGATGGTGCCCTTCATCTCGCGCTCGCAGAACGTGATGCGCGAGTTCGCGATGCTGGCGGGTGTCAGCACCGTGGCCACCTCGGTCGACCTGCTGTTCGTCGCGGTCTTCTCGTTCTCGCAGTTCGCGTCGCTGACGCTGTCGCTCTTTCTCGCGCTCGGGGCCTATGCGGCGGTGCGGCAATGGGTCGTGAACCAGATGATGGGGGCCCGCACGCTCACGACCGAGCGCATGTTCGAGCACCTCTACCGGATCGCCCGCGAGGTCGAGGCCAAGCCGGAGCGGGCCGCCGATCGCATGGCCGATCTGCTGCGTCACGTGTTCGAGCCCCTGGAGACCGCCCACACCGGCGGGTCGGCTCGCCAGAGCCGCGTGGTCGCCAACGGTTCCGTGCTGCTGGTGCCGGCGCCCAACCTGACCCAGGGCCCGATGCTCGACGGGCAGATCGCCCTGCGGTTCGCCGAACGCGGCAAGCGCCTGTTCACGCCCGAGGATGCCCGTCTGGCCGACCGCATCGTCGAGCAGCTGATGCGCGCCCTGGCGCACGACCGCGCGGTCGAGCGTGGCCGCAGCGAGGAGCGCCAGCGCATCGCCCAGGACCTGCACGACGACATCGGCGCCCGCCTGCTGACCCTCATGTACAAGGCGCCCAGCAAGGAGATGGAGGACTACGTCCGCCACACCCTGCAGGACCTGAAGACGCTGACCCGCGGGCTGGCGGCCTCGACCCACTCGCTGACGCTGGCCGCCGCCGAGTGGAAGACCGACATCACCCAGCGCCTGGAGGCGGCACGCTGCGAGCTGGAATGGTCCGCCAGCTTCGACGAAGACCTGACCCTGACGATGGTGCAGTGGTCATCGCTGACCCGCATCCTGCGGGAGCTGGTCAGCAATGCGATCGCGCACTCCAAGGCCAGCAGGATCCTGATCGAGGTCCGGCTTCAGCACAGCGAGTTCACGATCACCATGAGTGACGACGGCGTAGGCCGCGAGCCAGCCAAGTGGTCGCACGGCCTGGGCCTGGGCGGCATCCGCAAGCGCGTGAAGCTCATGGGCGGCACGGTGAGTTGGCGCGAACGCGAGCCCAAGGGCATCGTCTGCCTGGTCACCGTGCCCAGCCTCGGCGGCGCAGCCACGGGCTGACGCGGTAGCGTTCGCCGCGGTAGAAGCCGTCGAGCCGGTCGATGAGCGCGGTCACTGCGCGCACATCCCATCGAGCCAGCCACTCGAACGGCCCGGCCGGGTAGTTGACCCCCAGCTTCATCGCCAGGTCGGCACCCTCCGGGGTGCACACGCCTTGCTGGACAGCGTCTGCCGCTTCGTTGATCAGCATCGCGAGCGTGCGCGCCACGACCAGGCCAGGGGTGTCCTCCACCTGCTGCGGCTGGAGCCCGGCCGCCGCCAGCATCGCGGCAGCCTGCCCCTGCCAGGCTGGGCTCGCCCCTGCAGCTGCTGCAAACGCCATCGTGCTGCCCGGCGCCGCCACGACAGGCCAATCGAAAAGCGCCAGCTCGGCGTGTGCCTCCTCGGCCGCCCGCTGCGAGGCCGTGCGGCCGTCGGTCAGCGCCAACCGGCCGCCCTCGGCTTCGACCCCGATCCACGTCGAGCCAGCCACCGTCTCGACGGCCACGCCGGCAGTCGTCAACGCTTCGCGCCAGCGCTGGCCGAAGGCCGCGAGCGCCGGACCGCCATCGCCCGAATCGTGCCAGCGCACGCGCGTCGGCAACGCGCCCAGCCGCGGAGCCGGCAGCTCGGGGGTCGACACGCCTTCGCCGTAGGCAAAGAAGCCCCGGCCGGACTTGCGGCCCAGCAGGCCGCCATCGACCATGTCGCGCTGTACCAGCGAAGGCTGATAGCGCTTGTCGCCGAAATTGGCCTGGTAGACCGATTCGGTGACCGAGAAGTTGGTGTCGTGGCCGATCAGGTCCATCAGCTCGCAAGGCCCCATCCGGAACCCGGCGCCGCGCAGGCAGGCATCCAGCACGGCCGGCGAGGACGCCCGCTCCTGCAGCAGCGCGAGCGTCTCGGCGTAGTAGGGCCGCGCGATGCGATTGACGATGAAGCCGGGCGTCGATCGAGCGTGCACCGCTGTCTTGCCCCAGGCCGTGGCGAGCTGGAACACCCGCTCCGCGACCGCCGCCTCGGTCTGCAGCCCGGAAACGACCTCCACCAGCTTCATCAGCGGCACCGGGTTGAAGAAATGCATGCCGACCACCCGGCCCGGCGCCTTCAAGCCGTTGGCCAGCGCCGTGATCGAGATCGAGGAGGTGTTCGAGGCCAGGATGGCCTCGGGGGCCAGGAGGGCCTCCAGCTGGCGCAGCAAAGTTCGCTTCGCCTCGAGGTTCTCCACGATCGCTTCCACCGCCAGGCCCGCGTCGGCGGCCTCCTCGAGCCGGCCGACCGGCTGGATTCGAGCCAGCGCGGCATGGGCCGCCTGCTCGGACAGTCGACCTTTGGCGATCAGGGCCTGCAACGACTGGCCCAGCTTGTCCTTCGCCGCAGCTGCAGCGCCTTCACGCGTGTCGAACAGCATCACGGCGTGGCCCGCCTGGGCGGCCACCTGGGCGATGCCGGCGCCCATGATGCCGGCGCCGATGACGAGGACAGTGGGGGATGTCGAGGTGTTCATGGCGGCAAAGCATAGCGTGGCAGGGTATGCACTATATTGCCTTTTCCACGTGGATTGACGTAGTCTAGCGGCACTTTCAGCACAATGATGCATGCCACGCAGGCCGCTGTACCGCCCACCCAACGCCCGTGCTTGCCCCTACCGGAAGCCCTTGGCGCCTGCGCTACCCTGCCTCGGCCCATGACTTCAAGCCCACGGAGAAACTCATGAAGAAACCTCGCCTTGCCCTGCTCGCCTGTGCCGCCGTGATGGCCGTCGCCGCCTTCCCTGCCTGCGCGCAATCGGCCTCCAAGCTCAAGGTCGGCCTGATGCTGCCGTACACCGGCACCTACGCTTCGCTGGGCAATGCGATCGAGAACGGCTTCCGGCTCTACGTGAGCGAGCAGGGCGGCAAGCTCGGGGGCCATGAGATCGAGTTCTACAAGGTGGACGACGAGAGCGAGCCGTCCAAGGCCACCGACAACGTCAACAAGCTCATCAAGCGCGACCAGGTGGACGTCCTGGTGGGCACGGTTCACTCCGGCGTCGCGCTGGCCATGGCCAAGGTGGCGAAGGAAACGGGCACGCTGCTGATCGTTCCGAATGCGGGCGCGGACGCGCTGACCGGGCCGCTGTGCGCCAAGAACATCTGGCGCACCTCGTTTTCCAACTGGCAGCCCGGCTATGCCACCGGCGTCATCGCCGCCCAGAAGGGCTACAAGAAGGCGATGAGCATCACCTGGGGCTATGCGGCGGGCACGGAAGCGGTCAAGGGCTTCACCGAGGCCTTCGAAAAGGGCGGCGGCAAGGTGGTGAAGGACCTGACCCTGCCCTTCCCCAACGTCGAGTTCCAGGCCCTGCTCACCGAGATCGCGGCGCAGAAGCCGGACGTGGTGTTCGCCTTCTTCGCCGGCGGTGGCGCGGTCAAGTTCGTCAAGGACTACGACGCCGCGGGCCTGCGCAAGAGCATCCCGCTGATGGGCTCGGGCTTCCTCACCGATGGCACGCTCGAAGCACAAGGCGCGTCCGCGCAAGGCATCGTCACTTCGCTGCACTACGCCGACAACATCGAGACGCCGCGCAACACCGCCTTCCGCAACAAGTACGCCGTCACCTACAAGACCATGCCGGATGTGTACGCGGTGCAAGGCTACGACGCCGCGCAGCTGCTGCACTCTGGCCTGACCGCCGTGAAAGGCGACTTCAGCAAGAAGGACGAGCTGTACTACGCGATGGGCAAGACCACCATCGCCAGCCCGCGCGGCAAGCTGGCCTTCAGCGCCGCGCACAACCCGATCCAGGATTTCTACATCCGCGAGGTCAAGGGCAACTACAACGTGATCACCGGCGTCGCGGTGCCGGCGCTGGCCGATCCGGCTCGCGGCTGCAAGATGTGACATGGATGGGCCCACCTTCCTCATCCAGTGCCTGAACGCGCTGCAGTACGGGCTGCTGCTGTTCCTGCTGGCCTCGGGCCTGACGCTGATCTTCGGGATCATGGGCGTCATCAACCTGGCCCACGGCAGCTTCTACATGATTGGCGCCTACATGGCGTACGCCCTGGCGCCGGTGGTGTCCGGCACGCTGGGGGGCGGCTTCTTCGCCACGCTGGCCGTCGGCCTGGTGCTGGCGGTGGTGCTGGGCTACGTGCTGGAGTGGGCCTTCTTCAGCTTCCTCTACGAACGTGAGCATCTGCAGCAGGTGCTGATGACCTACGGCCTGATCCTGGTCTTCGAGGAACTGCGCTCCATCCTGGTCGGCGACGACGTGCACAGCGTCGCGCCGCCCGAGTGGCTGGCCGGCAGCCTTCGGCTCGGTGAAATGATGAGTTACCCGGTGTACAGGCTCTTCATCTCCGGCGTGTGCCTGCTGCTCGCGCTGGGCATGTACTTCGTTTTCGCGAAGACCCGGCTGGGCATGATGATCCGCGCCGGCTCGACCAATCGGGAGATGGTCCAGTCCCTGGGCATAGACATCAAGTTCCTCTACCGCGTGGTGTTCGCTGCCGGCGTGGCCATCGCGGTGCTGGCGGGCATGGTGGCGGCTCCGGTGTCCTCGGTTTACCCGGGCATGGGCAACCAGGTGCTGATCATCTGCTTCGTGGTGGTGGTGATAGGCGGCATCGGCTCGATCCGCGGCGCGCTGCTCGCGGCGCTGCTGATCGGCCTGGTCGATACCTTCGGCACGGTGGTGTTCCCGCAGGCCGCGGGCGTGCTGGTCTACGTGATGATGGCGCTGATCCTGCTGTGGAAGCCGGACGGGCTGTTCAAGGCGGGGTGATGTCGCGAAAGAACCTGTTCGTGGCGGGCGCCGTGCTCGCGTTGGCGGCCTTTCCACTGTTGGCCGGGAGCTTCGGCATCGACCTGGTCACCAAGATCATGATCTTCGCCATCCTGGCCCTGAGCCTGGAGTTGCTGGTGGGCATGACGGGCCTCGTGTGCTTCGGCCAAGCCGCGTTGTTCGGGCTGGCGGGCTACGCAGCCGTGCGCCTGTCGCCTGAATCGGAATCGGCCTCGATGTGGTGGCTGCTGCCGGCCAGCGTCGCCGTGGCGGGCTTGTATGCGCTCTTCATGGGCGCGCTGTCGCTGCGCACCAAGGGCGTGTACTTCATCATGGTCACGCTCGCCTTCGCCCAGATGGCGTACTACGTCGTACACGACACGCCGCTGGGTGGCGGCACCGACGGCATCTACCTCTATTTCAAGCCCACGCTCGCGATCGGCAGCTGGACGATCGCCGATCTCGACAAGCCCCTGACCTTCTACTACCTGGTGCTCGTGTTCCTGGCGGTCGTCTTTGCCAAACTGGCGCTGCTGGCGCGGTCCCGCTTCGGACGCGCGCTCGCCGGCATCCACGCCAGCGAGCAACGCATGCGCGCCACCGGCTACTCGACCTATCCCTACAAGCTCGCCGCCTTCGTGATCTCGGGCTGCATCGCAGGCGTGGCGGGATTCCTCTTCGCGGTCAAGGACGGTTTCGTCAACCCCGAGCTGCTCTCCTGGCACCTGTCGGGCTCGGTGCTGATCATGATCATCCTCGGCGGCCTGGGGCACCTGCGCGGAGCGGTGCTCGGCGCCTTCGCGTTCACGCTGCTGCAGGAGCTGTTCCAGAGCGAGGCGGTGTTCGGCTCGTTCGCCAAGCATTGGCACCTGGGCCTGGGCCTGGCCATCATCGCCTGCGTCGCGTTGCTGCCCCGGGGGCTGATAGGCCTTCCAGCCGAAGTGCGGCGCCGCTTGTCAGGTGAAGGGAGCGTGCGATGAGCCCCGCCCGGCTGCCCGTAGTCGCTCGCCCCCGCCGGGCGGAACCGGCCACAGGCCGAAGGGGGCAGGCATGAGTGAGGCACTGCTGCGCTGCGAAGGCCTGACGCGTCGCTGGGGCGGACTCGTGGCCGTCGACGGCGTCTCGCTCGGCTTCGAGCGAGGCCAGGTGCACGCCGTGATCGGTACCAACGGCGCCGGCAAATCGACCTTGATCAACATGCTGTCTGGCGAGATCCCGCCCTCGTCGGGCAGCGTGCAGCTGCTGGGCGAGGACGTCACCGGCTGGACGCAGCCGCGCCGCGCCCGCGCGGGTCTGGGCCGCAGCTACCAGCGCAACACCATCTTCCCCGGCTTCACCGTGCTGGAAAACTGCCGGCTGGCCGCCCAGGCCGCATGGCAACGGCCGTGGCGCTGGTGGCAGGCCGCAGCGCGATGCGAGCACAGCATGGGGGCGGCACGGCAGGCCCTGTCGCGCGTGGGGCTCGACGATGTGCTCGATCGCCCGGCCGGGCTGCTGAGCCATGGCCAGAAGCGCCAGCTGGAGATCGCGATGTGCCTGGCCACCAGCCCGCAGGTGCTGCTGCTGGACGAACCGCTGGCCGGCATGGGCGCCGAAGAGACCGAGCGCATGCTGGCCCTGCTGGCCGAGTTGCGCGCCGGACACGCCACGCTGCTCGTCGAGCACGACATGGACGCAGTCTTCCGCATCGCCGACTGGATCACCGTGATGGTCAACGGCGTCGTCATCGCGTCGGCTGCACCTGACGCGGTGCGCGCCGACCCGGCCGTCCAGGCTGCCTACCTCGGAGGTCACTGAAGTGGCGGCGCCCATCCTCGAAGCCCGCGGCATCCACGCCTGGTACGGCTCCAGCCACGTCCTCCATGGCGTCGACCTCACCGTCCACGCCGGCGAGACCATCGGCCTGCTGGGCCGCAACGGCATGGGCAAGTCCACGCTCATCCGGACCGTGCTCGGCCACGTGAAGCAGCGCGAGGGCCGCATCGCCGTGCGCGGGCAGGACCTTTCACGCGCAGCACCGCACGAGGTCGCGCGGGCGGGCGTGGGCTACGTGCCCGAGGGTCGCGGCGTCTTCCCCAACCTCAGCGTGCGCGAGAACCTGGTGATGGCCGCGCGGCCTGGGCGAGATGGCCGCCGCGACTGGTCGTACGAGCGCGTGCTGCAGACCTTCCCTCGCCTGGCAGAGCGCCTGGACAACCTCGGCGGCCAGCTTTCGGGCGGCGAGCAGCAGATGCTGTCGATCGGCCGGGTCCTGATGACCCATCCGGACCTCGTCATCCTCGATGAAGCCACCGAAGGCCTGGCCCCGCTGATCGTGGCCGAGATCTGGCGCGTCATCGGCCAGATCCGCGCCAGCGGCATCGCCACGCTGATCGTCGACCGCGACTACCGCAAGGTCGCTTCGCAGGCGGATCGCCTGGTGGTGCTGCAGAAAGGCCAGGTGGTGCTGGCCGGCCAGGCAGCCGCGCTAGCGGACAGCCACGAGCTGGCGGCCTGCCTAGGCGTTTGAGTTCCGTCTTGTTTCCGCGTCTGGAGCGCTTGCATGGATACCCCAAACCTCGCCGCCCTCCCGATCGGAGAGCCTGGAGCCCTGGCGCCGTCGCGCGTCGTGCGAGAAGACCGCGCTGACGGCAGCTTCATCCTGCGCAGCGCCGAGGCCCTGCAGCCCTACACCCGCTGCATTGGCGACTGGCTGGAGCACTGGGCCCGCACGACGCCTGATGCGCTCTTTCTCGCAGAGCGTGACGGCGTCGCTGGCTGGCGCCGGCTGGACTACGCCGAAGCGCGGCGCGAGGTCGGCCGCATCGCGCAAGGCCTGTTGAACCTCGGCCTGCCTGACAGCAAACCGGTGGTCGTGCTGTCCGACAATGCCGTCGACCACGCCTTGCTCGCCCTGGCCGCGATGCACGTCGGCCGGGCGGTGTGCACCGTCTCCAGCGCCTACTGCCGCCTCACGAAGGACTACGCCAAGATCCACGCCATCCTCGACGCCCTGGACCCGGCGCTGGTCTACGCCGCCGAGTCTTCCGTCTACGGCCCGCCGATCGCGAGTTGGGCCACGCGAGGTGATCGGCCGATCGTCTTCAGTCGCGGCGCGTCCGAGTTGCCAGGGGCGATGGATTTCGCCGCGCTGGCCGCGGAAGAGACGACTGCCGTCGCCCAGGCGCTGGCGAAGATCACGCCGGACACCCACGCGAAGTACCTGCTGACCAGCGGCTCCACCGGCACACCCAAGGTGGTGATCAACACCCACCGCATGCTGTGCGCCAACCAGCAGATGATCGCCCAGGCCTGGCCCTTCCTGAACCGCCATCCGTTGCGCCTGCTCGACTGGCTGCCCTGGAGCCACACCTTCGGCGGCAATCACAACTTCAACATGGTGCTGGCGCACGGTGGCAGCCTGTGCATCGACGAGGGCCGGCCGATGCCGGGGCTGGTCGAGAAGACCGTGGCCAACCTGCGCGAGGTCCGGCCCAACTTCTACTTCAACGTGCCGCGCGGCTTCGACATGCTGCTGCCGTTCCTGGAGAGCGACGAAGCCTTCGCCCGCGACTTCTTCGCCGACCTGCAGGGCGTGTTCTACGCCGGCGCGGCCCTGCCGCAGAGCCTGTGGCAGCGGCTCGAAGGCGTGGCCCGCCGAGTGCGGGAGCAGCCACTGTGGTTCACCTCGTCGTGGGGCTCGACCGAAACCTCGCCGGCCGTCACCAGCGTGCACTGGAACATCGACCGGGCCGGCTGCATCGGGGCGCCGCTGCCGGGGGCGGAGCTGAAGCTGGTCCCGAGTGCGGGCAAGCTGGAGATGCGCGTGCGCGGGCCGCATGTCTTCGCCGGCTATCGGAATGCCCCGGCGCTGAGCGCCAAGGCCTTCGACGAGGACGGCTACTACCTGATCGGCGACGCCGGCAAGCTGGTCGACCCGGCGGACCCCAGCCAGGGCGTCGCCTTCGACGGCCGTGTGGCCGAGGACTTCAAGCTGATGAGCGGCACCTGGGTCTCGGTCGGCACTCTGCGCATCCGCGCGGTCGCCGCGCTTTCGCCGCTGGCAGCCGACGTGGTGGTGACCGGGCACGACCGCGAGGAGGTGGGCCTGCTCGTCTTTCCCAGCCCGGCAGCCAAGGCCATGGATCACGCCGAACGCGCGGACAAGGTGCGAGCCGCGCTGCAGGCCATTCGCGCCGAGGGCGGCGGCTCTTCGCAATCGCCGACCCGCGTGCTCTTCCTGGCCGAGCCGCCCAACGCCGATGCCGGAGAGATCACCGACAAGGGCTATCTCAACCAGCGCGCCGTCCTCGCCCGCCGCGCCCCCGACGTCATCGCGCTGTACAGTGCCGTCCCGAACCCCGAGGTGATCCGACTCTGATGAGCAACCCCAAGACGCACATCCACCGGGTCGACGTGCATTTCGGCGATTGCGACCCCGCCGGCATCGTCTTCTTCCCGAACTTCTCGCGCTGGATGGACCAGGCCTCGCTGGCCTACTTCATGGCCTGTGGCGTACCGCCTTGGCGAGAACTCGAAGCCACGCGCGGCATTGTCGGCACGCCGCTGCTGGAGATCCACACCCGCTTCCTGCGCCCCGCCACCTACGGCCAGACGCTGGAGGTTCACACCAGCGTCGTCGAGTGGCGCGAGAAGGTGCTGATCCAGCAGCACCGCATCACGCGCGAGGGCGAGCTGCTGTGCGAAGGGCGCGAGACTCGGGCTTTCGTGGTGCGGCTGCCGGGCAGCTACAAGATGAAGTCGATACCGATTCCGGAGGACATCAAGGCGTTGTGTTTGTAGGCGTCCCCTTTTGTGCGCTCGCGATTCAGTGCGTTTGGAAAGTTCTCCCGAGCCCGTTGCAACGGTATGTAATTCTTGAGCTAGGTGTGAGATGCGATTTGGGTTCGAGAAGGTCGAGGCGACTTCATTTGCAGGCCGGGTAGGTTTGGGTTCATCGAGTCAACTCAACTTTCCGGAAGGAAGCACGATTAGTTTCCGACTAATGGCCTTCAGAACTTTCGGCCTCGAATGATAGACCATATACGCTGCAAAGATCGAGCAGCCCCTTAGGAGCCGGAATAACTCCAAAAGTTGAGTCCGAAAAGGTGCACTTGGCTTTATCGCCTCCGGCTCTCGGTGCTTCAATAGCGACGTAAAAGGTCGGCTTGGTATCCACAGACATTCGATCGGCCGAAAGGCGAAGAGCCTGGTATTCGAAGGAGCAACAACCAGAACCGCCTCCCAGGATCAACAGGTCGCCGCGTCGAGCTATGGTACTGAACTCCTTCGCGAGGACCCTCCTGAGGCTTCGGGTGCTGGGGTCAAAGAAGTAGACCGAGTGGGCACACGTTCGGTTGCCACAGTCTCCCTCCAACACAATATCTCCATAACCATCACCGTTGAGGTCGGACGCGCTGGCCGAATGCATACTCTTGTTTTCAAACTCCAAAGCCAGGGCCTGAATGAACTGCGTTTCACCCATCTTCGTTAAACGCACCTCATATGCCTGCAGGCGATCAGAGAATGAGATAAAGAGAATAGTACCGTCCCCATTCGCATAACTACCAGAACTCGGCGCGCCCGTGGCAACACCGGTGGAGCACGCCGAGAAGATCCAACAGAGCGCCATGAAACATATAGCCGTTCTCATTCCATCGAGTCCATCAGAATTTCTTGGCAATGCATCGTTTTCTGGGTGCGGTCGGCCAAGCCAATCTCACCGCCGTTAATTGTTCTGGTGATTCTTCGGATCAAATCATTCCCATAAGCGCTTGCATCAACAACGACGTTGACCGAACTACCCTGCCGGCCCTTTCCGCCAGCCAACCCGCGGATCGGCGTTGCTTCCCAATACCATCCTCCTGCGTCGACCGTTGTGTACGCGTTGCTTCCGGCGAATTGCGGATTGTCAACGACGGGCGCTCGATCAGGTCGAGAGGGGTTCCACCATGGCTCTTTGAACGAGGCAGAAGCTATCCAGTTTCGGTACGCCCAGTAATAGCCATAATTGTATCTTCCCGTGAGCTGTTTGAGGCCGCGACCTCGGAACTTGATATGGTCGCGATCATCAATGTTTCCGTTTCGACCTTTGTACTGATTGAAGTAGTTCTCGTTGTTGCTATCGAACCAGGAATCCATTTCTGACGTCGCGCTGGCAGACGTATTTCCACGTTCGATCATTCCACTCAGCTGAGATGACTCGTGTGCGCCTTGCCCGATAAAATGCGTCATTCGATGCACTGATCCGGTCACGAAATATTTTTCCATGCATCGGTTCAGATGGAGGCGATACAGTTGCCTATTCGCAGCCGTACTCGCTGGCATCAACCTGAGCAACTGAACATCATCTAACCAGCGGCACTTCCGGAGCTGACGAACAAATTCCCTCGGCTGCAAATGCCAATGACTTGCCGGCAATCCCGTGTTCCCCGGAAAGAACGCCAGCGCCCGAATGTGAGCGCGCAGCAGCTCGAAATCCCGATCGCTGAATGGCTTGGGGTTCTCTTCGCTAGATGTCTTGAGCCATCCCCAGCGTTGGTCGATGGTGGCCGCGTCCCACTCCGTGGGGAACTTGCAGATGGTGCGGGCCAGGCGAGGCGCGAGGGCCGGGTCGCTCAGGCGCGTCGTCGCTTCGATCGGATCGATCTGGCCGTCGCCGCTGACGTCCAGCCATGCCCTCAGCATTGGTGAGTCACATCGACTGTCACGGTCCTCGCTGTCGTCGATCAGCTGCCACCTCTGCCAGTGCGGGAAGTCGGCATCGCTGAACTTGCGAACGTTCGGCGCGTTGAGGTTCACCCAGCCTTGGCCGCCCGGGTAGCGGACTTGGCGCCAGTGGGGCACGTCACTGGGCGTGAGCGTCTCGTTGGCCGTGTTGACGACGCGGCCGAAGCGCAAGAGTTCATACACAGCGCTCGGGGCAGGGCGAGCATCGGCGGGATAGGCCTCGCTGATTTCGTTGGCACGGGTGTACAGGTTGTACTCGGCATCTGCTTCGTCCAACGCTTCACCCAGGCTGGTTCCGTCGAGGCGCAGGGTCGTCAGGTACGCGCTGCCGCGATGGCCCTCGGCGCCTTCACCGCCGGCATGACGCAAGCCGACCACCAGCGTGTCATCTGCGGGGCTGGTGTAGACGGCTTGCAGCGCCTCCAGGGGCGGAAGAGGTGCTCTGGCATTCGGTCTCGATGGCTGGGTATGCGCCACCACCAGGTGATCGAGCGGCTTGCGGTCGTAGAACGGCGTGCCGCCCGGAAGCACGAAGTACATCTGGCCGTAAACGGCGTCCAGGCGGCCATCGGTGTCGGTCTGCAATTCGCCAGCCGATCGGCCGACGAGGGCCCGCAGGTTGGCGTCGTTGCAGACGATCTCGAAATGGATGCGTCGCTGGGTATCGCCGTAGATCTGCCCCGCCGTGCCTACCTCGGACTTGCGATAGGCCGTGCGGTCCACGGCCAGCGCCGGGTGGATGGCGCTCAGATGCATGTAGATCGAGAGGAACACGACCTGGCCGTTGAGCCCTTCGCCGATCTCCGTCTCGTGACGAAGCACCACCACGCCATCGTCCGTCCATCCGCCGCGGTAGGCCAACGGATGCTCGACGGGCAACGGACCGCTGGGCTGTCTGGTGGGCTTGCGAAGGAACACCACCGTGCCGTCGGCGATGGCGCGCACAGGCTCGGGCTGATTGCCGCACATCGGCGCGATGAGATGCATGCCGCCGTGCCAGCCGAGATTGAAACTCAGGGGGAAAGCGCCGTCGCCCGGTTGGCCACCGGCCATGCAGCGGTCGATCCACGCGTCTTCGGTCTCGGTGGCCAGGCGCGCGGGAAGGAAGGGTGGGCTGATCAGCATGTACAGCCTCCATCACAGCGAGAACGCATAGCGGGCCTCAAGCTTCAGCTCGCCTTTGGGCATGAGCGGCATCGTGACGCTGACCTGCTGCGGCCCCACCAAGCTCTTGGTACTGGCATGGACGGTATAGGTCCCCGCGCACTCGATGACGATCTTGCCGTCGGACAGGGTGATGCGGCTGCCGTGGCTGTTGGCGATGACGATGCGCTTGGCGGCCTGGAACTTGATCGGGCCGGTGGCGGATTGCAGGGTGAGGTCCTGCTGGGCGGCCAGTTGCAGCGTGCCGGCCTGGGCTTGCAGGCTCAGGTCGCCCGAGCCGGCGATCATCGTCAGGCCCGTTCCCTTGGGTGATGCCTCCGCAACCCCGGGCTCGATGGCGCCGGCGACGATGCCGATGGCCTGGCCGGTGTGGATGCGGGCGGCGCCGCCAGCGGCGATGTCGGTGCGGCCGCCGCTGGCCAGGCTCACCACGTCGCCGGCGGCTATCGCAATGTCCTGCGCAGCGGTGGCGACGAGGCCCGCGCGGGCGGCCACGCTCAAGGCCGGATCGCCAGGGTGCGGGAGCTTGCTTGGGCCGACGCTCGTCAACCGGCTCGCTGCATCGGCCAACGCCTTGTCCGCACTCGCATCGGCCATGCCGCTGGCGTTGGTGAGCCAGGCTTGTGCCGGCGCTTGGGCTTCATTGGCCACGCTGGCATTCGCGCCCGTGGAGCCTTCATGCGCGGCCAGGCGCACGCCCTGGTGCGTGCCGGCCGCCTGGCTGAAGGTCTGCGCGAGCTGGGTGTACTGGCGCGCCAATGCGATGTGGGCCGCCTGGTCCAGCGCCGGCTCCGTCGGGTTGGCGGCGTAGGTGGACAGCAACACGCCGCGCGCCCCGCGCAAGGCACCGTACGCATCCGTGCGCAGCTCGAACCCCAGGCCGCGGAAGCTGCCGCGGTGGTTGTCCGCCTGGTGCACCAGGTGGCCCATGTTCAGCTGGGTGGCGTGCTGGGTGGTGGCCAGTTGCACGCGCGACTGGCCGTCGGTGTCGTCGAAGACGAGCTGGTTGAAGCCCGCGCCGCCGAACTCCTGTGTCTTGAGGCCCGACAGCGCCGCGGCGTTGGCCTGGCCGCCGGCTTGCAGCGATTGCGGCGCGCCGCCGTGCCAGGCCGGGCTGTGGCCGGCGGTCAGGTTGCCCTGACCCGCCGGACGGTGGTCCGCGCTCATGCCGAACACGCTGGTGTCGGCCTCCGCCGGCTTGCCGCCGGGAGTGGCCGGCACACCGCCTTCGCCGCGGCCGTTGTAGAGGCTGCACAGCACGACCGGGCGCTCGGCGTCGTCGTTCAGAAAGCCCACCACCACCTCGTGGCCGATGCGCGGTATCCACTGCGAACTCAGCCCCGGGCCGGCGATGGGTTGCAGCACCCGCACCCAGGTGCTGGCCAGGCTCGCGTCGGGGTCGTTGTCCGGATGGCCCTGGAACTCGAAGCGCACGCGGACGCGGCCCAGGCGGTCCATGTGCAGCTCATCCGCGCCTTGCGGCTTGGTTCGGCCATCGGGGCCGACCACGGTGGCCAACAGCGGCCCGGGCACGCGCGGGCGCGGGGCCAGGCGGCCGGCCGGTGCGCCGGGCAGCAGCGGTCTCCACGGGGTGTCGGCGTCGATCGCATCGAAGCGGTTGGCGTAGCCGCGCTGCGCAGCCTGGCGCTTCAGCTCGGCATCGACGCCAGGCAGCTCGGCCAGCAGCTCCACGCCGGGGCGCAGCAGCGGATCAGCGCCGCTTTCCGGCTGCAGGGCGGTGGGCAGGTTGTTGATGCCGACGTGGGTGATGTCGACGAGCAGGTAGCGCCGCTGCGGGGAGGCCAGGCTTGCGGGCAGCGCCGCCGCCAGGCCCCCGAGCTCATCCATCGGCGTGCCGTTCAGGTGGAAGAACGAGCCGGCACTGAAGCTGCGCACCACGCCGCGACCGGTGAAGACCCAGCGGCGGCACTCCATGGCTTGCTGCGCCAGCGTCAAGGCCTGCTCCGCAGATGCTGCGTCGGGCCAGGCGTAGGCGCCGGCGTACGCGAAGGTCTCCACCGTCGGTGCGCGGGCGCCGCCCACCGCGGCCAGCGTCGGCACGCTGGCCGCGGTGAGCTGGCTGGACTTGTAGTCGGCGGTGACGGCGCTCAGGGTGTCGGCGCTCCAGCGGGACATGGCGTCGAAGGCCTGCAGGGTGTCCTGCTCTTCCACCGGCGCCTCGCGGTGGTAGCGCAGGCCCGCACCGCCAGCCAAGGAAGCAGAAGCCAAATCCTCCGGGCAGCCCTCGACGCTGGTGGTGTCGGCCAGGATCACCAGGATGGCCGGCTCGTCGGGGCCGGTCTCCTCGAAGCGGTACGTCAGGCCCGCGTCGGCCAACATCCGCTGGAAGAACTCCAGCCGCGTCTCGCGGTACTGCACGCAGTAGCTGAGCAGACCGCCCTGCGGCTGGTCGGCCAGGTGCTGCAAGGCACACGGGCTCCAGCGCCAGCGGCCGTGGCGCGCGTAGTGGCCGAGCAGGCCGTCGATGATCTGGACACGCGTCTTCTCCTGCCAGACGTCGCTGCGCAGGTCGTAGGCCAGCAGGCCCAGCCAGGGCATCACGGTCAGCCGCAGGCGGGTCAGGCGCAGCGAGCCGAGCGAGGCACTGGCCTCGTCGGTGGCAGCGGCCTGCTCGACCAGGCCGGTGCGCCGGTGTTCGCTGCCGTCGGCCAGCGTGGTGACGAGGGTGACGCGCTGCCAGCGCAGGGCCGGCAGCCGCACCTGCGGGGGTTCTGCCAGGCCACTGATCACCATCCGCCACGGCTGGTGCAAGGCCTCGTGCAGGGTGAAGGCCTCGACGTGGAACTGGCCGACATCACCCGAGCCTTCGAGGCGGTACAGGCGGCGCTCGCTCGACAGGCCGCCCAGGAACGACGTCACGTCATCCAGGTTCATTCTTATGCTCTCCCGTTCCGGCGCGCATGCCACCGAAGTGCCGGATTATGTGAGGCATATGTAAGAACCAGGTAACGGCGGCCTGGCTAGAGTTCCCCCGGGAGGGGGATGGCAAGACCGCCCGCTCAGCCGCCCGTGGCCCCGCCTTGCATCAGTCCAGACTGATGTTCTTGCGGCGGACCAGCTCGGCGTAGGTGCGGGACTTCGCCGTCGCCTGGCGCTCGATCTCCTCCGGCGACCAGCCCAGGCTCTCGAAGGCGAAGGTGTCGAAGCGCGCCTTGATGTCCGGCTCCGACAGGGCCAGCTGCACGTCGGCGTTGATGCGCGTGCGCACCGCCGCCGGCAACCCGCGCGGAGCGACCAGCACGACGAAGGAGTTCACCTCCAGCCCGGCGGGGCCGCCGGCCTCGGCCACCGTCGGCACCTCGGGCATCTGCGGCAGGCGCTTGGCTGCGGCCACCGCGAGGTAGCGCAGCTTGCCCGCCTTGTACGCGCCCTGGCTCGACGGGATGGAGCCGAAGCTCCAGTCCACGTCGCCGCCGCCCACCGAGGTGAACAGCTGCGAAACCTCGCGGTAGGGCACATGCTGCATCGTCGCACCGGTGAGCACCTCGACCTGCTCGCCGCCCAGGTGGCCGGGGCTGCCGACCCCCCAGGAGCCGTAGCTCAGCTTGTCCGGCTGGGCCTTGGCCGCGGCGATGAGATCGCCCATGGTCTTGAACTTCGAGTCGGCTCCCACCGCCACCAGGAAGGGCGTGCGGAAAAGAGCCGCCACCGGCTCGAAGGTCTTGAGCGTCTCGAAGCCGCGGGCCTTGTACAGATGCGGCAGGGCGGCCAGGTGCTCGCTGTCGACCTGCAGCAGCGTGTAGCCGTCGGCCGGTGCGCGCTTGGTGGCGTCGATGGCGATGAAGCCCCCGCCGCCCGGCCGGTTCTCGACCAGCACGCGCTGGTCCCAGCGTTTGCCGAGCTTCTCGGCGACGAGTCGCAGGACGGCGTCCGGCCCGCTGCCCGGGGCAAAGGCGGTGACGAGCGTCACCGGTTTGTTGGGAAAGGCATCGCCGGCGGCATGTGCAGCGGGCATCAGCAGGGCCGCGGCGAGTGCGATGGATGAATGCTTCATGGACTTTGTCTCCTCTCGTTCCTGGGCAGGCGCGATCAGCCCGCCTCGGCGATCTGCAGGCGGATCTCGCCGATGCCCTCGATGTGGCCATCTATGCGGTCACCCGGGACCACCGGCCCTACACCTTCAGGGGTGCCAGTGAAGATGAGGTCACCGGGCTGCAGGTGGTAGAAGCGCGAGAGGTCCGCGATCAGCTCGCGGACGTTCCAGATCAGCCGAGACACGTCGGACTGCTGCCGCACCTGGCCGTTCACGCTCATCGACAGGGCACCGTGCTCCAGCACGACGCCCGGCATGGGCACGATCTCGGACACGATGGACGATTGCTCTACGTCCTTGCCCGTGTCCCAAGGCCGGCCCTTGTCTCGCGCCGCCAACTGCAGGTCGCGGCGCGTCATGTCCAGGCCGCAGGCGTAGCCGTAGACGAGGCGGTGGGCGTCGGCCTCGCTGACGCCAAATCCCGCCGCGCCTATCACCAGCACCAGCTCCATCTCGTGATGGAAGCTGGAGGTCTCGCTCGGGTAGGCGATGGTGGCGCCGGATTCGACCAGCGTCGTCGGCGACTTGGTGAAGTAGAACGGGCGCTCGCTCGCCTTGTCCACCGGCTTGCCCATCTCGGCGGCATGCGCGTGGTAATTGCGGCCGACGAAGAACAGGCGGTTCACGGGCGCTCGCGCCGCGAGTCTTCGCACCGGCAGGGAGGGAACGGGCGGCGGGGCCCAGACGAAAGTGGTGTCGTTCAAGAAGGGTTCTCCAGAGGGGATGGAAAGGGTTCAGCCGCGGTCTTCGTAGAGGCCGAGCTTGCGGTGCAGGGGCGATTCGTCGGCGATGAAGACGAAGGCGGGCGCGGTGGCCGAGCGATTCGACAACTGCACCGCGGTGTAGCCGGGAGCGCAACAGGTATCGGCCTCGGCCAGGGCAAAGCGCTGGTCCTCGACCTGCACCTCGACGGCGCCTTCGATGAGGTGGAAGACCTGCGCCGGCGAACGTGCCGCCAGCCGCAGTTGCTGGCCGGGCCGCAGCATCAGGGCGGAGAAGCCGAGGATGTTCTGCGCCGGCTCGCCCGTCTCCGGGTGGACGTAGGCGAGCTGGATGACCTCGCGATGCGGCTCGGCCTGCGCTTGCGCGAGCAGGGCTGCACGTGCCTCTTCCCAGGGGTAGCGCAGGAGCGGGTAACCGGCGGAGCAGGCGCGTTCGAACATCGGTGTCGGCCGCAGCCCGGCCTGCGGATCGGGCGGGATGGCGAACTCGCGCAGCGCCTGGCGCGGCCCATCCACGTGGTACGAGGCCTCGAGGTAGTGCACCAGCGGCAGGTCCAGCACGTCGAGCCACACCACCGGCTGGTCGCCGTCGTGGCCATGCTCGTGCCACAGGCCGGTGGGCGTGAGGATCAGGTCGCCGCGTTGCATGGGGCACTTGCGGCCGTCCACCGTGGTGTAGGCGCCCTCGCCTTCCACCACCATGCGAACGGCGTTCGGCGTGTGGCGATGAGCCGGCGCCCATTCGCCTGGCAGCAGCAGCTGCATGCCGAGGTAGATCGCGGCGCTGGCCTGCATGCGCTCCAGCCCGTGGCCGGGGTTGGCCAGCACCAGCACGCGGCGCTCGGCCTTCTCGATCGGGGTCAGCTCGCCGGCCTGCAGCAGCAGCGGGCGAAGGCCTTCGTACGACCAGTGGGTGGCGCGCGTGGCGGGCCGGGGCTTGTCAGGCGGCAGCAGCGCGCGCAGGCTGGGCCACAGCGGGACGAGGTTCTGCCGGGCCAGGGCCTGCACATAGTCCGGCGGCAGGTCCTCGAGGCGGCCGAGGGTGGTCGTCATGTTCGTCTCCTTCGTGATTTCAGTCGGCCAGGCAGGTGTCGGCCGTCCAGCCGTAGAGCCATTCCATGGCGTCGTAGAAGCGCTCTGGGGAACGGCCCTTCCACAGCTCGTTGCGCACCAGCCGCTCGACGCCCTTGGCGTGGAAGATGCGCCCCATCTCACGGGCCGACAGCACCACCCGTGCGGTGCGCGCGATGCGCGAGCGCTCGTAGCGGGCGAAGGCGGGCTGCAGCTCGTTGTCGTGGGCGCGCAGCGCCTCGCCCAGCGTCACCGCGTCCTCCAGCGCCATGCAGGCCCCCTGGGCCAGGTACTGCAGCGTCGGGTGCGCGGCGTCGCCCAGCAGCGTGGCGCGGCCGAAGGTCCATTGGCCTATGGGCTCGCGGTCGGCGGTGGCCCAGCGCTTCCAATCCTTGGGCAGGTCTATCAGCTGGCGGGCCCGGGCGCAGATGCCTTCGAAATAGCTGCGCACTTCCTCGCGGTTGCCTTCGCGCACGCTCCACTCCTCCTTCTCGCGGCTGTGGAAGGTGACGACCACGTTGTACTGCTCACCACCGCGCAACGGGTAGTGGACGAGGTGGCAGTTCGGGCCGACCCAGATGCTCGCGGCGTTCCACTGCAGGTCGGCCGGGAAGTCGCGGCGGTCGATCACCGCTCGGTAGACCACATGGCCGGACACCCGAGGCTCGTCGGCGACGTACTGCCGCCGCACCGCCGACTTGACGCCATCGGCGCCGATCAGCGCCGCGCCACGGTGCGCCTGGCCCTGGGCATCGATGACCGTGACGCCGGCGTCGTCCTGCTCTATGCGCTGGACACACGTGCCGGTGGCCACCTGGATGCGGTCGGTCTGCTGCGCGCCTTCGAGCAGCGACTGGTGCACGTCAGCGCGGTGGATCACCGCATAGGGATTGCCGAAGCGCTGGCGAAATGCCTCGCCGGTGGGGATGCGGCCGACCAGCGTCTCGTCGAGCGCGTCGTGCATCACCATCTCGTCGGTGTAGACGGCCCGGGCCCGTGCCTGCGGCCCCACGCCCAGGGCGTCGAAGGCGGCGAAGGCATTGGGCCCCAGCTGGATGCCGGCGCCGATCTCGCCCAGTTGCGCCGCCTGCTCCAGCACCTTGACGTCGAAGCCCTGCCGCACCAGCGCGAGGGCCGCCGCGATGCCACCGATGCCGCCACCGGCCACCAGGATGGGCAGCTGTCGTCTGTTCGAAGCCATTGCTTGTCTCCTGCTTTCCACTCGATGGGCCGCAGTGTGGGCAAGGGCCTCTATCTCGTAAACGCCATCGTTGATATACGTCAAATTGCGTTTCTTGATAATGTCCGGCCAGGAGGGCCGCCATGGCCAAGCTCGACATCGACTGGCTCAACGTGTTCGTGGAGGTCTACAAGACCCAGAGCGTCTCGCGCGCCGCCGAGCGCCTGGGCATCGCGCAGGCCAACGCCAGCATCGCGCTGGCCAAGCTGAGGCGCCACTTCGGCGACCAGCTGTTCTCACGCACCTCGCGCGGCATGGAGCCCACGCCCTACGCCCGGCAGATCCATCCCGACGTGCTCGCCTCGCTGGAGACGTTGAACCGGCTCGTCGAGGCGCACGGGCCGCGCTTCGATCCAGCCACGGCCGAGCGGCAGTTCCGCATCAGCATGACCGACATCAGCGAGGTCGTCGTGCTGCCCACGCTGGTCAACCGCCTGCGGCGCGTGGCGCCAGGCGTGATCGTCGAGGCCGAGCACATCTCCACCGAAAGCCCGCGGCGGCTCGAATCCGGCGAGATCGACCTGGCGGTGGGCTTCATGCCGCAGCTTGAAGCGGGCTTCTACCAGCAGACGCTGTTCCAGCAGGATTTCGTCTGCCTCGCCGCACGCGACCATCCGCGCATCCGGACGAAGCCGACGCGGCGCGCCTTCCTGGCCGAAGGGCACATCGTCGTGACGACCTCGGGCACCGGCCACGCCATCGTCGAGAAGCTGCTCGCGCAGCAAGGGATGGAGCGGCGCGTCGTGCTGAAGGTGCCGAGTTTCCTGGGGGTGGCGCGGCTGGTCGCGCGGACGGAGCTGCTGGTCATCGTGCCGCGGCGCCTGGGCGACACGCTGGCGCGCCAGGAGGACGTGCGCGTGCTGGAGCCGCCCGTCACCCTCCCCCCATTCGCCGTCAAGCAGCACTGGCACGAGCGCTTCCATGCGGACGCAGGCAACGCGTGGCTCAGGGCCACGCTGGCGGAGCTCTTGCGGGACCGCTGACGAGCTCGGCCTACACCGGCTCGGGACGTCGACCTACACAGGCCTCGCGAGCGCCGGGACAAGCTAATGGCGGGCCGCGACAGCCTGGAGTCCTAAGCCATCATGAGCCAAGCCGACCACGACCACCCCGCCCCACGCGAGCACGTCGACACCCTGGGCCTCATCACGAGCCGCGGCAGCCCGGCCTACGGCGCGCACACGATGCTGCTGCGGGCTTTCGACCGCTTCGCCACGCTGATCACGCGCTGGGCGGGTTCGCCGGCCGCCTTCTGCTTCGCGCTGATCATCGTTCTAGGCTGGGCCCTCGTGGGCCCGCTGTTCGGGTTCTCGGAGGGCTGGCAGCTGGTGATCAACACCGGCACCACCATCGTGACCTTCCTCATGGTGTTCCTCATCCAGCAGAGCCAGAACAAGGACAGCGTGGCAATGCACCTCAAGCTGGATGAGCTGCTGGCCTCCAGCCGCTTCGCCAGCAACCGGATGATCGGTATCGAGGACCTGAACGAGCAGGACTTGCACGAGGTCGCCGCCTTCTACCTCCGCCTGGCCCAGCGGGCCAAGCAGACCGGGCCCCGCAAGGAGGCCCACTCCATCGACGAAGAGGGCCTGCCGACCGACAAGGTCTGACCCGCCGCCCTACCCCATCCTGCCGAGCATCGGGTGCGGCAGGGACGGCGGCGGTTCGCACGGGGCCCGGCGCCCCGCCGCGATGGCCCGTTGAAAAGCCGGCACGGTGACATCCGGGTCTTCGCTCAAACCACGCACCACGCACACGCCGTCCGGGCCACAGGCGGCTGCCAGTTCAGCCTGCTCGGTCGTCAGGATGCCGCCGATGGCCACGACGGGATGGCCCGCCATGCGAGACCACCAGCGCAGGTTGTCCAGCCCTTGCGGAACCCACGGCATGGCCTTGGTCAGCGTCGGCCACACCGGCCCGCAAGCGATGTAGCGCGGGGCCACGGCGCGTGCCCTGGCCAGTTCCCAGAGGCTGTGCGAGCTGATGCCCAGTGCCACCTTGCTGGCGGCCAGCGCTGCGCGGCCGGATTCGCCGAGCTCGAGCAGATCCTCCTGGCCGAGGTGAACCCCGGGTGAACCGAGCTCGACCGCCAGCGCCCAGTGATCGTTGACGAAGAGCTCGGCGCCTGCATCTCGGCAATCGCGCACGCTCGCGGCGATCTGCTCGCGCAGGTCGGTCGTCCCGGCCGAATCGGCCTTGATGCGCAACTGCACCGTTCGCACGCCGGCGGCAAGCACCTCGCGGACGCGGGCGGCGCTTTCCACGATGGCGTACAGGCCGAGCGGCTCGGCGGGCGCCTGGGCTTCGAAGTCCGCGAACACCGGCTCTTCGCCCCATGACAAGCTCGGCATCAGCGAAGGCTCGAGCCCGAAGCCCGGGCGCGCACGCACGGGGCCCGCGCCCTGCCCGGCCGCGCTCGCATGGCGCAGCGCGTGCGATGTCGACATCTTGGCCAGCACCAGCGCATCCGCCGCCACATGGCCCAGCGCCATCGCCGCCGCGGCACTGGTGGCGAAGGTGCAGCCGGTGCCATGGTGGTGCGGGGTAGCGATGCGCGACGCGGCCAGCCAGCCGGCCGCCTGGGGCGTGGCGATCCAGTCGAGGACCCGGCCTTCGAGGTCGGCGCTGTCGCCGCCGGTGATCGCCACCGCCTGGACGCCTCGCTGCTGCAGTGCGCGGGCCAGCGCGGGCGACGCGGTGTGGTCGGCATCGTCGACCGTCTGTCCCAGCAGCCGGGCCGCCTCGCGCCGATTGGGCGACAGCAGCGTCGTGCGAGGCAGCAGCTCGTCACGGTAGGCGGCCAACAAGGCAGCGTCGGCGAAGGTGCGACCGGTGCTGGCACCGAGCACCGGGTCGACGATGAGCGGGACGGGCCCGTGGTCGGCCCGCAGGCGGTCCAACCAGCGGACGAGTACGCGAAGGTTGTCGGCGCTGCCGAGCAGGCCGCACTTGATGGCCGCGGGCGGCATGTCGGCCGCGAGGGCCGCCAGCTGCTCGTCCAGCCATTCGGGCGGTACGGGCCGCACCTGATGGACGGCCACGCTGTTCTGCGAGGTGACGCCAGCGACCACGGGACACAGGTGGACGCCGAACGCTTCAGCGGCGCGCTGGTCGGCGGACAGGCCTGCCCCGCCGCCCGAGTCGGTGCCGGCGATGCTCCAGACGATGGGCAGGTTCATGGCTCTCATCCGATCAGCACCGGCCCGTCGGCGACCGGCGTGCTGGGCACGGCCATGTCCTGCGGTGCCATCACGCCGGCCTCGTAACCCAGCCGCCCCGCGTTGATGGCCTGGGCGAACGCCGCGGCCATCCGCACCGGCTCGCGCGCTTGCGCGACGGCCGAATTCAGCAACACGCCATCGAAGCCCAGCTCCATCGCCCGCGCGGCATGGTGCGGCGCCCCTATGCCCGCATCGACGATCAACGGCACGCCAGGCAGCCGCTCGCGCAGCGTGCGAAGCGCGTAGGGGTTGAGCAGGCCCTGGCCCGAACCAATGGGCGCGCCCCAGGGCATCAGCACTTCGCAACCGGCATCCAGCAGGCGCCGGCAGGCGACCAGGTCGTCGGTGCAGTAGGGGAAGACCTGGAAGCCTTCACGCGAGAGCTGCGCTGCTGCTTCCAGCAGCTCCCACGGGTCCGGCTGCAGCGTGTGCTCGTCGCCGGTGACCTCGAGCTTGATCCAGCGCGTGCCGTACAACTCGCGGGCCATGTGAGCGAGCACCACGGCCTCGCGCGCCGTACGGCAGCCGGCGGTGTTGGGCAGCAGGTGCACGCCGCTCGCCCGCACCATGCCGACGAAGCCGTTGTCGCCGGCCTCGCCCGACAAGGCTCGCTTCAGGCCGACGGTGACCACCTGCGCACCGGCCGAGGCGATGGCTTCGCGCAAGACCTGCGGCGAGGGATAGCCCGCGCTGCCGAGCAGGAACCGGCTCTTCAACGAGGCGCCGTAGACGGCCCACGGCTTCGCTTCGATCGTCATCTCGTCATCCTCCGACGATGGCTTTGAACAGGTTGATGCGGTCGCCGCGCGCCAGCCGATGCTCGCCTCGCCGATCGCGGGCGACGAAACTGCCGTTCAGTGCGGTGGCCACCGCGTCGGGCGGCTCGCCCAGGCGCGCCAGCAACTCGGCCAGGCTCAGGCCTTCTGCCTGGTCGACAGGCACGCCGTTGAGCAGGATGTCGGCGTCATTCGGATCGGTCATGCCAGCTCCATCTCGCGCAGCGCATCGTCGACGAGGGCCGGCGCGATCAGCCAGCCGTGCCGGAACAGGCCGATGATCCGCACCAGGCCGGGCCGGGTCTCGACGTGAGGCTCGTTGTCGGGCAAGGCCGGCCGCAGGTTGCGGTCGAGCCGCAGGACGCGGGCCTCCTGCAGGGCCGGCAGCACGCTGTACGCAGCCGTCATCAGCTCGACCGAGGTCTTCAGCGAGACCTCGCTGCGGTCCTCGCTCTCGATCTCGCTCGCACCGATCACCAGCACGTCGCCGGGCCGAGGTGCGATGTAGATGCGATGGCGCGGATGCAGCAGCCGCAGCGGCCGTGTGAGGCCATGGGCCGGCGCGTGCAGCCACACCGTCTCGCCGCGAACGCCTCGCACGGGCAGGTCGGGCCGCGCCCCCAGGCCCCGGACGTCGAACACCACGTCGTGGCACCGCGTACAGCCGTCGACCACCAGGCGACCGGGCTGCAGGCCTTCGACACCCGCGCCCCAGTGCCACTCCACCGCCGGTGCGCCGTCGAGCAGGGCCCGCATCGTGTGGACGGTGTCGATCTGCCCCTCGCCGGGCAGCAGCCAGGCGTGGGGCACGCCATGCACGGCCGGCTCCAGCTTCGCCAGGTCGGCAGCCGTCAAGGCGACCGGCGCCCGCGCCTCATCGTCCGACGGCAGTCGCGCCAGCATGCGTTGCGCGGTGCCCATGTCGCCGCGGTGGGCCAGGAGCAGGCTGCCGCCATCCCGGAAGTACGGCTCGCCCGGCAACGCGCGCACGATGTCCCGCCACAACGCGATCGACCGCCAGCCGAGATCGGCGACGCGGTCGCTGCCCACGTCTCGCTCCGCCAGCGGGCTCAGCAGCCCGGCCGCGGTGAATGCGGCCGCGCCTTGCCCATCGAAGCACGGTTCTGGGCCTTCGGCGGGATCGAACACCTCGACCCGGCAGCCGCTGCGCGCCAACCGCCAGGCCACGAGCCGCCCGAGCAGGCCGGCGCCCGCGATGCCCACATGCATCCCGGTCACCGCGTCAGGCCTTGTCGGCGTGGTCGGTCTGGATCGGGATGTAGATCTCGCCCCCGGCGGCGCGGAACTCGCCCGACTTGGCCTGCATGCCCCGTCCCAGCGCCTCGGCCTCGTTCACGCCCAGCGTGGCGGCGTAGTCGCGCACCTCCTGCGTGATCTTCATCGAACAGAACTTCGGGCCGCACATCGAGCAGAAGTGCGCCACCTTGCTGCTGTCCTTGGGCAACGTCTCGTCGTGGAAGTCACGGGCGGTGTCCGGATCCAGGCTGAGGTTGAACTGGTCGGTCCAGCGGAACTCGAAGCGGGCCTTGGACAGCGCGTCGTCGCGCGCACGCGAGCCCGGATGGCCCTTGGCCACATCGGCCGCGTGGGCGGCGATCTTGTACGCGATGATCCCCTGCTTGACGTCGTCCCGGTCGGGCAGGCCCAGGTGCTCCTTGGGCGTGACGTAGCACAGCATCGCCGTGCCCATCCAGCCGATCATCGCGGCGCCGATGGCGCTGGCGATGTGGTCGTAGCCGGGCGCTATGTCTATCGTCAACGGGCCCAGCGTGTAGAACGGCGCCTCGTGGCAGTGCTTGAGCTGCTCGTCCATGTTGGACTGGATCATGTGCATCGGCACGTGGCCCGGGCCTTCGATCATGGTCTGCACGTCGTGCTTCCAGGCCACTTGCGTCAACTCGCCCAGCGTGCGCAGCTCGGCGAACTGGGCTTCGTCGTTCGCATCGGAGGCGCAGCCAGGACGCAGGCCATCGCCCAGCGAGAAGCTCACGTCGTACGCCTTCATGATCTCGCAGATCTCTTCGAAGTGCGTGTAGAGGAAGCTCTCCTGGTGGTGCGCGATGCACCACTTGGCCATGATGGAGCCGCCGCGCGAGACGATGCCGGTGACGCGGTCCGCCGTGAGGTGGATGAAGGGCAGCCGCACGCCGGCATGGATGGTGAAGTAGTCCACCCCCTGCTCGGCCTGCTCGATCAGCGTGTCGCGGAAGATGGTCCAGGTCAGGTCCTCGGCGACGCCGCCCACCTTCTCCAGCGCCTGGTAGATCGGGACCGTGCCGATGGGCACCGGCGAGTTGCGCACGATCCAGTCGCGCGTCGTGTGGATGTGGCGGCCGGTGGAAAGATCCATCACCGTGTCCGCACCCCAGCGGATGGACCACACGAGCTTCTCGACCTCCTCCTCGATGCTGGAGGTGACGGCCGAGTTGCCAATGTTGGCGTTGATCTTGACCAGGAAATTGCGCCCGATCGCCATCGGCTCGATTTCCGGGTGGTTGATGTTGGCCGGGATGATGGCCCGGCCGCGCGCCACCTCGTCGCGCACGAACTCGGGCGTGATGAGGCCGCGCGGCAGCACGGCGCCCATTGGATTGCCGGCACGGCGCTGCTCGCGTTTGGCGTCGCCCAGGTAGCTGGCCATCCACTCGCGGCGCCCGTTCTCGCGCAGGGCGACGTACTCCATCTCGGGGGTCACGATGCCGCGCCTGGCGTAGTGCATCTGGGTGACGTTGGACCCGCTCTTCGCGCGGCGGGGTGCTCGCTGCAGTGCTGCAGCTTCGGCGCGCAGGGCGGCGAGGCTGTCGGCAACCCGCTCGGCGTTGCGGGCGCCGTCGTCGAGCGCCTGGGGCGCGCGGCCGTCGTAGGGTTCGGTGTCGCCACGCTCGGCGATCCACCCGCTGCGCAAGCCGGGCAGTCCACGGCGCACGTCGATGGCCACGGACGGGTCGGTGTACGGACCCGAGGTGTCGTACAGCGTCACCGTCTCGCCGTTGGTGAGGCTCACCTCGCGCACCGGCACGCGCAAGTCTGCACGCGAACCGGTGAGGTGGATCTTGCGGGAGGCGGGAAACGGCGCGCGCGTCAGCGACAGCAGCTCGTCGAGTCTTTCAGGGGCGTTCATCGGCGGTCCTTCGCAGCAGGCGGTTTGCTCCGAAGGTCGCCCCGCGACAGGTGCACCGAGAGACGGTGCCCGTGTCCTGAAGGATCGACGGCTCTTCTTACGCCGGTACTAACCGGTTCAAGTTCGCGGGTTCGGATCAACCGTCTCAGCACGCACCATGCATGCACCCCGGAGCAGGGGCGCATTCTCTGCGCCCGGCATTGGCGCTGTCAATGAACCGGCGGCGGATTGACCGGATTTCGACAGCGCGGGCCTGAAACGAAAAACGGCCCCGAAGGGCCGCTTGTCGATGACGAGAAGGCGTTGCCTTGCGTCACTGTTCGGTGGGGTGGCTGATGGGACTCGAACCCACGACAACCAGAATCACAATCTGGGACTCTACCAACTGAGCTACAGCCACCACCGTGAGCCAAAGATTATAGCCTCAGACTCGGGCCCTCCCGCGGGAGTTCACTTGGAGGCGGCGGAAGCCGCTTCGGCCGCCGTCGCTGCGGCCTTGATATCCACCTTGTAGCGGCGCTTGAGGGCATCGTAGTAGGCGGCCCCCTCGGCGGCCGAGAGCGCCTGGGCCACGTAGGGCTGGGCGCGCTCGTTGTCCGGATCATCGGCCGGCCGGTCGACCCGCTTGACCACCTTCGCGGCCACGTAGCCTTCCTTGCCGAGGTCGATGCCGATCACGGCGGGACCCTTGGTGATGTCGGCCCGCAGCACCGCATCGATCACCTGCCGGCCCTGCCCTTCAGGCTTGGTGCGCGACAGTTGCACGGTCTGCGGCAACGCCTCGCTGGCGTTCTGCTTGAGCGCGGCGACGCGGGCTTCGCCATCCTTCTTGGCGGCAGCCGCGGCCTGCTGCGACTTCACCTCGGCCAGCACGCGGTCACGGACCTCGGCCAGCGGCAGGATGCGCTCCGGGTGGTGCTCGACGACGCGGGCCGAGACCAGCTGGTTGGCGCCCGTCTCGACCGCCTCGGTGTTGCGCTTGTTCTTGATCGCATCGGTCGAGAAGATGGCATCCAGGAGCTTGGGGGATGCCAGCGGCCCGGCCGCGCCCGGAGCCGGCGTCCGCTGCACCGTGGCCTGCTGCGGGGCAAGCTTGAGCTTGTCGATCACCGGCTGCAGGCTGTCGGGCTGCTCGTACACCGTGTTGGTGAACTGCTCGGCGGCGGCGGCGAACAGCTCCTGGGCCTTGGGCTTGCTGATGGCTTCGACGATCTCCGGGCGTACCGACTCGAAGCTCTTCTTCTCGCCGCCACGCGCTTCCAGCAGCTTGATGATGTGGTAGCCGAATTCCGACTCCACCAGGTTGCTGATCTCGCCGGGCTTCATCGAGAAGGCCGCGTCCTCGAAGGGCTTGACCATCGCGCCGCGGCCGAAGAAGTCGAGGTCGCCCCCGTTGGCCGCCGAACCCTTGTCATCCGAGTTCTTCTTGGCCAGTTCCGCAAAACCTGCCGGGTTCTTGCGTGCCTCGGCGAGCAGCGCCTCGGCCTTGGCCTTGGCCTTGGCTCGATCGGCCTCGGGCATGTCCTTCGGCGCGTTGACCAGGATGTGCGCGGCGTGGCGTTCCTCGGCCGCGGTGTAGCGGCTGATGTTCTGCTCGTAGTACTTGCGCAGGTCTTCCTCGTTGAGGCTGACCTGCTTCTTCATCGCTTCCAGGTCGAGCACGACATACTCGATGCGGGCTTCCTCGTTGGTGTGGAAGTCGGCCTGGTGCTGCTTGTAGTAGGCCTCCAGGTCCGCGTCGCTGGGGTTGACCTTGGCCAGGTAGTCCTTGGCGTCGAAGCGCTGAAGCTGGACCTCACGGCGTTCCAGCAGGGCGTTCAGGGCAGACCCGAGGGCCGTCTTGCCGGCGACCAGCGAGCCGCTGACGCCTTGCGTCACCTGCCGCGTGGCGAGGTCGTCGCGCAACTGCTCGGCGAACATGGCCGAGCTCATGCCGCGCGCGGCCAGGAATTCCTTGTTGACGCTGCCGTCGGGCAGGCGGATCGACGCGAACTGCGGATCGGTCGCGAAGATGTGCTGCAGCCTGTCGTTGGTGATGACCAGGTTCTCCTTCACCGCTGCGGTTCGCATCACCCGGTCCTTGATGAGCTCATCGAGCGTGCGCCGCCTCATCTCCGGCGTGTCGAACAGCTTGACGTCCACGCCTGGCATCTGCTGGCGCATGCGCTCGACCTGCTGGCGGTGGGCCTGGTCGAGCTCGGACTGCTTGATGTCGCCGCCGGCCACCTTGGCCACGGTGGCATTGCTCGGATCGGTGAACCGCGAGTAGCCCTGGATCCCGAACACCACGAAGGACGGGAAGATCAGCAGCACCAGGATGAACTGCAGCAGCTTGGTGTGCTTACGGACGAAATCAAACATGGGAATGAGCCTCGAAGAGCGGCGCCGCGGACATAGAAACGGAAAAGGCGAACCGGGGTTCGCCTTGGTCATCGCTTGCGCACGCCGCGCGGGATTCTAATCAATGCCCGCCCTGTGGCCTGCGGGTTGCCGGCCGAGGCCGGCGGTGGTGGGTGCTGAGGGGCTCGAACCCCCGACCTACGCCTTGTAAGGGCGCCGCTCTACCAACTGAGCTAAGCACCCGGGTATCAGTTCAACGCATCCTTCAGGCCCTTGCCGGGACGGAACTTCGGCACCTTGGCCGACTTGATCTTGATCGCCGCGCCGGTGCGCGGGTTGCGGCCGGTGCGGGCCGCGCGCTTGGTGACGGCGAAGGTGCCGAAACCGACGATCGATACGCTGCCACCCTTCTTCAGCGTGACTTTCACCCCACCGATCACGGCCTCCAGTGCCCGCGTGGCCGCTGCCTTGGAAATATCGGCCTGGCGCGCAATGTGTTCGATCAACTCGGCCTTGTTCACGTGGGTACCCCTCTCTCTCGGCGCTTTCGCGGTGGTTCTGCGGTGTTGTTGCAGTGGTGACTTCTAAGCGGCTTGCGACGACTGCTGAACGCCCGTTTTTCGAGGGCGAAAATTCATTACAGCCTTGGGCCTTGGCGGTGTCAAGCACGCGGGCGGATTCTATGTGTAAACCCCGAGATGACCGGGTGGCGGAGCCGCCGCGCAGCGTGAAGCGCGTCTCGAGATTCGCGCCAACTAGCGGGCCTTCGCGCGAATTTCCGGCAGGGCTTTTTGCAGGTAGTAGACCATCGACCAGATGGTCAGCACGGTGGCCAGGATGATGAGCCAGGTGCCCCACAGATGCGTATCGATCAAGCCGAAAAGGCGGCCATCGAACAACAGGAAAGGGATGGCGACCAACTGCAGCGTGGTCTTGAGCTTGCCCAGCATGTGGACCGCCACGCTGCGCGATGCGCCGATCTGGGCCATCCATTCACGCAGCGAAGAAATGGCGATCTCCCGTCCGATGATGACCAGCGCGATCAGCACGTCGACCCGGTGCAGATGCACCAGGACCAGCAGCGAAGCGCAGACGAGGAACTTGTCGGCCACCGGATCGAGGAAGGCTCCGAAGGCCGAGGTCTGATTGAGCTTGCGCGCGAGGTAGCCGTCGAGCCAGTCGGTCAGGGCGAAGGCCACGAACATCACCGTTGCCACGAGATTGCGCGTCCCGTCCTGCAGCGGCAGGTAGAACACCGCGACGATCAACGGGATCGCCACGATGCGGGCCCAGGTCAGCAGCGTCGGGACGGTGAAGAACATGATGGGGCGCATTCTGCCCGCGAATG
This sequence comes from Ideonella flava, assembly GCF_051857595.1. Classification (NCBI taxonomy): domain Bacteria; kingdom Pseudomonadati; phylum Pseudomonadota; class Betaproteobacteria; order Burkholderiales; family Sphaerotilaceae; genus Ideonella; species Ideonella flava. Next base: position 628,749 of record NZ_JBPZHD010000001.1, read on the forward strand.
CGCGCGGGCCCGGCCTGGCGCGCTAGCGGTCCAGCGTGACCGGCTTGAACTTGCGGTCTTCGTCGAAGAGAAATGTCTCGACGTACTTCCAGGGCTTGGGCAGGCGTGAGACATCGCCGAAGGGCGCCGCGCGCCGCACCGCGTCGATCGCGATCTGCGTCGTGTCCTTGGCCTGGCTGGGATAGCGCATGACGTCGATGCGGGCGATGCTGCCGTCCGCATGCAACTCGACCGACAGCACGGGGATCGCGAGCAGGGGCTCGGGCACCCGGCCGGTATACGTGATGGTCGGGTTGGCATCGACGAGGCGCTGCGCCGCGCGCAGCCGGAACTCGTCCCAGTTGCGTGCGGCTCCGGGAGCGGGCGTCACCGGCCGCGTGGCGGCGGGGGGCAAAGGCCGGGCGGGCGGTGGCGCGGGGACGGCAGGCGCCGGCTCGCGGGTGGCGCAGCCGGCGATCCAGCCGGCAGGCAGCACCATCGCGCACAGAAGCGCGATGCCGGCCCAGGGTGTGGCGCGGGTCGAGGCGGGCGTGCCCCTGGCGCTGGTGTCGTCCTTGTTCTCGTCAATGCAACGCACGATAGATGTCCTCTGCCAATTCCTTCGAGATGCCTTCCACGGTGGCCAGGTCATCAACGCTCGCCGCGGTCACGCCGCGGACACCACCGAAGCGCTGCAGCAGTTTCGCGCGCTTTTTTGGTCCGACGCCGGCGATGTCCTCGAGCCGGCTGCCGCCGGTGCGAACACTGGCACGCTTGGCGCGCATGCCGGTGATGGCGAAGCGGTGCGCCTCGTCGCGGATCTGCGCGATGAGCATCAGCGCGGCGGAGTCGGGCGGCAGCGAAAGCTTGTCGCGGCCATCGGCGAAGACGAGCTCCTCGAGACCGACCTTGCGTCCCTCGCCCTTTTCGACACCGGCGATCAGCGACAGGTCCAGGCCGAGCTCGCCGAAGACCTCACGGGCCATCGCGACCTGCCCTCGCCCGCCGTCGACCAGCACCAGGTCCGGCAGCCTCGCCTTGGCCCCGGGCACTGTCGGCTGCGGCCCCTCGGCGCTGGCGAGCTCTGCCAACTTGGCATAGCGCCGGGTGAGCACCTGCTTCATCGCGGCGTAGTCGTCGCCGCCGGTCACGCCCTCGATGTTGAATCGCCGGTACTGCGCGTTCTGCATGCGATGGTTTTCATAGACCACGCAGCTTGCCTGGGTAGCCTCGCCGGCCGTGTGGCTGATGTCGAAACATTCGACACGGAATGTGTCGAGATCGTCGATGGCGAGGTCCAGCGCATCGACCATCGCCCGCGTGCGTTCCCGTTGCGAGCCCTCCTCGGAGAGCAGACGTGCCAGTGCCAGCTCGCAACCCTTCACCGCCATGTCCAGCCAGATCCGCCGCTGCTCGCGGGGCTGGTGCTGGGCGACGATCTTCACCCCCGTCTGCACACACAGTGCGGACAGCAGTTCCCTGTCCACTGGGTGGCTCAGGACCAGCAGCGGCGGCGGCGGGCTGTGGAGATAGTGCTGCGCCATGAAGGCCTGCATCACCTGCTGTTCGGCGTTCCACAGCCGCTGATCGGCCGTCAAGGGTTCGTGCGCCGGCGCCGGTTCGCCTTCGTCCAAGGCCGTCGACTCTTCGGCGGCCAGGGCGGTCGCATCATCGACATGGGCCGGGAAGAAGGCCCGGTCGCCGAGGTGGCGCCCGCCCCGCACCATCGCCAGGTTCACGCAGGCGCGGCCGCCAGCGACCTTGACCGCCAGGATGTCGACATCCTTGCCGGCGCCCGACAGGCTGCTCTCGTCGACGGACTGCTGGTGCAGCACGCGCGCCAGCGCCGAGATACGGTTGCGCAGTTCGGCGGCACGCTCGAACTCCAGCACCTCGGAGTGGGCCATCATCTGGCCCTGCAGTTCGTCGATCACCTGCTGCTGCTCGCCCAGCAGGAATCGTTCGGTGTCGCGCACGTCGCGCGCGTAGTCCTCGGCCGAGATGAAGCCGACGCAAGGGCCGGAACAGCGATGGATCTGGTACAGCAGGCAGGGCCTGGACCGGTTGGCGAAGACCGTGTCCTCGCACGTACGCAGGCGAAACACCTTCTGGATCAGCTGGATCGTCTCCTTCACGGCCCATGCGCCCGGGTACGGCCCGAAATACCGGTGCTTGCGATCGACCGAGCCGCGGTAGTAGGCGACACGCGGGAAGCGGTGGGTGACCAGCTTCAGGTAGGGGTAGCTCTTGTCGTCGCGGAAGAGGATGTTGAACCGCGGGTTCAAGGCCTTGATGAGGTTGTTCTCGAGCAGCAGTGCCTCGGCTTCCGTGCGAACGACGGTCGTCTCGAGTCGCGCGATGCGCGAAACCATCACCCCGATGCGCGTGCCGCCCAGGTCCTTGTGGAAGTAGCTGGAGACACGCTTCCTGAGGTCGCGCGCCTTGCCCACGTAGAGCACCTGCCCCTGGGCGTCGAAGTAGCGATAGACGCCCGGCAGCCCGGGCAAGGCGGCGACTTCGGCCAGCAGCCGCTCACGGGCGGCGGCAGAAGATTCGGGCTCGGGCCGGTCGGGCTCGGCCGGCGGGACAGGCAGATCAGGGTCGGACATCGGGGGGCGATTGTGCAGCGTGCCGGCACGTGGGCGCCTTCGATAATGCCTCGATGAGCGCGTCGCCGAATCCGCCGTTGAGATGGGACCTCTTCTGCCGCGTGGTGGACAACTTCGGCGACATCGGCGTGTGCTGGCGCCTGGCAGCCGACCTGGCGGGGCGCGGACATTCGGTCCGGCTGTGGGTCGACGATCCGTCGGCGCTCGCCTGGCTGGCGCCCGGGGGAGCGAAGGGTGTCGAGGTCATTCACTGGACGGCCGACACGCCGGCGCTTGCGCCCGGCGACGTGGTGATCGAGGCCTTTGGCTGCGACCCTCCGGACGCCTTCGTCGCGAAGATGGCTGCCACGACACCGGCGCCGGTCTGGGTCAACCTCGAATACCTCAGCGCCGAAAGCTACGTCGAACGCAGCCACCGCCTGCCATCGCCGCAGCACGGTGGGCCCGGCAAGGGGCTGACGAAGTGGTTCTTCTACCCGGGCTTCACGACGGCCACGGGAGGGCTGCTGAGAGAGCCTGGCCTCGAGGCTGTCCAGGCGCGCTTCGACCCGGCGGCCTGGTTGGCGCATCAAGGGATAGAGCCCCGGCCGGGTGAACGGCTGGTGAGCCTGTTCTGCTATGCCGGAGCGCCGCTGGCGTCGCTGGTGGAGCGCCTGGGGGAAGCGCCGACACTGCTGCTGGCCACCCCGGGGCACGCGACCGAGGGCCTGTCCCGCGTGGCGGCGCCGGCCGCCGTTCGCGTGCAGAGCCTGCCCTGGCTCAGCCAGGCGGATTACGACCGGCTGCTGTGGAGTTGCACCCTGAACCTCGTGCGGGGCGAGGATTCTTTCGTCCGGGCGCAATGGGCCGGCGTGCCTTTCGTCTGGCACATCTACCCGCAGCACGATGGCGTCCACGCAGCCAAGCTGGAGGCCTTCCTGCAGCGGCATCTGGGCGCGGCCCCGCCCGAGCTGGCCGAAGACATCGCCGCGTGGATGCGTGCCTGGAACGGCCTGAGGGACGAACTCCCGCCCTTGCCGGACATGCAAGCCTGGGCCGCCCATGCCAGCCACTGGCGTGACGCCCTGCGCGCCCAACCCGACCTCACGGCGCGGTTGCTCGCCTTCGTCGCCGAAAAGCGTTAAAATTCAAGGCTTTGCGGGCAAGCCTCAAAGGCGCTTGCACGACACCTCTTGCACGGCACGGCTTAGCCTCCATGTCCGGCCTCGAGGCGGGGCATCGCCGCCCGCACCGCACACGCGCCCACCCACCACCCGATGACACGATGGGCGGCAGCGCAGCTTGGAACACCGACTCCTCTCGGAAACTCACCATGAAACTCGCACAGGAAATCCGCGCCGGCAACGTGATCATGCAGGGCAAGGACCCGATGGTCGTCCTCAAGACCGAATACAGCCGTGGCGGCCGCGGCGCGGCCACCGTGCGCATCAAGATGAAGAGCCTGCTCAGCGGCTTCGGCGCTGAAACGGTGTTCAAGGCCGACGACAAGATGGAGCAGATCATCCTCGACAAGAAGGAGTGCACCTACTCCTACTTCGCCGATCCGATGTACGCCTTCATGGACGCCGAGTACAACCAGTTCGAGGTCGAGGCCGAGAACATGGGCGACGCCATCAACTATCTCGAGGACGGCATGTCCGTCGAAGTGGTGTTCTACGAAGGCAAGGCCATCTCCGTCGAACTGCCGACCACCGTCGTGCGCGAGATCGAGACCGATCCTGCCGTCAAGGGCGACACCTCGGGCAAGGTGCTGAAGCCGGCCAAGCTGGTGGGCACCGGTTTCGAGATCAGCGTGCCGATCTTCGTCGAGAACGGCGACAAGATCGAAATCGACACGCGCACCCACGAGTACCGTAAAAGGGTCTGAGCGCATGGCGCTCCAACCCTTTTCGGGTTGAACGTTGAGCTCCCCGAGCCCCCTGCGAGCGGGGGCTCCAGCTTGAGTGACGAGCCGGCCCCTGGGCCGGCTTTTGTTTGGCATCCGTGAAGAGTTCGGGAATCGTTCCGGCGCGCATAGAGATCCAGGACGGCGTTCCATTTGCGCCGGAGTTTGGTGACGTCTATCACGCGAGGGCCGGGGCATTCGAGCAGGCGCGCGAGGTGTTCCTGGCGGGCAATGGGTTGCCCGCGCGCTGGCGTGGACGCGAACGCTTCGTGGTGCTCGAGACGGGGTTCGGGCTAGGGAACAACTTCCTGGCGACCTGGGCGGCGTGGCGCAATGATCCCGCTCGCCCGAAGCGGCTGGTCTTCGTCTCGATCGAGAAGCACCCGCCCACGGCCGCCGACCTGACACTGCTTCACGCGAATTCGCCCGAGCCGTTGCTGGCGAAGCAGTTGCTCGCCGCCTGGCCAGCCCCGACGCACGCCATCCACAGCCTCGAGTTCGACGGCGGGCAGGTGAGCCTGCTTCTGGCGATGGGGGATGTGGCCAGCTGGCTGCCCGAGTTGCAGCTGCAGGCCGATGCCTTCTACCTGGATGGCTTCGCGCCCGCGCGCAATGCGCCCATGTGGGACGCCCGTGTCCTGCGGGCGCTGGGCCGGCTGTCCGCGCCGGGCGCGACGGCGGCCACCTGGAGCGTCGCGCGTGGCGTGCGCGATGGCCTCGCCAGTGCCGGATTCAACGTGCGACGCGCGGCGGGTTTCGCAGGCAAGCGCCAGATGACGGTCGCCGAGGCAGATGCCGGCGTGTCGGCACGCCGCCGCGCCGCGCCACCCGGGCGGCAGACGCGGCCCGATGCCAGGACTGCCGTGGTCATCGGGGCCGGCTTGGCCGGGGCCAGCGCGGCGTGGGCTCTGGCACGCCAGGGCCTTCAGGTCACGGTGCTGGAAGCGGCGGGACACCCCGCTGCCGGGGCCTCCGGCAATCCGGCCGGTCTGTTCCACGGAGTGGTCCACAGCCACGACGGTGCCCATGCGCAGTGGTTGCGTGCGGCCGCTTTGCGAGCGAAGCAGGCCTATGGGCCGCTGGTGGACGCCGGTCTCGTGCCGGGGGCGGTGAACGGCCTGCTGCGGGGCGCCGGCACGGCAACGCTCGCCACGCTCCGGACCACCGTCGGCCACCAGGCCTTGCCTGCTTCGTACGTGAAGTCCCTGTCGCGTGAAGAGGCCTCGGCGGCGGCCGGCGTTCCAGTCGCCGGACCTGCCTGGCTCTTTCCGGGCGGCGGTTGGCTGCGGCCAGGGGCACTGGTGGAACATTGGCTGGACCAGGCGGGTGTGACGCTGCGATGTGGCACGCCGGTGTCTCGGCTGGATCCCTTGCCGGGCGGGCGCTGGCGCGCGTGTGTGCAGGATGGCAACGCTCCCGTCGAAGCCGACGTCGCCGTCGTCGCCACGGCCGCAGCCAGCCATGCCCTGCTTGAACCCCACAGCGACGCCGCCGAGTGGCCGTGGCGGCGTACTCGAGGCCAGGTGACCTGCATTCAAGGATGGCAGGCCGCTGCCTTGCCCCATCCTCGCCTGCCGTTGGCCAGCGGCGGCTACCTCATCGCGCTTCCACAGTCCCTAGGCGGTGGCGTGCTCTGCGGCGCGACCTCGGACCAGGACGATGGCGAGCCGGGCTTGCGTGAGGCCGACCATCGTCGCAATCTGGCTCAGGTTGCCGCTTTGACGGGTCTCGAGATCGATGTCGATTCGATCGACATCGGCGCCCTCTCAGGGCGAGTGGGCTGGAGGCTTGGCCTGGACGACCGGTTGCCGGTGGTCGGGGCCGTGCCCCTGCGGGCCGACGGGCTGATCGGCGTGGCGGGCCTCGAGCAGGCTCGCCATGTCCCTCGGGTTGCTGGCCTGTATGTGCTCGCCGGGCTGGGATCGCGCGGCATCACCTGGGCTGCCTTGATGGGCGAGGTGCTGGCCGCCACCATCGTCGGCGCCCCGGTACCCGTGGCGGGCAGCCTGCTGGACGCCGTCGATCCGGCGCGATTCCTCGTGCGCGGCAGACGCCGCCCGGCCCGCTGAAGGCTCAGCTGGCGGAGGGCGTTTCGCCTGCGGGCGTGTCCTTGGCGCGGCCTTCCGCCGGCGCTTCTGCGGACTCGGTGGACGAGTGCTGCGACCCCGAAGCCTTGCGGGCGGCTTTGTCTTCCTTCTTGCGCTTCTTGGCCAGTTCGCGCTGGCGTTTCTCGTAGGAGTAGTTGGGTGTGGCCACGGGCCTTCCTTTGCATCAACGGGGAAGAGTCGGCATCAGCCTGGTGGCCGACGCAGCGTCGCCAACGATACACCCTGCCCGCGGCGATGCCCATGGAACGCCGGGCGCCACGGGAATCAGAAGCGCAGTGTCTCGACGCCAGCCGGTGTGCCCAGCAGGCAGATGCTCGCCCGGTGGCGTGCGAAGACGCCGACCGTCACCACGCCCGGCCATTGATTCACCTCGGTTTCGAAGCCCAGCGGATCGGCGATGGCGAGACCCTGCACATCGAGGATGTAGTTGCCGTTGTCGGTCACCAGGCCCTCGCGCAGCCGGCCTTCGCCGCCATAGGTGGCCCGGAATCGGCGCGCCACCTGCGCTGCCGCCATCGGGATCACCTCCACCGGCAGCGGGAACGCACCCAGCGTGTCGACGAGCTTCGAAGCATCGGCGATGCAGACGAAACGATCGGCCAGGTCGGCCACGATCTTTTCCCGCGTGAGCGCGGCTCCCCCGCCCTTGATCATGAAGCCGTGGTGGTCGATCTCGTCCGCACCGTCGACATAGACGGGGATGCGCTCCACCTCGTTCGCATCGAACACCCGGATGCCGTGAGCCAGCAGGCGCTCGGTGCTCTTGACGGAGCTGGACACGGCGCCCGCGATTCGGTCCTTCATGGAAGCCAGTGCATCGATGAAGCAGTTGACCGTGGAGCCGGTGCCCACGCCGACGACCGCGCCGGGCACCACCTCGGCCAGGGCCGCCTGGCCGACGAGGGCCTTCAATTCGTCTTGCGTCATGCGCGAATTATCTCAGCCGGCCGGCGTGGACAATTGGCGGATGTCGCTCGTTCCCTACGCGCTTGCGCGCCCCTTTCTCTTCGGCCTCGATCCCGAGGCGGCCCACGAACTGACGCTCGGCTCGATCGCGCGCCTGCAGAACACGCCCGCCCAGTGCCTGTGGTCCAAGCCCCGCGTCGAAGACCCGGTCACGCTCGCCGGCCTGCGCTTTCCCAACCGGGTGGGGCTGGCGGCCGGCCTCGACAAGAACGGGCGCTGCATTGACGGCCTCGGCGCGATGGGATTCGGCTTCATCGAGGTCGGCACGGTCACGCCCAACGCCCAGCCCGGCAATCCCAAACCCAGGATGTTCCGCCTGCCGGAGGCGAACGCCCTGATCAACCGTCTGGGCTTCAACAACGACGGGCTGGACACCTTCCTCGCCAACGTCCGCCAGGCCCGCAGCTTCCGCGCCGGCGGGGGCATCCTGGGGCTGAACATCGGCAAGAACGCCGCCACGCCGATAGAGCGGGCGGCCGATGACTACCTCGCCGGACTGACCGGCGTGTTCCCTCACGCCGATTACGTGACGGTCAACATCTCCAGCCCGAACACCAAGAATCTGCGCGCATTGCAGAGCGACGAAGCCCTGGACGCCCTGCTGGGCAGCCTGACCCGGCACAAGGCGATGCTCGAGCAGCAGCAGGCGCGCCGCGTCCCGATGTTCCTCAAGATCGCGCCTGACCTGGATGACGACCAGATCGGCGTCATCGCGGCGACGCTGCTGCGCCATGGCGTCGACGGCGTGATCGCCACCAACACCACGATCGCGCGCGAAGCCGTCAAGGGCCTGCCGCATGCCGAGGAGACGGGCGGGCTTTCGGGGGCGCCAGTGCGCGAGGCCAGCAACCGCGTCGTGCGCGCCTTGCGCCAGGCCCTCGGCCCCGCCTTTCCCATCATCGGAGTGGGCGGCGTGATGAGCGCCGAAGACGCCCGGGCCAAGATCGCCGCGGGCGCGGATCTCGTGCAGGTCTACACCGGCTTCATCTACCGCGGCCCTGCGCTGGTCCCCGAGATCGGCCGCGCGCTGGCCGGCCGCTAGGGCCTGTTGACAGGCCCTAGTCACCCACGACGGTGCCTTCGCGCCGCCGGTCCGCACCGCCGAGCCAGCCTCCATCCACCCGCAGCAGCACCTGGCTGCCGCTGGTGAGGTCCTGTTCGATCACTCGCTGGCCCCGGGCCCGCAAGGCGTCCTGCGTGGACGAAGGGAAACGGTCTGCCTCCAGCCGTGTCGGACCGTTGTCGTTGGCGAAGTTGGGCAGGTCCAGCGTCTGCTGCGGCGACAGTCCCCACGCGAGGGTGCCCAGCAAGGTCTTGGCGTTGTAGTGGATGATGGTCGCCCCTCCCGGCGATCCCATCACCAGGCGAAGCTGGCCGACCGGCTGATCGAAGACCATCGTCGGCCCCATGCTGGAGCGCGGCCGTTTGCCGGGTTGGACGCGATTGGCCACCGGCCTGCCAGCCGCGTCGCGCGGAACGAAGGCGAAGTCGGTCAGCTGGTTGTTGAGGAGAAACCCGCCTCGCAAACCCGTGCCTCCGTCGCTCATCACGCGGCTGCCGAAGCCGGCTTCGATGGTGGTCGTCATGGCCACCGCGTGGCCTTCGGCATCGACGATGCTGATGTGGCTAGTGCCGTGCTCGACCTGGGCCGCCGAGGGGGCGCGCTTCACGCCGGTGGCGTGCTTCGGGACGCCGGCGGTGGCGATCCCGATGCTGCCGTGGTCGCTCAGCAGGGCAGCGCGACCGGCGAGGTAGGTCTCGTCGAGCAGGCTTTCCCATCGGCCTGCCGGGGGTGTGGCGAAATCCGGATCGGCCAGGTAGAGGGCGCGATCGGCAAAGGCCAGCCGGGAAGATTCGGCGTACCGGTGCAGGAAGGCCGGACTGGGCAACCCACTGCGCAAGGGCGCTGGCGCATCGGGCCAGTGGTCCAGCAGCCGCAGGATCTGCATCGTGCTGATCTGGCCCGACGACGGCGGTGGAAAGCCGCAGACGAGGTAGGTGCTGCGCCATGTCGTGCAGAGCGGCTCGCGCTGGCGCGGACGGTAGCCCGCGAGATCGGATTCGGCCAGGCGGCCAGGGTTCGTGGGATGCTGGCGCACGCGGCGCACGATGTCTGCCGCCACGATGCCGGTGTGCAGCGCTGAGCTGCCCTCGCGCGCCACCCGGCGCAGCACGGCAGCCAAGGCGGGATTGCGCAGCCGCTCCCCGGCCGCCACCGGGATGCCCTGCGCATCGAAGAAGTACGCGGCGGCGCGTGCATCCTCACGCAGCCGGCCCCCCTCGGCGCCACGCAGCAGTCCGGCCAGCCGCGGGCCGACGACGAAGCCGTTCTCGGCCAGTTCGATCGCCGGCTCGAACAACCGGGCCCACGGCAGCCGACCGTGAAGCCGATGCGCGCCTTCGAGCATTCGCACAGCGCCGGGCGTCCCGACCGAGCGGCCGCCGGTCACCGCGGCATCGAAGGGCAGCGGCCGCCCCGAATCGTCGAGGAACAGGCGTTCGGTGGCCGCCGCGGGCGCGGTCTCGCGGCCGTCCCATGCCTGCAGCTTCCGGCCGTCCCAATGCAGCAGGAAGGCGCCTCCGCCTATGCCGCTGGATTGAGGCTCGACGAGTGCCAGCACCATCTGGACGGCGATCGCGGCATCGATGGCGTTGCCGCCCGCTCTCAGCATCGCGGCACCCGCGTCGCTGGCCAGCGGATGGGCGCTGGCCACCGCCCAATGCGGCCAGACTCGCTGCTCGACCGGCGCCAGCGCCGAGCCTGTGGCGGCCTCGGGCTGGCGTGGGAGCTCTTCTTCCGGCTCGGATGCCGGCGGGCGTGAAGGCGCAGGACTGCACGCTCCGAGCACCGCCGCCAGCAGAACGGCCGCCAGGCGTGCAGCGGCCGGTGTGCAGGTTCTCATCCGGACGATCATGCCATCCGCCCGGACTGAGCAATTTGCCCAGGGACGGGCTGGCGCGCTCGGGCATCATGACGCGCTCGGCACCGAGTACGTCAGGGAAGAGATGAAGATGAGGGACAAGACCACCATGCCGGGCCGCAGGCTCACCCACGCCTTGGGCGCCACGGGCATGTGCCTCCTGCTGTTCACCGGGTCCGCCGCGGTCCTGGCCGCGACACCCAAGCCGAAGCCGGCGGCGGCGCCCGCGGAGGCGTTCGGCGTCGGGGCGGCACCCGCCTGGGCCCAACCCGTCGCGCCCGACGCCGCCCTCAGCGCGGCGATGCCCAAGGCGCCGCTGCAGTTCCTCCTGATCGATCTCCAGACGCGCACCGGTGCCACCGCCGGCGACGAGACCCAGTACCGCCACGTGGTTCGCCAGGTGAACGACGCGGCCGGCCTGCAGGCAGGCGCGCAGATCCAGATCGAGTTCGATCCCAGCTACCAGACGCTCGTCCTGCACCGCCTCGAGGTGTGGCGCGGCAACTCACGCATCGACAAGCTCGACCGGCGCAAGGTGCAGGTGCTGCAGCGCGAATCGCAGCTCGAGCGCCAGATGGTCGACGGGCGGCGCACCGCCTCCGTCGTGCTCGAGGACGTGCGCGTCGGCGACCGCATCGAATACGCCTACTCGTTGCGCGGCGCCAACCCCGTCTTCGAAGGCCGGTTCGTCGACACCGATTGGTCCGTCGACCCCAAGGGTCCGACGGCCCTGTTCCGCTACCGCCTGCTCGCCCCCGAGGCGCGCAGCATCCACCTGCGGGCCGACCCGTCGCGACACGAGGTGACGAGCCAGGTCAACGCCGGCTGGCGCGAGACCGTCGTGCGCCGCACCGGCTCGCCGCAATTCCAGTACGACGCCTACGCGCCGCCGAGCGTGTACCAGGTGGATACCGTGCAGGCCAGCGAGTTCGCCGACTGGAACGACGTCGCCCGCTGGGCCGCGCGGGTGTTTGCACCGGCCAACGCCGCACCGTCTGCGGCGGTGCAAGCCCAGGCGGACGCCCTGCGCCAGGCCGCGGGCGAGGACCCGGCGGAGCGTTTGCGCCGCACGCTGGATTTCGTGCAGGCGGAGGTGCGTTATTTCGGCACCGAGATCGGCGCCAACACCCACCGCCCTGCCGAGCCGGACACGGTGCTCAAGCAGCGTTTCGGCGATTGCAAGGACAAGGCCACGCTGCTGGCCGCGCTGCTGAAGGCACAAGGCCTGTCGGCGACGCCGGTGCTGGTGTCCACCGGCTTTCGCAGCGACGTGGCCGGCATGCTGCCGAGCCCCCTGGCCTTCAACCACGTCATCGCTCGCGTTCAGCTGGCGGATCAGACCTGGTGGCTGGACGGCACCCGCGCCCAGCAGACCGGCCCCTTGCCCGAACGCCAGTCCATCGGGCTGGGCCGCGGCCTGCTGGCCGATGCCGCCACCAGCGAGCTCAGCGTGCTGCCGGACGGCCGCCAGACGCTGCGCGTCTCGGGCGAAGACCGCATCGTCTTCAGGAGCATGTCCGAAGATCCGGTACTGGACGCCGAGCTGACCTATCACGGCGACCAGGCCGAGGGCATCCGCTACCTGCTGGCACAGCAGCCTGCCGCCGAGGTCGAGAAACAGTTCGCCGCCGAGTACGTGCGCCACTACACCGGCGCGGAGCTGGACGGCCCCATGCAATCCGAGGAGATCCAGGGGCACAACGCGCTGCGCCTGCGGTTGCACTTCAAGCTGCCCGGCTACCTGCGCCTGTCGGACGGCAAGACGCTGGTCGGCGACTTCGGCCTGGTGTCTCTCGTGCAGTTGCTGCGCCTGCCGGACCAGGTGCCGCGCAAGCAGCCGATGATGCTGGGCTCCGTGGGCATCTACCGCCACGCGGTCGAGTTCAAGTTCCCCGAAGAGGTCTTCAGCCGGGAGAGCCGGCAGCCTTTCGACCTGGCCGATCGCCATCTCGAGCTGCACACGTTGAGCGAGGGGCGCCGCGATGGAGCGCGAATCAGTGGCGAGCTGCGACTTCTCGACGATCGCCTCGAGGCGGCCGACTGGCTGGCCCACCGCGATCAGCTCGTCAAGCTGTGGCCGAAGATGCAAGGCTCCGTCAGCGTCCCCACCGTCAACGCCCGCCAGGCGGCTGCGCTGTCGGACCGCGCCACGGCATCGGACCAGCAGGCCCGCGCCTCGGGCCGCACCCGCACCAAGGCCCAGATCAGCGCGCAGGTGCAGATGTGGCTGGCGCAGGCCCGGCTGGATTCGAACCGGCTGCCGCCGAAGCTGCGTGCGCAGGTCCTCGTCGACCTGGGCGTGCAGCAGGATCACCTGGGCCTGCTCAACGAAGCAGCGCGCACCTTCGACACCGCGCTGAAGCTGGACCCGCGCAACAGCGAAGCGCATGCAGGCATGTCGGTCAACGCCCTGCTGCGCCGAGAGGACGCGCTGGCGGTGGATCACGCGTCGCAGGCGCTGCAGCTCTCACCCAACGACAACGGGCCGCGCTACACACGAGCCTACGCCCGCTACTACGCCGGCGAAGCCGGGCCGGCCCGCGATGAACTGCTGGAAATCCTGAAGAACCGCAGCGACGCCGAGAAGGGCTATGCCACCCTGTGGCTGCACCTGACGACGCGCCGCCTCGGCGGCGACGGCACGGCCGCCATCAAGCCCTATCAGTCCACCGAGGCCAAGCCCGCCTGGCCGCAGCCGGTGGTCCAGCTGCTCAGCGGCACGGGCACGCTCGAACAAGCGCTCGCCGCGGCGAAGGCCGACAAGGAAGAAGCCGACGGGCGCCTGTGCGAGCTGTATTTCTTTCTCGGCCAGCAACAGCTGCTGGACGGCCGCGCGGAGGCCGCGCGCGATTCGTTCCAGAAGGCCGTGAACACCGGCGTGGTCGAGTTCACCGAATACGCGCTGGCCCAGCGCGAGCTGCAGAAGTTGACGACGGCGCGCTGAGGGCGCCGCCCGGAAAGCACCGGCTGCTCAGTGCAGCGTCACGCCGGTCTTGGCCTGCACTTCCTCGCGGGTCACGCCCGGCGCCAGCTCGACGAGCTTCAGGCCCTCGGGCGTCACGTCCATCACCGCCAGGTCGGTGATGATGCGATCGACCACGCCCAGGCCCGTCAGCGGCAGGGTGCACCGGGGGATGATCTTGAGGTCGGTGGAGCCGTCCTTCTTGGTCGCCACATGCTCCATCAGCACGATCACGCGGCCGACGCCGGCGACGAGATCCATCGCGCCGCCCATGCCCTTGACCATCTTGCCGGGGATCATCCAGTTGGCCAGGTCGCCGTGCTCACTGACCTGCATCGCGCCCAGGATGGCCAGGTTGATCTTGCCGCCGCGGATCATGCCGAAGCTGTCGGCGCTGCTGAAGATCGACGAGCCGGGCAGCGTGGTCACCGTCTGCTTGCCGGCGTTGATCATGTCGGGATCGACCTCGTCCTCGGTCGGGAAGGGGCCGATGCCGAGCAGGCCGTTCTCGCTCTGCAGCCACACCTCCATGCCCTGCGGCACGTGGTTGGCCACCAGCGTGGGCAGGCCGATGCCCAGGTTCACGTAGAAGCCGTCCTGCAGTTCCTTCGCAGCGCGGGCGGCCATCTCTTCGCGGGTCCATGCCATGGTCTTGTGCTCCTTCAGGCCTTGCGGGTCGTGCGTTGTTCGATGCGCTTTTCCGGCGTCGTGTTGAGCACGATCCGGTGCACGAAGATGCCGGGCAGGTGGACCTGGTCGGGATCGATCTCGCCAATCTCGACGATCTTCTCGACCTCGACGATGGTGATCTTGCCGGCCTGGGCCACGTTGGGATTGAAGTTGCGCGCGGTGCGGCGGAACTGCAGGTTGCCGCTCTTGTCGGCCAGGTAGGCCTTGACCAGCGAAACCTCGGGCGCCAGCGAGCGCTCCATCACGTAAGTCTGGCCGTCGAACTCGCGGGTCTCCTTGCCCTCGGCCACGATGGTGCCGACGCCCGTCTTGGTGAAGAAGGCCGGGATGCCGGCACCACCGGCGCGCAGCTTCTCCGCCAGCGTGCCTTGCGGCGTGAACTCCAGCTCCAGCTCGCCGGCCAGGTACTGGCGCTCGAACTCCTTGTTCTCGCCCACGTAGCTGGAGATCATCTTCCTGATCTGCCGCGTGGCCAGCAGCTTGCCGAGGCCGAAGCCGTCGACACCCGCGTTGTTGGAGATGACGGTGAGGCCCTTGACGCCGCTTTGCTGCAGGGCCTCGATCAGCGCCTCGGGGATGCCGCAGAGGCCGAAACCCCCGACGGCCATCAGCTGTCCGTCCTTGACGACGCCGTCCAACGCCGCTGCGGCGTTCGGGTATACCTTGTTCATGGCTGGATTCGCTCCGGGCTTGTTCGGATGGGCATGAAGGGTACTACGTACAACATTAAGTAGTCGTTACGTAGATTTGACTAAGGTTCGATTGCCATGCCCCTCCCGACAGACACCCACGCCAGCGCCGTCACCCCCGCCCAGCTGCAGGAGCTGCTCGGCAGCATGTTCGCCCCCTGGGTCCAGGAACTGGACCTCGTCGTGCGCGCGGTCGAGCCCGACGGCGTCATGCTCGCCCTGCCCGTGGGTGCGCGACACGTCCATGGCGGCGGCGTGCTCTGCGGCCAGACGCTGATGGCCGCTGCCGACACGGCGATGGTGCTGGCGGTCAGCGCCCAGCTGGGCGGCTTCCGCCCGATGACCACGGTGCAGCTGCAGACCAGCTTCCTTCGGCCGGTGCCCAAGGACGCCGGCGAGGTCACGGTGGTGGCGCGGATCCTCAAGCCCGGTCGCCAGCTGGTCTTCGGCGAGATCGAGTGCCTGCTGCCGGACGGCAAGCTGGCCGCCCACGCCACCACCACCTACGCCCTGCTGTGACCGCGACCGGCGAAGTGCCCATCGACCTCGACTACCGCACCGCCTTCGACCTGGCGCCGATCGGCATGATCCTTTCGCGCCGACGACTGGTGGTCGACTGCAACCGGCGCGTGCTCGAGATGTTCCGTGCGCAGCGCGACGAACTGGTCGGCCTGTCCTTCGAAGCGCTGTACCCCAGCGCGGCCGAGTACGAGCGCACCGGGGCGCGCATCGTCGCGAGCCTGGGCCGCGACGGCTGCTACGCCGACGATCGGGTGATGAAGCGCATGGACGGCGAGCTGTTCTGGTGTCACGTCTCGGGCCGCGCGCTGGACGCGGCGGACCCGCATGCGGCCGGCATCTGGAGCTTCGAGGACTTGTCCGCCCGGCGCGTGCTGAAGGTCGACTTCACTGCCCGCGAACGCGAGATCGCGGCGTTGCTGATCGACGGCGGCACCAGCAAGCAGATCGGCAAGCGCCTGTCGATCAGCCCGCGCACGGTGGACGTCTACCGTGCCCGCCTGATGCGCAAGGTGGGCGCGAGCACCACGCCCGAGCTGGTCCACCGACTGCTCTCGGCCTGACCCTCTCGGCGCCTGTCCGGCCATGTCCGGATGGGCGCGCCTGGCTCCGTTCTTGTGGATGAGGCGATGCGCCAAACGCAGAAGCCTCGATCCACCACTCACCCAGGAGCAGGCCATGAAAGCATCCGTATTCGCCCTCGCGTTCACCGCCATGGGCACCATCACCCCGTGGGCCGCCGACGCGGCCGTCCCGCCCGTCGACGGCATCGGCAAGCCGGCCATCGTCCGGTGCGGCACCAACAATGGCGCCGTCGTGCGCGCCTCGCACGCCGACAAGATCGTCTTCGCGATCGTGGGCTTTCTCCAGGCCCAGCTGCCGGACGATCAACCCGGCGTCGACAAGCTGCCGCGCAACACGCAGCTGGACATCAAGGTGCTCGATGACCCGCGCACCGTGGCCGACATCTCGGGCAAGGTGCTGACCTTCCTGGGGGCGGCCGACACGTCGGCCAACCGCGAGGCGCTGCGCATCCTCGAGGTCAAGTACGCGATGGTGTGCCCGACGACCACGGGGCCGTGACCTGGCTCGAACCTGCCACCGGGCGCCGCGCCGTCGTGGCGCCCGGCCTCAGGCGATGAGCGCGCGCAACCAGTCCGGCACCGGCATCGACTTGGCCGACGGGAAATCGACCCACACCGTGGTCGCGCCGCCCTCCGCGTAGATCACGCCGGGGTTGTCGGTGCGTTCGAGCGTGATGAAGGTGTCGAAGCTCGTGCGGCCGAGGTTGGCCACGTAGTGCCTGGCCAGCACGTCGCCCGGATATTCGAGCTGGCGCAGGAAGTTGCAGAAGGCGTTGACGATCACCGGCCCCTGCCCTGACGGATCGGGTGCCCCGCCGACCTCGTGAAGCCATTGCACGCGGATGATCTCGAGGTAGCGGAAGTAGACGGTGTTGTTGACATGGCCCATGGCGTCCATGTCGCCCCAGCGGATGGGGATCACCATCTCGCAGGTCAGCTTCTTGTCCGCGGGCAATTCGAAGCGCATGGCGAACGTTCTCAGCCCAGTCCGAGTTCGCCCTTGACCGCCGCCAGGTCTGCCCGCAGGGCGGCCAGCTCGCTGGCCAGACGGGTGACCTCGCTTCGCAGGGCGGCCAGTTCACCCGAGGCCACGCCGGCATCGCTCGACAGGACGACGGCCCCTGCAGGCGGAAGGACGGGCTCGCCGCACAGCAGGTGCGCCCACCGGGCTTCTCGCTCGCCCGGCGCGCGCGGCAGCTTGACGACCCGCGCAGGCGTCTTCTCGGCCAGTTCGTCGAGAAAGGCCTCGACCGAGGAGATGTCGGCGAAGCGATGCAGACGTTCGCAATTCAGCCGCAGCTCCGCGGCCGTCTGCGGGCCGCGCAGCATGAGCACCGCCAGCAGTGCGACCGACTGGCTCGGCACGGCCAGCACCCGGCCCATGTTGTGCTCGTAACGGGCCACTCGGCCACCGCTGACGGCGAACACCAGGTTCAGGTGCTTGAGGCTGTCCACCGCCACCAGGAGGTCGGCCTCGCTCGCCTCCATCACCGGGGCGCGAGCCGTCTTCTGGTTGCAGCCCGACTGCAGCGCATTGAGCGACAGCGGGTAGGTGTCGGGCACCGTGCGCTGCTTCTCCACCAGCACGCCGAGGACCCGCGCCTCGAGGGGCGTCAAGGTTCGCAATTCCACCCGCTGCAGCTCCATCACACTCCGAAGCCGTCGTCGGCCTGGAGCACGGCACCGTTGATGAAGTGGCTCTCCTTGGCGCACAGCATCAGCAGCGCGAGGTCCAGGTCCTCCGGCTTGCCGATGCGCTTGCGCGGCATCATCTGGACCAGCTTCTGGCCACCGTCGGTCTGCCAGTGGTGGTGATTGATCTCGGTGTCGATATAGCCCGGGCAGATGCAGTTGACGTTGATGTCGTAGCGGCCCCATTCGAGAGCCATGGCGCGGGTCATGTGGACGACCGCCGCCTTGCTCATCGCATAGACGCCTATCTGGCTCAGCACGCGCAGGCCGGCCATCGAAGCGATGTTGACGATGCGCCCGCCGGTGAAGGTGCCCGGCGCCGCGCCGCGCGCCCGGGCCACCATGCGCTTGCCCACCTCTTGCGCGACGAAGAAGGCGCCGCGCGTGTTGGTGTCCATCACGTAGTCGAAGTCTTCGGGCGTCACGTCGAGCAGCTTCTGCGTGGTGCTCACGCCCGCGTTGTTGATCAGGATGTCCAGCGTCCCGACTTCGGTCTCGGCATGGGCCACGCCGGCGCGGATGCTGACCGGATCGCTCACGTCCATCGCCACGACGTGGGCATCGCCGCCGGCGCCTTCGATCTCGGCACGCAAGGTCTTGAGGCGCTCGACGCGGCGTGCGGAAAGCACCACCGCAGCACCCGCCTTGGCCAGCGCGCGGGCGAACTGCGCGCCCAGGCCGCTCGAGGCGCCGGTGACCAGGGCCACGCGGCCGGAAAGGTCGATGTTGTAACTCATGGTGATCGCTCTTCGAGGGGGCATTCAGCGTAGCACGGGGCGACACCCCGGTCGATCGTTCGGCGGATTCATGGCAGCATCGTGCCGCTCACCAACCGGGTTATCGCCTGTTGCCATGCGTCCTGCTGGCCCTTCGTCTGCCTCACTGGGCATCGCCATGCTTCGACGGTGCCGCGGCATGGCCTTGGCATGGAGGGTCGGCCTGCTGCTGCTCGCGGCCGGGATGGTGCCGGCGCACGCCGAACATGCGCTCCTGCATGGCTATGGCCAGGCCGACGGCCTCGACAACCTCGCCGTCACCAGCGTGGTGCAGGACAACGACGGCTACCTGTGGGCAGGCACGCTCAATGGCCTGTACCGGTTCGACGGCCAGCGCTTCCACCGCGCGGCAGACCAGGAGCTGATCGAGATCTACGTCGTGCTGCCGGATCCGCTCGGTGGCCTGTGGGTGGCCGCCGGCAACGGCCTCTACCACTGGCGTGCCGGCAAGACGCAGCTGGTGGAGGGTCCCGGCAAGGCGCCGCTGCTGGCGTCCCACAACGGCCTGGCCGTCGATCGCGCCGGAACGGTCTGGGTGGTCAGCAACGATCAGCTCTACGAGATCCGTGGTACGACCCAAGGGGGATCGAACTGGCAGGTCCGCGAAGTCCTCGGCAAGCCAGACGCCGGCACCAGGCCCCCTCGGCTCTACAGCGTCGCGACCACCCCGGACGGGACGGTGTGGGTGGGTTGCGAGCATGCGTTGTGCCGGCTCGAGGCCGGACGGCTCGACCCTTTCGTCGCTGGAGAGGGCCCGCTGGCACACCAGATCTGGAGCCGCCTGCTGTCGACGGGTGACGGCGCACTGTGGTTGCGCAGCGCCCACCGGCTGGCCCGCCTGCCACCGGGCGCCCAAGCGCTGGTCGACATGGACCTGCCCGCATCGGCCGCGGGCGAGCATGGCCCGAACTATCCGCTCGTGGAAGATCGCCAGGGGCGCATCCTCACCGGTGGCGGCAGTGCCCTGGCCCGCCTCGATCCCCGAAACGGCGGCTCCACCTGGCAGGTGTTCGACAAGAGCCGCGGCATGCCGCCGGGGGGGCGCTTCTTCACCGTCTTCTCGGATCGCGAGGGCGGGGTCTGGCTGAGCCGCGGCGGCAGCGGCCTGTGGCAGTGGCTCGGCTATGGCCGCTGGGAACATTGGACGCCGGGCGACGGCCTGCCTCACGACGTGGTGTGGTCCGTCGTGCGGGATCGAGAAGGCGTGCTGCACGCGGCCACGAATGCGGGCGTGGCACGGTTCGACGAGCGCGCACGTCGCTTCGAAACGAGCCCGGGCACGGCGGGCCTGCGGATCATGGCGCTGCATTCGGATGCCGCCGGGCAGGTGTGGGCGTCCGCCATGGGCCGGCTGCTGCGCCGCCCTGCAGCGCCCGCCAACGCCTTCGCGACGATGGCGCACAGCGAAGGCTGGAACTTCATCCACTACAAGCTGCTGTCCCGGCCGGACGGAGAGTTGTGGTTCGCGGGCGATGAGGGCGTCGGCTGGTGGCCGGCAGCCGTCGAAGGGGCCGGGCCGCTGGGCAAGCCGAACACGGCCGGCGGCGGCGCCGGCTTCGACCTGTGCCAGACGCGGACCGAGTCGGAGGCCAGCGTCCTCTGGGCCACCACCGACCAGGGATTGCTGCGGGTGGCCGAAGCGCCCGCCCCCCGCGTGGTCTCGCCGACGTCCTTCACCATGATGGCCTGCGGCCGCGGGGGCGTGCTCTACACGGCAGACCCCAGGGGGCACATCTTCCGCATCGAATCTCCCGCGGCTTCGCCGCGCCAGCAGGACATCACGCCCGCCCTGCTGGCCCACCGCCAGATCGCCGCGATGCTGGAAGACCGGCGGGGCTGGCTCTGGGTCAACACGGACGCCGGTGTCGCGGTGTGGAACGGGCGGCTGTGGCGCCTGCTCGACCAGGCGCAGGGCCTGATCTGGAACGACACCTCGGGCGCCGGATTGTTCGAGGACACCGACGGCTCGATGTGGATCAGCACGAGCCAGGGCCTGTCGCACCTGATGGAGCCGGAGACGGCCTTCTCGCCCACGCTGCCGCCGGTGCGCATCGACTCCATCGTCCATGGCGGCAGGCCGCTCGCTGCCTCGCACCGCCTGAGCTTGCAGTGGTCGCTGACGGAGGCGCTGGAGGTCGCGATCGAGTCTCCCAGCTACCGGGACCGCGCGAGCCAGACCTTCGAGCATCGCCTGCTGGGCTTCGACGATCGCTGGCAACGCACCGGCGGCTCGGTGATCCGCTACGCGCGCCTGCCTGCCGGCAGCTACACGCTGCAAGCCCGCCTGGTGGACCAGCAGCTGGGCATGAGCAGCCCGAACGTCGACCTGCACCTGGAGATCGACCCGCCCTGGTGGGAGACCTGGACCTTCCGGCTGCTGACGGGCGCCCTGCTGGCCGCCCTGGCGTACGCCGGCCACCGATGGCGCATGCGCCTGGCCCGCCAGCGCGAGCAGGAGCTGGCCCAGCTGGTGGCCGAAAGGACCCGCGAGCTCGAAGCCTCGCGCGAGGAACTGCGGGAGCGGGCCACCAAGGACGGCCTGACCGGCGCCTGGAACCGGCGCACGGTGCTCGAGATGCTCGAGCACGATGTCGAGCGCTCGGCGCGCGACCGGCAGCCGCTCACCGTGCTGCTCGCCGACATCGACCACTTCAAGCGCATCAACGACGAACTCGGCCACCCAGCGGGCGACGAGGTGCTGCGCCAGTTCGTGGCTCGCTTGCGCGCGGAGGTGCGCCCCTACGATGCGATCGGCCGCTACGGCGGCGAGGAGTTCGTGGTGATCCTGCGCGGCCTGTGCGTGGACCAGGCTGAAGACCGGGCCCGTGTCGAAGCCATGCGCGCCGCGATTGCGGGTGAACCGATGATGCTGGCACACGGCATGCAACGCCATGTCACTTGCTCCTTCGGTGCCGCCTGCGCCCGCGCCGAAGAAGCCGCCACGTCGGAAGATCTCATCCGACAGGCGGACGAGGCGCTCTACCGCGCCAAGCGCGCCGGCCGCAACCGCGTCGAGTACGCCGGCACCGGCAAATAGCACGACCGTTCGATTCTGCCGCGGGGCCGATAGAATCGCCGCGCGCCGTACCCCCAACTTCCCTCAGAAAACCCATGACATCCCCCGACCTGCTCGCCCAATTCGGTCCCCGCGAATCGATGGAATACGACGTGGTGATCGTCGGCGCCGGCCCCGCGGGCCTGGCCACCGCGATCCGCCTGAAGCAGGTCGCAGCCGACAAGGGCCAGGAGGTGAGCGTGGTGGTGCTGGAGAAGGGCTCCGAGCCCGGCGCCCACATCCTGTCCGGTGCGGTGATGGACCCGCGGGCGATGAACGAGCTGCTGCCGAACTGGAAGGACCTCGGCGCCCCGCTGAACCAGCCGGTCACCGGGGACGACGTGCTCTTCCTCAGCGAGTCCGGCTCCACCCGCACGCCCGACTGGCTCGTGCCGCGCAACCTGCACAACGACGGCTGCTATGTCGTGTCGCTGTCCAACGTCGTGAAGTGGATGGCCCAGCAAGCCGAAAGCCTGGGCGTCGAGATCTTCCCCGGCTTCGCCGCCGCTGAAGTGCTGTACGACGACCAGGGCCGCGTCAAGGGTGTCGCTACCGGCGACCTGGGGCTCGGCAAGGACGGCCAGCCGCACGACGGCTTCCAGCTCGGCATGGAGCTGCTGGGCAAGTACACGATCTTTGCCGAAGGCGCGCGCGGCCACCTGGGCAAGCAGCTCATCGCCAAGTACCAGCTCGACAAGGGCAAGGACCCGCAGAGTTTCGCCATCGGCGTGAAGGAGCTGTGGGAGGTCCCAGCCGACAAGGCCAGGCCCGGCCTCGTGGTGCATACCGCCGGCTGGCCGATGGTCGACGACACCTTCGGCGGCGGCTTCCTCTACCACCTGGAGGACAACAAGGTCACCCTCGGCTTCGTGGTCGGGCTGGATTACCAGAACCCGTACATGAGCCCCTTCGAGGAGATGCAGCGCTGGAAGACGCACCCCGCGATCCGCGCCCACATCGAAGGCGGCAAGCGCCTGGGCTACGGCGCGCGCGCCATCAACAATGGCACGCCACAGGCGCTGCCCACCACCGTCTTCCCGGGCGGCGCGCTCGTCGGCTGCGATGCCGGCTATCTGAACGCGGCGCGCATCAAGGGCAGCCATGCGGCCATCAAGAGCGGCATGCTTTGCGCCGAGGCGCTGGCCGATGCGCTGTCCAGCGGCCGTTCGCAGGACCTGCTGGCCGCCTACCCGGTGGCCTTCGAGCAGAGCTGGCTGAAGGACGAGCTCGACCAGACCCGCAACTTCAAGCTCTGGTTCAAGAAGGGCAAGACGGTCGGCAACCTGATGACCGGCATCGAGCAATGGCTGCTGCCGAAGCTGGGCGTGCAAAGTCCTCCATGGACGCTGCATGCCACCAAGCGCGACCACGAGTGCCTCAAGCCTGCCGCCGATTGCCGGCCCATCGCCTACCCCAAGCCGGACGGCAAGCTGAGCTTCGATCGCCTGTCCTCGGTGTTCGTCAGCAACACCAACCACGAGGAGAACCAGCCCTCGCACCTGACGCTGAAGAACGCCGGCATCCCGGTTCAGGTCAACCTGGCCAACTACGCCGGGCCCGAGAGCCGCTACTGCCCCGCCGGCGTCTACGAGTTCGTGAAGAACGAGGACGGCAGCGACCGCCTGCAGATCAACGCGCAGAACTGCGTGCACTGCAAGACCTGCGACATCAAGGACCCGACCCAGAACATCGTCTGGGTCACGCCCGAAGGCGGCGGCGGCCCGAACTACGTCGGCATGTGAAGACGGGCGCGGCACGGGTCAGGGACTGGGTTGCCGCGCACCACGGGGTGTCGGTGGCTTCTTCGCGCTGCGTGGCGCGACTCGATTGTGAAATCCATCGCCTACGCATCGAGGGGCCCCGGCCGCGCGAGCTGGCGCTGCGTATCTACCCGCCGCGCATCACCACCGCGACGTCGATCGCGGACGAGATCACCTGGCTCGCCGCGCTGGGCGCCGAGCGCCTGCACGTGCCGACGCCGCAGCGCGCCCTCGACGGCGAATTCATCCACCGGTGGCCCGATGGCCGGCTGGCCGTTCTGCTGAGCTGGGTCGACGGCCGCCTGCGCGACAAAGGTTTGCGCGCTCTGCACCTGAAGCGCGTCGGCCGTCTGGCGGGGGCGATGCACCGCGTGTCCCAATCACTGGTAGACGCCGGTCGCATCCAGGGGCAGCGTCCAGGTGACGGCCCCGAGCTGGACGTGTGGGCCGACAGCCGGCGAGCCCTCCACCCCGCCCTGCCTCACGCGGGCCAGCAGCGCGTCGAGGCCGCCGCGCGCCGCCTGCGTGAAGAGCTGGCGACGTTTCCGCGCGACGCGTCCGCCTATGGCTTCATCCACAGCGACCTGCATCTGTGGAACCTGCTCTTCGAAGGCCAGGCGGCCGGTGCCATCGATTTCAGCGAATGCGGCTGGGCCCACCACGCACTGGACCTGGCGGCCCCGCTGCAGTACCTCAAGCACCCCGTCGTCGGCAACCACGACCAGCGGGAGAACTACCCGCGCCTGCGTGACGCCCTGTTCGAAGGTTATGCCGAGGAGCGTCCGTGGCCCGCCGGCCTGGAGCGCCAGGTCGAGGCCCACATCGAGTTCCGCATGATCTGCACCATCGAGTGGGTGCTGGACTGCTGGCCCACGGTGGACGCGCGGCCCTGGGGCCGGGCCCTGCTGCAACGCGCCGGCGAGTTCTTTCCGGATTGAAGGCGGACCGGGGATCCGGCTCTTCCCGGCCCACCGGTCAGATCACCTCAGGTCGAAGCGATCCAGGTTCATCACCTTCGTCCACGCCGCCGCAAAGTGGCGCACGAAGACCTGCTTCGCGTCGCTGCTGGCGTAGACCTCGGCCAGCGAGCGCAGCTGCGAGTTGGAGCCGAAGACCAGGTCGGCCACCGTGCCCGTCCACTTCAGCTCGCCGGTCTGGCGGTCGCGGCCTTCCAGCACGCCTTCGGTCGCCGACTTCTGCCACTTCGTGTTCATGTCGAGCAGGTTGACGAAGAAGTCGTTGGACAGCGTCCCGGGGCGATGCGTGAACACGCCGTGTGACGAGCCATCGACATTGGCATCGAGCACGCGCAGGCCGCCGACCAGCACGGTCATCTCCGGCGCGCCGAGCTTGAGCAGCTGGGCCTTGTCGATCAGCAGCTCGGCCGCGGCGCCTTCCAGGCCCGGCTGCGCATAGTTGCGAAAGCCATCGGCCAGCGGCTCCAGCACGGCGAAGGAGGCCACGTCGGTCTGGTCCTGCGTCGCGTCAGTGCGGCCCGGCGCGAATGCCAACTCCAGCTCCACATCGGCCCGCTCTGCGGCCGCTTCCACCGCCGCGTCGCCCGCCAGCACGACCAGGTCGGCCAGCGAGATCTTCTTGCCGCCGGTTTGGGCCGTGTTGAAAGCTTCGCGAATGCCTTCGAGCGTGGACAGCACGTGCGCCAGTTCGGCCGGCTGGTTGACGGCCCAGTCCTTCTGCGGCGCCAGGCGGATTCGGGCACCGTTGGCACCGCCGCGCTTATCACTGCCGCGAAAGGTCGAGGCCGAGGCCCAGGCGGTGCGCACCAGCTGCGCGATCGACAGGCCCGAGGCGAGCACCTGCTTCTTCAGCGCCGCGACATCCTTCACGTCGACCAGCGGGTGGTCGACCGCCGGCACCGGGTCCTGCCAGATCAGCGCCTCTTGCGGCACGAGCTTGCCGAGGTAGCGGGCACGCGGGCCCATGTCGCGGTGCGTCAGCTTGAACCAGGCCCGTGCGAACGCGTCGGCGAACTCCTGCGGGTTGGCGAGGAACCGGCGCGAGATCTTCTCGTAGGCCGGATCGAAGCGCAGCGCGAGGTCGGCGGTGGACATCATCGGCGCGTGGCGCCTGGAAGGATCGTGCGCATCCACCACGGTGTCGGCGCCGGCGCCATCCCTGGGCCGCCACTGTTGAGCGCCGGCGGGGCTCCTGGTCAGCTCCCACTCGTAGCCGAAGAGCGTCTCGAAGTAACCGTTGTCCCAGGTCGTCGGGTTGGGCTTCCAGGCGCCTTCCAGGCCGCTGGTGGTGGCGTGGGTGCCCACGCCGCTTTCATGCGCGTTGCGCCAGCCGAAACCCTGTTCCTCTATGCCCGCGCCTTCGGGCTCGGCGCCCACGTGGTGCGGGGCGCCGGCACCGTGCGCCTTGCCAAACGTGTGGCCGCCGGCGACGAGCGCCACCGTCTCCTCGTCGTCCATCGCCATGCGGGCGAAGGTCTCGCGGATGTCTCGCGCCGAGGCCACCGGATCCGGGTGGCCGTTGGGGCCTTCCGGGTTCACGTAGATCAGGCCCATCTGCACGGCCGCCAGCGGCTTGGCCAGCTCGCGATCGCCGCTGTAGCGCTCGTCGCCGAGCCAGGTGGTCTCCTTGCCCCAGTGGATGTCGGCTTCAGGCTCCCAGATGTCCGGGCGGCCGCCGCCGAAGCCGAAGGTCTTGAAGCCCATCGACTCGAGCGCGACGTTGCCGGCGAGGATCATCAGGTCGGCCCACGAGAGCTTGCGGCCGTACTTCTGCTTGACCGGCCACAGCAGCCGGCGGGCCTTGTCGAGGTTGCCGTTGTCGGGCCAGCTGTTCAGCGGCGCAAAGCGCTGGGCACCGGTGCCGGCGCCGCCGCGGCCGTCCTGGATGCGGTAGGTGCCCGCTGCATGCCACGCCATGCGGATGAACAGCGGGCCGTAGTGGCCGTAGTCGGCGGGCCACCAGTCCTGCGAGTCCGTCATCAGGGCGTGCAGGTCGGCCACCACCGCGTCCAGGTCGAGGCTCTTGAACTCCGCCGCGTAGTCGAAGGCCTCGCCCATGGGGCTGGAAGCCGGCGAGTGCTGGTGAAGGATGCCCAGCTCGAGCTGGTTAGGCCACCATGCGCGGTTGCCATGGGCGCCCGCCTTGGCATGCGGGACGGCGTGGTGGGGGAACGGGCACTTCGATTCGTTGTTCAACGCGATCTCCTGGTCGATGACAGGACCAGAAGATACGTGGCGCCTCCCGGGGCCGCCAGTTGGTTGTGCCAATTCGAGCGATAGGAAATTTTCTTGCGCTATTCGCCTGACTCGATGAGCGTGACCCCCTGCTTGCGCACCTGGCCGGCGCGCCAGACGGTGAGCGTCACCTTGTCGCCGGGGCGGTAGCGCTCCAGCGCGGAGAGCAGGTCGTCGAAGTCGGCCACCGGTTCATCGTTGATGGCGGTGATCACGTCGCCGGGGATCACGCGCCCATCGCTGCCCCGCTTGAAGGGCTGCAGGCCGGCCCGGTCGGCCGCACCGCCCTTCGTGACGCCGACCAGCGTGACACCGGGTGGCACCTCGAGCGCACGCGCCAGCCCTGGTGAAGCGCTGCTGATGCCCAGCGCGGGCCGCACGAAACGCCCATCGCGGACCAGCCGCGGCACGATGCGATTGACCTCGTCGACTGGGATCGCGAAGCCTATGCCCGAGCTGGCCCCGGACGGGCTGTAGATCGCCGTGTTCACGCCGATCAGCCGGCCGGCGGAATCGAGCAGCGGACCGCCGGAGTTGCCCGGGTTGATGGCCGCGTCCGTCTGGATCACGCCGCGGATGCGGCGGCGCGTGACCGACTCGATCTCGCGGCCCAGGGCCGAGACGATGCCGGTGGTCAGCGTCTGGTCCAGGCCGAAGGGGTTGCCGATGGCGAACACGCGCTGGCCGACGATCAGGTCCTTGCTCGTGCCCAGCGGCAGGGGTGGCAACTTGGCCTTGGGCACGGAGACCTTCAGGACCGCCAGGTCGCGGTCCGGGAAGGCGCCGACGAGCTCGGCGCGGTGCGTGCTCTGGTCGGCCAGCGTCACTCGGGCCGCGCTGGCGCCCTGGATGACATGGAAGTTGGTGACGATGTGACCCTGCTCGTCCCAGACGAAGCCGGTGCCGGTGCCGGCCGGCACCTGCTGCACGTCGAGCGAGAAGAAGTCTCGCTGCACGGTCAGCGCGGTGATGTTGACCACGGACGGCGACGCGGCCTTGAAGACCGCGATGTTGTTCTGCTCATCGGCCGAGAGCGGACCGCGCGGCGCGATCGGGCGCCCGGCGGCCTCGGTGCGGGCCGAGGCCGGCTCCCATGCGGCCAGCAGGAGCGAGCAGGCAACCGCCGCCGTGAGACGGCGGCGGTCGCGGTCAGGCCATGCCGGGGGCGCCTGCATGCGCCGGCGTCAGGTCACGTTGACCGTGACGCGGCGGGGCTGGGCATGCTCCAGCTTCGGGATGCGCAGGTTCAGCACGCCATCCTTCAGGTTGGCCTCGATGCGGCCGGCATCCAGCTCCCGGCTGAGCGTGAACGCGCGCCGGAAGCGCGGCAGGCGCAGCTCGACGTAGGCGGGCTGCAGCGCCTGCGGCGTCGCGGTGGCGACCGTCCCTTCGATCGTCAGCGTCTCGCCGTCGACCTTGATGTCGAGCTGGTCGCGCGGCACGCCCGGCAGGTCGGCCAGCAGCGTGATGCCGCGCTCGTCCTCGAGCACGTCCACGCGAGGCAGCAGCGCGCGCGTGTCAGCCGAGGCTTGCGCGTTGCCCTGGCGCTCGGCGGGGGCCTTGGTTTCGGTCTTTTGCACTTCGGTGCGGGTGGTGTCGGTCATGGCTAGATCTCCTGTTCGGCAACGGCGCTCACTGCACGGTGATGCGCTTGGGCTGCGCTTCTTCGCGGCGGGCGATGCTGACGTTCAGCACGCCGTCACGGTAGGTGGCTTGCACACGAGTCGGGTCGACGTCGTCGGGAAGGCTCAGCGCGCGCTTGAAGGCGCCGGTGGGCCGCTCGCGGGTGTAGACGCTCACGCGCTGGTCGCTGCTGGCCTGCGTGGCCGGGCGTTCGCCGGAGATTGTCAGCACGCCGCGGTCGATCACCACCTCGATCTTCGAGGCGTCGATGCCCGGGGCGAAGGCGTAGACCTCGACGCTGGAGGGCGTCTGGCCCACGTTGATGGCCGGGAAGGTGCCGGGCGCCGCCGAGCGGATGCTGCTGGGCTGGCCGCTGCCGAAGACGTCGTCGAGTTCGCGGCGCAGGCGGTCGAATTCGCTCCACACGCCACCGGGGAAGTTCCAGAGGGATTCGTACATCGCGGTGCTCCTTTCCAAGGGTGAAAGCGCGGCATCCGGGGGTCCTCGAAGGGCCTGTTCAGCGCCGCATGCTCAACGAATTAAGGGCGGCCCGAGGGACTTCAAGACCCCTTCGATTTGATGTGGAGCAACTCACTAGAATCGCCCGCTTTCCCTTTCGGCCACCAGCCGTCCCCAGCTCCCGCATGACGCTCGCCGCCCTCATCCGCAGCTTCGTGCGCCGCCACGCGGCGGCCTACGCCGGCGCCGCCGTGATGCTGGTCGGCATCGCACTGCTGACGGTGTGGATGCCACGCCAGATCGGCCACCTGGTGGATGCGCTGGTCGCCCACCGGCTGGCCGGCCCGGCCCTGTGGCGCGAGCTGGCCCTGCTGCTGGCGGCGGGCGCGGCCATCTACGGCCTGCGGGTCGGCTGGCGCATCCGGCTGTACGCCGCGGCCTACCGCATGGGGGTGGAGGTGCGGCAGCGCCTCTACGCCCGGCTGGCCGCGCAGGGCCCGCGCTTCTACCAGACCCGCCGCACCGGCGACCTGATGGCCCTGGCCACCAACGATGTCGACGCGGTGGAGATGGCCGCCGGCGAGGCCATGCTGGCCGGCTTCGACGGCACCCTCACGCTGTTGCTGGTGGTGGCCACGATGGCGGTCGGCGTGGACTGGCGCCTGGCCGGCGTCGCGCTGCTGCCCTTCCCGCTCATGGCGTGGAGCTTCGCCTGGATCTCCCGCCACCTGCACGACCGGTCGAAGCAGGCGCTGGACCGCTTCGGCGACCTGAACGACCACGTGCAGGAGACGTTCTCCGGCGTGCGCACGCTGCGGGCCCTGGGCCTGGAGGCCCGCAGCTCCGCCGTCTTCGCCGAGCTGGCCGAGAAGGCGGCCGACTCGGCCTACTGGTCGCAGCGCTGGGAGGCGCGCTACGAGCCGGCCGTCGGCATGACGCTCGCCACCTCCATCGTCCTGTCGCTGGCCTTCGGCGGCTGGCTGGTCTGGCATGGCGAGCTGACGATAGGCCAGCTGACCAGCTTCCAGCTCTATCTCGTCCAGCTCATCTGGCCGATGTTCGCCGCCGGCTGGGTGATGGCGCTGTGGCAGCGCGGGCGGGCGGCGTGGGGCCGGGTGAGTGCGGTCCTCGACGAACCGCTGGCGATCGACGACGACGGCAGCGTCGAGAAGGTGCAGCCCGGCGAGATCGCCCTGCGCGACATCCGCTTCGCCTATCCGGGTTCGAACAATGCGGCGCTCGACGGGTTGTCGCTGCATATCCCGGCCGGCGCCACGCTCGGCCTCGTCGGCCCCACCGGCTCGGGCAAGAGCACCCTGCTGAAGCTGCTGCTGCGGCAATGGATGCCGCAGGCCGGCGGCATCACGTGGAGCGGCATCGCCCTGACCGACTACACGCTGGCGGCGCTGCGCTCGGGCATCGCCTGGGTGCCGCAGGAGCCGATCCTGTTTTCGGCCAGCGTCGCGGAAAACATCGCCCTGGCCCGGCCCGGCGCGACGCGCGAGGAGGTCCAGGCGGTGGCCGACCTCGCCGCGGTGCACGATGACATCCTGCGCCTGCCGCAGGGCTACGACACGCCCGTCGGCGAGCGTGGCGTGACGCTGTCGGGCGGCCAGCGCCAGCGCGTCGCCATCGCCCGCGCGTTGCTCGCCGATGCTCCGCTGCTGTTGCTCGACGACGCTCTGTCCGCAGTCGACACCGAGACCGAGCACCGCATCCTCGAGCACCTGCGCTCGCAACGCCAAGGCCGCACGGTGATCGTCGTCAGCCACCGCCTCTCGGCCGTCGCGGATGCCGATCTCATCGCCGTGCTGCGCCACGGCCACCTGGCCGAGCGTGGCACGCACGAGCAGTTGCTCGCCAAGGGCGTGGCCCACAGCTGGTACGCCCAACAGTGGCGCATCCAGCAACTGGAGGCCTCGTTTGAATAGGCCCCCACGCTTCCTCCGGTCGCTGCCCCCCAAGGGGGCTCGCGCAGCGGACCGGCAGAGCCGGATCCGCGCACGCCCTTTGAAGGCGGCGACTCCTTCGGATCGCCTCGAATGAAACAGCTGTCGACGGCAAGAAAGGCTGCCAACCTACTCGGGCGTGCGGCCCGGCCCGATTCCCGCCACCTGTGGACAGGCATGTTGTGGCTGGCCGTGGCCTCTGCGCTGGACGCGCTGGGGCCGGTGCTCGGCAAGGCCTTCATCGACCGCTACCTGCTGCCGCACAACCCCGCCGTCGGTGCGATGGCGGGCCTGCTGCTGGGCGCGCTGGTCGCGGGCTGGGTGGCGAGCTGGGTGCGCTACCGCCAGCTGAGCCGGCTGGCGGGGGTGGCGATGCGCTCGGTGCGGCGCATCCGCGAGTCGGTCTACGGCCACGTGCTGCGGCTGCCGATGAGCTTCTTCGACAAGGCCATCACCGGCCAGCTGGTGAGCCGCGTCACCAACGACACCGAGGCGGTCAAGCAGCTGTTCGTGCAGGTGCTGTTCGTGATGCTGGACTGCCTGATCATGCTGGCCAGCCTGTTGGTGACCATGGCCTTCCTCGACTGGCGGCTGATGCTGATCGTGACCACGCTGGTGCCGGCCGTGTTCGGCATCGTGTGGCTGTACCAGCGGCTGTCGGCGCCCGCGGTGGCCCGCACGCGCGAACTGCGCAGCGAGTTGAACGCGCAGACGGCCGAGTCGATCTCCGGCATGGCGGTGCTGCAGGCCACCGGCGCCACGCAGGGCTACGGCAGCCGCTACGCCCGCATCAACGACGAGCACTACCACTCGCGCCGCGCCGAGCTGCGTGCCAACGCCTTCCTGCTGCGGCCGGCGCTGGACCTGCTGAACGTCGCGATGCTGACGGTGGTGATCGCCGTCTTCGGCCTGCGCGAGAGCGGCGGCGCGCTCAACGCCATCGAGGTGGGCGTGCTCTACGCCTTCGTCTCGTACGTGGGCCGCGTCACCGAGCCGCTGATCCAGATCACCATGCAGTTCTCGCAGCTGCAGCAGGCCATGGTCGCCGCGGCCCGCGTCAACACGCTGCTGGACGAGGCCGAAGCCGAGCGCCCTGCCGCCGAGGGCCGCGTGACGGCCGGCGCGGTCGCCATCGAGGCCCTGAACTTTGCCTACAGCCCCGGCACCCCGGTGCTGCGCGATGTCTCGCTGGACATCGCCCCCGGCGAGTTCATCGGCATCGTCGGGCCGACCGGCAGCGGCAAGTCGAGCCTGCTGTCGCTCCTGCTTCGCTTCTATCCGGTGACGCAAGGCCGGCTGCTGATCGACGGCCAGCCGCTCGCCAGCCTGGACGAGGCTGCCTTTCGCGACGCCGTGGGCCTGGTGCCGCAGGAACCCTTCCTGCTCGCCGCCAGCGCCCGCGAGAACATCGCGATGGGCCGCCAGCTCACCGAGGCCCAGATCGAGACGGCCGCCCGCGGGGCCGGGGCGCACGGCTTCATCAGCCGGCTCGAGCAGGGCTACGACACCAAGCTGGGCGAAGGCGGCGCGCGCCTGGCGGTGGGCGAGAAGCAGCTCATCGCCATCGCCCGCGCCCTGGCCGGCCAGCCGCGCATCCTGCTGCTCGACGAGGCCACCTCGCACGTCGACAGCGAGACCGAGGCCGTGGTGCAGCAGGCCCTGGCCCGGCTGCGCGGCCAGCTGACCCTGATCTCCATCGCTCACCGCCTGTCGACCATCCGCGACGCCGACCGCATCGTCGTGCTGAACCACGGCCGCATCGTCGAGTTGGGCCCGCACGAGGCCCTGATGCAGATCGAAGGCGGCCTCTATCGCCGCCTGGTCGAGCTGCAGCAACTCACCACCGCCGAGGACGACGACGAGGCCGACTTGTCCGTCTGACTGGAGCCCCGCTGGGAGGCGGCCCGGGCGAGCTGAGCAGTCCTCGGAAGCCGACTCCGCGAGCGGCCAGGCCGCTCACGGCGTCGGGCACTTTCCGGTCGTTCCTGCCGCCTTCGCGCACAGCACGATGGCGCTGACCACCGGGCCATGATCACCGTCGGCCGCCGAAGAGCCGCTGAAGGTCAGGGAGACGCCGGCCTCGAAGGCGACGGGCGTGTAGGCCAGGCGCCAGGTCTTCTGCTTGGTCCCGATCATCAGGTCCCAGGTCGAGCCGCCGAGGTGAACCGTCAAGGGCAGGTCCTGCGGCGCCTGGGCCGTGAACTGCACGATGTAGGTATGGGTGGGGTCGAGGTCGAAGACCGGGATGGCCGCCACGCTGCCCGGCCCGGCGTGGCCGGCGAGCTCCAGGCAGTTGCCGGCCGGGTTGGCCGCGCAGCTGCCGTTGCCGGCGCCGTTGAGCACGCCCAGCACGTCGACCGCGCCGCTGGTGACGGCCAGGTTCGTGCCCGGCAGCGTCCCCGGGCCGAAGGAGCCGCCGATGTCGGACCCGACGTGCCAGCCGCCGTCGAAATCCTCGCTGAACAGCACGCCGCTGGTGCGCATGCCCAGGTTCTTCGCCGGCATCGTGGCCTGGAAGACGTAGACCACCGACTCCGGGTCCCCGCCCGCGAACGGCGAGAGGTCGAAGTCGGAGCCGAGCACCGTGGGCAGATCGGCGATGCGTACCCGGTCCGCCGAGGTGGCCGGATAGTCGGTCCTGGAGATGCCGGTGTAGGTCTCGCCCGAGAACGTCATCTCGGGCCGCGCGGCGTTGAAGCCGCCGATCTGGAGCTCGCCCCCGCCCGGGTTCAGGTCGTGGCCGTAGACGGTGACCAGCACCGCATCGCCCTTGCTGAAGTTGCCCTTGGGCGACAGGACATAGCCGACCCCGCGCGCCGAGTAGTTGGACCAGCCCGAGTCACCGTCGCAGTTGATGATGACGTAGTCCGAGACGTTGGGCCAGGTGTTGGTGTAGGGCGGCCAGGGGTGGAAGTAGGTGACGTAGGCGGCCGGCGTGCAAGGCCCGTTGACCTGCTCCAGCGGCAACGTCACGTGGAGGTCGTCCATCGGGCCGCGAACGGCTCGCGCGGCGGGGGCGGCCTGGCTGCAGAAGGTGGCCAGTACCACGGCGGCCATGGCGATCCGATGGCAAGGGGTCGGGTTCGGCTTCATGAGCGGTCCTCTCGGCGAGAGCCCGGGGGTGACGGGCCCTCTTGTTGGTGGGGGGCGAGGGACGGTGCGCGCTCCCGTCGGCCTCGGCTGTAAGGACGAGGTGTTCGACGCGGAACCGGACAGGGTGAGGGTTAGTCCGGGTGTTCGGTGCGAGGCACGACACCGGCAGTCGCCGCGCGAGCCGCGCAGGCGAAGGGCTCGGCCCCCGGCAAACGGGCCGCAAGCCTCAGAGAAACGTGCCGATGTGGTGGGCCGCGACGAGCAGCTCGTGATCCAGCGGGACCGGGCGGCTCCTGCCCGCCACGTCGCTCAAGGGCACGCTGCTGCAATCCGCGCCACGCAACACCACCATCCGCCCGAACCGCCCCTCGCGGACGAGCTGTGCGGCGTGGCAGCCGAAGCGCGTCGCGAGCACCCGGTCGAAGGCCGTGGGCGTGCCGCCGCGCTGCACGTGGCCGAGCAGCGTCGCCCTCACTTCGCTTTGCAGCTGCGGCTCCAGCTGCGCCTGCAGCCACGCCCCGACACCGCCGAGCCGCAGGGGATCCGGACTGCCTTCGAGGCGCGCCTTCACCGTGAACCCGTGGCCGGTCGCCTTGGCCCCCTCGGCGATGCAGATCAGCGTGTGACCCTCGCGCGATTCGCGTTCGCGGCAGAAGGCGACGAGCGCCTCCAGGTCGAAGGACAGCTCCGGGATCAGGATCGCATCGGCGCCGCCGGCCAGGCCGCCTTCCAGCGCTATCCAGCCGGCGTAGCGGCCCATGGTCTCGGCGATCATCACGCGGCCGTGGCTGCGGGCCGTGGTCGCCAGGCGATCGAGCGCCTCGGCCACCACCGCCACCGCGCTGTCGAAGCCGAAGCTGCGATCGTTCTCGGGCAGGTCGTTGTCTATGGTCTTGGGCACGCCCACCACCGGCAGCCCCAGGCGGTGGAAGCGCTCGGCGATGGCCATGGTCCCGTCGCCGCCTATGGCTACCAGCGCGTCGAGCTTCAGCACATCGACCGCGTAGAAGAGGGCCTGGGCCGAGCGGTCCACGCCGTCCACGTCCCTGAAAGGATCGCAGCGGTTGTGGGTGCCGAGGATGGTCCCGCCCTCGGCGAGGATGCCGCGCACGGCCGCCGGCTCCAGCGGCCGCGAGGCGCCATGCAGCAGGCCCCAGAAGCCGCGCTGTATGCCGGTGACCCTCGTCTCGTCGCTGGCCAGCGCCAGCGTGACGGCGCGGATCACCGCATTCAACCCGGGGCAGTCGCCACCACCGGTCAGCAGTCCCACATGCATGTCAGACCTCCTTGCCTGGTGCCCGCCGACCCATCGCAACACTCGAGGAAAAGCCATGTCGTTTGCGCGGATCCGGCTTTGCCGGTCCGCTGCAAAAGCCCCCTCGGGGGGGAAGCGACTGGGAAGGAGCGTGGGGGCTCCATTCAATGCGGCAGGTCGCCGATCCAGCTGGCGACGTCGGCCTTGAGCTGGCGGATGTCGGCGTCGCGGGTGTACATCATGTGGCCGGCGCCGTAGTAGCGGTGGGTGATGCGGCTGCGCACCTCGGCCGGGATGTCGAGCTGGTCCAGGCTCCAGTCGGTGGCGCTGTAGGGCGTGCCCAGGTCGAACTGGCCGCTGGCCACGAAGACCGACAGGTGCGGCAGGCGACGCAGGGCGCGGGCGAGGTCGGGGCTGGTGCAGGTGAAGCTGTTGCCCTGCGCCTCGCCGCGGTTCCAGTTCCAGGCCTTGTGCGCCTGCAGGGACATGGGCACGTAGACGCGCTCGATCGCGCCCTCGGCCGCGCCTATGCCCAGCGTGCCGCGGAAGTAGTCCATCGCGGCCATCGTGTACGGCGCCGACAGGGCGTCCATCGACGGGTCGAACTCCCACTCGCGCTGGCGATCCAGGCCCAGCGGACCCGCCACGCGCGCATCGAGGCGGCCCAGCACCTGGCCGCGCTCGCGCAGCAGCTCCTGGAAGTAGCGGTCGTCGCGCACCCTCAGGTTCATGTGCTCCACCACCTCGGGGGCGAGGCCGATCAGCTCGCCCACGCGACGGGCGATGCGGCTGCGCTCCTTGTCCGACAGCGACGAGCCGCGGTGCAGCGCCGACAGGTAATCGCTGTGCACGAAATCCAGCGCGGCGCTGCGGGCGGCGTCGGCGGACTCGGCGTGCGGGCCCTTGAGGCAACCGTGGTACTGGGCCGTGCCGGCGAAGGCCGGCAGGTACAGCGCATAGGGCAGATCGTTGCGAGGCGAGAAGAAAAGCGATTGGATGTCCATCGCGCAGGACACCAGCACCAGCCCGGCCAGCGCGACCCCTTGATCGCACAGCTTCTCGGCAATGATGGCCGCGCGGGTCGTGCCGTAGCTCTCGCCGCACAGGTAGACCGCAGAACCCCAGCGCCGGTGCCGGGTGAGCCAGGCCCGGATGGCCTCGCACAGCATTTCCGCGTCCCCGTCGACGCTGAAGGCCTTCTTGCGCACCTCCTCGCTCGCCGTCAAGGAGTAGCCGGTGTGCGGCGGGTCAAGGAAGACGAGATCGAAATGCTCGAACCAGGACAGCGGGTTGTCCTCCACGCGGTACGGCGGCGCGGGCATTCCGCCGTCGTCGCGCACGCGCACCCGCTTCGGCCCCAGGGCGCCCAGGTGCAGGAAGATCGAGGCGGCGCCCGGCCCGCCGTTGAAGGCGAAGCACACCGGACGGTTCGCTGCGCCCTCCCCTTCGAGCTGATAGGCCGCCGTGAAGAGCGCGGCATCCGGCTCGCCCAGCGTCTCGCCGAACGCTGCCGAGCGTACCGGCACGAAGCCGGCATCGACGCGGTAGGCCATGGCCTTGCCGCCCAGCGTGACGCTGCCGGTGCTGCGCGCCGGGGCCTCCGCCAGGGCGGCATCGACGGCCGCGCGCTGGCGCTTGTGGGCTTCTTCTTTCTCGGCCGCGGTGGCGGGCTTGGTCATGTCGGGCATTTGTTGTCTCCGTGGGTGGGCTCGTGGCCCGATGAGAACGAGAGAGGCCGGCCTTGGTCAGGCGGCCGGACCTTGAAAAGCATGGGCGCGGTACGTCAGCACCAGCGTGTCGCGGTATCCGCTGCCGCCGGCCTGCAGCGGCTGAATGGGCGTGGACTCGTGGATCACCTTGGCGTCGTCGAGCCAGAGGGTGGCGAAGGGCTCGGTCAGCGTGAAGCGCAGGCCCTCGCGGCCATCCGCTGCGAAGACGCGCGTCTCCGCGCCCTTGATGCCCTCGCGCGCGACCAGGGTCACGCCGACGAGGTCGACGCCGTCGCGGTGGGCGCCCTCGGGCGTGGGCCGGCCTATGCCGTCGGTCGTGTCGATGCGGAACATGTGCGCCTCGACGTACCAGCGCTGCGCCCCGCGAATGGCATCGGCCCGCCGCGCTCCGACGCAGAGGAAGCGCGCCCAGAGCGGGTCGGCCACCAGCGCCTCGGGCAGCGGCTCGAAATGGCGCTCGATGCCGCCGTGCAGCGCGTTGTATTCGACCGGTTGCCAGTGGGCCCGGTGCGGTTGTGGCAGCACCTCGTCGCCCTCGACGATGAAGCAGCCATGGCGCCGCCGCCGGTAGCGGCCGCCGTCCTTGAGGTACAGGTCGGGCGGCAGCTCGTCCCACAGCGACAGCCAGCGTGCCAGGCCGGACGCCGGCTCGCCCAGCGTGTCGCCGAGGTCGCGCGCGCCCAGCACGCAGAAGCCGAGTTCAGCCAGGGCAGCGTCGAGCTCGCCGGGCCGGCACAGGGGGGGAGGCAGCAGTTGCATGGTCCGATTGTTCACCAGGTGTCGAGCAGCCCGCGGCGCGCGGGCAAGGGATGGGCGGCCGCCACCTGCAGGCCACGGGCCAGCCAGGCACGCGTCTCGGCCGGGTCGATGACGTCGTCGATCTCGAGGTGGCTGGCCATGTTGATCGCCCGGCCGCGCGCCATGTGTTCAGCCACCAGCCTGTCGAACAGGGCCTGCCGACCCTCGCCGGCGGCATCGAGCTCCTTGCGGAACCCCAGGCGCACCGCGCCTTCGATGCCCATGGCGCCGAACTCGGCGCCGGGCCACGCGGCGGTCGCCACGGGCGCATGGAAGTGGCCCGCCGTCAGCGCCATCGCGCCCAGGCCGTAGCCGCGCCGCAGCACCACGCTGAAGACCGGCACGCGCAGGGCCGCGGCATGGACGAACAGGCGCGAAGCGTGGCGCACCATCGCCGTCGCCTCCGAGGCCGGGCCGACCATGAAGCCGGGCGTGTCGACCAGCGTGACCAGTGGCAGGCCGAAGGCATCGGCCAGTTGCATGAAGCGCGCGAGCTTGTCGCAGGCCGGTGCGTCCAGGGCACCGGCCCGGTGGCGCGGATGGCTGGCGGCCAGGGCCACCGCGCGGCCCTCGATGCGCACCAGCGCCGTGATCACGCCGGGGCCGAACTCGGCCCGCAACTCCAGCACCGAGCCGATGTCGGCCAGGGTCTGGATGATCTTGCGCGGGTCGTACAGCGCGTTGCGGTTCTCGGGCAGCGCGTGGCGCAGGCTGGACTGATCGGCCACCTCGCCGGGGGGCAGCGCGCCCTGGAAGTAGCCGAGGTAGCGCTTCGCCGTGGCCACCGCTGCCGCTTCGTCCGGCACGCGCACGTCCACCACGCCGTTGGGGCCGAGCACCGACACCGGCCCGACCTCCTCTGCCGCGACCCGGCCCAGGCCGCCGCCTTCGATCATGGCCGGGCCGCCCATGCCGATCGAGGCGGACTCGGTGGCGATGATCACGTCCGAGCAGCCGAGCAGCGCCGCGTTGCCGGCGAAGCACCGTCCGCCGACGATCCCGACGCGCGGCACCTGGCCCGACAGTGCCGCCCATCGCGCGAAGGTGGTGCAGTCCAGCCCGGCGACGATGGGCCAGTCCACGTCGCCCGGCCGGCCGCCGCCGCCCTCGGCGAAGAGCACCACCGGCAGCTTCAGGCGGCCGGCGATCTCCAGCAGCCGGTCGGCTTTCATGTGGTTGAACACGCCCTGGGTGCCGGCGAGCACCGTGTAGTCGTAGGCCATCACGGCGCAGCGAGCGCGCTCGGGGCCGAAGGCAGCGGCGTTGACGGTGCCGATGGCGGTCACCAGGCCGTCGGCGGGCGTCTGCGCGATCAGCTCGTCCAGCGGGCGGCGGCTGCGCTGGGCCGCCACGGCGTGCGCGCCGTACTCGGTGAAGCTGCCGGTGTCGAGCAGGTCGGCCAGGTTCTCGCGCACGGTACGGCCGCCGGCAGCATGTCGGCGGGCCACGGCCTCGGGCCGCGCGGCATCGGCGAGGGCTTGGCGACGCAACGCCAGCGCTGCCAACTCGGGATCGGAGGCCGGCGCTGAACTCTCCGCCGCCGACTCGACCGCCTCCACGGCCGGCGCCGGTTCGAACGACGCGAGCACCTCGCCCTCGCCCACCGTGTCGCCCACCGCCACGTGCAGCGCCTGCAGACGGCCGGTGAAGGGCGCATCGACCGGCACCTCCATCTTCATGGACTCGATCAGGATCACCGGCCTTCCGGCGGCCACCGGCTGGCCCGGCGCGGCCTCCAGGGCGATCACGATGCCCTGCACCGGGGCGTGAAGATTGACGCTGGCCATGGGCCGATTCTGGCCTGACCGCCGGTAGACTCGGCCGCCGCGGGGCGCAGTGGAGCGCCCCATCTGCTCTTCCTCCCATGCCGTCCGCCCCGCCGCCGCAAGATCCCAGCTTCGACCTCGACCAGCTGCACCTGGCACTGGACATGTCCGAGGTCAGCATCTGGCGGATGGACATCGCCACCGAGCGGGTGCACGCCAATGCGGCGGGGTTCCGTGTGCTCGGGCACGAGCCCCGCACGCAGGGCTGGACGGTGGCGGAGATGATGCAGCTCATCCACCCGGACGACCGGGAGGCGGTGGTCGCCTCAGCCCACCAGGCGAGGGTGGAGAAGCGCCCGGTGGAGCTGCTGGTGCGCTTCCGCCACCAGGACGGCACCTGGCGCCGCATGCTGACCCGCCGGGTGCCCATCCGCGATGCCGCCGGCCAGTTGCTGGCCTTCTTCGGCATGGCCATCGACGTCAGCGAGCGCCTGCGCGCCGAAGAGCGGCTGCGCGACGCTAACGAGCGAATCGCCCTGATCGCGCGCAGCACCGGCATCGGCACCTGGGAATGGGACCTGCCCGAAGGCCGCAGCCGGTGGGACGATCAGATGTTCCGCCTGCGCGGTCTGACACCGCGCGCCACGGCGCCGGCCTTGGACGAGATGACCCAGTACGTCCATCCGGACGACCGCGAGCGCGTCAACCGGCAGATCCGGCAGGCGGCCGCGGGGGGCGAAGCCGCGCAGTACGAATTCCGCGTGTGCTGCCCCGACGGGCAGGTGCGCTGGCTGGCCTCGCGTTCCCTGCCCGTGGTCGACGACCAGGGCCGGATCGTCCGGCGCCTGGGCGTGAACTGGGACATCACCGCCAGCCGCGAAGCCGAGCAGGAGCGCCAGGCCGCCGCGCTGGCCCAGCGCGAGAGCGAGGCCAAGTCCGAGTTGCTGGCGCGCATGAGCCACGAGCTGCGCACGCCGCTGAACGCGATCCTGGGTTTCAGCGAACTGCTGCTGGCCCATGGCGAATCGATGGATGCCGCGGCGCGCCAGGCGCGGCTGGAGCACATCCAATCTGCCGGGCGCCACCTGCTGGCGCTCATCAACGACGTGCTGGAGCTGGCGCGGCCCGGTGCCGAGACGGCGCATCCGCTGGGTCCCGTGGCCCTGGAGCGGCTGCTGGGCGAGACGCTGCCGCTGGTCGAAGGCGCGGCGGCCGAGTGCGGCGTGAGCGTGCGTCGCGAGCCCTGTCCCGCCGGCCTCGCGGCCTGGGGTGACCCGCTGTGGCTGAAGCAGGTGCTGCTGAACCTGCTGACCAACGCGGTCAAGTACAACCGCCCCGGCGGCTGGGTCGACCTGAGCGCCAGGGTGATCTCTTCCACCCGCCTGTGCATCACCGTGCGCGACAGCGGCCACGGCATGACGGCCGAGGCGCTGGCCCGCGCCTTCGAGCCCTTCCAGCAGGCGGCCGAAAGACAACCCGGCGTTCCTGGCGTGGGCATAGGCCTGGCGGTGGTGAAGACGCTGATGCAGCGGATGGGCGGGGCCGTGACGGCACGCAGCACGCCGGGCCAGGGCAGCGAGTTCGAGCTGTGGCTGGACAGGCCTGCGGCGCCTGCGAGGGCCACGGCCGCGCCGGTGCCGAGCCCAGGAGAAAAGCCGCCGGCCACCAACGGCCACGCCCCGCTGCTGCTCTACATCGAGGACAACCCCGTCAACGTGATGATCGTGCAAGAGCTCGCCCATCGCCGGCCCGGCCTGCGCTTCCACAGCGCGCCCGACGGCGACAGCGGCCTGCGGCTGGCGGCCGAGCTCGCCCCCTCGCTGATCCTGCTGGACATGCAACTGCCCGACCTGCACGGACTGACCGTGTTCGAGCGCCTGCGGCAGGATCCGCGCACGCTGCACATCCCCTGCATCGCACTTTCCGCCAACGCGATGCCCGAGGACATCCGCCAGGCGATGAACTGCGGCTTTGCCGACTACTGGACCAAGCCGCTGGACTTCACGCTGTTCAACCAGGTGATGGACGGGCTGATCCGCCGCCAGCATCCGCCGCCCGCCACGGCAGATTGACGACGACCCGCAGGCCCGGCTCGGCGGCCTCGAAGCGCAGGCTCCCGCCATGCGCCTGCGCCACGAGGCGGCACAGGTAAAGCCCCAGCCCGACGCCGCCGGTCGCGCGCTGCCGCGCGGCGTCGGCCCGGTAGAAGGGCTCGGACAGGTGGGCCAGCAATTCCGGGGCGACGCCGGGGCCGTGGTCTCGCACGCTGAGGGTCAGCGTGTCGCCGTCCCAGCGGGCCGCCAGCTCCGGCGGCTGGTTCGCTTCGCCACCATGCCGCAAAGCGTTGTCCAGCAGGTTGCGCAGCAGCAGGGTCAGCCGGGTCTTGTCGACCTCGCCGGGCGGCAGCTCGGGCGGCAGCTCCACGCGCAAGGCGCGGCCGGCGAAGGCGCCGGTCTGCAGACCCTGCACCAGCGCCGCGAGATCGGTCGGCTCCCGTTGCAACGCGGCGTGGGGCTGGGCGAGGCGTTCGCTCTCGAGCAGGCTGGTGACGAGGTCGCGCATCTCGGCCAGGTCGCGCAGCAAGGCATCTCGCTCGGCGCTGTCGGGCACCAGCTCGGCATTCAGCCGGGCCCGCGTCAGCGGCGAACGCAGCTCGTGGCTGATGGCCAGCAGCAACGCGCGCTTGGCATCGAGCATGCCGGAGAGATCGGCCGCCATGGTGTTCACCTGCTCGGCCAGCTCGCCCAGCTCGTCGCGCCGGCGCAGCCGGATGGGCTGGCTGAAATCGCCGCGGCCGAAGCGCTCGACGCCGGCGCCAATCTCCTTCAGCGGGCCGAACAGGTGCTGCGCCAGCTTCCACGCCAGGCCGGTCAGCATCAGCAGCACCCCCAGCGTCAGCCAGCCGATCATGCGGGGCCGCTGCATCCAGGCCTGCGGATCCAGGCCGAAGCGGATGCGCGTGCCATCGGCCGTGTGGCGCACCAGCAGCTCGTGAGGGTGGTGTGCAAAGACGGGGTTGGGCCCTTCGGGCGCCGAGCGCCAGTGGACGTTCGGCCCGTCGATCTCGATCACCACCGGCAGGCGTTCGGCCAGCGCCTGGGCCCGGGCGATGTCGGGCGGGTCGCCGAGGTCGTGGGCCAGGCGGTCGACGTAGTCGGCCACCAGCGGCTGGATCACCTCGCGCCAGCCGGTGCTGAAGGCGCGCTGCATGCCGAACATGAAGGTGCCGCTGATGGCCAGGGCCAGGGCGAAGAACAGCACGATCAGGCGCAGGCCGAGCGAGTGGCGCATCTGGCGGTGCCACCTTCGGTGCCAGGAAAGGATGTTGGCCCCTCCTCCGGCGGCAACGCCGGACGATGATCCCCCGGCGCCGTGGGTCATTCGTTCGCCCCTGGGCCTGCCGCCGACCCCGCTGGCCCCGCCGGCGCGGCGGCGAAGGCGTAGCCGGCATTGCGCAGGGTCTTGATGCAGTCCAGCGGCTCGAGCTTGCGGCGCAGGCGCGAGATCAGGATGTCGACGGCCCGGGTGGCGAGGTCCGCCTCGTGACCGCGCAGGCGGTTGAGGATCTCGTCGCGGCTGAAGACCTTGCGCGGCGTGCCGGCCAGCAGGGCCAGCAGCTCGAACTCGGTGCCGGTCAGCTCCACCACTTCACCGTGCCGGCGCACTTCGCGCCGGGCGAGATCGATGGCGATGCCGTCGAAGCGCAGCTCGTCGGGCGAGGCGGGCGCGGGCGCAGCACGCTGCCGCCGCAGCAGGGTGTGCAGCCGCGCGGCCAGCTCGCGCGGCTCGAAGGGCTTGGCGAGGTAATCGTCCGCGCCCAGCTCGAGGCCGGCCACCTTGTCCGGCAGCTCGCCGCGCGCGGTGAGCATGATCAGCGGCAGCTGGGCCGCCGCGCCGGGGCCGTGGCGGATGGTGCGCAGCAGCTCGAAGCCGTCCATCTCGGGCAGCATGACGTCGAGGATGGCGGCATCGAAGCGCTGGTCGCGCAGCATGGCCAGCCCGAGGCTGGGCCGGCCGGCCCAGGCGAGCTCGAAGTCGAAGCGCTTGAGGTAGGCGGCCAGCGGCGGCGCGAGATGCTCGTCGTCGTCGATCAGCAGGATGCGGGGCATTCGGGGATGGTCTCATGGCCGAGGCGCGACACGCGCGCGCCCCGGCCACCGGTCTTCTTCACCAGTGGATCTCGCGCCGGGCCCAGCGGGCACCGAGCACGAACAGCGAAGTGGAGAGCACCGTGACGACGGCCAGCGCGATGGCCAGCGCGCGGGCGTCGGCCAGCGGCGCCCCTTGCGCGGCCACGCACAGTGCGGCCAGCATCAGCAGGCTCACGCCACGAGCCAGGGCTTGTCCCGCCTCACGCGGGACCTGCGTCGCCCACAAGGCCCACAGCGCGATCGCGGCCAGGGCGGCGGTGCTGATCGCATGCCAGGCGACCCAGCCGCCCGCTGCGGCCGGCGCGGTCGCGTCGAGCAGCAGCGCCGGCCCCGCCAGCATGGCGATCGCCGCCGTCATCAGGCTGCGGCCGACCGGGCGGTGGGGCCACCCCGCGCCGGCCCCAGGCGGCGTGGGTGGCGTGGCCGGGGTGGAACGAGGCGGCCACATGGTCGTCACCCGTGCATGCGGTTCCAGCCGTGGTGACCGCCGCGCGACATGAAGTCACGCAGCTTCTGCTGCTGCTCGGGGCGCAGGCTGTCGTAGAAGGTCGAGACGGCAGCGATCACGGCCGGGCTGGCGGTGCGCACGGCCTCGGTCTTCTCCAGCACCAGGCCCTGGGCCTTCGCGGCGTCGAACTTCTCGCCGGCAAACAGGCCTTGCAGTTGCTCGCGCATGTTGGACGCACCGCCGGCCATCATGGATTGGCGTTGCGCGTGCAGCGTGTCGGCCAGCGCGATCAGGTTCTGGCGCTGGTTGGCATCGAGCGAGAGCTCGCTGGTGGCACGGTCGATGATCTTGTCGCGGAACTTGGCCGCGTCGGCTTCGCTCATCTG
Organism: Ideonella flava; assembly: GCF_051857595.1. Taxonomy (NCBI): domain Bacteria; kingdom Pseudomonadati; phylum Pseudomonadota; class Betaproteobacteria; order Burkholderiales; family Sphaerotilaceae; genus Ideonella; species Ideonella flava. The sequence goes on from NZ_JBPZHD010000001.1 coordinate 672,814, forward strand.
GCCGCCGTGCCAGCCGCAGCCGCCCATGCGGGCGTTGCTGGCGAAGGCCATGCCGCCGAGCGCGACGCTGGCGCCGAGGGCGGCGATGAGGGTGTTCTTGATCCAGGCTCTCATGGTGGGCTCCGGGTGTCGTGTTGAGGTGGCGCCATCGTGCGGCGCGCTCGCCGGGCCGTCCTTTCGTCGCCGTATCGGCGTGTTTCGTTTCTTGTCAGCCGAAGCGGCCGTGCAGGAACCAGCCCGGCTCGCCGGCCGGCGGCGCCGGGCGCAGGCGGTAGATCCACAGCAGCGCGCCATCGGGCTGCTGGGCGATGAAGTAGTCGCGGCAGACGAGGTCGCCGTCCCACCAGCCGGTCTCGATGCGCTCGGGGCCGCCCAGCAGGTGCAGCGGCTGGCCGCAGAGCCAGGGGCGCGAACCGCGCTCGGCCAGGGCCTGCGGCTTCGGCAGCAGCCAGGTGGGTCGCGTCAGCCGGTGGCCGGGCAGCGGCGGCAGGGGGCCGGCGGCGGGGTGGCCGGTGACGGCCTCGCGCACGCTGGCACGCTCGGGGCGGTGATCGGCCTGCACGGCCAGGCGCTGCACGGCTTCGGCCCCGAGCCGGGCCTGCAGCCGCTCGACCAGGCGCATGAGGCCCTCGCGCTGGCCCGCCAGGCTGGGGAAGAGCTCGCCGTCCGGAGGCGGGCCGAGCACCGGCTCGTCGCACTCCAGGCCGAGGGTGTGGACCGGCGCGGCCAGCGGCTCGCGCGCCAGACGCTCGCGCAGCACGGCCTGCAGGTGGCGGGCCTCGCCGGTCGGCTCGGCCAGGGCGATCTCCAGCCGACTGACGTGCGCGCCGGCCTCGCCCTGCGAACTGGCGCGCAGCCGGCTGTCGTGGTGCAGCAGCAGGGTGAAGCGCTGCACGCGCGCATGCCGGGCCTGGGCCCAGGCCAGCAGGCGGATCAACAGGACCTGCGCGCCGCCGATCAGCGCATCGGCGTGGTCCGCCCGGGCCCACAGCTCCGCCTGGCCGTGGAAGCGCAGCGGCGGCAGGATCGGCTCCAACGGATCGGACGCGCTGCCCCAGGCCCGATCCAGCGCCGACAGCAGGCCCGGGCCGAAGCGCCGCGCCAGGCCGCTGCGCGGCTGCCGGCGCAGGTCTGCCAGCGTGCGCAGGCCCATCGCCTCCATCTGGGCGGACGCTGCCGCTTCCGGCGCCAGCCAGGTGGCCGGCAGGGCGAGCAGGCGCTGGTGCAGCGAAGCCCAGGCCGGATCGGAAGAGCACAGCGGCGTCCGGGTCAGCTCGCGGGGCGGCGCAGGGTCATCGCCTGCCCGCGCCAGGAGCAAGGCGCCGAGCGCCGTCGGCGCATGGGCGCGCTGGAGGCGATGGCCGAGCGGGCCGAGCGCTTCGGCCATGCGCTGCCAGAGCTTGAGCGGGCCACCGAAGCAGCGCAGGCTCGCCTGCACTTCGGCCAGGACGCCGTCGGGCGGAACCGGCACCACGGTCGGAGTGAAGGCCAGCCACGCGTGCGCCACGGCCAGCAAGGCCTGGGCGTCGCGTGGCTCATCCGCCGCGCCCAGCACCAGCTCGGGCGCCAGCGCCAGCGCGGTGGCGCGCTTCATGCCGGGCGCCACGCCCTTGGCTGCCGCCGCCGGATTGGCGGCCACGATGCGGTGCTGCTCCTGCAGCGCCACCGGCTGGGCGGCGCGCTCCGGCCCGATCAGGGCGCAGAAGGCCTCCAGCGACAGCAAGGGAAGGTGCAGGCCGATCCAGAGCATGGCAAGCGAAGCAGACGCACGGCGAGACGATGCTCAGCGGTGAGGCACGGCGGCGCCCGCAGTCACCGAAGACCGCCAGGCCACCACCGGCAGCCGGCGCGCCGCGGCCAGCGCCCGCTCGGACAGCACCGGCGAAAGCGACAGGCGCAACGGCTGCTCCATCGCCGGGCCGCGGCGCTTGACGATCTGCAGCGCCAGCTCATCCCCGCCCGCAGGCTGCAAGACGAGCCGCAGCGGCGCCGGGCTGGGATGGGCCTGCGCGGCCATCTCGCGCAGCAGGAAGGCCGGCCCCTCGTGGGCTTGCGCCGCCAGCTGCAGGCGGCGCAGAGCCTCCGCCCTCGCGTTCATGCCCGGCCAGGCGAGCACCGCCCCGGCCTGGCCGCTGCGCAGCGTCTGCTCCAGGGCCCAGCAGGCTCCGGACTCTGACGGCCCCGCCCCGCGCCGGGAAGCCTGGCCGCGCGCGGATCGGGCCGGCCCGGCCGCACGCGAGCGCACAACGAGGCACTGTGCCGGCGGCCAGCCCAGCTCGGCCAGCGCGACGGCATTGATCTCGGCCGGCGGGTCGAACAGCATCACGCTGCGGCCCGCCCTCGCCAGAGGCACCAGCACCGGCGCCAGCAAGCGCAACTCGCCGACCCCGGGCTCGCGCAGCAGCAACTCGGTCAGCACCCGCACCGGCCAGCCTCCCCCGGGCAGCTCGGCATCGAGTGCAGGAAAGCCGCTGGACAAGGTCCCGGCGCCGGCCGGGCCTCCTCGGCCGGCCTGGGCCCGCCAGACGGCAGGATGCAGCGCACTCGGCTCGGCCAGCAGCTCGGCCCGGCCGGGGGGCATGTGGCCGGTGGACGCGCGGCCGGCTGCCTCGGCCGAGGCCAGTGGCACGGGCCGCGAAGGCACGAAGAGCGGTGTGAAAGGCAGGGCCATGATACTGTGTATTTATACAGCATCGTAGGCCTGCCGCTCGTCCCGCTCAAGCGCGATCCGAAAGACCCAGCCGAGGTCTCGTGCAAGATGCACGGATGCCTTTCCCGCCCTCCGCACCCTGCCCCTGCGGCCGCCTCGGCCCCGATCGCCGGCCCCTGGCCTACGCGGCCTGCTGCGGCCGCTGGCACCAGGGTGAACCAGCCCCCGACGCCGAAGCCCTGATGCGCTCACGCTACTCGGCCTATGTCCTGCAGCTGGGCGACCACCTGCTCGCCAGCTGGCACCCTTCCACCCGCCCGACGGCGATCGAACCCGATCCGCCCGGACTGAAGTGGCTGGGGCTGGAAGTCCGAGGCCAGGCGGTGCAGGATGCCGACCACGCCACGGTCGAATTCGTCGCCCGCAGCAAGCTCGGCGGCCGCGCCCACCGCCTGCACGAGACCAGCCGCTTCGTGCGCGAGCCGGCGGGCCCCGAGGGCCGCTGGTTCTATGTCGATGGCGACCTGCACTGACCATGCTCCTCTACACCAACCCCCAGCACGCCCGCCACGAGGGCCGCCACGAGATGTTCCGCGGCCAGCTCGTGCCCTGCCACGAAACCCCGGCCCGGCTGCAGCACGTGCTGTCAGAGCTGGAACGCCGCCCCATGGGCGAGCTGCGCGAACCGCCACCGATCCCCCGCGCCACGCTGGAGCGCGTCCACTCGGCGCGCTATCTCGATTTCCTGCGTGGCGCCTGGAGCGAATGGATCGCCCTGGACCCCGCCAACGCGGCCGTCGACGCCCTGCCCTCGGTCTGGCCCATCCGCGGCTTCAGGGACGACGTGGAGCCGGCCAACTTCGCCGCCCGCATGGGCCTGTACTCCTTCGACAGCGGCACACCCCTGACCGCCGGCACCTGGGCCGCGGCCGAAGCGGGTGCCGCCTGCGCCGTGGCTGCGGCCAAGGCCGTGATGGGAACGAGCGCCGAGCGCGTGGCCGTAGCCCTGACCCGCCCGCCCGGCCACCACGCCGGCGCGGACTTCTTCGGCGGCTACTGCTTCCTCAACAACGCCGCGCTGGCGGCCCAGGCCCTGCGCGACGGTGGCGCGAAGAGGGTGGCCGTGCTGGACGTGGACTACCACCACGGCAATGGGACGCAAAGCCTGTTCTACGAGCGGCCCGATGTGCTGACCGTCTCCATCCACGGCGACCCGCGAACCGAATACCCGTTCTATCTCGGCCATGCCGACGAGCGGGGCGAGGGCGATGGCTTCGGCCACAACCTCAACCTGCCCCTGCCCGCCGGCACAGGCTTCGCCGCCTGGCGCGCCACGCTGATGCAGGCGCTGGAGCACATCGGCCACTACGGCGCCGAAGCGCTCGTCATCGCCCTGGGCGTCGACACCTACGAGGGCGACCCCATCTCGCGCTTCACCCTGGCCAGCGCAGATTACCTGCAAGTGGGCCGTGACCTCGCTTCGCTGCGCCTGCCCAGCGTCATCACGCTGGAGGGCGGCTACGCCGTCGCAGCGATGGGGGTCAACGTGGTGAACGTGCTGGAGGGTTTTGTCGCGACCTGAGGCGTCTTCAGGCCACGAACTCCTGGCGCACCTTGGGCGACATCAGGCGGCGGATCACCCAGGCCAGACCGGCGCAGGCGAGGACGGTGACCACGCCCGACAGCACCCTGGCCACGGGAGCGGATCCACCCGACAGGCCCAACGCATGGAAGCGCAGCGCTGATTCGGCCAGCGTGGCATCGACGAGCGATTGCACGAAGGCGTGCTGCAGCCACAGGCTCGCGAGGTTGGCGGCCAGGGCCACGCCGACCAGGCCGATGAAGGCGCGGCGGGCCCACTCCAGACGCATCAGCAGGCCGACCGCCGCCACCAGCAGCGCCACCGAGATGATCATCCCGCCCCCTATGGCCCAGGGCAGCGAGCGCAGCAGCACGCCGCTGTCGGCCGTCATCGGCTCGGCCTGGACCAGCGCGTCCAAGCCCGGCGCGAAGGAGGCGAGCGAAGCCTGCTGGATCACGCCGAAGGCACAGGCCACGGCGGCCAGCACGATGGCCGCCCAGGCGGTGAGGGTGACGAAGAGCGATCGGTATCCGAGGTAGTAGGTGGTGGGCATGGCAGTCTTTCGGTGCAGGCGCATCATGGCGACTGCAGATGTCGGGCATTTTTCAGGTCGCAACCAGCGGTGTCATTCCCTCGTAAGGGGGGACTCCCCTAACCCTCAGGATGAATCGGCTGCCCTGCGTGGCGCGTGACCCACAGCGCCTGTGTGCGGAGCTGCAAGAACGATCGATGGACCTGCCACTGCTGTATCGCGACGATGACCTCCTCGTCATCGACAAACCCCCCGGCCTGCTGGTCCATCGCAGCGGCCTGGACGCCCACGAGAACGACACCGTGCTCGATCGACTGCGCGCGCAACTCGGGCGAGGCGAGACCGCCACCCTCGCGCCGGCGCACCGTCTCGACAAGGGAACGTCCGGCGTGCTGGTCCTGGCCTTCCATGCAGACGCCGCACGGCGGCTCGGGCAGGCCTTCGAGGAGGGCCAGGTGAACAAGCGTTACCTCGCGCTGGTTCGCGGCTGGCCAGCGGAAGCCATCGACCTTGACCATCCCCTGGCGCGTGATCCGGAACAACCGAGCGTGGGCCAACCTCGTCTGCCGGCCCGAACCTTGTTCCGGCGCCTGGCGCGTGTCGAATGGCCCTTTGCCGTCGACGCGCGCCACCCGGCCTCGCGCTATGCACTCGTCGAAGCCACGCCGCTGAGCGGCCGCCGGCACCAGATCCGCCGCCACCTGAAGCACCTGGCCCACCCCATCGTCGGCGACGCCACGCACGGCAAGGGACCACACAACCGCGCAGTGGCCGCCTGGCTGGGCGTCTCGCGCCTGTGGCTGCACGCCGCCGAGCTGCAGCTGCCGCATCCGGCCAGTGGCGACCTGTTGCGTTTCGTCGCCACGCCCGGCGCCGAATGGCAACGGCTGTCCGAGCGCGGCCCGTGGCTGGAGTCACCGCCTTCGAACGTCATCGGCTAACCTCGCCGGCCCACTCCACCGCCGCGACGACGAGCATGGACGACACCATTCCCGGCCCCGATGGCCGCCCGCGCTGCCGCTGGTGCGCGGCCGCCCCCGAGTTCTTCGCCTACCACGATGCCGAATGGGGCTTTCCGGTCGCCGATGACCGGCGCCTGTTCGAGAAGCTCTGCCTCGAAGGCTTCCAGTCGGGGCTGAGCTGGCGGACCATCCTCGCCAAGCGCGAGAACTTCCGCGCAGCTTTCCGCGGCTTCGACGCCGACCGGGTCGCCCGCTTCGGCGAGCGTGATGTCGAGCGGCTGCTGCAGGACGCCGGCATCGTGCGCCACCGCGGAAAGATCGAGGCGGTGATCAACAACGCCCGGCGGGCGCTGGAGATGGTGGAGCGCGAGGGTTCGCTGGCCGCCTTCTTCTGGCGCTTCGAGCCTTCCGGCCGCGATGCCTCCTCCGCCTCGCAGACGGCCGAGTCGGTGGCGATCTCGAAGGAGCTCAAGCGCCGCGGCTGGCAGTTCGTCGGCCCCACCACCGTCTACGCGTTCATGCAGGCGATGGGCCTGGTCAACGACCACGCCGGGGCCTGCGTCATCCGGCCCGCGGTCGAACGCGCGCGCCGGACGTTCGAGCGACCCGGCTAGCCGAACCGCACGGCGTGGACTGGCGGCAGATGCCCGAAGGCGTGCCGCCAACTGTCACCGCCATCGCTGCTGGCCCAGAGTTGACCGGTGGTGCTGCCCATGAGCAGGTGCTCGCCTTCCGGCGCGATGGCCAGGCCGTGCCGGTAGACGAGGTCGTAGCAGTCCGCTTGCGGCAGGCCCTCGCGCAGTTCTTCGAACGTCCGGCCGCCGTCACGCGTGCGCTGCACGGCCAGGGCTGCGCCCACCGGCACGCGCTGCTGGTCGGCCACGCCGGGCACGAACCAGGCGGTCAGCGGATCAGCCGGGTGAGCGACGACCGCGAAGCCGAAGTTCGACAGCGGCGCCGTGGTGATCTCTTCCCAACGCTGCCCGTTGTCGTCGGTTCGCCAGATGCCGTTGTGGTGCTGGCACCAGAGCACGTCGGGCTGGGCGTTGCAGCGGGCCACGCGGTGCGGATCCTGCACGGCCGGATCCTCGGCCCGCTCGGGCGGCATGTAGGCGGCGCGAAGGCCCGCGCCGCGCGTGGTCCAGGTCTGCCCCGCGTCGGCGGTGTGCCAGATCCCGGCACAGCTGAGCGCGAGCAGCCACTCGTCGGGGTCGGCGGGATGCGGGCAGATGGAATGGATGCCCGGCACGTCGTAGCCGCCGCCGAACCACTCCGGGCGCCCGGGCTGGTTCCACAGCGGCAGGTTGAGCTGCCAGCTCGCGCCGTCGTCCTCCGAAACGAACAACCCACCAGGCAGCGTGCCGGCCAGCAGGCGCGAGCCCGCTCGCTCCAGCACCCAGATCTGCACCAAGTTCCAGGCCGGTCCCGGCGCCCCCTCGGGCTGCGGCGGATAGGCTGGCGCCGGAAGCTCGGACCAAGTCTCGCCCGCATCGTGGCTGGCGTGCAGCTTGACGCCGAAGTGGCCGAGGTTGAGCGCGGCCAGCATGCGGCCCTGGTCGTCCGGCGGCAGCATCGTGCTGACCGGCTCGCCGAGAAAGCTGGTGCGCGCGATGCGCCAGGCCGAGCCGGAGCGGCGCAGCTCGAACAGGCCCTTGCGGGTCGCTACCCAGGCGCGATCGGTGGTCATGAGAGTCATCCTCCGGACAAGGCTTGCAGCACGTAGACCGTGCTCGCGGGTTGCAGGGCTTGGTCCAGGCGAACGCGTTCGTGGCAGCGCTCGCCGTCGATGAAGACCACCACGTTGGCGCGCAGCGCGCCCTGGTCGTCGAGCACATACCCGCGCAGCAGCGGGTTGCCGGCGAAGGCGTCTTCCAGCGCCGAGCGCAAGGTGCGGGCCTCGCTGCGGACCTCCGGCACGGCGATGAAGCGACGCAGCTGGGGCGTGAACTGGATGGTGGGCATCGCGGGGCATCATGGCCATCCGGCGCCCCTGCAGCAAGCGAGACGACCCCAATCCCCCGAAAGCCGGAATGAACCCGCCTCGACGAAGGACAGGACGGGCCGCAGACAATCGCGCCCCTTCCCCACGTCTGCGCTGACGCCCGCCCCATGCCGACTGGCCTGCTCGCCGCCGCCTTGTCCTACGCCCTGTGGGGCCTGTTCCCGCTGTACTTCCGCCAGCTGGCCGAGGTGCCGGCGCTGGAGATCGTGTTGCACCGCTCCGTCTGGTCGCTGGTGTTCGTATTGCTGCTGCTGGCGGTGATGAAACGATGGGCCTGGCTGGCCGATGTGGCTCGGCAGCCGCGCACCCTGGCCATCTTCGCGGCGAGCGCGCTGCTGCTGTCGAGCAACTGGCTGATCTACGTCTGGGCGGTGAACAACGGCCGGGTGATGGAGGCGAGCCTGGGCTACTTCATCAACCCGCTGGTCAACGTGGTGCTGGGCATGGTGTTCCTGCACGAGCGGCTGCGACCGGCGCAGCGCTGGGCCCTGGGCGTGGCGGCCGCGGGGGTGGCCTGGCTGACCTGGACGGCCGGCGTGCCGCCGTGGATCTCTCTGGCGCTGGCTTTCAGCTTCGGGCTCTACGGGCTGCTGCGCAAGACGGCCCCGCTGGGCGCACTCGAAGGGCTCGCGCTGGAGACCGCCCTGCTCGCGCCGCTGGCCATTCCGGCCCTGGCCTGGTTCAGCCTGCACGGCGGCGCGCTCCAGGGGGCCTCCCTCGGCACCTGGGCCTGGCTGCTCTTCGCCGGCCCGCTGACCGCCGTGCCCCTGCTGCTGTTCGCCTTCGGCGCCCGCCGCGTCACCATGGCCACGCTGGGCCTGCTGCAGTACCTGGCGCCGACCATCCAGTTCGCGCTGGCGGTGTGGCTGTTCCACGAGCCGCTGAAAGCCGAGCGCCTGATCGGCTTCATCCTGATCTGGATCGCTCTCGCCCTCTACAGCGCCGAGTCGATCTGGCGCCTACGGCGTACAGCAGCGACACCGGCCTCGGCCTGACCACAGACGGCGGCAACCAGCGCGGAGCCTTCGAAGGCACCCTGCCGGCCGACGGGCCGGCCCTCGTCAAACAAGCCAGAGCCTCCCTCTCGGAGGGAGGCTGGTGCGAGCCCACTGCATGCTGGAGCCCCTTCTTGGAGGGGGCTGGAGGAGCCCCATGTTCCATCGGATGGAAGTGGGCGGCAAATGCCGCCCGCTTCTATCCGATATCTTCATGGAGGCAGAGGATGTTGCCCTCGGTGTCCTCGAACCACGCGGCCTTCTCGGAGCCCAGGACGCACACGTGGTTGACTGTCTTCAGGCCCGGCAGGTCGTAGTCGGCGAAGGTGACGCCGCGGGACTCGAGCTCGGCCACCGCGCGGCCTATGTCCGGCACCTTGAAGCTCACGGCGGTGTGCTCGGCCTTGGTGCCCTCGGGCTTGGGGAACAGGGCCAGCTCGGTGCCGCCGGCGCGGTAGATGAACTTGCCGTCGGGCCGGGCGCCGAGCGGCGTCAGGCCCAGGTACTGCTCGTAGAAGGTCCTGGCGCGGGTGAGGTCCTTCACCGGCAGCAGGCAGGTCACCGGGGCGTCGTCGAGCAGGGCCATCGCGTCCTCCTGCGCGCCGTCGCGGCGCGCCAGCTGTTTTACGCCGGCGCCGTGGCGCCGTAAAGCTCAGCGAAGGTCGCCGGCCAGGCTGGCCAGCGTGTCGGGCGGGATCGCCAGGTGGGCCGGGTAGTGCGTGTGGTCGCAGCCCAGCTTCACCCCGGCACCGGCGCGCACCGCCTCACGCGCGACAGGCGGCAGCTCGAAGCGCAGGAAGTGGACCGAGGAGGTCTTCTCCTCGTTCTCGCGGTCCAGGTCCTCGTCGGCGATGGCGTAGACGCGGGGCTGGCCCTCAACCTCGACGAACATGCGGTCCTCGACCCCTATCAGCCGCGCCAGCTCGCGCTTGCGCTCGTTCGGGTCGGGGTACTCGATCAGCATCGTCGCCTTCCAGTTGCTGCCATCGGGCACCAGCGGAGCGTAGGCGTCGATCTCGGCCTGGATGCCCTGCTCGTCGAAGATCTTCTCGATGTGCAGCATCTCCTGGATCTGGCGGCGGATGGTCTGCTCGTCCTCGAACTGCAGCGTCATGTGCTCGCCCAGGTGCACGCTGCGCAGCCGCCGATGGGCGATGACCGCGGGCCGGTCGGTCTTGCGGATCCTGGCGTAGGCCTCGAGCGTGAGCAGGCTGTCGGGGGTGATGGTCATCGCACGGATTCCTTGTTCACGAAAGTCCGTAGGCCTGCCGGACGAGCGAGAGCGGGTGCTGCAGCGCCTTGGCCGGCGTGCCGGCAATCGCCATGCCCTGGGCGATGTGGTGGCCGGCCAGCGCGCAGTCGCTGCTGATCACGTCGGGCTCGTCCTTGGCCATGGCCTTGAAGACCGGGCGCCCGATCTTCAACGCCACCGGGTGGTAGGGGGTCTTCACGCCGTAGGTGCCGGCGTGGCCGGAGCAGCGTTCCACGGTGTTGAGCTGCACGTTCACCGTCTGGCCGATCAGCTTGAACATCTCTTCCGTCTTGCGGCCTATGTTCTGCACCCGGCCGTGGCAGGGGATGTGGTAGCTGACCTTGCCCAGCGGCCGCTTGAAATCGGTCTTGAGCAGGCCGTCCTTGTGGCGGGCGACGAGGTACTCGAAGGGATCGAACATCGCCTCCTTCACCGCCTGCACTTCGGCATCGTCGGGGAACATCAGCGGCAGCTCCTGCTTGAACATCAGGGTGCAGCTGGGGATGGCGCTGACGATGGCCCAACCCTCGCGGGCATAGCGGGCGAGCACCGGGATGTTGGCCTGCTTGTGCTCGGCCACCGAGTCGAGGTCGCCCAGCTCCAGCTTGGGCATGCCGCAGCACTTCTCCTTCTCGACGATCTCGTACGGGATCTCGTTGTGGGCGAGCAGCTTGAGCAGGTCGTGGCCGATGCCGGGCTCGTTGTAGTTGACGTAGCAGGTGGCGAAGATGGCCACCTTGCCGGGCGTTCGCTGGCCGTTGCGGACGGCTTCGCCGTTCGGCTTGCGGTTCTTGGCGCCCCAGCGGAAGCGCCAGGTCGCCAGTTCGGGCAGCCACGCCTCGGGATGCACGCCGAGTGTCTGGTCGAGCACGCGGCGCATCGGCCGCGTCCGGTTCACCGCATTGACCACCTGCACGACGACGGGGATGCCGGCGAACTGGCCATGCACGTCGGTGGAGGCCAGCAGCTGCTCCCCCTTGCCCACGCCGCCCTTCTTGAACTTGATCGCCTTGGCCCGCAGCATCAGGTGCGGGAAGTCCACGTTCCACGGGTGCGGCGGAACGTAGGGACACTTGGTCATGTAGCAGAGGTCGCACAGGTAGCACTGGTCGACGACCCGGCCGTAGTCGGCCTTGGGCACGCCATGCACCTCGCCATCGTCGGTGGCGTCGACCAGGTCGAACAGCGTCGGGAACGACTGGCACAGGCCCACGCAGCGCCGGCAGCCGTGGCAGATGTCGAACACCCGCTCCATCTCCTTCTCGCAGGCGCCCTCGTCGTAGTAGGCCGGGTTGCGCCAGTCGATGGGATGGCGGGTCGGGGCTTCGAGACTGCCTTCGCGTTGGGCCATGCACGCTCCTGCTCAGGAATCCGGTGAAGCGCAAGCGAACCGGGGGGCCCGAGAGCCCCCCGATCGCGGGTTGCGCATGACAGCGTCGGAAATTCGCTCAGTCCACCAGTGCGTCCAGCGCCTTCTGGTAGCGGTTGGCGTGGGAGCGTTCGGCCTTGGCCAGCGTCTCGAACCAGTCGGCGATCTCGTCGAAGCCTTCTTCGCGCGCCATGCGGGCCATGCCGGGGTACATGTCGGTGTACTCGTGCGTCTCGCCGGCGACGGCGGCCTTGAGGTTGTCGCGCGTGGCGCCGATAGGCAGGCCGGTGGCCGGGTCGCCCGAACCATGCTCGAGGAACTCGAGATGGCCGTGGGCGTGACCCGTCTCGCCTTCCGCCGTGGAGCGGAACAGCGCCGCGATGTCGTTCTGGCCCTCCACATCGGCCTTGCTTGCGAAGTAAAGGTACCGGCGGTTGGCCTGCGATTCGCCGGCGAAGGCGTCCTTCAGGTTCTGCTCGGTCTTGGAACCTTTCAAAGCCATGTTGAGCTCCTCTGAGTCAAGGGGGTGACGGTGGCCGGTCGGCGGCAGCCAGACGGCTCGCCTGCGACCCTAGCGCGCGGCCGGGGCCTTGGCAACTCAAATGCGTCAATGCGCGGCATAGGCCTGCGCTATGCAGATGCGGGGGAACCCTGAGCTCAACGCAGGCCGAGCAGCCGGAGCGCGAGGTCATGCAGGCGGCCGGAGGGGTCCGCCAGGTTGCGCAGAAGGCTGAAGTGATGGTGGCCGACCAGCGTCTCGCAAACCGGCACCGCGGTGGGGCCCCACTGGTCGCGGATGAGCTGGTTCTGGCGGCGGAACTCCTCGCTCTCGTCGCCGCCGACCACCGCGTAAAGCGGGCGCCTCGGCCGCGGAAAGAAGACCGGCGACAGCCGCCGCACGCTGGCCGGCGTGAGCTGCAGATCGCGCTGCAGTGAAGGGGCCAGGCGAAGCGGCTCGAGGTCGTACAGGCCGGAGATGGACAACGCGCCCTGCAGCGGCAGCAGGGGCAGCTCGGCCTCGACCTCCTTCCAGCGGCAGCAAAGCAGCATGGAGGCCAGGTGGCCGCCGGCCGAGTGGCCGACCAGCGCGATGCGCGACGGATCCGCGCCGTGCTCGGCTGCGTGCCGCGCGACCCAGGCGATGACTCGCGTCATCTGCAGCGCGATCTGCTCGATCGTCACCGCCGGGCACAGGCTGTAGCCGGGCACGACGACCGCCGCGCCATCGGCCACGAAGGACGGCGCGATGAAGCTGAAGTCCGACTTGCCGAAAGCTCGCCAATAGCCGCCGTGGATGAAGACGAGCACCGGAGCGCCGGAGCGGGCTGCCGGGAACACATCGAGCCGTTCATCGAGGCCTTCGCCGTACGGCACATCCAGCGTGCAGCGCGACTGCTCGCGCGCGAGCTGCGAAGCGGCGCGCCAGCCCTCGAAGATCGCCGGGTGGTCGGGCACGCGGCCACGGTTGTCGAACTGCTCGTCCAGCGACTGCGGATCGGGTGGGCTCATGCCTGGGGCTCCGGAATCTTGCTGCTAGAATTCAAAGCTTAGTGGGGACGTAGCTCAGCTGGGAGAGCGTCGCGTTCGCAATGCGAAGGTCGGGAGTTCGATCCTCCTCGTCTCCACCAGATACCCGCAAAAGGCCTCCACCACGATGTGACTTGAAGCATTGGATTGCAGCTAGTGCAAGTCTTATATGTTCATTTCACAGGTGCAAGCTGAAGTTGAACGGCCCCGTCAGGGGCCGTTTTCTTTTCCACATCCGCAAGCCGCCTTGAGCCACATCGCCGGAACCCGGAAGCACCTCCTTGGCGCGACACGCCACTGATCGGCTCGCGTCAAGGCCCAGACTCGTCCCGAAGCCAATGCCAGCGTCCCGACGAGCCGCGCCGCCCTCCGGGCGTGGCCGCGGCGCGGATGCTGCGCGGGCGCGATCCGGAGGCGCCCTCCGAGTACACGTTCGCGCCATGTCGCCAGCGACCAAGGGCTGAACTGCCTGCTGGATTCGATCGCCCAATTGGCCAATGACACTCGTCGCTAGGCGCGCCCCATGCCCGCGCTGGATGGCCAGGTGCAGACCATGCGCTACATGGCGTTGCGCCGAAGAGACAGGCCATCGCCACGTGGTGCGCGCCCTGGCGGCGCCAGCCGCTTGGCAGGTGTGCCGGTTCGCCGCCACCGCGATGCCTGGCGTGCTGCGCAAGGCTTGCGATGGTGGGGCTATCTGGCGCCTTTACGGCGCCGCTACGAATACGCCGGGGTCGCCGTAGCGGAGACTCCCACGGGTGCACCGTCGGCGCGAGAGGACTCCCCCGGCATACCGCGCCAGCGGTCGCAAGGTCGTAGGAAGAGGCGGCGGGAACGCCCTTGCGCCCATACCACCCAGCGCCGGCGCCTTCGCATCGCGCCACACGGCCTCGCGTGGCGGACCCGGCGGTCCCAGTTGGGGGCGCAGACTGGCGCAGCGATCGAAAGCGCGGCTGACAGCCGGTCGCTCGCAACCGCCACGGAAGTTCATGAAGACTCGCCGAACAGGCCTCCCCCCGCTGCCTCCTGTGCGCGGCTCGTCGTCGCAGGCGCCGAGCGACGCTGGCGCCACGCGCGGGCCCGTGCCGACCAACAGCACGGGCCCGGCTGCGCTGCTGCCTGCGCGCCCCCGTGCACCGCAGGACCCGGCGGGCACCCTGTCGGCCCGCCCGAGAAACGCGGTGCTGCCCGCGAGCGTTCCTGCAGCCTCTGCGCAGCCTGTGTCCCCGCAGCCTCTGGTGAGAGCGTCTGCCGACGCGAGCACGGCGGATCCTCAGGCGTTGGACCGCGCCCCGTTGTCCCGTCTAAAGATCTTGTGGAATGGGAGCGGGACACGGCAGGTGGAGTTCGAGCCCCTGCGCCAGGCGTACAGCCGCGCCAAAAATGAGCCCATCGAAGGGCGGCATTTCCTCCGCCTGGTGTACTTCCTCACGACCAAGGCGGATGCGCCGGCGCAGTCCACCGGCGTCCCAGGCATCCAGCGCCATGCGGTCCAGGTCCCGGGCACTCGGGGCGCGGTGCAGGTGCTGCGGCGCGACGATGACGCTGGCTTCCTCGCCGACCTGCGCATTCCCAAGAGCGCCGAGGCGGCCGATGTGCGCAAGTTGGCCACGCAGATGCAGTGCCAGGCGGAAAGGAGCGCCGTAAGGATCAAGTCACTGCGGGCAACGCTTGCAAAGCGGAAGAAGCCCGGCAGTTCGTCCGGGCTCCCGTGGAGACAGCAGCAAACGCCGCAGCAGCGTGTCTGGCAATTCCGCAAGTCGGAGCTGGCCTCTCTTCACAAGGAATACGTGGAGACCTTGCGAGGCAAGAAAACCTTCAACGGCGCGCAGCTCATCGAGCTCCTGCTGCAGCGCGCCGGGCAGCCGGACGCATCCGAGCCGACGGGCATGGCCGGCATCGACCGGTGCAGCGTGCGCCTGCCGGGGATAGCTCGCGACATCCGGTTCCTGATGCACCGCGAGCCTGGCGGCACGCTGACAGATCTGCGCCTGCTGCCTTCCACCGAGCTGGAGCCGTACGTGCTGGACACGATGGCGACATTCCAGAGACAGCGCAAGGCCGGCTTGAGCCGGAAGGTCGCCACCACACCGGAGGAACGCTACGCGGCGGCGCAACGCGGGCAGTGGAAGCATCTGAAGCCGACCCTCCAGGCGCAGTTCGACGCCCATGTGCAAGGCAAGCACTCACAGCATCAGAGCAACGCCGGGATCACCACGTTCATGCGCCACCTGGACGAAGCCTGCCAGAAGGAGGGCGGCACGGTCGTGGACGCGCAGCACGGCATCACGCGCCATGTTCTCAAGCTCGAAGGGAGCGACGAGGCCGTCACCTTGCTTCGACGCGCCAGGTCCGACGGACCACCCATCCTGCGTCACGTCGGGGCCGGTCCCATGGACGAGGCGCTCGCGATCAGCAACATCGTGCGCGACATCCGGACCCTGAAGGCACGCACGGAGCGGGAAGCACGGGCCCAGAGCCCCCCGGCTGCGCTGTCTCCTGCCACCGAGCCGCCAGCGAGGACCCGCGAAATTGCGAACAGGCGCGCACGCGCCGATCAACTCACGCGTGCGCTCTCGGTGATGGTCGCCAACAAGGCGGCCGGCAGGCCCAACCTGCTCGAGGGTGCAGACGCCGCCGCCGGCTTCGACGGCCCCCGGCTCAGGTCCTGGTTCGCGCACGACGGCAAGCTGCGGCGATCGTTAGACCTCTTGCCACAGCGCCTCAAGGGCTTTGCGGCGGAGCGGGCCGCGATCCACCAGCACCTCACGGCGCTGGGCCATGAAGACCAGGCCGCGCGCCTGCCCCAGCTGGTCTCCGCCGACCTGGTGGCGGCCGCACTGCGGGCGCGGGTCGACCACCCGAGCGCAACGAACAGCGCCAGCTTGGCGCGGCTCACCGGCTGCAACCGCGACGTCATCGCGCTCGCCGTCGACCCCCGCAACGGCGCATTGCTGATCAGCGACCACCGCCTACGGCACCTGCCCGGGTATGACACCCACTGCGAAGCCATACGCGCGGCACTGCAGGCCTTGGGCCACGCGGACCGAGCCAAGAGCCTGCCGCGGCCGCCGACCCCTGGCGAGCAGTTCATGCGTGCCCTGAAGGAAGACCTGTACCCGATGGCGGCGGCGGTGAATGCCATGCAGGCCGAGCCCGGCCTGGCCGTGCAGGAGGCGGCGCGGCGCATGTCGGACTCGGCCGGACTGGCCAAGCGCCTGGAGATGCTCGTCGCACCGGGCGGGCGGGTGCGCAGCCGTGCCCAGGTCGAAGGGCAGCTGCCGGAGCTGAACCTGCACCACCACAAGCAGGAGCTCTCGGCCCTGCTCGAGGGGCTGGAGCCCACGGCGCCGTCACGCATGCGCCGCGTGCTGGTGCCGGGCTCATTCAACTTCGGCGCGAAGCTGTTCATCGTCAACAAGACGGACGAGGGCGCAGGGGTGCAGAGCATCACGAAGAAGGGCCTGCGTGCCATCTACGCCGGCAGCCGGGACCTGGTGATGCCGCCGCGCTCGTTCCAGCATGACCGCGCGCGGCAGGCCTTGCGGTGGCTGTCGACGGTGCTCAAGAAGGAGTTCAAGACCTCCATCGAGGTGCAGTGCTACTTCGACGCCAAGCGCAAGGACGTCTGGGTGTCCTCGAACAGCGACAGCGTGAACCGCAAGATCCAGAAGTTTCTCGCCTCCGACGGGCTGGCGAGCCGGCTCGAGCAGGGGAGCGCGGACGGCTTTGCCAGCCGCGAAGACCGGCACCTGTCGAAGCTGGCGCGCAAGCTCGCCGAGCCGGAAGCCGGTGGGGCGATGGCGTCGGTGCTCAAGGCCATGGCGGAGAAGCGCTTTCGGGTGCCCACCGAGACCGTGTACCAGCACGGCAAGGCCATCGACCTGCATGCCGAGCGCCGCATCAAGGAGGCCTTCCAGGAGGCCAACGGCGAAGCGCTGAACCTGAAATCGCTGGCCGGGACGATGCGCCCGTGCACCGTGTGTGCCGAAGACTTGGGCCTGCGGCGCTCGGACCGCCGCGGCCCGGCCTGGCTGTCGCGCGCGGGCCAGGCCTTCTACGACGCCAACGAGATCGTGGAGCGCAACATCGGCCAGGCGATCGGCACCTACGCGTCGCTCACCAGAGACGGCAAGATCAGCGTGAAGTACAACACCGACAGCGACTCGTCGGACGACGACACCGCCCGCGCACCGCGCCGTGCCGGTGCGCCGGCCTCGTCTTCGGCGCCCTCCACGTCTTCGGCGCCCTCCCTGTCTTCGGCCTCCCCGTCTTCGGCGCCCTCCCTGTCATGGGCGGCGCTGGGCAAGCGCAAGGCACGCGAGCCGCGCATCCAGCCGCCCCGCGAACCGCGTGATCCGCGTGCCGCCGTCGAACCGAGGCCGGCGCCCGCTGCGGATCCAGCGGACGTCATGGCGGAACTGACCCGCCATCTCGATCCCGGGAACTGGCCTTCTTCGCCGCCCGCCACGACCTGGCGACCGGCTTCGCCGCAGGAGCCGGCCAGCCCCGCGGGCGCGCCGGCGGGGCAGGATGACTCCGCCGGAAAACGGCCGCGGCGATCGTAGGACCATGATGCTCGGGAGGGGAGGCCACAGCCCGCGATCGTCAAGCCTCTCGGATCCGCACGTCACAAGCGAATGGGGACTCGGTGGAGCGAAGCCCGAGCAGTGCGGCCACACGCCGCGGCTGCGCGCAGGGCGTGACAGGTGGGCCTGTGCCCAGCGTAGGCGTGCCACGTGGCCCTGGCGGCCACGCCTTCTCCTCGAGCCGGCGGCGGCGGGCGACGGATCGACCCTCATCCTGCGGCGCTACCTGCGCCGAGCCACAGCGGCATGGGCGTGAACCCGGTGGTGCTGCGGCTGCTGACCGATCGGCTGGCCCAGCCGGAAGACGACTGGCGGCCTTACCTGGGCTGCTTGTCCGGTGTGCCGCTGACGACAGCATCCTCGCGCAGCTGCGCGATCTCGCCAGCCGAGTAGCCGAGGCCGCGCAACAGCGATTCGGTGTGCTCGCCCAAGGCCGGCGGCGACGTGCGCAGTGGCAGGCGCTCGCCATCGAGCGTCAGCGGCAGCAAGGCCACGCGGGTGTCGACAGGGGAGCCAGCGCCACTCGCATCGGCCGGCAAGGTCACCGGTGCCAGGCCGCCGGTGGCCGCCAGGTGCGGGTCGTCGAACAGGTCCTGCGGCCGGGTGATGGGTGCATAGGGCAGACCGACCCTCTCGAAGCGCGCCGCCAGCTCGGCCGCCGGGTGACCGGCGAAGCGCTCGCGCAACAAGGGCAGCAGCCATTCGCGAGCCTGGACCCGCGCGTTGTTCGATGCGAGGCGCGCGTCGGCCTTCAGGTCGTCGAAGCCGAACTCCTTGCACATCGCCGCCCATTGCCCATCGCTCACGGCCGCGAGGAAGATCTGCTCGCCGCCCAGCACGGTGAACACGTCGTACAGCGCCCAGGCACTGATGCGGCTGGGCATGGGCGCCGCCGCATGCCCCGTCACCGCGAACTGCATCATGTGCTGGGCGACGAGGAACACGTTGTTCTCGAACAGCGCGCTCTGCACCTCCTGCCCCCGGCCGGTCTTCTCGCGGGCGGCCAGCGCCGCCAGCGCCCCGATGGCACCGAACATGCCGCCCATGATGTCGTTGACGCTGGCACCCGCCCTCAACGGTCGGCCTTCAGGGCCGGTCATGTAGGCCAGGCCTCCCATCATCTGCACCACCTCGTCGAGCGCCGTTCGGTGCTCGTACGGCCCAGGGAGGAAGCCCTTGTGCGAGACGTAGACCAGGCGCGGGTTCAGACGCGAGAGCGCCTCGTGGCCGAAGCCCAGGCGATCCATCGTGCCGCCCTTGAAGTTCTCGCTGAAGACATCGGCGCCGGCGACCAGCTTGAGCACGATCTCCCGGCCACGCGGGTCCTTCACGTCCACTGCCAGGCTCTTCTTGTTGCGGTTGAACAGGCCGAAGAAGCCCGCCCCCGAGCCCAGCAGGCGGCGGGTGTTGTCGCCCGCCAGCGGCTCTACCTTGATGACCTCGGCCCCCAGGTCGGCGAGGATCATCCCGCACGTCGGCCCCATGACCATGTGGGTGAACTCGACGACCCGCAGGCCGGCCAGCGGCAGAGCTTGTGCCTCGGTGCTCATCGCACGCTCCTTCCTTCGGCATGGCGAAAGCCCGGCGGGAGTCCGGCCTCGGGCGTCATGCCGTACAGCGGCTCGCCGGGCAGGCCAGCCTGCAGCGCGGCGCGTGCGGCGAACAAGGCCGGCAGGTCCACTCCGGTCGGCACGCCCATGGCCTCGAACATGAAGACCAGGTCTTCGGTCACCACGTTGCCCGACGCGCCCGGCGCGTAGGGGCAGCCGCCGAGCCCGGCCTGCGAGCTGTCGAAGGTTCGCACGCCCACCTCGTAAGCGGCCAGGCAGTTGGCGAGGCCGAGGCCGCGCGTGTTGTGCATGTGCGCAGCGCCCGCGCGCCCGCCTAGTGCAGAGCGAAGACGAGCAAACAGGCGCTTGACCTGCGCCGGATTGGCCATGCCGGTGGTGTCGGACAAGCCCACCTCATCGGCGCCAGCTTCGGCGGCGGCCTCGGCGATGCGCAGCACTTCGTCCTCCGGCACTTCGCCTTGCAGCGTGCAGCCGAAGGCGGTCGAGATGCCGGCCTCCACCTTCACGTGCGGCGCGCGTTCATTGCGCAGTGCAGCGATGGCGCGCACCTCCTCGATCATTTGCTCGCGGTTCTTGCGCACATTGGCCAGCGAATGCGCTTCGCTCGCCGACACCGGCAGCGTCAGCTTGTGCACTCCGGCAGCGAGGGCGGCCTCGGCGCCACGGCGATTGGGGACCAGGGCCATCACCGTCCAGCCGGGCTTGCGCAAGGCGTACCGCACCACCTCGGCGACGTCGGCCATCTGCGGCAGCAGCGAGGCCGGCACGAAGGAGCCGACCTCGACCTCGCGCAAGCCTGCCGCGTGCAGCGCGTCCAGCCACGCGAGCTTGTGGTGGGTGGCCATCACGGCCTTCACGCTTTGCAGGCCGTCGCGCGGGCCGACTTCGCTGACGAGAACGGGATCCAGGCTCATTGACAACTTCCAGTCATTCTGTAGGATAGAACTATGATCTATCAGACGGATCAATCCTAAGCCTCTCGCCAGGCGACTGTCAAACCACGACCATCCACCGGTAAAGGCCATGCCCCGCAAGTCCGCCACCCCTTCGATCGCCGACGAGCAGGCCGCGCCCGGCGGCGCGGCCGCGGTGGACCGCGCGATCAGCCTCCTGGCGGCCTTCCGCTCGGGCGACAGGTCTCTTTCGGTCACCGAGCTCGCCGAGCGCAGCCGGCTCTACAAGAGCACCGTCCTGCGCTTGATGGCCTCTCTCGAGCACGGCCGCCTGGTGCGCCGCACCGAGGACGGCCGCTGGGCGCTCGGGGCCGAGGTGGCCCGCCTGGGCGCCTTGTATGCCGAGGCCTTCTCGCTCGAGGACGTGGTGCTGCCGGTGATGCGCGAGCTGGTCGCGAGGACACAGGAGAGCGTCGCCTTCCACGTTCGCCAGGGCGACCAGCGGCTGTGCCTGTACCGGGTCGATTCGCCCCACTCCCTGCGCGACCACATCCGCGCCGGAGACCTGCTGCCGCTGGACCGCGGCGCGGGCGGTCGCGTGCTGAAGGCCTTCTCAGGCGCTCGCGGCCGGCTGTACGAGCAGATCCGCCGCGAGGGCTATGTGCAGCTGGCCGGTGATCGGGTGCCCGGCCTGGTCGGCATCTCGGCCCCGGTGTGGGACGCCGCGGGCGACCTGGCCGGCGCGCTCACACTCACCGTGCCCGAGTCGCGCCTGCAGCCGCGCCTGGCTGGCGACCTGCGAACGGCGGCCGGGCTGCTCAACCGGCGGCTGGGCAGCCGCTGAAGCTCAGCCCTCGTCGACGATCTCGAAGTCGATCGGCCGCGAGAACAAGTCCATCGCCGCCTTCGCCACCTGGGAAGTGTCGTAGAAGGCGTAGGCCGCGACGCCCATGGCGCCCACGACCGGCAGCCAGCGCGCCGCCGCCTTGGAGACCCCCTGCTGGCTCAGGCGCACGCCGATGCGCCGGGCCACCCCTTGCAGCGCGGCACTGCTGGCCTGGCGCACGAGCCAGCGCTCGCCTGCGCGCACGACGAGATCGCGCACGGCCTGCGACGCGGTGTGCTTGAACAGGCAATAAAGCATCTGCTCGCGGGTCACGCCGCCCCGCTTGCCGTACAGCGCGGCGATGTCGGCCACCAGCCTGGCCTGGATGCGCCAGACCGTCAGCAGCTCCGGCAGCATGGTCAGCCAGCCCATGGGACCGGGTGGCAGGGCCAGGGCGCCGGCCGCCGTCGCGGCCTTGGCGGCGGCGGCGGTGGTGGCCGCGCGGGCGGCCTCGGCGGGGTTGTCGCTGGCTTCGCGGGTGGACTTGGGCGCCGTGCCGAGCACGTCGAGCACCGCTGCGGCCAACGCGCCGGCTACATCGCGGCGAGGCGGCGCAGGGTCGGCGCGCCGGGGCACCACGGAGCGGGAGGTCTGGGGCATGGCCCCATTAGATCGGAATCCGCTCAGGAGGGTTCGACCCGCGGCGTGGCGAACTCGCGCCCTATGACCGCGCGGGCATACAGGTAGTTGCCCAGCGCCTTGTCGGTGAGCGCATTCATGTCGACGCGCCCTTCGCCATCGCAGGGGAACACCAGGCCGCGCCCCTCGTTGAACAGCGAACGGAAGCGCAGCAGGTGTGTGTCGTAGCGGCCATCCAGCAGTCTCGTCGTGCCCATCGCGTCACTCCCAGGGAGTTTGGCTATGGGTGCACCTTAGGAGCCGCGCTGCAACCGCCGGCAAACGACGGCCGACGGTGCGAAACAGCGTGTGAACGGTCGGTGTCAGCGCCTGCGGGTCAGCACGGCGTGCGTGGCGTGCGGCGTGGGAGCGTGTTCGGTGCACTCGAAACCGAGCTCCGCCAGGTCCAGGCCGGCGAACAAGGCCTCGCCCCGCCCCTGGACCAGCGGAGACAGCGCCAGATGCATCTCGTCCACCAGCCCCGCCTGCAGGTACTGGCGCACCGTGGATACGCCTCCGCCAATCCGCACGTCCTGTCCGCGTGCCGCCTCGCGGGCGCGCTCCAGCGCCGCGTGGAGGCCCTCGGTCACGAAGTGGAAGACCGTGCCGCCTTCCATCTCCAGCGGCGGCCGGGCGTGGTGGGTCAGCACGAAGACCGGCACGTGGTACGGCGGATTCGGCCCCCACCAGCCCTTCCAGGTGTCATCGGGCCAGGGGCCGCGCACCGGGCCGAACATGTTGCGCCCCATGATCCAGGCGCCGACGTTGGCGAAGCTGCGCGCGGCGAATTCCTCGTCGACGCCGGTCTCGCCCGCCTGCTCATTGCCGAGCATGCGCTGGAAGGTGCGCGTCGTGAACGCCCATTCGTGCAAGCGTTCCCCGCCCTCGCCCAACGGATTCTGCAGGCTCTGGTTCGGGCCGGCGCCGAAGCCGTCGAGCGAGATGGAAAAGGCGGCGACTCTCAATCGGGACATGGTGGAGTTTCTCCTGGCTTCAGTGGGGAATGCCGTCGTGCGCGGCCTGCAGCGCCGCGATGTCGAACTTGACCATCTTCATCATCGCCTCGGCCGTGCGCCTGGCCTTGGCGGGGTCCGGGTCGCCCATCAGCTCGCCCAACGCCGTGGGCACGATCTGCCACGAAAGGCCGAAGCGGTCCTTCAGCCAGCCGCACTGCTCAGGCGAGCCGCCCTCGAGCAGCGCGTTCCAGTACTTGTCGAGCTCTTGCTGGGTGTCACAGTTGACGACGAAGGACACCGCGTGATTGAACGGGTCCAGCGGGCCGGCGCTCATGGCCACGAAGTTCTGCCCGAAGAGCAGGAACTCGACCACCTTCACCGAGCCCGGGGGGCCACTGGGCGAATCGGTGGGCAGGCTGTTGACGCGCAGGATGCGCGAATCGGGGAAGATGGACGCATAGAAACGCGCGGCCTCTTCGGCCTCCTTCGCGTACCAGAGGAAGGGGGTGATCTTCTGAATCGCCATGCCGGACTCCTGGGTTGAGTTGAAAGGGGCCACGGCCGACAGGCCGGTCCCCATCACCACGACGAACAAGGGTTGAGGACTTCGACATGGCACTGCCGAACAGGGATCTCATCGTCCAGCGGCCCGAGGGCCTTTACTGCCCGCCCGGCGACTTCTACATAGACCCCTGGCGACCGGTGGCACGCGCCGTCATCACCCACGCGCACGGCGACCACGCCCGCGTCGGGCATGGGCACTACCTCGCCTCGGCACGCTCGGCCGGGGTACTGCGGGCCCGGCTGGGCGACATCGAGCTGCAGACGCTCGGCTACGGTGAAGCGATTGAGCACCACGGCGTGCGAGTGAGCCTGCATCCGGCCGGCCACGTGCTGGGCTCGGCCCAGGTGCGGCTGGAGCACGAAGGCCAGGTGTGGGTGGCCTCGGGCGACTACTTCGTTTCCGGTGCCGGCGACGACAACAGCACCTGCGAGCCCTTCGAACCGATCCGCTGCCACTGCTTCGTCACCGAGTCGACCTTCGGCCTGCCCATCTACCGCTGGCAGCCGCAGCGCGAGGTGTTCGACGACATCAACCGCTGGTGGCGCGCCAACGCCGAGGCCGGCCGCGCCAGCCTGCTGATGGGCTACAGCTTCGGCAAGGCGCAGCGCATCCTGGCGGGGGTGGACGCGAGCATTGGGCCCATCGTCGTGCACGGCGCGGTGGAGCCGCTGGACCGCGCCTATCGCGAAGAGGGTGTCGCCCTGCCCGCCACCCACCACGCGACCGAGCTGGACAAGACCGCGCTGTCGCGCGCGCTGGTGGTCGCCCCGCCCTCCGTTCAAGGCTCGCCCTGGACCCGCCGCTTCGGCGACTACAGCGATGCCTTCGCCAGCGGCTGGATGCAGTTGCGCGGCGCCCGGCGGCGGCGCGCGGTCGACCGCGGGTTCGTGCTGAGCGACCACGCCGACTGGCCCGGCCTGCAGCGGGCCATTGCAGCGACCGGGGCCGAGCGCGTCATCGTCACCCATGGCTACGAGGCCATCATGGTCCGCTGGCTGCAGGAGCAGGGATTGCAGGCCGGTGCGTTCCAGACCGAATACGACGACGAACGCGTGCTGGCGGAAAAGCCCGCGGGCGACGTCCAGAGCAACGAATGAAGCGCTTCTCTCAGCTGTTCAACGAGCTGGACGCGAGCACCGGCACCAACGACAAGGTGGCCGCACTGGTTCGCTACTTCGGCGAGGCCAGCGATGCCGATGCCGCCTGGGCGACGTACTTCCTCGCCGGCGGCAAGCCCCGCCAGGTCGTCTCGCCGGCCCTGCTCACCGAGCTGGCGCGCCAGCAGGCGGGCATCGCCCCCTGGCTTTTCGACGAGTGCTACCAGGCGGTCGGCGACCTGGCCGAGACCATCGCCCACGTGCTGCCGCTCGCGCCCGAGACGAGTGACGTGGGCCTGGCGGAATGGGTGGAGCAACGGCTGCTGCCGCTGCGGCAGCTCTCGCCCGAGCAGCAGGCCGCCCGCATAGTCGCCTGGTGGGCCGAGCTCGATGCGACCGGCCGCTTCCTGCTCACCAAGCTGATCGGCGGCGGCTTTCGCGTGGGCGTGAGCAAGCTGCTGGTGCAGCGGGCGCTGGCCCAGCATGCCGGCGCCGACGCCAAGCTCGTCGCCCAGCGGATGATGGGCTACACCGACAAGTCGGCCCGGCCGGATGCGCGTGCCTTTCGCGCCTTGCTGACCGACGAAGGCGCGGCGAGCGCAACCGACTCGGGCCAGCCTTACCCCTTCTTCCTCGCTCACGCGCTGGACGGGACATCCCAGGAGTTCGACGCCCGCCTCGGCCCGCCGGCGGACTGGCTGGTGGAATGGAAGTACGACGGCATCCGCGCCCAGGTCGTCCGGCGCGGCGGCCAGATCTGGGTCTGGTCGCGTGGCGAGGAGCTGGTGACCGAGCGCTTCCCCGAGGTCGTCGTCCAGGCCGGCCGCTGGCCCGACGGCACCGTCATCGATGGCGAGATCGTCGTCTGGAAGGATGACCGCCCCGCCCCGTTCAACCTGCTGCAGCAGCGAATCGGGCGCAAGACGTTGACGAAAAAAATACTGTCAGAAGCACCGGCCGGCTTCATCGCTTACGACCTCCTCGAATGGGCCGGCGAAGACTGGCGCGGGCGACCCCAGCGGGAGCGTCGCCGCCAGCTCGAGGAACTCGCCGCGAGCGCGCCGGGCCTGATGGTCTCGCCGCTGGTCACGGGCGGCGATTGGGGAGCACTCGAGAGCCTGCGCGAGGAGTCGCGCGAGCGCGGCGTCGAAGGCTTCATGCTCAAGCACGCCGAGGCGCGCTACGGCAGCGGCCGCACCAAGTCCGACGGGACATGGTGGAAGTGGAAGATCGCGCCGCTGTCGGTCGATGCGGTGCTGATCTACGCCCAGGCCGGCCACGGCCGGCGTGCCAGCGTGTACACCGACTACACCTTCGCGGTGTGGAACCGCGCACCGCGCGACGCGGCCGAGGCACAGGCCGTGGTGGAGGCCATCGCGAGGCGCGAGCCGGCCCAGGCCGCAGCGCTGCAGCTGGTGCCCTTCGCGAAGGCTTATTCGGGCCTGACGGACGAGGAGTTTCGCGAGGTCGATCGCGTCATCCGTGCCAACACGCTGGAGAAGTTCGGCCCGGTCCGCAGCGTCCGGCCCACCCTGGTCTTCGAGCTCGGCTTCGAGGGCATCAACCGCAGCACGAGGCACAAGAGCGGCATCGCCGTGCGCTTCCCGCGGATGCTTCGAATCCGCCACGACAAGCCCCTGCACGAGGCCGACACGCTCGACATCCTGCAGGCCCTCATGCAGTCGTGACCGTTACATCGTCGGGCGCTGTTTGGGAATGGCACTTGCCGAATGGCCCGGTACGGGTGACCGGCGGTGCCGGAATCATCTGACCAACCGATCGAAAGGAAGCCAGATGCAACAGCGAGACTATTCCAACCGCCAGGGTGGCGGTTCCGAGGACGACGACCGTTCCGGTGGCAACTTCGGCCGTCGAGAGCAGCAACAGCAGCAGCGCGGCATGGGCGGAAGCGAGTACGGCGAACAGGGTCGTGACTACGGCTCCGGCGGCTCGCGCGGCGGCCAGGAATACGGCCAGTACGGCAGCAGCGGTGGCAGCTACGGCAGCCAGCAGTACGGCAGTGGTGGTGGCGGCGGCTTCGGCGGCCAGCACTCCCAGGGCCAGGGCGGCGGCTTCGGCGGCCAGCAGTCCGGTGGTGGCCAAGGCTATGGCCAGGGCAGCCAAGGCTATGGGCAAGGCAGCCAAGGCTATGGCCAGGGCAGCCAGGGCTATGGGCAAGGCAGCCAGGGTTATGGCCAGCAATACGGCAGCGGCCAGGGCAGCTACGGCGGCCAGCATTCGCAAGGCCAAGGGGGCTACGGTGGCCAGAGCGGCTACGGTCAAGGTGGCTATGGCCAATCCGGCTACGGCCAAGGTGGCTATGGCCAATCCGGCTACGGCCAGGGCGGCTATGGGCAAGGCGGTTACGGCCAGGGCGGCTTCGGCGGCCAGCAATCCCAGGGCGGCGGCTACGGCACTCAGCAGGGAGGCTATGGCGCGCAGCAGGGCCAAGGCAGCTACGGCGGCCAAGGCGGCTACGGCGGTCAAGGCAGCTACGGCGGCCAAGGCGGCTATGGCGGTCAGGGTGGCTACGGCCAGCACTCCCAGGGCGGCGGCTATGGGGGCCAGCAATTCGGTGGCCAGAGCGGCCCTTGGGGCGGGCAGTCCGGCGGCTACGGCCAGAGCAGCTACGGCCAGGGCAGCTATGGCGGCCAGAGCAGTGGCTACGGTGGCTACGGCGGCGGCCAGCACGAGCAGGGCCAATGGGGTGGCGCGGGCCAGACCAGCCAGCGCAGCGGCGGGCAGTACGGCCAGTCGGGTCAGTACGGCCAGTCCGCTGGCAGCCAGTGGGGCAGCCAGGCCGGCGAGGGCGGCATGTACGGCGGTCAGGGACAGCACGAGCAGTTCGACCCCGACTACCACCAGTGGCGCAGCGAACAGATGCGCACCCTCGACGACGACTACCGCAACTGGCGCCAGGACCGGTTCCAGAAGTTCTCGGACGAGTTCGGCAAGTGGCGTGAAAGCCGCCGCAGCGGGACGGGGTCCGGCACCGGCGGCTCGTCGGGCACCAGCGGCTCGTCGGGCACCGGCGGCTCGTCCGGGACCAGCGGCTACTCGGGCACCGGCTCGTCTGGCTCCAGCGGCTTGTCCGGCTCCAGCGGCTCGACGGGCTCCACCGGCGGCAGTTCCGCGGCGGGCTCCACCGGCTCGTCAGGATCGACCGGCTCCACGTCGCTCAGCGGCTCGTCCGGCGCCGGCACCAGCTCGGGCCTGACGGGTACCAGCGGGACCAGCGGAACCGGTGGCTCCAGCGGCATGGGCAGCAGCGGGTCTTCGTCGAGCGGCAGCACGAAGAAGTAAGCACCGCCTGAAACGCCGAGGCCCGCATCTGCGGGC
Source organism: Ideonella flava (assembly GCF_051857595.1). Classification (NCBI taxonomy): domain Bacteria; kingdom Pseudomonadati; phylum Pseudomonadota; class Betaproteobacteria; order Burkholderiales; family Sphaerotilaceae; genus Ideonella; species Ideonella flava. The sequence goes on from NZ_JBPZHD010000001.1 coordinate 700,199, forward strand.
CTCGGCTTCTTCCATCGACCTTCGTCAGGGGTTGCCCGCGACCTTCAGGCTGGGCGAGACGTCTTCGGCCTCCGGCAGGACATAGACCACTCCGCGCTCCCGGCCGAGCGTGGTCGCGACCACCTGGTCGAAGAATCCCCCTGGAACGATCACGCAGCCTTGCGAGATGCGGTTGTCGTCAGGCGTATCAGAGCTCAGCCGCTCCGGCCGGTGCTCGACGGCCGGCGCCGGACGCAGGCGGTGGATGGCGAACGCGGCGTCATAGTCGACCCACACGATGGACTCGCCCCTCGCGTTGTGCCCCGGCTCGGAATCGAATCTTCCGGCGGGCGTGGTGCGCAGACCGGCGGGGATGTAGCCGCCCGCCATTTCGCCAATGCCCGGAGCGCTCTTGTCACCCCTGGCCAGTCCCAGCAGGACGGGCGTCGTGCCGCGCAAGCGGCCATCGGCGCCGAAAACATAGATACGCGCGTTCTTCTTGTCGACAACGGCGACCGGTCGCCCCTGGGCGTCACGGTGATCGAAGGCCCATTCGGCCACGCGGCGGGCGTCATCCGAGGGCCGGACATCCACGAAATCCGCCCGCACGGTACCGGCCTGCCCCAGAACCGCCACGGCGGCCTGAGTGCCAGCTCCCGCCAGACACAACATCGCCAGGCACGCGGCACGCGCGCCTCTTCCACCCATCCAAGCCATCTCGCCCGAAGTCCTTCTGACGGTAACCAATGACAAACCGGGCACACAGCCTGGCTCGCGATGGCCGCCATACTAAAGGCAAGGGGGGTAAGCAATCGAGACAAGAAGGACTAATCCGCACGGCTTTTCGGCGGATAGACGGGCGTCCGCACCCATGAAACCAGGGTGCGCTAGGCGCCTGCTGGGATAAACCCTAGGGGGTGTCGGCTCAGGCTCAGATCGGAGGCGGGGAGGCCCGGCCACCAGCCATGCGAAGGCCGTTGTTCTTCACGCCGGGGAAGACATCGACCAGCGACTTGACCTCCGGCAGGACGTAGACGATGCCCTTGTGACCGCGGAAGACCGGGAACAGCACGCTTTCGAAGAAGGATGGCGGCAGGTTGATGCAGCCGTAGCTGATGCGGTTGTCGGCGGCCGTGGGCGTGGCCAGGCGCTCCAGGCGATGTTCCTTCGGGTTCGTGGTGATAACCCGGTGCATGGAAACCGCGGCGTCGTAATCGACCCAGACCACGTCCTCCTGTCTTGCATTGCGCCCCGGCTCGGCCACGAAGCGGCCCGCCGGGGTGGTGCGCTCCTGCGGGCGGACCTGCTCGATAGGCCGCTCGCCGATGCCGGGGACGGTGTCGTCACCGGCCGCATAGCCGAGCAGGACGGGGCTGGCGCCCAACAGCTTGCCGCCCGGCTCGAAGACGAAGACCTTGGCATTGCGCTTGTCGAGGATGACGAAATTCCGCGTGCCGTTGTCGGCGCTCTCGACGACCCATTGCGCCACACGCCTCACGTCGCGCGAAGCGATCTCCGAACCGAGGTCCAGCTTGCGCTCGATCGCGGCGGCCGAATCTGCGCCGGGCGTGAGCGCCGACTCGGCCGGCGCCGTGAGCGAGCCCATGTCGGCCTGGGACAGCGAAGGCACCAGAGAGGGTGCCAGGCTGCCGTGGTGACGGACCTGGGGCACGACCAGAACGAGAACGGCTGCTCCCATGAGCAGCCCGTTCTTCAAGCCATCGGTGACGTCGCGACTGAGGTTCATGGCGGATCCTCTTTCCTCGCGGCAGACCGGACGAACCCGGCATGCCGATTTCCTCGGCATGCCGGGCCCGCGGTCGCCCTGTCAAGCGTCAATCATGCTCCTGAGTCCATGTGGCTTTGCCACTCGACTCAACCCCCTCGGGGGTGGACGACGCATGTCGTCGGCCAGGGGGCGCTCAGTTGCGGTCCGCGCGCGGAGCGCGTTCCCCCGAGCTGGCGGTGCCGCTCGTGTTGTTGTCAGCCGCTGCGCCGTTGGTGCTGTTCGAGTTGTGGGCGTTGCGGTGGCGCAGCCACGGATCGCTGGCCAGGTTGTATTGAGGTTCGTTCGGCGAGTTCAGGTCGACACGCGATTCGGTCTGCACCGGAGCCGGCGTCGGCGCGGCCGCGGGGGCAGCCATCGGCGCCGTCGAAGAGGACGTGGACGTGGACGTCGAGTTGGTCGTCATGCTGGGGTTCGTGCCGCTGGTGTCGCCTTGCGGTGCCACGGCCGGGTGGGTGATGTCGGTCTTGTCCGGCGAAGTGCCTGCCGTGGGGTTGGCCGCATTCGGGCGGGCCGCATTGGGATCGGTGGCCGTCGTGGCGGTCGAGCTGCCCTGGGTCGAGTCGGCCGACCACGGACTGGTGGCGCTCGAGGAGCTGTTGGCCGTGTCGGTGGCCGCCATGCTCGAGGACGCCGGCGAGCTCGAGTAGTCGGTGCTCGTCGTGGTGGTGGTCGTGGTCGTGGTCGACTGGTCGGCCATGGCGCTGGCGGCACCGGTCTCGGCATCGTAGGCGGTCACGGCCGAGGGCGGCATCGCCGGCGCACCGTTGACGTTGTTCTCGGCCGAGTTCTGCGCGCCGTTGTAGTTGCTGTTGGCCAGCGCGGTGTCGTCGCTGCTCTGGGCGTAGGCGAAGCCGATCGAGGCCACCAGTGCGGTGGCGGACAGACTGGCGATGGCGAGCTTCTTGGGTGATGACATGTCGGACTCCTTTATTTGAAGCCCCGCGGGGCAACGATGGGGTCGAAGAGGAGGAACTGGAACCGGGGTTCCCGGTCTGTCCACTCTAGGCGCCGCGATCGAGGCGGCGGGTCCGCCGCCGGAGGGTCTGGATGTAGGAAATCATGCCGTCAAGATGACTCTCTAGGCGCCCTTTCCGGCCCGCGCGGAAACGTGCTTTTCGACGAACTGCGCGTACGCCTTCGCCCACTGCTGGATGAACTCGCGCGTGCCCGGGTTGGTGATCTCGCCGGAAGCGTCGATCAGCCCTTCCTTGAAGTGGATGAAGGCCTCGGGCTGCCCCAGCGTCGGCACGTCCAGGTAGGCCAGGACATTGCGCAGGTGCTGCTGCGCGAGAGCCGTGCCGATGCTGCCTATCGAGGCACCTATGACCCCCGCCGGCTTGCCCGCGAACGAGTTCTTGCCGTAGGGCCGGGAGGCGATGTCGATGGCGTTCTTCAGCACGCCGGGGATCGAGCGGTTGTATTCGGGCGTGACGAACAGCAGGCCATCGGCCGCCTCCACGCGTTGCTTCAATCGCAGCGCCGCAGGCTGCATGGCCTTGTCCTCGTCCTGGTTGTACAGCGGCAGGTCGTCGATGGAGACGTGTTCCCACGTCCAGTCCTGCGGTCCCAGCCGGGCGATCGCTCGCGCCAGCTGCAGGTTGATCGAGTCGGCGCGGATGCTGCCGACGAGGATGGCGATGCGGGTCATGTGCGGGACCTCCCGTGGTTGGATTCAGGCATGGAGTCGAGCGCCGCGCCGGGGTCTTCCTCGCCGGCGGCGGATTCGCCCTCGGTTGGCGGCTCGCCGGCGGAAGTCGAGCTGTGCGTCGCGCCCGCGGGTGTGGGCGCGGGTGCAAGTGACGATTGCGCGTCATCGTCCTCGGGCGGGAACAGGCCGCTCCACCATTGGCGCGCGGCGGCCATCACGGTGTCTATGGCATCGCGGTCGCCCTTGATCATGGCGGCGGCGTAGGCCCGCAGCTGCCTGCCGGTCAGGTGCGGGGGCGCCGGCGGCATGTTCGGGTCGGTGACCATCTCCAGCAGCACCGGACGATCGGCCGCCAGGGCCGCGTCCCAGGCCGCGCCCACGCTTTGCGGCTCGTCGATGCGCACGCCCACCAGCCCCAGCAGCTCGGCGTACTCGGCATACGGGAAGGCCGGGACGAACTGCGAGATCGCGGCTCGCGGCTCGCCTTCGGTGACACGCTGCTCCCAGGTCACCATGTTCAGGTCGTCGTTGCGCAGGACCATGATCACCAGCCGCGGGTTGGTCCAGCGCCGCCATGCGTGAGCGATGGAGATGAGCGCATTGATGCCGCTCATCTGCATCGCGCCGTCGCCGAGCAGCGCGATCACCGGTCGGTCGGGGAAGGCGTACTTGGCGGCGAGCGCATACGGCAGTGCCGGCCCCATGGACGCCAGTCCGCCGGACAGCGAAGCCATCATGCCCCGCCGCAACTTCAGGTCGCGCGCGAACCAGAAGGCCGCGGTGCCGGAGTCGCAGGTCACGATGCAGCCGTCGGGCAGGCGCGGCGAAAGCTCCCAGAACACCTTCTTCGGATTCAGCGGCTCTGCCAGCACCTCGGCATGGGCCTGCAGCACGCGCCACCAGCGGTCGACGTTGCGCTCTATGCGCTCCCGCCACCGGCGGTCAGGTTGGCGGCGCAGCCGGGGCAGCAGCGCGCGCAGCACCTCGCGGCTGTCGCCGGCCAGGTTGATCTGCATCGGGTAGCGCAGCGACAGCCGCGTCGGCTCGATGTCGATCTGGACGCCGCGCGCCTGCCCTTCCGCGGGCAGGAACTCGGCGTACGGGAAGTTGGAGCCCACCATCAGCAAGGTGTCGCAGTGGGCCATCAGGTCCCAGCTCGGCTCGGTGCCGAGCAGTCCGATCGCACCAGTGACGAACGGCAGTTCGTCCGGCACGCAGGCCTTGCCGAGCAGGGCCTTGGCGATGCCGGCGCCCAGGGTCTCGGCGACCATGATCAGCTCGTCGGTGGCGTGCAGCGCGCCCGCACCTGCCAGGATGGCCACGCGCTCGCCGCGGTTGAGGATGGCGGCGGCCGCATCCAGCTCCGCCTCGCCGGGCACCATGGAACGCGCGCTGCGGCCCCAGCCGCTGTGCAGGGTGCCGTGCTCGCGCGGCGGCTCGGTCGTCGCCGGCAGCGCCTGCACGTCCGTGGGCAGGATGATGCAGGTGACGGTGCGACGCTCGATGGCGCTGCGGAAGGCACGGTCCACCACGTGCCTGAGTTGAGCGGGCACGGTGACCATCTGCACGTACTCGGAGGCGACGTCGCGAAACAGCGCGGCCAGGTCCACCTCCTGCTGGAAGTCACCGCCCAGGGCGCTGCGGGCCTGCTGCCCGACGATGGCGACCACCGGCTGGTGGTCCAGCCGCGCGTCGTAGAGGCCGTTGAGCAGGTGGATCGCACCCGGGCCCGCGGTCGCCAGGCACACGCCGACCTCGCCGGTGAACTTCGCATGGGCGCAGGCCATGAAAGCCGCGAGTTCCTCGTGCCGTGTCTGCACGAACTCCGTCCCGGGCTCGCCTCGTTCGGCCGCGCGCTGCAGCGCGCCGATCACGCCATTGATGCCGTCACCCGGATAGCCGAAGACCCGTCGGGCGCCCCAGCGGCTCATGCGTTCGACCAGGTGATCCGCGACGGTATGGGAGGACATGATGGACCCGCGAGCAAGCCATGTTCCCGAGCGACGGGATCGGCCTGCGTCCTTCTTGCGGCAATTGCGGCGGACGCCCGAGAGGTGTGGCGGGCATGTGCCATGCCCATCGGAGGCAGACGCCTTCGCCGCGGCTGGGCCACGGACGTCATGGCGCCACATCCACCCGAGGAAAGGACATCATGGAACACCGCGACTTGATCGATACGCTCAACCGTCTCGTGGAGACCTGCAAGGATGGCGAATACGGCTTCCGCAGTTGTGCCGAGCACTGCAACAGCGAAGAGCTGAAAAGAACTTTCAGCAGCCGTGCCGAGGACTGCCGCCAAGGCGCCGCCGAACTGCAGTCACTGATCCGCCAAAACGGCGGCGAGCCCGAGGAAGGCGGCAGCACCACCGGAGCCGTGCACCGCGGCTGGGTGGCCGTCAAGGGCACGCTGTCGGGCTACAGCGACCTGGCCATGCTCGAGGAATGCGAGCGGGGCGAGGACGCCGCGCTGGAACGCTATCGCAAGGCCCTGGAAGAGTCTCTGGCGCCCGAGGTACGCAGCGTGGTCGAACGCCAGTTCGAAGGCGTCAAGAAGAACCACCTGCAGATCCGCACCCTGCGCGACCAGATGCGCGCCTCGCAACCGTAACAGGCATGCCGAAAGGGCTGGGTGCGTACCCAGCCCTGCTGCTTGTCGGCCGTGAAGGCCTTCGTCTGAAAGGCTAGCGCGGCCCCGCCGGAGGTGCCGGCTCGGGTTGCGGCACTTCCACCGGTGGATCACCTTCGGGGCGCGCCGGCATCTCCTGCGGGGGTGGAGGCGGGATCGTGTCCGGAGGCGGCTGTTCCACGTGCAGCCGCAGGAGCCGACTCGTCTTCACTGGCTCGCCGCCGAGGCGCTCGGCGACGCGGGCATGCTGTCGCTGGCGGCAGGCATCGTCGTCGATGGCGTCGTGGTCACCGTGGCGGTCGTGTTGTCTCGCTTGTTGCAGCCGGCCAGTCCGAAGGTGGCGGCGGCCAGGAGCGTGGCGCCAAGCAGGCCGGCGATCGTGCGCGCCGTCGTGGGGGTCGTCGTCATGGTGGGTTCCTCTCGCTAACTTGTTGACGCTGGCATGGGTGGATTGCGCCCGTGCAAACAACACTGCGCAGGGCAGGCAACTTTCGTGCGCATCCGCCGGCGGCGTAGCCAGGGGTCAGCTGTAGACCTGCGGCTCCGGCTGCGCCGGCGGATCCTCGACCGGCGCGGGCGGTTGCCACGGGTCCGGATCGTGGATATGGCGCTTGGGCTGCTCCATGGGGGGCACCGGATGCGGCGGGAGGTCGGGATTGGGCGTGGTGGGAACGGGCATGGTCCGCAAGGTGCGGCAAGGCTTGTGCCGGGGCACGAGCCTTGCCGCGCTTGCGGCTGACTGTTGGGCTCAGGCCCCCCGCCTTCGAGCGCGGCGGTAGAACTTCATCACGGGTGTCGCGCTCGAGCCGTGCAGCAGCACCGACAAGGTGATGGTGACCAGCACCGCGTCGGCGACCCAGCCCATCTGCACGCCGCGCGCTCCATGGGAAACGGCGAAGGCCAGGTAGTACATGGAGCCGACGCCGCGGATGCCGAACCAGGCGGCGAGTCGCCGCTGGGACGGATTGAAGGCGCGCCCGGGCACGGTGAGGAACACCGCCAGCGGACGCGCGATGAGCAGCGCCGCCAGGGCCACGACCACCGTCTGCGCTGTGAAGGCCTCGCGCGTCAGCAGCGTACCGACGACGATCATCACGACCAGCTCGGCGAGCTTCTCCAGGTCCAGCGTGAAGTCGAGCACCGCCTTGGCCATGTAGGCCGAGGCCTGTTCAGGGTGGGCCTGGGCATCCGGCCGCAACTGAGTGCCGACGTGGCCCGGCGTGTCGTGCCTCTCGACCTGCCGCATGGCCAATCCGGCGGCGAACACCGCGAGGAAGCCGAAGACCTGGATCAGCAAGGCGAGGCCGTAGGTGAGCGCAATGAGGCCCAGCGTGAGAAAGCTCTCCATGCCCAGCGCCTGCTCGCGCTCGCGCCGCAGCCACACCACCGCGCGGCTCACTGCGAAGCCCAACGTCCAGCCCAGCGCCAAGCCTCCGGCAGCTCCCCAGAGCACGTCGACCAGCGCCCAGCGAGACAGCCCCGGGCCGAGTTCGTGCAGGCCCATCAGGCCCAGTGCCAGCAGCACCATGGGCGCGGCCGTGCCGTCGTTCAGGCCGCCCTCTGCGGTGAGCGAGAAGCGCAGGCGGTCCCGGTCGCGTTCATGGTCCACCTGCACATCCGAGGCCAGCACCGGATCCGTTGGCGCCAGGGCAGCCGCCATCAGCAGCGCCGGCCCCAGGGCCAGGCCCAGGGCCAGGCCGCCAGCGCACAGCAAGGCCACGGTGGCCAGCATGGTCAGCGTGGCCATCAGGACGGGCGCGCGCCAGATCCGGTCCCTCAAGGGGGCGCGCAACTTCAACCCGACCGCGAACAGCGAGATGAGCACGGCGGACTCGGTCAAGTGCTCGAGCAACGCCGCGTCCCGGTCCAGGCTGAGGTCGATGAAGCCGGCCACCTCGGGGCCCAGCAAATGCCCCGCGATCAGGTAGAGCGCCGCGGCACTGACCGGCAGCTCGCGCCGCCAGGTGTCCGTCAGGCCGATGAGGATGAGCAGCAGCCCGACGATCAGGTACCAGCCCGTCGCCATGCCGGATCCTCGGCCACCGTCAGCACCTGCGCGGCGACGAACAATTGATCGTCGTACCCGCGCGTGCCCGCAGGGCCGGGATGCCAGTCGAGGACGAATCGGACGTCGCGCTCCGCGTCCTCTCGGGCAGCTTGCCGCAGAAGCTGCAACCGGGCGGCGACCGCGGGCTTCGAATCACACATCGCAGCCTCCTGCGAGTTTCGAAGCAACCCTTGTTCCCGCCCGCATCGGTCAACGGCCGGTGGCAGGCCCAGTCGTCGACGGGCCGCCCCTAGAGGACTGATCCCCTCGGGGGACCGACGCCGCAGGCGGCGCAGGGGTCGTCATTCCACTCGACGGGCCGCCCCTAGACGACTGATCCCCTCGGGGGACCGACGCCGCAGGCGGCGCAGGGGCCTTGTTCATGCGGCCACGCGCCCCCGCCGGCGCTCGATAGGGTCAATGCGCAGCAGCTGGCGGTACTTGGTCACCGTGCGGCGTGCCAGGCGGACACCCTGCTGCGCCAGCTGGCGCGCGATGTCGGCATCGGACAGCGGCGCGTCCGGCGACTCGGCATCGATCATGTCCTTGATGAGGCTGCGCAGCGCGGTCCCCGAGCAGGTCTTGCCGCTGTCGGTGGTCAAGGCGCGCGAGAAGAAGTACTTCAGCTCGAACACGCCCAGCGGCGTCATCATGTACTTGTTGTTCGTGACGCGGGACACCGTGGATTCGTGCAACCCCAGCTCGTCGGCGATTTCGCGCAGGCCCATCGGCCGCATCGCCATCGGGCCATGCTCGAGGAAGCGGTGCTGCCTCGCGACGATGGCCTCGGTCACCTGCAGGATGGTGGCGAAGCGCTGCTCCACGTTGCGCAGGGTCCAGCGCGCCTCCTTGAGGTGATCGGCCAGCGCCTGGTCTTCGGCGCGGCGATGGCGCTGGAAGAGCTCGGCGTAGACGCGGTTCATGCGCACGCGCGGCACCACCGCGCTGTTGAGCTGCACCGTCCACTGTCCTCGCAGCTTGCGCACGATCACGTCGGGCACCACGTACTGCACCTGCGCCGGGCCGCAACGCCAACCCGGGCGCGGATCCAGCCGGCGGATGCGCTCGCACACCGCCTCGACTTCGGCCGGCGAACGCTGCAGTTCGCGCGCCATGCGCGCCACGTCGTGCCGGGCCAGCACCTCCATGTGCTCGTTGACGATGCGCCGCGCCAGTTCGCGCTGGTCCGGGCAGTCGATGGACGACAGCTGCAGCGTCAGGCACTCCGCGACATTGCGCGCGGCCACGCCTGCCGGCTCCAGCGATTGCACGCGCTTCAGGGCGATCATCACCTCCGGCAGGATCGCCGGCGGGCTGAGGTCGGTGAGCTCGAGGATTTCCTCCAGCGGCGTGCGCAGGTAGCCATCGTCGTCCAGCGATTCGATGATCGCGCGGGCGAGCGCGGCATCGCGCTCGGGCAGCGAAAGCAGGTCGAGCTGGGAATGCAACTGGGCCGCGAGCGTGGGCTCGGCCGCCATCAGCTCCAGGGCGCCGATGTCGCCGTCCTCGGCGCGGCGAAGGCGCGTCAAGCCATCGCCGTGCCAGCCGTCCGCGAAATCGACCATGCCGCCCTCGGGGCCGGTGTCGCCGTGGTCGGGCTGGTCGGCCGCGAACTCGTCCGCGGCCGGCGCGGCCGACGAGGGCTCGCTTGCTTCGGACTGCGCCGAATATTCCGACGCGCCATCGTCCATGCCATTGACCACCCGCTCAGGAGCCAGACCGGCCGTGGGAGGTGCCTCGGCGCCATCGCCCTCGTCTCCCTCCAGGAAGGGATTGCGTCCCAGCGCCGACTGCACCTCATGGGCGAAATCGGTGGAAGACAGCTGCAGCAGCCAGACGGCACGCTGCAAGCGCGGCGACAGGACTTGCTGCTGCCGTTGTTCGGTGTGTCGCGAAAGGGTAAGCATGCCGCCTCTCTCGATGAGTTTGGGGTTCTTCGGATGGTCCGCGTGGTCAGGTGAAGTTCGATGTCTCCATCGAAACCGCAGCGTCAAAAACTGCGTCTTTCCTCATCACCATGCATGGGCCGTGCCGGAACTCGGCTGTGGTTGCAACAACTCACACAAGGCACCATCCGCGCCGCCGGCGATCCGGCGTTTTCCCTCGGCAGACGTGGGAATGAAAGATGCCGCGTCGTTACATCGGATCGCCAGGATTCGGTCCGCCCGGACGTGCTCGAGTTCGAGGGGCACGAGCTCAACCATTCGGAATTGCCGGCAAGTCGTCAGACTTACCGTTTGTTCTGCTGCCCCGCCGCGCCCCGGTCGAATCGTTCAGGGCCTGCGGAAGGCGTACAGCGTGGCCCCTTCGCCAGCATTGCCTGCCGCCGCACGATCGCCGAGGGCCCCCCGCGCGATCATGGCCTCGAGCGTTGCCGGGTCCACGGGCTTGAGCAGGTGCTCGTCGAAGCCCGCCTCATGGCTTCGCTGGCGATCGGTCGCCTGGCCGTAGCCGGTCAATGCGATGAGGAACACCTTGCCGCCGGCCTCCGTCTGCCGCAGGCGGCGCGCCACCTCGTAGCCGTCCATGCCCGGCAGGCCGATGTCCAGCAGCATCACGTCCGGCTGGAACTCCGCCGCCTGCTCCAGCGCTTCCCGCCCGTCGCGCGCGGTACGCACCTCATGGCCCGAAAGGCCCAGCATCGCAGCGGTGGTGTCGGCCACATCGGCCTGGTCATCCACGACCAGGATGCGGCGCTGCATGACCGCCTGCGGCCGCTCCGGCTCACTGGAGTGCATGGCCATGGGTGCCGAGTGACTCGGCAGGTAGACGCGGAATTCGGCCCCGCTGCCCGCCCCCGCGCTCAGCGCCTCCACGTGGCCGCCGTGGAGCTTGACGAGCAGTTGCACCAGCGTCAGCCCGATGCCCAGGCCGCCCTGGCTGCGGTCCAGCGCCCGGTGGCCCTGCTCGAACAGGTCGAACACCCGCGGCAGCAGATCGGCCTCTATGCCCATGCCGTTGTCCCGGACGCTGATCATCACTTCGCCGCCCTCGGCGGCGACCCCGACGTGCAGCCGGCCCTCGTCGGGCGTGTACTTGACGGCATTGCTGAGCAGGTTGTTCACCACCTGCTCTATGCGTGCCGCATCGCCCTGCACCCACACGGGCTCGCGCGGCAGGGCCTGCGTGAGCGTCTGGCGCCGCATCGCGATGAAGGGCGCCTGCGCCTCGATGCAATGAGTCACGAGCGACGACAGGTCGACCGGCGCACGCTGCAGCACGATCTTGCCCTGGCTGATGCGCGCCACGTCCAGCAGTTCATCGACCAGGCGGGTGAGCTGGCGCACCTGGCGGTCGGTGATGTCGGTGGCCCACTGCAGCGTGGCATCGCGCGGCGAGAGGCGGCGGATGACCTCCACCGCATTGCGGATGGGCGCCAGGGGACTGCGCAGCTCGTGCGAAAGCATCGCGATGAACTCGTCCTTGCGCCGGCTCGCATCCTCCAGCCGCGCTTCGGCCTGCCGGCGCTCGGCGATCTCGACCTGCAGGCTCTGGTGCAGCTGAGCCGCCGCAAACGCCACGGCGGCGCGGGTGGCGGCTTCGGCCAGCAGCGCGTCGCCGAGCGGCGTGGGCTCGCCGTGCACGAGAAGCACGCCCAGCAGCCGGTCGCCATGGGCCAGGGGGTAGACACGCTCGGCCCGCGCACGGCCCGCGACCTCCAGCGCCCGGATCTCCTCCTCGGTCAGCGCCTCGGGCGACACATCGACAGGCAGCGTATCCGCCTCGCCGAGCCTGGCGGCCGTGTGCACCCGCAGGCGTTCGTCGATGAGCATCACGCTGGCGCCGCCGGCCAGCAGGGGAACGACCTTTCGCAGCAGCGTGTGCAGGCCTGCCTGCACGTCCAGCAGGCCGGACATGGCATGGCTCAGCTCCGACAGGGCTGCCGAGCGTCGGCTGGCCTCCTGAGCCACCTCCAGCGCCGCCGCCGATGCCGCGAGCGCAACGCGTTCGTCGGCCTGGCGTGCCACGCGCTTTTGCAACAGGTGCAGCTCGACGAAGACGCGGACCTTCGACCGCAGGATGTCCGGCACGACCGGCGACAGGATGTAGTCGACCGCCCCGAGGGAGTAGCCGCGCGCCGTCTGCAGCTCGTCGGCATACGAGGTGATGAAGATGATCGGCGTGTGGGCCGACCGGCGGTGGCGACGGATGAGGGCGGCGGTCTCGAAGCCGTCGATGTCCGGCATGTTGACGTCCAGCAGGATCACCGCGAATTCGCGCTGAAGGACCTCGCGCAGGGCCTCGGTGCCGGAGCGCACGAAGATCAGGTTCTGGTCCAGATCCTCCAGCACCGTGCGGAAGACCAGCAGCTTCTCCGGCAGGTCGTCGACCACCAGGATGTTGGCGCGCTCGGGCAGCAGGGAGTCCGCTTGGCTCACAGCAACCAGCCTCGAAGCACGGCCAGGAGATTCGTCGGATCCACCGGCTTGGACAGGTAGTCCCAGGCGCCGGCCTCTATGCATTTCTGCCGGTCGCCCTTCATCGCCTTGGCGGTCACCGCCACCATCGGCAGCTCGCGCCCGCGCGGCAGCTTGCGGATCTCCTGCATGGTCATGATCCCGTCCATCTCCGGCATCATGATGTCCATCAGCACGATGTCGATGCCCGGGTCGGTTTCGACCAGCCGGATCGCCTCGCGGCCGTTGTCGGCCGAGACGATGACCATGCCGACCTCGTCCAGCGCCGTGGCCAGGGCGAAGATGTTGCGCATGTCGTCGTCGACGATGAGCGCCTTCTTGCCCTTCAGCCCGTCCTGGCTGGACAGCTCGGCCTCGATCTCGCGCAGCTCCTCGTCCGAAAGCACGGCGGGCCCGCGATGCAGCCAGAAGCTCACCAGGTTGCGCAGGCGCTTCTGCGTGTCGGCGTTGCTCTGGCCGAAGCCGCGCCCGCCGCGGCCCCAGGGCGGCGACTCGTTGCCGGCCTTGCGGTGCAGGACCACGGGCAGCTGGCAGATGCTGCGCCGTTCGGCGATGGCATCCAGGATGTCCTCCGGTCCGAAATCAGGCACCGTGGCGTCCACCAGCACGCAGTCCGCGTCCATCAGGATGTGGCGCGCCTGTTCGGCATCGTCGGCCAGCAGCGGCTGGATGTCGTCGGGCAGCCCGCCGAGCAGTTGCTCGCGCAGGGGCGAAGGCGGCATCACCACGGCCAGGCGCTTGACCGCCCGGTCGACATAGGCCGAGAGCTCGTCGATCGCGGCGCGCGCCACGTCGGCCGACTGCAGCGGCTTGGCCAGGAAGCCGATCGCGCCCGACTGCAGCGCCCGGTCGCGCGCGTCGTCGGTCGACACGACGCAGATCGGCAGGTGGCGCGTGGCCATGTCGGCCTTGAGCCGATCCAGGATGCGCCAGCCCTCCATGTCGGGGAGGTGGATGTCCAGCGTGATCGCGGCCGGGTGGTACTCGCGCGCCATCGTCAATGCGCTGGCCCCTGTTCCCGTCACCAGGCCCTTGAAGCCGCCGGCACGCGCGGCCTCCAGCATCACCTTGGCAAAGCCGATGTCGTTCTCGACGATGAGCATCACGCGGTCGCCGGTGCCGAGGTCCGCGCGGTCATCATCGGCATGGTTGGCGAACAGGACCGGCGCCACCGCGGCCGCCGGATCTTCCTCGGCGAGCGCGACGGCAGGCGCGCGGCGACGGTCGGACAACAGGCGAGGCGCCGACGGCGTGGCCTCGGCCACTTCCCCGGTCTGCGGCCGCCCGTGCCGCCCGCTGCGCTGCGGGTTGTAGCTTTGCGGCAGGAACAGCGTGAAGACGCTGCCGCGCCCAGGCTCGCTGACCAGCCTGATCTCGCCGCCCAGCAGGCGCGAGAGCTCGCGGCTGATCGCCAGGCCCAGGCCGGTGCCGCCGTACTTGCGCGAGGTCGAGCCGTCCGCCTGCTGGAAGGCCTCGAAGATGATCTGCTGCTTGTCTGGCGGGATGCCGATGCCGGTGTCGGCCACGGCGAAGGCCAGCACCTGGCCGGCGCGGTTGAGCTCCTCGTTCTCCGGCGACCAGCCGCTGGTGACCGTCGAGATCATGAAGGTCACCTGGCCGACGTGGGTGAACTTGAAGGCGTTGGACAGCAGGTTCTTGACGATCTGCTGCAGGCGCTTGACGTCGGTGACGATGCTCTTGGGCAGCGGCGGCTCCAGCTGGACGATGAAGTCCACGTGCTTGGATTCCGCGAAGTGGCGGAAGCCCCGTTCGATGGAGCGGTGCAGCTCGTCGATGCGCAGCTCGCTGACATCCACCGCCACCGTGCCGGACTCGATCTTGGACAGGTCCAGGATGTCGTTGATCAGCATCAGCAGGTCGTTGCCGGAGGCATGGATGGTCTTGGCGAACTCGACCTGCTTGGTGCTCAGGTTGCCGTCGGGGTTCTTGCAGAGCTGGTCCGAAAGGATGAGCAGCGAGTTCAGCGGCGTGCGCAGTTCATGGCTCATGTTGGCCAGGAACTCGCTCTTGTACTTCGACGTCAGCGCCAGCTGCTCGGCTTTCTCTTCCAGCGCCTGGCGGGCCTGCTCGACCTCGCTGTTCTTGCGCTCGACCTCCTGGTTCTGGTGGGCCAGCAGGCGGGCCTTGTCCTGCAGCTCCTGGTTGGTCTGCTGCAGCTCCTCCTGCCGGCTGCCGAGCTCCGAGGCCAGCGACTGGGATTGCTTGAGCAGGTCCTCGGTGCGGGTGTTGGCCTCGATGGTGTTGATGACGATGCCGATCGATTCGGTCAGCTGGTCGAGGAAGGCCTCGTGCACCGGGTTGAAGTGGTCCAGCGAGGCGAGCTCCAGCACGCCGCGCACCTGGTCCTCGAAGACGATGGGCAGCACCAGCACGTCCATCGCCGCATGGTCCGACAGGCCCGAGGCGATGCGGAAGGCTTCGCTGGGCGTGTTGGTCAGCAGGATCTTGCGCTTGTCGATCGCGCACTGGCCGACCAGGCCTTGACCCAGCTCGACCACCTTGCCGTGGCTGGCCTGGCCCCCCGAGGCATAGCTGGCCAGCAGCACCAGGCGGGGCGGCTCGCCGGGCGTGCCCATCACGTAGAACTCGGCCTGCTGGGCACTCACCACCGGGGCCAGTTCGGACAGGATCAGCTGGCCGACCGTGACCAGGTCCTTCTGGCCCTGCAGCATGCGGCTGAACTTGGCCAGGTTGGTCTTCAGCCAGTCCTGCTCGGTGTTCTTCTGGGTCGTGTCCTTCAGGTTGCGGATCATCTCGTTGATGGTGTCCTTCAGGGCCGCGACCTCGCCTTGCGTCTCGACCGTGATGGACCGCGTCAGGTCGCCCTGCGTCACCGCGGTGGCCACCTCGGCGATGGCGCGCACCTGGGTCGTCAGGTTGGCCGCCAGCTCGTTCACGTTCTCGGTCAGGCCCTTCCACGTGCCGGCCGCGCCCGGCACCTTGGCCTGGCCGCCGAGCTTGCCTTCCACGCCCACTTCGCGGGCCACCGTGGTCACCTGGTCGGCGAAGGTGGCGAGCGTGTCGATCATGGAGTTGATGGTCTCGGCCAGCGCCGCGATCTCGCCCTCGGCCTCCACGGTCAGCTTGCGTTTCAGGTCGCCGTTGGCCACGGCCGTGACCACCTTGGCGATGCCGCGGACCTGGCTCGTCAGGTTGCCCGCCATGAAGTTCACGTTGTCGGTCAGGTCCTTCCAGGTGCCCGACACGCCCTTGACCTGGGCCTGGCCGCCGAGCCGCCCTTCGGTGCCCACCTCGCGGGCGACGCGGGTCACTTCCGCGGCGAACGAGGACAGCTGGTCCACCATGGTGTTGATGGTGTTCTTCAGCTCCAGGATCTCGCCCTTGACGTCCACCGTGATCTTCTTGGACAGGTCACCGGCCTGCACGGCCTTGGTCACGTCGGCGATGTTGCGCACCTGGCTCGTGAGGTTGGAGGCCATGAAGTTGACCGAGTCGGTCAGGTCCTTCCAGGTGCCGGCCACGCCCTGCACGTCCGCCTGGCCGCCCAGCTTGCCTTCGGTGCCGACCTCGCGCGCCACGCGGGTCACCTCGGCCGCGAAGGAGCGCAGCTGGTCCACCATGGTGTTGATGGTGTTCTTCAGCTCCGAGATCTCGCCCTTGACGTCCACCGTGATCTTCTTGGACAGGTCGCCCTTGGCCACCGCGGTCGTCACCTCGGCGATGTTGCGCACCTGGCTCGTCAGGTTGCCGGCCATGAAGTTGACCGACTCCGTCAAGTCCTTCCAGGTGCCGGCCACGCCCTGCACATCGGCCTGGCCGCCCAGGCGCCCTTCGGTGCCGACTTCACGCGCCACGCGCGTCACTTCCGCCGCGAACGAACGCAGCTGGTCCACCATGGTGTTGATGGTGTTCTTCAGCTCCGAGATCTCGCCCTTCACATCGACCGTGATCTTCTTGCTCAGGTCACCGGCCTGCACGGCCTTGGTGACGTCGGCGATGTTGCGCACCTGAGAGGTCAGGTTGGAGGCCATCGAGTTGACCGACTCGGTCAGGTCCTTCCAGGTGCCCGCCACGCCCTGCACGTCGGCCTGGCCGCCGAGCTTGCCTTCGGAGCCCACCTCGCGGGCCACGCGGGTCACCTCGGCCGCGAACGAGGAGAGCTGGTCCACCATGGTGTTGATGGTGTTCTTCAGCTCCGAGATCTCGCCCTTGACGTCCACCGTGATCTTCTTCGAGAGGTCACCGGCCGCCACGGCGGTCGTCACCTCGGCGATGTTGCGGACCTGGCTCGTGAGGTTGCCGGCCATGAAGTTGACCGACTCGGTCAGGTCCTTCCAGGTGCCGGCCACGCCCTGCACATCCGCCTGGCCGCCGAGCTTGCCTTCGGTGCCCACCTCGCGGGCCACGCGGGTCACTTCGGCCGCGAATGATCGCAGCTGGTCCACCATGGTGTTCACGGTGTTCTTCAGCTCCAGGATCTCGCCCTTGACGTCCACCGTGATCTTCTTGCTCAGGTCGCCGGCGGCCACCGCCTTGGTCACGTCGGCGATGTTGCGCACCTGGGCCGTGAGGTTGCCGGCCATGGAGTTCACCGAGTCGGTCAGGTCCTTCCAGGTGCCCGACACGCCCTTGACCTCGGCCTGGCCGCCCAGGCGCCCTTCGGTGCCCACCTCGCGCGCCACGCGCGTGACTTCCGCCGCGAAGGACGAGAGCTGGTCCACCATGGTGTTGATGGTGGCCTTGAGCTCCAGGATCTCGCCCTTGACGTCCACCGTGATCTTCTTGCTCAGGTCGCCCGCCGCCACCGCCTTGGTCACGTCGGCGATGTTGCGCACCTGGTCGGTCAGGTTGCCGGCCATGGAGTTGACCGAGTCGGTCAGGTCCTTCCAGGTGCCGGCCACGCCGGCCACCTCGGCCTGCCCGCCGAGCCGCCCTTCGGTGCCCACCTCGCGGGCGACGCGGGTCACCTCCGCGGCAAACGAGCGGAGCTGGTCGACCATGGTGTTGATGGTGTTCTTCAGCTCCGAGATCTCGCCCTTGACGTCCACCGTGATCTTCTTGCTCAGGTCGCCGGCCGCCACGGCGGTCGTCACCTCGGCGATGTTGCGGACCTGGCTCGTGAGGTTGCCGGCCATGAAATTGACCGACTCGGTCAGGTCCTTCCACGTGCCGGCCACGCCCTGCACGTCCGCCTGTCCGCCGAGCTTGCCTTCGGTGCCGACCTCGCGCGCCACGCGGGTCACCTCGGCGGCGAAGGAGCGCAGCTGATCCACCATCGTGTTGATGGTGTTCTTCAGCTCCGAGATCTCGCCCTTCACGTCGACCGTGATCTTCTTGCTCAGGTCGCCCGCGGCCACCGCCTTGGTCACGTCGGCGATGTTGCGCACCTGGGAAGTCAGGTTGCCGGCCATCGAGTTGACCGAGTCGGTCAGGTCCTTCCACGTCCCCGACACGCCCTCCACCCGCGCCTGGCCACCGAGGATGCCCTCGGTGCCCACCTCGCGGGCGACACGCGTGACCTCGGAGGCGAAGGAACGCAGCTGGTCCACCATCGTGTTGATGGTGTTCTTCAGGGTCAGGAACTCGCCCTTGACGTCCACCTCGATCTTCTTCGACAGGTCGCCCTTGGCCACCGCGGTGGTCACGTCGGCGATGTTGCGCACCTGGGCCGTGAGGTTGCCGGCCATGGAGTTCACCGAGTCGGTCAGGTCCTTCCAGGTGCCGGCCACGCCCTTGACCGTGGCCTGGCCGCCGAGCTTGCCCTCGGTGCCCACCTCGCGCGCCACGCGCGTGACCTCGGCCGAGAAGTTGCCGAGCTGGTCGACCATCTTGTTGATGGTCTGCGCGGTGTGCAGGAACTCGCCTTCGAGAGGCCGGCCATCGACCTCGAGCGCCATGCTCTTCGAAAGATCGCCCTGGGCCACGGCGCCGATCACCCGCGCGACCTCGGAGGTCGGATGCACGAGGTCGTCGATCAGCGCGTTGATGCAGTGGATGGACTCGCCCCAGAAGCCGCGCGCCTCGCGCATGGAGGCCCGCTGCTTGAGCCGGCCCTGCTTGCCGACGACCTGGCGCAGCCGCGTCAGCTCCTTGGCCATGTTGGCGTTCTGCTCGACCACGTCGTTGAAGACATCCGAGACGCGGCCAGCGAGGCCGGACCAGTGGTGCGGCAAGCGCACGCTCGCGTCCCCGTCGCGCAGCGCCACCAGCGCCGTCAGCAACGCGTGCAACTCCTGGACCGGTTCGTTGACGACCGGGCTCTCGATGACGCTCATGGCAACTCCTGAAGCTCGCTCGCAGCCATCCCTCGCGGCTGCGAATGGTTCGAGCAGCAGCTTTTGTGCCACGTGCAAACGCTTGCAGCCACCGGGGCATGACGCGCTGCAGCATCCGGGCGGGCCTGGCATGCCGGCTGCCAACACGCCTGGCAAGGGCTCG
Organism: Ideonella flava; assembly: GCF_051857595.1. NCBI lineage: Bacteria > Pseudomonadati > Pseudomonadota > Betaproteobacteria > Burkholderiales > Sphaerotilaceae > Ideonella > Ideonella flava. Next base: position 719,126 of record NZ_JBPZHD010000001.1, read on the forward strand.
GCACACCGCCTTCGAAGGCTCCACTTCGGCGGGAAGACTTGCGCGATGTCGGTAAGCCTTGCCGACAGTTTGGTCGCGCCCGCGCGTCAGGCCTGGCCTGAGCCGCTAACCCAGCACCCTCGCCTCGACGTAGATCCGCTTGATCCGCGGATAGCGGCGCCGGATCTCGGCCTCCAGCGAGTCCACCGTGGCGGCGATGTGCCGGGCGGGCAGGCCCGATTCAAACTCCACGTCCAGCGCAAGCAGCACGTCTTCGGCACCGACGTACATCGACAGGGGCCGGCTTGCCTTCTGCACGCCCGGCTGCGACACCGCCAGGGCATGGATGGCCGCCGCGGTCTCGCGCTGCAGCCCCGCGCCCACCAGCAATTGGCGCGACTCGTGGATCAGCAGCACCGCCACGCCGCAGAGCAGGATACCGATCGCCAGCGAGGCGGCGCCGTCGAACTCCGGCCGCCCGGTGAGCTGCGATGCCGCGATGCCGGCGCCGGCGATCACCAGGCCCAGCAGCGCTGCGCCATCCTCGGCCATCACGGTGTAGGTGGCCGGGTCCTTGCTGCGCCGCAGCGCCTTCCAGAAGGGCATCGAGCCGCTGGCGGCGCGGAACTGCCGCAGTGCGACCGCGAAGCTCGCGCCCTCGAAGAGGAAGGCGAAGGCCAGCACGAGGTAGCTCCAGCGCGCGTCCTCGATCGGCACGGGATGACGCAGGTGCTGCACGCCTTCGAAGAACGACATGCCGCCGCCGACGCCGAAGATCAGCACCGCCACGATGAGGCTCCAGAAGAACAGCTCCTTCCCGTGGCCGAAGGGGTGCTCGGCATTGGGCGGACGGCGGCTGCGCCGCAGCCCCACCAGCAGCAGCGCGCCGTTGCAGGTGTCCACGGTGGAGTGGATGGCCTCGGACAGCATGGCCGAGCTGCCGCTCAGGCCCGCGACGACGTACTTCGTGATGGCGATCGCGATGTTGGCCGCGATCGCCCCATAGACGGCGATCGACGAAGTGCCGACCTCAGCGGCCGCCGGCGGCGGTGACACGCCAGACGGTGTTTCCGACATCGTCGGCCACCAGCAACGCGCCCCGTCCATCGAGCGCCACGCCCACCGGCCGGCCGTAGGCCTCGCCCTTGGAGCCCAGGAAGCCGGTCAGCACGTCCACGGGCTTGGCATCGCCCGCGGGCTTCGGGCCGTCGAAGGGCACGAAGATCACCTTGTACCCGCTGGGCACGGAGCGGTTCCACGAGCCGTGCTGGCCGACGAACACGCCGTGCGCGTAGGCCTTGGGCAGGGAGCTGCCGTCCGAGAACGTCATGCCCAGCGATGCGGTGTGTGAGCCGAGGGCATAGTCTGGCGGCACGGCGCGCGCCACCATGTCGGGCCGCTTGGGCTCGACCCTGTCGTCGACGTGCGAGCCGTAGTAGCTCCACGGCCAGCCGTAGAAGCCGCCCTCGCGCACGGAGGTCAGGTAGTCGGGCACCAGGTTGTCGCCCAGTTCGTCGCGCTCGTTGACCACCGTCCACAGCGCCTTGCTGCCCGGCTCCCAGCCCATGCCATTCGGGTTGCGCAGGCCGCTGGCGAACACGCGGTGCTGGCCGCTCGCGATGTCGATCTCCCAGATTGCCGCGCGACCCGCTTCGACCTCCATCCCGCGCTCCGCCACGTTGCTGTTGGAGCCGACGGTGGCGTACAGCTTGCTGCCGTCGGGGCTGGCCACCAGGCTCTTGGTCCAGTGGTGGTTGATGGTGCCGCCCGGCAGGTCGACCAGCTTCGTGGGTGCCGCGGTGATGCGCGTGTCGCCGTCCTTGTACGGGACCCACACCACGGCATCGGAGTTCGCCACGTAGAGCCTGTCCTTCACCAGCGCCATGCCGAAGGGGGAGTTCAGGTTGGACAGCAGCACCGAGCGGGTCTCGGCTTCGCCGTCGCCGTCGGCATCGCGCAGCAGGGTGATGCGGTTGGCGCTGGGCACGCCCGCCCCCGCCTTCTTCATCTCGTGCTTCATCACCGCGCCCTTGATGCCCTTGCCGTCGTCGGGCTTGGGCGGAGCGTTGGTCTCCGCGACCAGCACATCGCCGCTGGGCAGCGTGAGCAGCCAGCGAGGATGGTCGAGGCCGGTCGCGAAGGCCTTCACGGCGAGTCCGGCGGCGGCCGTCGGTGCGCCGCCGGAAGGCCATCCCTTCGCTTCCGCGATCTTGATGGTCGGGATCAGCTTCTTGTCTGGCGCCGGCAGGGTCGGGTTGGCGCCATAGCCGGGATCGGACGCACCGGCTCGTGCCGATGCAGACGCAGATGCCGGTGCGATGGTCGGCGTGGCCGGCGGATCCGTGCTGGTGGCGGCCATGCTGCAGCCGGCCAGCACGAAGGCGGCCAGGCCATTGAGGGCACGCGTGCGCGGCGAAGGGATGGTGGGTCGCATCGCGTACCTCCAGGCAGCAAGGTCAGGGAATCAATGCTTGCTGGCAGCGGTCTTGCGACTGCCGGAGGACGAGCGCTTGGACGGCACCTTGCCGCCTTCCTTGCGAGCTTCGGACAGCCCGATGGCCACCGCCTGCTTCGGGTTGGTGACCTTCTTGCCGCTGCCGCTCTTCAGTTCGCCATGCTTCATTTCATGCATGGCCTTCTCGACCTTGTCTTGCGCCTTGGGACCATAGCGTGCCGTCATGGCTGCTCTCCTTGGAGACTCGATGTCCCCAAGGAGAAGCAAGCGAGGTGCCCAGCCTTCAGCGACCGCCGCGCGCACGCTCCTCGCGCCATTGGGAGAATTCCTCCCACTGGCGCTTGCGGCGCTCGTCGTGCCAGCGGCGGTAGTCGTCGTCCAGGCCGCGGACCTGCTCGTCGCGCCAGCGCTGGTACTCGCTGTCGTGCCGCTGGTGCACGTAGCCGCCCTCGGGGTCGCCGCCCCAGCCGCTCGTGCCGCCGTGGTTCTCGCCGCCATAGGGATGGCCGCCAGGCGTGCCGGCAGCCGGCCGGACGCCCTCGCCGTATGGGCCGCCGCGGAACTCTCCGCCCGCGCGCCCCCCGAACTGCGAGCCGCCGAAGCCCTGGTCAGGACGGCCCGAGCGCATGGGCACGGAATCGACACGGCCGGCGTACGCGCTCACGTAGCCGGGATCGCCTTGGCCGTACACGCCGCGTTCGTCGGCGCTGGCGTGGCGGCTGCCATCTCCGCTCGTCGCATCGCCCGTCGCACCCGCAAATTCGCCGCCCCCGGCGAAGCCACGTTCCGCCCCGGCTCCGCAGAGCTGGTCCTCGTCGTGCTGATCGTGTTGGCGTGGCTGCATTCCGGTCTCCTGGTAGGTGGTCCGCGGTACCCATCGCGCGGCAAGGTCCGTACCCATAGGGCATCCGGATTGCCGCGAAGGTGTCCTGGCCCCTCGCGCCGTCATGGCAGCGACGTGCGGGGCAGGACATGCCCATGAGCACGACTCCAGACCGGCCCGCCGTCGACCTCATCGTCTCGCCTCATCTCGACGATGCGGTTTTCAGCTGCGGCGAGTGGATGGCCACCCACCCGGGCGTCCAGGTGGTCACGGTCTTCGCCGGCACACCTGTGGATGTCAGCCAGGCCACCGAATGGGACCGCGCCTGCGGCTTCGTGGATGCCCGGCAGGCCTTGACGATGCGCCGGCTGGAAGACCAGCAGGCGCACGACGCGCTGGGCGCCACGCCGCACTGGCTGGAGCATTGCGAAGAACAGTACGGCGAGCCCCGCACTGCCGATCAGATCGCCGCCACGCTGCTCCAGCTGCTTCGCTCGATCGAGCCGACGCGCCTGCTGCTGCCGCTGGGCCTGTATCACCGCGACCACGTGCTGGCCCACCAGGCCACCTTGCAGGCGCTGGCCGAAACGGGCGCGACGCCGCAGGTCTGGGCCTACGAAGACGTGCCCCACCGGCGCAGGCCCGGTTGGCTGCAAAACCGCCTGTGCGAATTGCGGCAAGCAGGCATCGTGCTCACGCCCGCTGCCGTCGGGGACTCGCCCACCGGTGCGCTCAAGGACCGCGCCGTGGCGTCCTATGTGAGTCAATGGCAGGCACTCACCGACGACGCCCGGGAAGACACGCGTCGCCCCGAGCGCTTCTGGGCCTTCGAGCCGGCAGCCGTCATCCGCTGAACGAGTCAGGATGCGAGCGACTCGTGGACAGCGCGGCGGCCGTGGGGCTGTCGACGGAACACGCCTTGCCACAGCACGATGCCGGCGATCGCGGGCCGGGCCGGTCACGTCGACGCCTGCAGGCCCTTTGCACCATGGAGCGCGGCATGGACTCCCCCCCACCGACCACCGACCGGCAGCGTTGCATCGACGCGTGCAACGCCTGCGCCGATGCCTGCGACCGCTGTGCCGCGTCCTGTCTTCGCGAGAAGGATGTACAGCACATGGTGCGCTGCATTTCGCTCGACATGGATTGCGCCGCCGCCTGCCGCTTCGCCGCGGGCGCGATCGCGCGCGACAGCGAGCTGGTCAACACCGTCTGCGCCATGTGCGCGATGGTGTGCCATGCCTGTGCCGCGCAGTGCGAAACCCACGACGCAGCGCATTGCAAGGCCTGCGCACGAGCCTGCCGCGACTGTGCAGCCGCCTGCGATCGCATGGGATTGGCCGCCGTCCAGGCCGCGCGTCCGGCGGCGCCATGACCGCGTCACGTCACTCGCTGGCGGTCTGCCTGGCCGATGCCCTGCGACTGCGCTGTCTCGCGCTCGACGAGACCCTCCGCCAGCGCGGCGGGCCCGACCTGATGCTGGCCCTGCTGAAGGACATCCGCCGGCTGTCCACCGAGCTGCGTTGCGCGCTCGACGCCCACGAAGCCCTGGAGCGCATCCGGCACGACACGGTGTGAAGCCAGGGACCATGTCCGGTTCTCGAGAGAACCCGCAGGACCGCTCCCGACGCGCTCGTTGAACACTCGAATCGCGTCAATCGTGACCGTTGGTGCACCGGATTTCGGCAAGGGATGCAAACGAAAAAGGCCCGAACCGTTGCCGGCGCGGGCCTCGTGATGCCTGGTGGGCTGGATCAGCGTTGGCCACCCTTGCCGGTGTCCTGAGTGCGGGAGCCTTGCTGCTCTCGGCCGGCTTCCTTGCCGCTCTCCTTGCCGCTGTCCTGGCCGACTTGACCTTGCCCGCCTTGGCGCTGCTGCTGGTCCTGGCTCTTGTTCATGTCGCTGCCGCCTTGCTGGCCGCTCTTCTGGCCGCCCTGCTGGTCGCTGCGATTGCCCTGCTGTTGCTGCTGGTCGCGTTGCTGGTCGCTGCGATTGCCTTGTTGTTGCTGCTGGTCGCGTTGCTGATCTCGGTTTTGCTGGGGCATGCTGAACTCCTGTTGCGAATCGGCTGGTTGCCGACATCCGTGGGATAGCAAATGCAATACCCGCGACGCCCTGGACCGGGGGCATGCGCCTTGCCTGAAGAGGCCCTACCGAACCATCCATTATTTGACTGGAGATACCCATGGCCACCACCGCGAAGAACACCGCGAAGACCGACGCGATCAAGCTGCTGACAGAGGACCACAAGGAGGTCAAGAAGCTGTTCGACGAGTACAAGAAGCTCGCCGAGGAGGAGGCGCCGGCGCAAGAGCGCCAGCAGCTCGCCGCCCGCATCTGCGCGATGCTCACCGTGCACGCCACGATCGAGGAGGAGCTGTTCTACCCGCTGGCGCGTGAGGCACTGGGCGAGGACGACGACCTCATCGACGAGGCCACGGTCGAGCACGCGAGCGCCAAGGACCTCATCGCCCAGATCGAGGACTCGTCTCCCGATGAGCCGCTGTACGACGCCAAGGTCACCGTGCTGGGCGAATACATCCAGCACCACGTGAAGGAAGAGGAAGGCGAACTCTTCCCCAAGGTCAGGAAATCCGAACTCGACCTGGCCGTCCTCGGCGCCGAGATGGCCGAACGCAAGCAAACCCTCGAAGCAACCCTCTGACCCTCACGCCCCTTCCCAGGGGCTTCGCACCCCGGGGCGCGCGCAGCGCCGCCCCCCATCAAGGGCGTGCGCGGATCCGGCTTTGCCGGTCCGCTGCGCGAGCCCCCTCGGGGGGCAGGCCCCTGGCAGGGGGCCGTGGGGGCTCAAGTTCACCGGGACATGCGCCCGATGAGCACGCCCAGCAGCAGCGCGCCGCCGATGTAGGCCAGGGGGCTTTCGCGGATTCGGACGCGGGCGGCGTCGGCGGCTTGCTGTTCGAGGTCCGAGAAGCGCTGGGCCTGGGTGCGCAGCTTCTCGGCGGCCTGCTGCACGGATTCGGCGGCCGTGTCGACGGCCTCGTGCGCGCTGCTGACCACGCGCTCGAAGCGGCGGTCCATCGCGGCGCCGTTGTTGCCGCCGAGCATGTCGCTGTCGTTGGACGTGCCGAGCGGCGACATCGTCGGGTTGTTGGGCAAGGGCATTTCGCTGGCCATGGTGAGGGCTCCTCAGACGGTAGGTCCAGGACTCTGGGCAAGCCGCGTACCGGCGGCGGCGCCAAGTCACCGCTTGTCGCGAGCCCTGGGAACGTCACCCGCCCGCGTGCCGCACTGGGGCTCAGGCGGGACCGGGAGTCAACACGACCTTGCGGCAGTCTTCCGCCTTGGTGGCGAACAGCTCGTAGCCCAGGGCTGCCTCCTCCAGCGGCAGCTGGTGGCTGACGATCTGCTCGGGCCTGAGTTCACCCTTGCCTATGCGCTCCAGCAGCTCGGGCATGTGCTGCTGCACGTGCGTCTGGCCCATGCGGAAGCTCAGGCCCTTGTCGAAGGCGTCGCCGAAAAGGAAGCCGTGGATGAAGCCGGCATAGACGCCGGGCACGCTGACGATGCCCCCGCGCCGCGTGGCGGCCATGGCCTGGCGCAGCGCGCTGCCGCTGGAGCCCTCCATCTTGAGCGTGGTCATCACCGTCTCGAGCCGGCTGCCCTTGGCTTCGAAGCCCACCGCGTCCACGGTCGCATCCACGCCGCGGAACTGCGTCTGCTCGATGATGTGCTGCGCCGGATCCTCGATGCGTTCGAAGTGGACCGGCTCCACGCCCCAGGTCTGCCGGGCGAAGTCCAGCCGGTACTGGTGATGGTCGACCATGAAGATGCGGTCGGCCCCGAGCATGCGCGCGCAGGCGGCGGCCATCATGCCCACCGGTCCGGCACCGAAGATAGCCACCGTGCGCCCCGGCCCGACCTCGGCATTGACGACGGCCTGGTAGCCGGTCGGCAGGATGTCGGACAGGAACAGCACCTGCGCGTCCGACAGCGCGTCCGGCACCGGCAGCGGGCCGGTGTTGGCCATGGGCACGCGCACGTACTCGGCCTGCCCGCCCGCCAGGCCGCCATAGAGGTGCGTGTAGCCGAACATCGCGGCGCCGGAGCGGAGATCCTTCTTGTTCAGGATGGCGCCGCGGCCATCGTTGGTGGTCTCGCAGGCAGCGAACAGCCGCCGCTGGCAGAAGTAGCACTCGCCGCAGGCGACGACGAAGGGCACGACGACCCGGTCGCCTCGCCGCACGCGCGTCACCTCGGGCCCCGTTTCCTCGACGATGCCCATGAACTCGTGCCCGAGGATGTCGCCCTCCTTCAGGCCGGGGACCTTGCCGCGGTACAGGTGCAGGTCGGAGCCGCAGATGGCGGTGGCCGTCACCCGCAGCAGGATGTCCTGCGGGTGCTGGACGATGGGATCCGGCACGGTCTCGACGCGGACGTCGCGCGTGCCGTGGTAGGTCAGAGCGCGCATGGACTTCCTTTCGCAAAAGTCCACACATCCGGCAACCGGGATGCCGGCAGCGCAGGCGTTTGCGGCCTGCGGATGCACGGCCCGCCCGAGGCAGCCGGAGCCTGCGGCTCCTATCGCCTGCGCCTTTTCTCCACCGACTCGATGTGCAGCATCTGCCGGTACTTGGTGACCGTGCGCCGGGCGACGTTCAACCCCTGGCCGACCAGCTGGCGCCGGATCTCCGCATCCGACAGCGGATGGCCCGGAGTCTCGGCTTCGATGATGTCCTTGATCAGGCCGCGGATGGCGGTGCCCGAGCAGGCGCTGCCGTTGGACGAGACGATGGCGCGCGAGAAAAAGTACTTGAGTTCGAACACCCCGACCGGCGTGGCCATGTACTTGTTGTTCGTCACCCGCGACACCGTGGACTCGTGGACCCCGCACTCCAGCGCGATCTCGCGAAGGAGCAAGGGCTTCATCGCCATCGGGCCGTACTCGAGGAAGTGGCGCTGGCGCCGCACGATGGCGCCGGCCACGTCGAGGATGGTGGAGAAACGCTGCTCCACGTTGCGCAACGTCCAGCGCGCGTCTTCCAGGTGGCCGGCCATGTCGGCGTTCTCGGCCTTGCGGTGGCGCTGGAACAGCTCGGCGTAGACCCGGTTCAGGCGGATGCGTGGCACCACCGCCGGGTTGAGCTGAACCGACCACTGATGGCGCAGCCTCTTCACCACCACGTCCGGGATGACGTAGGCGATGTTGGCCGAGCCGAAGCGCCAGCCGGGCCGCGGGTCCAGCCTTCGAATGCGCTCGCAAGCCTCCTTGACGCGGCTGGCGCTCGCGCCCAGCCGCGAGGCCAGGGCGGTGACGTCTCGCGCCGCCAGGGCCGGCAGATGCTCCTGCACGATGGCCTTGGCGAGGGCGCGAATCTGCGGGCAGTCGATGGCTGGCAGCTGCAGCTCCAGGCACTCCGCGACGCTGCGCGCGCCGACGCCCGGCGGATCCAGCGATTGCACGCGACGCAGGGCAATCTGCATCTCCTCCATCGTCGCCGGCGGATTCAGCGGCGCGATCTGGGCCAGCTCTTCCAGGGGCGCTCGCAAGTAGCCGTCGTCGTCCAGCGATTCGACCAGCGTGCGCGCCAGCATCAGGTCTCGCGGCTGCAGCGGCAGGACGTTGAGCTGACCGTGCAGATGCATCTGCAGCGTGGTCTCCACCGCCATCATGTCGAGGGCCGAGAGATCGCCGTCCTCGGCCCTTCGGGCCAGGCCTGCCTGGTCGGCCTGCCACAGCGCGCGGTCATCGCCGTCGGCCGGGTCCATGGAGACGCCGCCTTCGCCGACCTCTCCATCGGCACCTGCGATGCCGGTTTCGGCAGCGAGGGTACTGCCGGGCTCGGCCGGATCCTCCTCTTCGAGGAACGGGTTCTCGCCCAGCTTGGTTCGCACGATGGCCGCGAAGTCGAGCGACGACATCTGCAGCAGCCTGACCGCGTGCTGCAGTCTCGGGGAAAGTGTCTGGGTCTGCCGGTGATCGGCCCGAAGTTCGAGGGAACTCATTTTTCCTGGTCTCCTGCACCTAGCCAGATTGCAAGGGCGCAAACGACCGTCGCCGTCCATGCTCACGCAAAGGTTTGTGCGGCGTCAATTCGCCACATCCTTGATTGAATACGCTGCCTTGACGCGGAAGGAATCATCAGACCGCCTACGTCCGGTCCTCGTGAGCCGGATACGGGCTTGCCGTAAACCCTGCCCTGCGTCTGGCAGGTAGCGCTTTCCACGCCTCGACAGGCGTTTGCCTGTGGCACGGCACTTGCCGTGCCAGGGTCGAACGGGCTCGCCGGGCCCGAGGAGAAACCACCATGCCCGACTCGACCAAGAGCACGCGTGTCACGCGAGCCGCCACCGCCGCCCGCAGCCACATCATCGACGTGCTGAAGGAAGACCACCGGCGAATCAAGCGCGCGTACCGCGAGTTCCTGCGGCTGGACGCCGACCGCAACGGCGACCAGTGCGAATCGATCGTGCGCCGCACCCTCTCGCTGCTGCGAGTGCACTCGACGCTCGAGGAAGAACTCATCTATCCGGTGATGCGCCCCATCGTGGGCGAGGCCGAGGCCGTCGACGAAGCCGAGATCGAGCACGAGATCGTGCGCTACCTCGGCGACCAGTTGGACTCCGCCAGCGCCGTGGACGACAAGTTCTCGGCCCGCTTCGCCGTCCTGTGCGAGTACGTGCTGCACCACGTGAAGGAAGAAGAAGGCGAACTCTTTCCCCAGCTCAAGCGCGCCAAGCTCGACTGGGAGGGCCTGTGCAACGAGTTCATGGAGCGCCGCGAGGCCCTGCAGACCGAAGAGGGCACCCACGACACCCTGACCGGCCCCAACAGCCTCCTGCCCACCGACGAAACCGGCCTCCTCCTCACCGGCCACGAACCCCCCCGCTACGAATCCGGCTCGATCACCTCCCGAAAGATCTGAGCCTCCACTGGGGTCAACCGCTCCTCAATGCACAAGGCGCCGGCAGGCGCCTTGTTGCATTCCTTCCAGGGCGTGCGCGGATCCGGCTCTGCCGGTCCGCCGCGAGCCCCCTCGGGGGGCAGCCCCCGGCAGGGGGCGTGGGGGCCAACATCTCCTGCGCGGATCCGGCTCCGCCGGTCCGCTGCGCGAGCCCCCTCGGGGGCAGCCCCCGGCAAAGGGCCTCAGGTCCCCTGAATGCGCAAGGCGCCACAGGCGCCTTGCCGCATTCCTTCCAGGGCGTGCGCGGATCCGGCTCTGCCGGTCCGCTGCGCGAGCCCCCTCGGGGGGCAGGCCCCGGGAGGGGCCGTGGGGGCCAACAGTCCAGGCCCGCCGTTTGCCGATACAGGGTTCCCCGACAACTTCACGGAGCATTCCATGAACAAGCATTCCCTGATCGTCGCGATGATGGTGGCCACCGGCGTGGTGACCTTGTCCACCATGGCCGGCTGCGCAGTGACCAGCGGCCAGAGCAGCGTCGGCCAGTACGTCGACGACAAGACCATCACTGCGCGTGTGAAGACGCGCATGGCCGAGGATCCGATGGTCAGTGCCATGCGCATCGATGTCACGACGCTCAATGGCACGGTGCAGCTGTCGGGCTTCGCGACCAGCTCGTCGGAGAAGGCCAAGGCCGGCGAGATCGCCGCCGCGGTGCCGGACGTGAAGTCGGTCCGCAACGACATCGTCGTGCGCGCGCCTCAGTGAGGATCAAGCCTGCCCCAGCCAAAGGGCCGGCTTGCCGGCCCTTTTGTCATGCGGGCTAGAACTGGTAGCGATAGCCAAAGGTCGTCAGCTGGACCTCATGCTTGCCGACACCTGGAAAGCGCATGTCGTGCCGTTCCCATTCGATGACGAGCGCGGAACTGCGCGCGACCTCGTAGCTCACGCCGGCCCCGTAGGAGGCACCCCAGCCCTTGGCGCGGCCGGTCGGCACGCCCGAAAGGGGATCGGCCGTCACTTCGCTGCGACCGTAGGTCGCACCGAGCTTGAGGTGGGCGCTGAAGGCCCCGGCGGGCCAGCGACCGAGCAGGCTGAAGTTGATCCCCTTGGCCGAGGTCGTGCCGCCAGCGCGATCGGCGTCGCCCAGGTGCAGGTAGCCGATCTCGGCTCCGAGGTAGCGGTTGAAAAGTCCGCCGATGTGGGCACGCCCGGCGAGATCAGGGTTCTTGCAGCGGTAGCCGCCGAAGCCGCATCCGGTGGAGTAGCGGGCCTGGCCGAAATCGATGCCCAGCCAGGCGCGCTTGTCGGCCGGCGTCAGAAGGAAGCTGCCTTCCGGTACGCGCGCTTCCGGCTCCGTACCGGGTGCGGGGGCCGTGGCCGGTCCTTGAGCCAGAGCGAGGGATTGAAGCAGAGCCGCCGACAAGGCACAAAGGCCACGCCGGGCCGGCGCCAGACGCTTGCAACCTCGAAGCGTACCCATGACACGTCCTTTCAACATGAAGCGCGTCGGACATCTCTCGGCAACATGGTGGCAAACGCAATGCCCCGCAGATGTCGGACGACGCCGCATGGATCACACCGACAGTTCCTCTCCTGACGACGGACGGTTCCTCCACTAAAGTCCGTCGCGCCTTGCGTCGCTTCCCATGCCGATCTCGATCCGCTCCCGCCTGCTCCTGCTCGTGATGTCCGTGCTGCTGCCGGCCATGGCCGGGGCGCTGTGGGTGATGGCGGATGCCTTCCAGGCCGAGCGGGCGGCCCTGGAGCGGGGGTTTCGCGACACCGCCGGCGCGCTGTCGATGGTGGTCGACCGTGAACTGACCCAGCGCGCGGCCATCGCGCGGACGCTGTCGATGTCGGTCGCGCTCGACGACGCCCCATCGCTCGGGCCGCAGCAGCTGGCCTTGTTCGAGCGGCAAGCGCGCCACGCGATGCAGGGCCTGTCCGGCTGGGTCGAGTTGCGATCGGTCGACGGGCTGCTGCTCAGCACCCGGTCGGCGTCCGATGCGGCCTCCTCGCCGGCCTCCGCACCCGCGCGGGCGGGCAGCTCGGCCCTGGGCGAGCATCCCGCCGTCGGCTCGCTGGAACTCGGTGGAGCCGGCGAGAACTGGCGGGCGGCCGTCGTGCAGCCGGTTCAACGCCGTGGGCGGACCGTCGTCGAGCTGGCCGTGACACTGCTGCCGTCCGAACTGCAGCACATCATCGACGAGCAGCACCTGCCCACCGGTTGGGTGGCCACGGTGGTCGACAACCGAGGCACCGTCGTGGCCCGGCATCCCGATGCGGCCCGGTACGTCGGGCGCCCGGTGACGCCCGAGATGCGCCAGCAACTCACCGCGGCCCGCGAGGGCCTCTACCAGGGTCGGGCCCTGGACGGCCGGCCGATGGTGGGCTACTACAGCACCTCGCCGCAGGGCTGGACCTTCGCCACCGCCATGCCCGAGGACGAATTCAACGGCCGGGTGCCCGCCGCCGTGTTCCAGGTGGTCGCCGGCGGCGCGATCTTGCTGGCCCTGGCCTGCGGCGGGGCGCTGTGGATTTCGCGCCGCATCGCGCGGCCGGTCGAGCAGCTGGAGCAGATGGCCGCGAGCATGCAGGCCGGCGAGCCCGTCGGGCCGCTGCACTCCGGCGTGGTGGAGCTGGACCGGGTCGGCGCCGCGATGGCCGAGGCCGCCCGTGCGATGCGCGATGCGCACAGCGAACTGGAGCATCGTGTGGAAGAGGCGATCGCCCGCACGCGGGAGGCCGAGCAGCGAGCCTCCACCAACCAGCGCGTCGAGGCACTTGGCCGGCTCACCGGGGGCGTCGCCCACGACGTCAACAATCTGCTGGGGGTGATCAGCAACAGCGCCTACCTCATCGAGCGCCGCACCGAGCAGATGCCCGAGCTGCAGGCGCCGCTCGGCGCGACGATGCGTGCGGTGGAGGCCGGCCGGCGCCTGACGCAGCACCTGCTGCGCTTTGCCGGCCGGCATGCCACCCGGCCCGAGCGCATGGACCTGGCCCTCGCCCTGCCCGACATGCGCGAGCTGCTGCAGATCGTCGTGGGCAAGCGCATCGCCGTAGAGGTGCAAATCGAGCCCGGCACGCGTCCCATCGTCGCTGACGCGGGAGAGCTCGAGTTGGCGCTCATCAACCTGGCCCTGAATGCCCGCGACGCCCTTCAGCAGCCCGGCCCTGAAGGCGGACACGTCTGGCTGGAGGCGCGCAACGCCCTGGCGGACGAAGCCCCGGACCTGCCGCCCGGGCACTACGTGGCCATCACCTTCACAGACGACGGCCACGGCATCGACGAAGGCGTCGCCAGCCGCGTCTTCGAACCCTTCTTCACCACCAAGCCGACCGGACGCGGCAGCGGCCTGGGCCTGAGCCAGGTGCATGGCTTCTGTGCCGAGGCCGGCGGCCTCTCCCGCATCGCCAGCACGCCGGGCCTGGGCACCACGGTCACCTTGCTGCTGCCGGCCGAAGGCATCACCACCGCAGCCCCCTCACCGGCCCGCGAGATGACGACGAGCACCGCGGCGTCGTCCGACCTGTCCGGCCTGCGCGTGCTGGTGGTCGAGGACAACGAGACCCTGGGCGACGTGACCGGCGCGCTGCTTCGTTCGTACGGCAGCGTGGTGCAGCTGGCGCGCAGCGGCGAACAGGCGCTGGGCCTGGTCGACAGCGAGCCGCCTTTCGATGCCGTGCTGTCGGACATCGTGATGCCGGGCGGCATGGACGGCATCTCGCTCGCCCAGACCCTGCGGCAACGCTTTCCCCAGTTGCCCATCGTGTTGATCACCGGGTACAGCCAGACGCGGGTGCCGGTGGAGCAGTTCCCTCTGCTGCACAAGCCCTGCAGCCCCCATGACCTGGTGAGCGCCCTGCGCGGCGCGGTGGCGGCACGGCCGGCGTCCTGAAGATCACAATGGGCGCTTCAGCAGGAGAGTGTCCTTGCCATGAATGCCCACGATCCCCGCTGGCCCGCCGCGCTGCTGGCGGCCGTCCTGGCCGCTCCGCTGGCCCACGCCGAATCCCTGCGATGCAACGGCAGCAGCGCGGCCGAAGGCGATTCACGGCTGGCCGTGCTGCACAAGTGCGGCCAGCCCCTGCTGAGGGACAGCTACTGCGCGCCCTGGGTGGTGGGCCCCGCACTGCAGCCCGTGCCCGAGCCGATCGCCGGCGCGATGCTGCCCTGCCAGCCGGTCGAGGAATGGGTCTACGACCGCGGCCCCGGCAACCTCATGGCCACCGTGCGCTTCAAGGCCGGGGTGGTGCAGTCGATTCGCTACGGCCAGGGGCCGCAGTGAATTGGGCCCCCACGGCCCCTCCCGGGGCCTGCCCCCCGAGGGGGCTCGCGCAGCGGACCGGCAGAGCCGGATCCGCGCAGGACATGTTGGCCCCCACGCCCCTGCCGGGGGCTGCCCCCCCATGGGGGCTCGCGCAGCGGACCGGCAGAGCCGGATCCGCGCACGCCCTGGAGGGAGCGGCGCTGCGCGCGCTCGGGGGCACGACCCTGCCGGGGCGTGCCCGAGAGGCGCGGGGTGGAGGGAGTGGGGTTGGGGGGGTCAGTCGGCGACTTCGAAGAAGCCTTTGACGGGGACCCAGGTCTTGTCGTTGGAGGCGAAGCCGGAGAGGCTCTGGTCGGTGAAGCAGAGCGCGACGGTCAGGGTGTAGCCTGACTTCGAGAGGTAGGACACCAGGCACACGTCGTCGCCGACGGCCAGGGCGGCGTAGCGGGGGCGATCCGCGGAGGGGGCGCTTTTTTCGGCATCGTCTGCCGCCGGCACCGCATGCCACTCGACCGTGCCGTCGGGATGGAAGACGTGCTCGTGGGTCTTGCCTTGCGTGGGGCCCTCGTTCCAGGTGAAGCGGATGGTCTGGCCCTTCACGCGGCTGTCGGCCTGCTCTTGGTTCATGTGCGACTCCGTCTGCCTGTCCAGGTTCAATTGAAGACGAGACGTTCCACCGCGAAGCCCTGGGCGCGCGCCACGCCGACCAGCTGATGCAAGGTCTCGGCGTCGAGGTGCGGACGGCGGGCCAGCAGCCACAGGGAGCGCCGCGTCGGCTCACCGACCAGCGCCACGGTGTAGCCCTCGTCCAGGTGCAGGATCCAGTAGTCGCCCCATCCGAACGGCAGCCAGCGCAACCAGGTCGGCAGGAAACTGACTTTCAGGCGGGCGCCGTTGCTGCCGGGAACGACCCGCGCCTCACCCTGCACGAGGCGCTCGCGGCCGTCGGCACCTCGGCATCGATTGGTCACGGCCAGCCCGTTGCGGTTGCTCAAGGCGTAGGTGGCCAGAGGCTGGCCGGCGCAGGGCTGCTCGAACGGGTTGGGCAGGCGGGCGATCTCGTGCCAGGTGCCTGCATAGCGGCCGAGATCCACGTACGCGACGGTGCGCAGTGGCGGCCACGTCGGCCCCGCCGGCGCGGCGGGAACGGAACCCGAAGGCACGGGCGGGTGCGACGTGGCGGCGGATGGACCGGGTGGCGGCGGAACGAACCGCTCGTGTCCCGTCACTTTGCGCACCAGGGCGCCGCCGAAGTTGAACAGGGCACTGGTGGAGGTCGGGCCCCAGCGCGCGCGCCAGGCCTCGGGCAGCAGAGGCCAGGCCAGCGCCAGGCCCTCCCACAGGCTGAACCGGCTGTGCGAGCGCCGGCCGCGGCTTTCGTGGCCGGGCCTCGCGCTGATTTCGTGATGGTGCGCCGGCTCTCGCCGCAGGCGTCGCCACAGCCACCAACCACAGAGGAACAGCGCCACGCCGCCCAGCAGCGGGGGCAGCCATCGCGCGGGACGCCGAGCCCGTCGCACGCGCTGTCCCAGGCCGGACACCAGCCCGCTCACGCGCTCGTCGCGGGAAATCAGGGCCAGCTCGGCCAGCCGGATGCGCTCGTCGAGATCGAGCTCGCCGGCGTCCGGCGGCCGTTCACGGGTGAGCGGGCTGCTGCTGAGGAGGTCCATCGTTGAGGGGGCCCGCCGGCGGCGGGGCTGCGGTTGAAACGGCAGGCGGCCGCTCGGGCGGCGGCCTGACGGAGCCCGCCATCGTGAGGTGGCGCCTCGTGGCCGGCAGGCTGAGCCTCGTGGCCAGGCGGCGAACCTCCTTGAGGCCGACGATCACGGCCCCCAGGTTGATCGCCAGCACAAGCAGCAGCGCCAACGCCCAGTGCAGGCCGAGCTGGATCAGCCCGACGACCACACCGGCCCACAAGGCCAGCCATGCCGTCACACCGACGATGGCGATGGCCACGAGCCAGGCCACGATGCGCCCGAGCGCCCGCCCTGCGCGGGCCAGCTCGAGCGCGAAGAGCTCGACCCGATCGCTGATCAGGCCGGGCAGCTCGTGCAGCAAGGCCTGCAGGCTGTCCAGCAGCGATGCACTGGCGGCTTCGTCGCCGCCGCCACCGTCCGCTGGAGCGCTGCCGGCCATGCTGCGCTTGCTAGCGGGTGGTGCCGCGACGGACCAGGTTCACGATCGCCAGCAGGATCACTGCGCCGACCAGCGACACCAGCAACGCTCCTGCGCTGAACGACCCCTGGTTGATGGTGGGCACGCCGACCAGCGGCGAGATGAACCATCCGCCCAAGAGGGCGCCGACGATACCGACGATGACATTCAGGATCACGCCCTGCTGGGCATCCGTGCGCATGATCATGCTGGCAACCCAGCCGAGCAGACCGCCAACAACAAGCCAGACGATCAAGTTCATGGTGTACTCCTTGGAGGTGAGGAAAGGTTGTAAAGGGACCTGTGGTGAGCACTGTGGCAAGGGGTGTGCCGGGGGCCTGCAGCCTCCTCTCCCCGCCCCGCGCCCCTCCATCGAAGCCGTGCGCAAGCCCGGCCCTGCGGACCGCATCGCACCCTGGGCAGGCCCTGGCAGGGGCCTGCCCTCCGAGCGCGCGCAGCGCCGCTCCCTACCAGGGCGTGCGCGGATCCGGCTTTGCCGGTCCGCTGCGCGAGCCCCCTTGGGGGGCAGGCCCCGGGAGGGGCCGTGGGGGTCGACAGTCATATGGCCCCGACGCTGCCCGTGATGGGCAAGACGATGCCGCTGATGTAGCCGGAGCAGACGGGGGAGGCGAGGAAGACGTAGGCGGGGGAAAGTTCCTCGGGCTGGGCGGCGCGTTTCATGTCGGTGCTCTGGCCGAACTGGGCGACCTTGTCGGCGGGGCTGTCAGCTGGGTTGAGCGGCGTCCAGACCGGGCCGGGCGCGATGGCGTTGACGCGGATGCCGCGCTCCATGAGGTTGCTCGCCAGCGACTTGGTGAAGGCGTGGATGGCGCCCTTGGTGGCCGAGTAGTCGAGCAGCTTCTCGCTGCCTTCGAGGCCGGTGACCGAACCGGTGTTGATGATCGACGCGCCGCGTTTGAGGTAAGGCAGCGCCGCGCGAGCCATGCGGAAGTAGCCGCCTATGTTGGTCTGCAGCGTCTCCTCGAGCCGGCGGTCGTCGATGTCCTCCAGTGACGAGGCATGTTCCTGGAAGGCGGCGTTGTTGACCAGCACGTCGAGCCGGCCGAACTCCTTGACCGTGCGTTCCACGGCTTCGCGGCACCAGTCCGAGTCCTTCACGTCGCCGGACAGCAGCAGGCAGCGGCGCCCTTCGGCCTCGACGTAACGCTTGGTTTCCTCTGCATCGCCATGCGACGAGTGATAGGCCACGGCGACGTCCGCGCCCTCGCGCGCGAACAGCACCGCGACCGCGCGGCCGATGCCGGAGTCGGCGCCGGTCACTATGGCCGTCAGGCCTTCCAGCTTGCCGCTGCCGCGGTAGTCGGGCGCTTCGAAGCGTGGCCTCAACTGCAGGTCCGCCTCGCGGCCCGGCTTCTGCAGGTGCTGGGCCGGCAGCTTCTGGGGCTGCTCTCGCGCACCGGCCTGTACCGCGCCGCCCGGCTGGCCACTTTGCTGGCCGCCACCTTGCTGGCGGCCACCTTTTGACGCGCTGTCCTGGCGATCCTGCTGCTGCTGGATCTCGCGCTGGGTCCTGAGCGTGTCGTCCTGTGTCTTTGCCTTGGGCATGTGTGGGCTCCTTCGGTGGGACAGATGGGTCCTTCATACCGGCAGGGTGCATGCCGGCGGACCGCCGCCCTTGCCTGCGCAGAACGGCAAAACTTGCCGAACCTTTGTGCCGCTATCGGGCCGTGATGGCGCCGTGGACCTCGCCGTCAACGGCACGCCGATTGCTGCAACAGCATCACGGCGCTTGGCGCGGATCGGTCTGAGTCGATCGGGCGCAAGAAGCGTTTTCCTCAACGCACCATGGAGTCTTTGGAATGAACAGCACTCTTGTCACTCGCCTCACCACCGCGGCAGCGGCCTGTCTTGTGGTTGTCGCCGGCGTAGCCGTCGCGCAAGGCAACAGCGGCAGCCCCGGCTCGACCGGCCCCGACACCACCACCTCGACCACCAACTCGACCAGCGCGACGACGACCGCGCCTCCGGGAAGCACGACGACCGCCCCGAGCTCGACGGGCACGATGACCTCTCCCAGCACGACGACTTCCCCGAGCACGACCACGTCACCCAGCTCGACCGGCTCGACCTACGACAGCTCCACCACCACGACCACCACGACCAGCCCGAGTTCGTCATCCACGATGACGACCCCGAGCACGACGAGCCCGAGCTCCAGCAGCTATTCCACGACCCCGAGCACGAGCAGCGACATGTCGACGAACAACTCGTCCGACACGAGCGCCCGCGCCGCTCGCAGCGACCGGAACTGATGACGAAGTGAGCCACAGCCGCTTTGCGGACGTCGCCACGGCCCGGAGGGCCGTGGCGCACATGCTTCCCTCGATCGAGGCCGCGCTGGCCGACCAGGCCACCAGCGGCCTCGGTGTTTTGCATCTCGTGCTGGTCGATCCGGCGGCCCGTCCGGGCGGCGTGAGCTTCGAGCAGGCGATCGTCCACGAGCAGACGGTGGGCAACCGCGATCGCTGGGACGTCGACTACGCCGCCTACGCCCGTGCCAAGGCCCGCCTGAGCTGGCGCCACGGCATGGACAGCAGGCGCCTGCAGTGGCTGGAGCCACACCGGCTCGAAGCGGATGAGAGCCTGCTGTGGGGCGGCGTGTGCCTGGATGGCATCGTCGTCGCCGCGAGCGGCGCCGTTCCGGCCTGGGACGAGGCCTTTGCATTCGGCGTCGCCGCCTGCTGGCGCGCGCTGGCCCTGCAAGCCGCCGAGGCCGCCCGTGGCAGTCATTGACGGACACCACCTGCTCGACGCGACCATGTTCTGGTCGCGTGACGGCGTGGGCGGAGTGCGCCAGGTCCTGCAGACCAAGCGCGATGCCTTGCTCGCGAAGGGCTGGCGGCACACGCTGATGGCGCCCGGCGCCGGCGGCGGGCCGGGCATGCTCGATTGCGGCGGCGTGCCGATTCCCTTCTCCGGCGGCTACCGTTTCGTGGTCCGCCGCGGCCATGCGGCCCGGCTCATCGAGCGCGCCGAGCCCGACCTGATCGAAGCCGCCGACCCCTACACCCTGGGCTGGTCCGTGCTGGACGCAGCCCGCGGCCTGCAAGTCCCCGCCGTGGCCTTCTGCCACAGCAACCTGCCGCAGATGGCCCAGCGCTGGCTGGCCGGCGCCGATGGCCGCCAGACGCGGCGCGGTCGCTGGGCCGAACACCAGGCCGCCCGCTACCTGGCCCATCTCTACGGCCGATACGACCTCGTGCTCGCGCCCAACAGGGAGCTGACGCAGTCGCTGCAGTCCCTCGGCGTGACCCAGGCCAGACTGCAGCCCCTGGGCGTCGATTGCCAGGTATTCACCCCGCGCGCCGACGACCCCGCGTGGCGCCACGCGCTGATGCAGCGCCTGGGCCTGGCCGCCGGCACGAAGCTGATCGTCTACGCCGGGCGCTTCGCCCCCGAGAAGAACCTGGACCTCACCGCCCGCGCCGTCGAACGGCTCGGACCGGGGCACGCGCTGCTGGCGATCGGCCGTGGACCGCGTCCCCCGCGCGGGCCTGGAGTCCACGTGCTGCAGCCCCCTTCGCAGCGCAGCCACGTGGCGCGCTTGCTGGCGAGCGCCGACGTCTTCGTGCATGCCGGCGACCAGGAGACCTTCGGCCTGGCCGCGCTCGAGGCCATGGCGTGCGGCACGCCGGTCGTCGCCAGCGGCCGCGGTGGCCTGGGCGAGCTGGTCCAGGGCGCCGGGATCACCCTGCGCTCGCGCCGCGCCGACGATTGGGCCGAGGCGATCCGCGAGGCGCTGGAGCAGACCGACCCTGCACCCACCCGCAACGCACTGGCCCGCGCCCGCAGCCTCGACTGGCCGCTGGTCATCGACGCCTGGGAGCGCCAGTACGAGCGGCTGCTGCGCCCGGCTCGACAGGCCGATGGCGACGGCGCCGTGTCTTCGCGCGGCCCCATGCCACACCACGCCTGACCCGCATCGCCGGGCTGCCCTTCATGAACCGCCGCTACCTGACCGTCGTCATCCACGATGTGGCCCCGGCGACCTGGGCCGCCTGCCAGCGCCTCATGACCCTGGTGCAGGCCGAAGCCCGTGCCGCCCGAGTGCGCGTGCCGCTGACCCTTCTCGTCGTGCCGGCGATGCACGGAGAGCCCGCGACGCCGACCTTCGTGCGCTGGCTGCATCATCAGGCGCAGCACGGCCACGAGCTGGCCCTGCACGGGCTGACCCACCAGGACGAAGCCCCGCCGCCCACCTCCTGGCGCGAACGCCTGCTGCGTCGCTGGTACACCGCCGGCGAAGGCGAGTTCGCGGCGCTCGATGCGCAGGAGGCCGCCCAGCGCCTTTCCCTGGGCCGCCGCTGGGCGAACGCCTTGCGCCTGCCCATGCGTGGCTTCGTCGCACCGGCGTGGCTGCTCAGCGATGCCTCGTGGGAAGCGGTCGAGCAAGCCGGCTTCGACTACACCTGCACCCTCACGGAACTCGTGGCGTGGCCGGGCCGGCGCCGCCTGCATGCGCGCAGCGTGGTGTTCAGCACCCGCTCCTGGTGGCGGCGAGCCTTGTCGGTGCTGTGGAACAGCGCCCTCGCCTGGTGGCTCACTCCTGCACCGCTGCTGCGACTGGAGTTGCACCCGGGCGATGCCGACCACGCGGCCGTGCGGCGCTGCTGGCGGCGAATCCTGCGGCGCACCCTGCGCGAACAGAAACGTCGCCCCTTGCGACTGCATGAAGCGGCGGCGCACCTGCATCCCCGGCCGCCGCGACGGCGTGCACAGAGTGCCATGGCCACGGCCTGAATTCGATGCTCTGCCGGGTTTGATGGGCGCCCGGCCCTCGCCCGCCGATGACCACTGGAGCCAGGGGCACCTCCATGCGATCCCGGCAGACGCCCCTGGGCCCGTCGATTGCCGATTCATCGAGGGGCCACGAGCCCTGTTGTTTCATCCTTTCCCAGGAGTACCGCCATGTCCAAGGTCAGTGAAATCATGTCCCCCAACCCCCAGGTGATCGGCCCCGAGGACACGCTGCAGCGGGCCGCGCGGATGATGCAGGAGCTCGACGTCGGCGCCCTGCCGGTCTGCAACGGCAGGCAGGTGCTGGGAATGATCACCGACCGGGACATCGCCATCCGCGGCGTGGCCGCGGGCCTGAAGCCCGACACGGCCTGCGTGTCCGACATCATGACGCGCGACATC
The DNA here is from genome assembly GCF_051857595.1 of Ideonella flava. Taxonomy (NCBI): domain Bacteria; kingdom Pseudomonadati; phylum Pseudomonadota; class Betaproteobacteria; order Burkholderiales; family Sphaerotilaceae; genus Ideonella; species Ideonella flava. The sequence goes on from NZ_JBPZHD010000001.1 coordinate 740,837, forward strand.
AAGTACGCCAGCGAGTCGCAGGACAGCGACGAAGTGATGCGCATGATGGGCGACGCCCAGATCCGCCGCCTGCCCGTGATGAACGAGCGCAAGGAGCTGGTCGGCATCGTCTCGCTCGGTGACCTGGCCACGCGCCAGAACCATCACACCGACGATGCCCTGCGAGACATCTCGGAGCCTCAGCGCAAGGCCGCCTAGGGCTGAGCCGGTTCGCAGCCCAAGCCCCGCAAGGGGCAGCCACCCGGGAGGGGGGCGGGTCGTCAGCCCAATCCGGCCTTGTAGAGCACCAGCAGCCGGCTCCACGCGCGTTCGGCCTCGGGCTTGCTGTAGATCGGCTTGCCGTTCTCGACCGGCATGTCGGGCACGCACCAGCCGTGCTGCGCCGGATAGACCTCGATCTCGGCCGGCACCTTGGCCTCGGCGAAGGCCTGCTTCAGCTTGTCCTTGGCGTCCGGCTGTTTCTGGTCGTCGTTCTGCGCGATGGCGACCAGCGCCCGGCCCTTGATCTTCGACACCAGCAGGTGCGGGCTGTCGGGCTTGTCGGTCACCAGGCCACCGCCGTGGAAGGAGGCGACTGCGCCGATGCGCGCGGGCACGGCGGCGGCAGTGCGCAGGGCCAGCGCCCCGCCCATGCAGTAGCCCTGCGTACCGATCTTCTTCCCCTTGTCCACCGCGGGCTGGCTGTCGAGGTAGGCGACGAAGGCCGCCGTGTCACGCTCGGCCGCTCCGGCGGCGCTGATGGAGTCGCGCAGGGGCTTGAGCTTCTCCCATACCGCGTTGTCCTTGAAGTCGATGCCGGCCGCGCTCTCGTACTGCGGCGCCTTCGACACGCGGTAGTAGGGGTTGGGCACCAGCACGGCGTAACCGTCCTCGGCCAGGCGCTTGGCCATCTCTCGCACCGACGGGCGCACGCCGAAGGCATCGGGCCAGAGCACCACCCCGGGATGGGCCCCGGTCGCCGGGTGGATGAACAAGGCGTCGCACTCGCCGTCAGGCGTCTTGATGGTCACCGCCTGGTCCGACACCGGCGTCGCCGCCGAGGCATTGCCGGCGACACCGGCACCGAGGCTGCCGGCCATCGACACGGCCACGAAATCGCGCCGCGAGAACTCGCCGGCCGACACTGCTGATTCGCTCATCGTCATCGCTCCTTCTTGAGTGAGGGGGTTCACCGAAGGCGGGCAGCATACGCCGAGCCCAGCGCCGCGGCAGGCTCAGGCCCTTCGGGCAAGCCCGGCCGCGAACGCGTTCCTCGCGAGGCCGTCGGCAGGCCTGCGGGTCCACGCGACTTGTCCCTGCATGCTCTTTCCGCGACAGTCGCGGCTTCCCAAGATCCGAGCCGTCCAGTGTCCACCTACTCGACCACCGCCGAAGCCTCCGCCGGCAGCAGCAACGATCCTCGCGAGCGCGCCGACCGCGCCTTCTTCGGGCACCCTGCCGGCCTGGGCTGGCTGGCCTTCTGCGAGCTGTGGGAGCGCTTCTCCTACTACGGCATGCAGGCGCTGCTGGTGCTGTACCTGACCAACTACCTGTTCCTGCCTGAGCACATCGGCCAGGTCGCCGGCATCGACGCCCTGCGAAGAATGATCGAGGGCGTCACGGGGCCGCGCACGACGCAGCAACTGGCCTCCGCGGTGTTCGGCCTGTATGCAGGCTTCGTGTTTCTCACGCCCCTGTTCGGCGGCCTGGTCGCCGATCGCTGGCTGGGGCGAACCAAGACCGTGGTCATAGGCGCGAGCCTGATGGCGGTCGGCCACTTCCTGATGGCCTTCGAGGCGAGTTTCCTGCCCGCCCTGGCCTGCCTGCTCATCGGGGTGGGCTGCTTTAAGGGCAACATCGCGGCGCAGGTGGGCGATCTCTACGCTCCGCAAGACAAGCGCCGGGCGAGCGCCTTCCAGATCTTCATGCTCGCGGTGCAGATCGCCGTCATCCTGGCGCCCATCGTGTGCGGCACGCTGGGCGAGAAAGTGGCCTGGCACTGGGGCTTCGGCGCCGCCGGCGTGGGCATGGTGATCGGGCTGTTCGTCTACCTCGCCGGCCGGCGCTGGCTGCCGCCCGAGCCCAAGGTGGGCAAGGCCCGCGCCGCGGGCGGCGAGTCTGGCGTGGCCAGCCGCATGAGCCGCGCCGACATCGGGCGCTTCGGCCTCCTGATCGCCCTGCTGCCGGTGCTGATGCTGTCCATCGTCGGCAACCAGCAGTACCAGAACGCCTTCCCGCTGTGGTCGCAGAAGCACATGGACCTGGTGTTGTTCGGCTGGGACGTGCCGGTGACCTGGCTGCAGGCGGTGGATGCAGTGATCAGCACCGCCACCATGGTCGCCTCCATCGCCTTCTGGCGCTGGTGGGCCAATCGCCGCCGCGAGCCGGACGAGTTGACCAAGATGGCCCTGGGCTCGCTGCTCGCGGCCGGCGGCCCCGCCCTGATCGCCATCGCCGCGAGCCTGGTCGAGGCCACGGGCGAGAAGGTCAGCTTCGTCTGGACCCTCGGCTACACCATCGTCAACGACTTCGGCTTCGCCAACATCCTGCCGGTCGGCCTCGCGCTGTACTCGCGCGTGTCGCCCAAGCGGTTCGAAGGCCTGGTGCTGGGCGTGTACTACCTGCACCTGTTCTTCGGCAACACCTTCGTCGGCTGGCTCGCCGGGCTGCTGGAGACCATGCCGGGCCGAGACTTCTGGGCCTTGCACGCGACGCTGGTCGCTGCCGCAGGGGCACTGCTGTTCGCCTGCCGCTTCCTCTTCGGCCGGTTGCTGGCGCCGGAGACAGGCGCGCCCGTCACGCCCACGGCCGCGACCGCGACCGCTCACTGACTTTCGCCAGGGCCGGGCTGCGCCCAGCCAGCCCCCAAGAGGACTCAAGCAAAGCGGCCAGGAGCCTCGGCTCAGTGCCGGTGCGTGTGGTGCGCATCCGGCACGTGAGCGTGGCTGTGGCGCAGCGGCTCGTGGCGATGCGGGTGGCTGTGGGGGCCAGTGGGCATGGTGTCATGCGAGTGCTCGTGATGCCCGTCGTCGTGGCGGTGGGCGTGCTCGTGCTCCAGCGCCTCGTGCGCGTGCTCGTGGCCGTGCGACTCGGCCAGGTGCAGCAGGACGCCCGTCATCATCAGCGCACCGCCCGCGGCGATCGGCCAGCTTGCCGAGCGGTCACCCAGGAGCCATGCCACGGCGGCGCCGATGAATGGGGCGAACGCGAACACCGAGCCGGTTCTCGCCGCCCCGAACGCGCGCTGGGCGAGCAGGTACAAGCGCAGGCTGAGGCCGTAGCCGCTGGCACCGACCAGGCCCAGGGTCAGCATCACGGGCCAGCCAGGCCAGGGCTCGCCGGCCAGGGTCGCCATCACTGTCGATGCCATCGCCCCGAGCGCCGCCTTGGCCATCACCACCTGGCCGGGGTCCCGCTCGGCGAGCGCACGCGACAGCGTGTTGTCGACGCCCCAGGCCAGCGTCGCCAGCATGACCGCGAGCAGGCCTTGCCACTGGGTCGCGCCGCCGCGCGACTGGTCGAGTACCAACACGCCCCCGCCGAGCGACAAGAGCAGCATCGCCATCCACACGCGGCGGCCCATGGTCTCGTGATAGAGCCGCGAGGCCAGCACTGCGGTGAACACCGCCTCCAGCGTGAGCATCAACGAGGCGCTCGTGCCGCTGGTGCGCTGAAGGCCCCATGCGAGCGCCACCGGCCCCAGGACGGCCCCGAAGGCCGCCATCGTCAGCAAGCGAGGCAGATCCGATGTCGCCAGCCGGGCCTCGAGGCCTGCTGGCCGCCGGGAGAGCATCCCCACGAAGGCCGCGCCGGCATAGAGCAAGGCCGCGGTGGAGAACGGTCCGATGCCAGCGCCCCAGCGTTGCACCAGCGGCGTGCTGGCGCCGAACAGCAGCGCCGCCAGCAAGGCGAGCGCGCCGCCTCGCAGTGCCGGCAGCGTCGTGGATCGGAACATCATCGCCGCCACTGTAGACGCCGCCGGAAGGCGACGCCGCGGCCTACGAAAGCTCCACCTCCAGGGCCGCCCTCGCCCACCGCGTTGGGCGCCACTCGTACAGCGCGCCGTAGATCACCGGCCCGTGGGCCAGCCAACCTTCGCCTGCGCGCGGAACCCCGCTTCAGGCTGGCGCCCCGCCCGCTGCGGCCAGGCGCCGGCCGGCCGACTCCCAGCGCACGTTGGCCATGAAGGCATCGACATAAGCCGCCGCCTTGGCACCGAAATCCATGTGGTAGGAGTGCTCGTACATGTCCAGCGCCAGCACCGGCGTCGCGCCGGCCAGCACCTGAGTGTGATCGGACGCCCAATGATTGACGAGCCGTTGTTCGCGCGGCGACCAGGACAGCAGTGCCCAGCCCGAGCCGCCGCCCATGGCCTTGGCCAACGCGGTGAACTCGCTGCGCCAGCGAGCCACGGAGCCGAAATCGCGCTCGATCGCGGCGGCCAGGGGTGCCGGCATGAGCTGGCCATCGCCCCCCAGGCCGTCGAAGTACAGCTCGTGCAGCCAGGCCGAATTGGCGGCGATCAGTTCCTCGCGCTTCAGGCCATTGACGACGAAGACCGGCGCCGTGGCCCAGTCCAGGCCACTCAGTTGCAGACGGATCGCGTTCAAGCGCTTGACCGCACCGCTGTAGTTGTTCTCGTGGTGGCTCACCACGAGCTTGGCCGACAGGCCGTTGAGCCGTTCCGGATCCAGGGGCAGCGGGAGGATCTGATAGTCCATCACAGGCTCCATTTCAAACGTGGGCGATGAGCGGGTGCACGACCAGGCCGATCGCGGCGGATGCCGCCACGATCACCGGCTCCGGGATCTTCTTGAAGCGCCACAGCACGGCCGCGGTGACGATGGCGATGAGCGCGGTGATCCAGTCGGTGATCGAGCGCTGGCCGATGACGACCACCGCGCCCGCGATCGCGCCTATGGCCGCTGCAGTGACGCCGTCGACAAAGGCCACGATCGCCGGCCGCTTGCCGTGCTTCTTGAAGTACGGGGCCGGGATGATGGTCAGCAGATAACACGGCAGGAAGGTGGCAGCGGCCGCGACCACCGCGCCCCAGAAGCCCTGCACCAGGAAGCCGATGAAGCCCGTGGTGATGACCACCGGCCCCGGCGTGATCATCGCCACCGCCACGGCGTCCACGAACTGGCGGTCGTTCAGCCAGGCGTACTCCTTGACCACGCCGCTGTAGAGGAAGGGCACGATCGCGAGTCCGCTGCCGAAGACGAAGCTGCCGGCGTAGGCGAAGTAGGTCGCGATCTTGGCGAGCTTGGCCGGGTCCACCGCCTCGAGGGCAAACATCGCCAACAGCGGCGCGGCCACGGCCTGCGCGCCGCCACGGCCGCCGCGCTGCAGCCAGGCCGGCGGCACGCGCCACAGCCACACCAGCACGCCGGCGCCTATGAACAGCCAGATCTCCTCGGACTGCGTCACGATGGTGACGATGGCGCTGACCGCGAAGATCGCCCACAGCAGCTTGTCGCGGCCGATGTTCTTGCTGGTGAGCTTCCAGGCGCTCATGGCGATGATGCCGATCACCGCCGCGCCCACGCCGTAGAAGACCGACTGCATCCAGCCGATGCCGCCATAGCTGACGTAGGCCATGCCGATGGCCACCACCATCAGGAAGGAAGGCAGCACGAAGGCCAGGCCGACGAGCGTGGCCCCCAGCACCCGGTAGTGCACGAAGCCGAGGTAGATGGCCAGCTGCGCGGCCAGCGGCCCGGGCATCAGCTGCGCGATGGCCATGCCCTCCTTGTAGTCGCCCTCGGTGATCCAGCGCCGTTTCTCGACGAGGTCGCGGTACATGTAGCCGACCAGGGCCACCGGGCCGCCGAAGCCCCAGGTGCCGAGGCCCAGCATGTAGCCCACGAGCTGCCACAAGGTATAGGGCGCGCTGCTCGCCGCTGGGGTGGTTTCGGAAGTCGTGGCGTCGCTCATCGGCGGCTCCTGGATGGTGGTGGAGGTGTCAGGCCCTGGCGCGGCCGAAGTGGGCGTAGAGCGAATCGAGCACCGTGCCGATCTCGGCCAGCAGCGCGTCGTCGTCCGGCAGGCGCTCGCGCGCGCCGGCCAGCACGGCCTCGAAGCCGGCGGCCTCGGGCACGGGCGGGCCGCCGATGTCGAGCTGGTGAACCATCGCGCCCAGGCGCATCAGTGCGGCGTCTTCGTCCAGCCCGAAGCTGGCCCGCAAGGTCTCGAAGCTCACGCGCTCGCCGACGTGGGTGAAGGTGGCGCCGTCGAAGTCGAAGCCCAGCGCGTCGGGCGGGCAGTCGGCGGGCTGCGCCAGCCAGAGGAAGCGGGCCTCGGGATCGATGAAGCGGCGGATCAACCAGGCGCAGGCGACGCGGTCCACCCACAGGCGTCTGCGGGTGGCCCAGGTGCGGCCGCGGTAGGCCGCCAGGTCCAGGCGGGGCAGCTCGCCACCGGCCTCATGAGGCTCGTCCGGCGAAGCCAGCGACTGCAGGCGGCGGCTGAACGCGAGCCAGGCGGCCTCGGTCTCGGCCGAGCTGTCGCCGGGGAAGTAGTCGATCGCCTTGACGGCGTCGTAGTCGCGCTGCAGGCGGCGCTGCACCCGCAGCAACTCGGCGGGCGATTGCTTGGCGAGCCCCGGCTGGGCCTGTTTCCAGGCCTTGCGCAGTTCGGCCAGGTCTTCGCTTCGGTCGAACAGCGCCTGGTACTCGGCGTTTTCTTCGGCTGTGGCCGGCTGCACCGCCATCAGCCAGGCGGTGCCCCCTTCGCGGATGCAGTCGTCGGCCAGTTCGCGCAAGGCCTCTTCCCGCCCGCCGCCGGCGGGCAGCAGGTAGGCGCCGTCACGCAGGGCGGCGCAACCCTGGGCCTTGAGCGCGCGCCAGATGCGCATGCGAGCCGTCGCCGCCTGGGTAGGCAGGGAGACGACGAGCAGGCGCCAGCCGGCGGAGTCTGGAATCATGTAGTGAACGATACATCAATGTCTCGCTCACTACGTACGATCTTTTCTTCAGTGACTGCGTTTCAGGTGTTGCTCCACCTTTTCGGCGTCCGTGCCGACCGCGCGCACGGCATCTCGCAATTCGTCCGGACTCACTCCGAACTTGCGGGACCAGTCGCGCAGCTCGTAGGGCTCGTTCACATCGATACGCCGGCGGTCCTGGCCGCCACGCTGTTGCAGGTTGTCGGACATGGTGTGCCTTTCGGTGACTTCACATGGCCGAAGAGCGGCAATCACTGTGCCGTGGATGCGCTCAGGGCACGGTTGGATGGGGCCCCCACGCCCCCTGGCGGGGGCTGCCCCCCGAGGGGGCTCGCGCAGCGGACCGGCGAAGCCGGATCCGCGCACGCCCTGGTAGGGAGCGGCTCCTGCGGAGCGCCTGCTCAGGCAGGGCCGAGGCGGGCGTAGGCGGAGGCGACCTGGGCGGCGAGGCGGGCGTTGTTCAGGACCAGGGCGATGTTGGCGGCGAGGCTGCTGCCGCCGGTCAGGGCGTTGATGCGCTCGAGGAGGAAGGGCGTGAGGGCCTTGCCGGCGACACCTTGGGCGCGGGCGTCAGCCAGGGCCTGGGTGATGGCGCGGTCGATGACCTCGCGTGGCATCGCGTGCTCGGCGGGCACCGGGTTGGCGATCACCAGGCCGCCTGTCAGGCCGAGCGACCATTGGGCGTGCATCACGCGGGCGATGTCGGTCGGCTCGTCCAGCCGCGCGTCGACGCCGAAGGGGCTTTCGCGGCTGAAGAAGTCGGGCAGGCGATCGGTGCGGTAGCCGAGCACGGGCACGCCGTGCGTTTCCAGGTATTCCAGCGTCAGCCCGAGGTCCAGGATGGACTTGGGCCCGGCGCAGACCACCGCCACCGGCGTGCGGGCCAGCTCCTGCAGGTCGGCCGAGATGTCGAAGCTCGTCTCGGCGCCGCGGTGCACGCCGCCGATGCCGCCGGTGGCGAAGACGCGGATGCCCGCCAGCGCCGCGACGATCATCGTGCCCGCCACGGTGGTCGCCCCGCTGCCACCGCGCGACACGAGCAGCGGCAGGTCGCGCCGGCTCGCCTTGGCCATCTGCGGGCCGGCGCGGGCGATGCGCTCGATCTCGCCCGGCGCCAGGCCGGCCTTGAGGCGGCCATCGAGCACGGCGATGGTGGCGGGCACGGCGCCGTGGGCGCGGACCTCGGCCTCCACCGCCAGCGCCGTCTCCAGGTTGCGCGGCCACGGCATGCCGTGCGAGACGATGGTCGACTCCAGGGCCACGACCGGACGCCCTTCGCCGAGGGCGCGGGCGACGTCGGGGTGCAGGTCGAGCAGCGGATGACTCATGGCCGGCGATGCTATGCGGGCGGCCGCATCAAGGCCTTGCGCTCGCGCCAGATCTCCTGCACGAAGGGATCGGTCAGGCCGTACAGGCCGTGACCGCGGCGCATGACCACGTTGGCCACCATCAGCTCGTTCAGGACCGCCTGCACTTCGTCCGCCCGGACTTCCCGGCCCACGACCGCGGCATAGCCGGCCATCGCTTCGGCCGAGAAATGCCCCTTGGCGTCGCCCTCGGAGCCGGCCACGCGCTCGAACACCGCGGTGGCCAGCACCCCGAGCTGCTCCACCTTCATGATCTCCACATCGGCCGCCGTCGAGCGCAGCGTCCCCGCGATGACGGGCACGAAGGCATCCGGGTCCCCCCCGGGGGGAAGAAGGGCTCGCAGCTCGCGCAAGGCGCGCAGCATTTCTTCCGGCCGCGAGCCGAGGGTGCGGAAGGCCTGGGTCGCCACCTCCAGGCTGGGCTGCACCGTCATGCCTTCGGCGCGCAGGCGCTGGAGCAGGTGGTCGACGTAGTCGGCATCCAGGACCGGGAATGCGATCGACGTGGCGCCGACGAAGGCCTGGTTGCGGCGCGCCGTCAATTCGCTCACCAGCGCGCGGTGCGAGCCGGTGCCAATGAAAAGGAAGTGGCCGGGCGTGTCGGGCCGGGGGTTGATGGCGTCGCGCACCGCCTTCAATGCCAGCAGCATCTGGTTGCCCTCTTCCGAGGTGATCGCGTGCTGCACCTCGTCGATGATCAGAACGATGTCGGTTCGGGCCTGGTCCACCACCTGGGTGAAGGCGGCCGCCAGGGTCGGGCCCTCTTCAGTGCCCACCGTCTCGACCTTGAAGCCGAACTTCAAGCCCGCCACCGCGATCTCGGCGTTTCGAAGTTTTTTCAGTCGCGCTGCCAGGGCGCCTGCCGGAGATTGCAATTCGCGCAAGGTGCGCCGGATCGCCGCGTGGACCAGTGTGGCCGGGTTGGCCTGGGTGTTGGACCACAGGTCCACGTAGATCACCAGCGCGCCGGCCGCCTCCAGCGCGGGCACCAGGTCGGACAGCAGGAAGGTCGTCTTGCCGGTGCGCCGCACGCCGGAGATGAACAAGCCCGAGCGCAGGCCCTCGTCCAGCACGCCCGGGTGCAGCAACTGTTCGGCCATGCGCTGGGCCAGCGCCGTGCGGTGGAAGATCTTGTCCATTTGGGCCATTTTAGGTCGATCAGAAAATTAGGCAAATCCGATAAAAAGCCCCATTTGCCAGGAGATGCGACGGACCGGCGCCCAGCCCACGCCACAGGCACGCCGAATGCCTGAGGTCGACCTTGCAATGCCCCCGGAGCTGTCCATGTCGCCGCCATCGTCCGCCTTGTCCGCCTTGTCCTCCTCCCCCGACACCGATCCCCACGCCCTGCGCGGCCAGACGGTCCTGATCACCGGGGGCTCGCGCGGCCTCGGCGGGGCCATCGCCGACCTGCTCGGCAGCGCCGGCGCGCAGCTCATCATCGGCGACGTCGCCTACGACCGCGCCCAGGACAAGGCGGCCACGCTGTCCGCCAACGGCATCCAGGCCATTGCCCTGCCGCTGGACGTCGGCAACGAGGACCAGGTGCTTCACGTGATGGCCCAGGTGCGCCTGCGCTACGGGCATCTGGATGTGCTGGTCAACAACGCGGCCGTCGATGTCGCCGCGCCGATGGCGGAGCTGGCGACCGAGGACTGGCATCGCATCGTCCAGACCAATCTCACCGGCCCTTTCCTGATGGCCAAGCATGCGCTGGCGCTGCTGGCCGCCAGCCCGAGCGGGGGCCAGATCGTCAACATCGCCTCCACCGCCTCCAAACGGACCTGGCCCAACGCCGCCGCCTACCACGCGACGAAATGGGGCCTGCTGGGCCTTTCGCATGCATTGCATGCGGAGCTGCGGACGCAAGGCATCAAGGTGTCGGCGGTGGTGGCCGGCGGCATGCGCACGCCGTTCCACATCGACCGCTTCCCGGACCTCGACCCCGGCGTCCTGCAGGACCCGGTCAGCGTGGCGCGTGCCGTGCGCTTCGTGCTGACGCAGCCCAAGGACTCCGTGGTGCCCGAGATGATGGTGCTGCCCATGCGGGAGACCTCGTGGCCCTGATCACCCTCGGCACCTGCGAGGCCTTCCCCGACTCGGCCGCGGCCGGCACCCCGCTCGATGCGCTGGCCATCGGGCCCTTCATCCTGGAGAAGTAGTGTCCATGGGCCCTGTCCTCGAATCCGTCCTCCCCGGCGCGCGCCACGGCGACCTGGCGGCGCCCCGCATCAGCGTCGTCGTCCCGACCTATTGCCGCATGAACCTGCTGCGAAGATGCCTGGACGCCCTGATGGCCCAGCGCCTGCCGCCGCACGCCTACGAGGTCATCGTCGTCGACGACGGTCGAGAAAGCCGGGTCCAGTTCGCGGTGGGCGAGCTCGCGCGACAACCCGGAGCACCGCGGATCCGCTACCTGCGCCCGGCCAACGGGCGCGGCCCGGCGGTCGCTCGCAACTGCGGCTGGCGAGCCGCTCGCGGCGCCATCGTCGCCTTCACCGACGACGACACCATTCCCGACCGCGACTGGCTGGCAGAAGGAGAGCGCGCGCTGCGCGAGCACCCGGAGTGGGCCGGCGCCGCCGGCGCGGTGCAGGTGCCGCGCGCCTGCTCGGAGGCCCGCCCGACCGATCACGAACTCATGACCGCGGGGCTGGCCCGCGCCGACTTCGTCACCGCCAGCGCCTTCGTGCGGCGAGCCGCGCTGGAGCGAATCGGGGGCTTCGACGAGCGCTTCCGCCGCGCCTGGCGCGAGGATTCCGACCTGCAGTTCAGGCTGATGGAGGACGTCGGGCCCGTCGGCCGCATCGCCACCGCGCGGGTGCAGCACCCCGTGCGCCCGCAGCCCTGGGGCGTGTGCCTGCGCCAGCAGCGCAACACCTTCTTCGACGCGCTGCTGTTCAAGAAGCATCCACAGCTCTACAGGCAGCGCATCCGCAAGCTCCCGCCCTGGGACTACTACCTCGTCGTCGTGGCCAGCCTCGCCGCGCCATGGCTGGCGTGGACGGGCCATGGCGAGGCGGCGGCCGCCTGCGCGGTGCTCGCGCTGACGCTGGTGATGTGGATCGCCGCGCGCCGCCTGAGGCACACCGACCGCTCGCCTGCCCATGCCATCGAGATGATCGTCACCTCGGCACTGATCCCGTTCCTGTCGGTGTACTGGCGGCTGCGCGGGGCGCTGCACTTCCGGGTTCTCTTCCTCTGAAGGTGCTGCGGGCAGAGCAGCGGCGCCGGCCTCGGAGCCTGCGCCACACCCGCCGCGCCCGCAGGCACATCCCGATGGGCAGTACGGTCGCCAGGACGCGACCCTTTCAACTGCGCAGCGGCAGCGCCGCGCCGATGGCGATGAAGACGCCGCCGCAGGCCTGGTTGAAGCGCTTGCCGACGCGCTTGAGCCAGGGGCTGATGCGGTGGGCCATGCTGGCGATGAAGAGCTCCGTTGCGATCTCGATCGCCGCGAAGGTGCCGGCCATGAGGGCGAACTGCAGCGCCAGGCTGCGGGCCGGGTCGATGAACTGCGGCAGGAAGGCGGCAAAGAACAGAATGCCCTTGGGATTGGTCAGGGCCGAGAGCGCCCCCTGGCGGAACATCGACCAGCCGCCGCGCGGTTCGGCCGGCCCGGCGGCCTCCAGCCCGATCGGCGCGGCGCGCCAGACCTGGATGCCCAGCCACACCAGGTAGGCGCCGCCCACCCACTTCAGCACCGTGAGCCAGGTCAGTGACGCCTGCAGCAGGGCCCCGATGCCGAACAGCGAAAGCCCGATCACCGTCACGAAACCAAGCGCTCCGCCGAAGATGGTGTAGAGCGCCTTGCGGCGGCCGTGCAGCGCGCCATGGGTCAGTGCCAGCAGGCCGTTGGGCCCGGGCGAGAGCGAAAGGCCCAGCGCCGCCAGGAAGTAGATGAACCAGGTGTGCGGATCCATGGAGGACCATGCTGCCGGCCCCGCCGGCGAGCGTCAAGGCGGGCCGACGAGCTCGCCGCCTCAGGCCGCCGGGTCCACGTCCGCCAACGATTGCGAGAAGGTCCAGACGTGGCCGCACAGGTCGCGGGAGCTGTATTGCCGTTCGCCGTAGGGATGGCTCACCGGCTCGTCGCCTGCGGCATCGAGCGGTTCGCCGGTGCCGCGGCGAAGACCTCCTCCACCGCCCGGCGCAAATTGCGCCGCGCCGACTCTTCGAGCGCGCTGTGCATGGGCTCGGTAAGGTACAGCCGGGGCCGATCCAGGAAGGACCGCAGCACCTCTCGCCGCTTGACGCGGTAGGTGTCGGCCGGCACGAAGGCGTACTCCTCGCGGATCTGCCGGTCGTACTCGGCAAAGCGCGCCGGCTCGGCGCCGAGGATGGCCAGGTCGATGTCGACCAGCACCTGCTCGTCCCGGCCGGCAGGCACGGCTGTGTGGCGCGTGGCGAGCACCAGCGCCGCCACACGCGCCGCCACGACGGCGTCCACCCCGGCGCCCGACAGGCTTTCGCGCGCCAGGTCCGCACTGCGCTGTTCGTTGTCATGCCGCCCGAGGTCGTAGATGGCATCGTGGAACCACAGGGCGAGTTCGACCTCGGCCGGGTGCCCGGCCAGGGCGCCGACCCGCTCGAACCAGCCCAGGCACTCCTTCAGATGCTGCCGCGTGTGGTAGGCCCGGTGAGGCTCGTCGTAGCGGGCGATCAGCGCGTCGCGCAGCGATTCGCCGTCGCCCCGCGCGCCCGCGCCGTGCCAGGCGCGATGCCAGGAGTCATGCAGCTCTGCCATGGTGGATCCGGTGTCGTGCCCGAGGTCCGCCATTTTGCGAGACCGCGGGCTCGGCCGGCGCCATGCCTTCGCCGGCAAAGCCCCGAGTTGTCAGCGGGACACCGCCAGCCGCGCCGGCGACCCGGCCGATGCCTTCGCGCGTACCGGCCCGGCGCTGGCGGCCTGCAATTCATGCTCCATGAGTTCGTGCATGCATTGCGCCGTCGAATCCCAGGACGTCCTGAACACCGTGTTCGTCATGTTGCTCAATCGCCGCGCGCGCTGGTGGCCCGTCTCGCGCAGCAGGCCGGCGCAGGCCTCGATGAACTGCGCCGGATCGCGCGCCAGGCGGACGACGTCGCCGTACAGCGCCACCACGTCCGGCACCGCGGTGCTGACGATGGGCTTCTCGCCGGCCATGTACTCCAGCGTCTTCGTCGGGCTGATGCAGCGGGTGGTGTCGTTGAGCGCGAAGGGCATCAGGCAGACGTCCCAGCCGGCCAGGAGATAGGGCAGCACGTCCTGCGGCTGACGGCCGAGCCAGTGGATGTTGGGGCGGTTGGGGAGGCTGTCGGGGTCCAGCTTCACGACCGGTCCGGCCATCACGATCTGCCATTCAGGTCGGTCTGCCGCCACGGCATCCAGCAGGCCCAGGTCGATCCGCTCGTCGATGATGCCGAAGAAGCCCAGGCGCGGATGCGGCAGCCGCTCCTGCAGCCGATCCGCCTCGCGCGCCTGGTCGCTCGACGGGTCCAGCCGCGAAGGGCTGAAGCGCGCCGGATCCACCGCGCTGGGCACGCAATGCACCCGCGGATGCAGCTGGCGCTTGGCCTCGTACAGCGCCGGCCCGGCAGCGAAGACGAGCGAGGCGGCCTGCAGCAGCTGCGCCTCGCGCTGCGGCAACTCGGCCGGCGCATCCTTCAGCGCCGACAGGTCGTCCATGCAGTCGTACACCACCAGCCGCGGCTGCAGCACGGCCATGAGCGGCGAGGCCATCGGCGTGTAGAACCAGGCTATGCAGTCCTCGATGCCTCGCTCGCGCAGGTACGCGGTCAGCATCGGGCCGAGCAGGCGCAGCTGATCCTCGTGGAAGCCGGGGGCCTCGACAGGCGTGTGCGGCATCAGCACTTCGACCGCGCCCCGTAGTTGGCGAACCAGTCCCGGCGGCCCTTCCTCGTGGACCGGCTCTTCGACATAGACGATGGGATAGTGGCGAGACAGGCAGCTCATCAGCCGCTGTGGACGCCGGCACACGAAGTCCCACCGCCAGTGGGACAGCACGATGAGCGCAGGCATGGACAACCCTCCGTTCTTGGAGCGCGCAGCATCGGCGCGCCGTGTCGCGGCATCCGCAATGCGCCGGCCGCGGCAGCACGAGGAGGCAATCGGCATGCCCCTGGCCGCAGAAATTGCAAACACTTGCCGCGTGAACGGGGGACAGGTCCTGCTGCCGAAAAATCTGCGTCCTTCCTCCCTGCATTGCCTCGCCGGTCCGGGGCAGCTGGAAAGGTTCTCAGGCCCGGCATTTGCCATCCCCTTACACACTGCGGGGCCGTTCGGGTGCGCCGCCAGGAGGGCTGTATGAAGCAAACAAGTTGGGTTCTGGCCGCATTGATTTCGGCCGGGGGAAGCGCCACCGCTCAGGTGGACGTACAGGCGCCATTCATCCATGGCGACGGGCGACCGCCGGCGGTGGACTATCGCGTGGGGACCGACGCGTGGGCACGCCACATCGACTTCGCGACCGCAAGCGGCACGGCGCCGCAGACCCCGGCGCACGAGGCCCTGGGCGACGTGGACTTCGGCCGTTCGGGCCCGCCGCTCGTGCCCGACTCCGCCGAACCGATAGGCCTGCCTCCCAGCCCCGCCGGCACCGCGCTGGCCGAGAACATCGCGGTCGAGAACAACATCGTCAACGGCCTGATCAACGTCCAGCAGGTGCCGGAGCCCTCGGCCTGGCTGATGATGCTGGCCGGCGTGGGGGCGATCGCCTTCGTCATCCGCCGCCGCAACAGCGAAGACAACGGCTGAATCGATCGATTCGACCAGGGCGCGTCCCGCGCCCTGCAGGCCGCCAATGGCGGCGGCCGGACTCCCGCAGGACACATCGGCCGGCGGGCTCCTTCGTCCCGCCTGACCCTGCGCGTCAGCGGCCGCGCTGCGTGCGCGGGCTGCGCGGCTTGGCCGCGTCGGCCACGGCACCGCGACGGTTCCTGCCGATGAGCGAACGCAGGCTGGTCACCGGCTTGCGGGTGCCCTCCAGGTAGGCATTGAACAGGCGCAATCTGCGCTGGCGCTTGCACAGGGCCCGCACGGCCACGAGCAAGGGCACGGCCATCACCGCCCCCGCCAGGCCCCATAGCCAGCCCCAGAACATCACCGACAGGCACATCGACACGGGACTCAGCGACAGCTGCTTGCCCACGTAGAACGGGCTGATGAAGTTGCTCTCGGTGGCATGGATCGCCAGCAGCGCCGCGGCCGGCGCCACGATCTGCGGCAGCGAGTCGAAGGTGAGCAGGCCGGCCATCAGCAGCATCGTCGCGCCGATCATCGGGCCCAGGTAGGGGATGAAGTTCAGCAGTCCGCAGAGCGTGCCCCAGAGCACGGGGTTGGGCAGCTCCAGCCACCAGGCGGCGACCGACATCGCGATGCCCACGCCCAGGTTGACCACCGCCAGGGCGCCGAGGAAATGAGAGATCTCGCGCTGCACGCTCCGCAGGCCCGCGAGCAGCAGTGCGCGCGCCCTGCGACGCGGAATGGCCTCCACGCTGCGCGAGATCACCCAGTGCTCCGAGGCGAGGAGGAAGTACAACAGGATCACGGTGGCCGCCGCCGAGACGCAGAACCCGACCAGCCGAACCAGCACGGCGCGGGTCAGGGCAAAGCCTTCGGTGGCCAGGTGCTCCTTGATCGGGTCGGGCCGCAGCTCCTCCAGGTCGGCCGTCGTCGGCCGGCCCTTGGCGGCCCGCGGGGCCGCGGAAGCGGGCGGCACGGGCGTCGACACCGGAAACGCGATGCGCAAGCGCTCCAGCCTCGCCATCACCTGGGCCACGGTGGTCGGCGCGCGGTCCCACCATTCGGCCGCCGGCCTGGCCAGCGTGCTGGCGAACAGCCCGGTGACGCCCAGCAGCAGCACCACCACCACCCCGGCGCCAATCGTCTCCCTCACGCCATGGCGACGCAGCCAGCGCACCACCGGTGCGAAGACGAAGGTGAGCACCAGCGCGGCCGCGATAGGCACCAACAACGCCGCCGTCTCCTTCAACAGCAGGATGATGGCGATGACCAGCAGCCCCGACAGGGCCCGGTGGCCCCAGATCGGATGCCTTGCCGGCGCGCCCGGGTTGTCCGCCGAGTCCACGTGGGCCTCCTCCACAACGCACCTGCGGCGCGGCGCGCCGTGGTCGTTCGGCGTTGAGCAAACGCGGTGCCCGGCCGGGCCAGGCCAGGCCGGGCACCTTGATCGTCGGCAGGCGGTGGAGGGCCTCCGGCCAGTTCAGCGTGAGCGTGGCCCTTCCGGTCGTAGCGCTCAGCGCGCGACGGCCATCGCGGCGGCCGCGCCTTCGTGCGTGCGGCGGCCGATCCCGCGGTAGTTGAATCCCCGGGCCGCCAGCAGCGCGCCGTCGCACACGTTGCGGCCGTCGAAGACCCAGTCGCCGGCCATGCACCGCCGCACCCTGGCCCAGTCGATGTCGCGGTACTGCGGCCATTCGGTGGCGATCACCAGCGCATCCGCGCCGGCCACCGCGCCCAGGGGATCGGCAGCGAAGCGCAACCCGCTCCACAGCGCATGCCGAAGACGCGCGGCGGGCATGGCCATCGGATCGTGCGCGACGACCTCGGCGCCTTCGGCGAGCAGGGCCCGGATGAGCACCTCGCTCGGTGCCTCGCGCAGGTCATCGGTGCCCGGCTTGAAGGCCAGGCCCCACAGCGCGATGCGGCGACCCTCGAGGTGGCCGTCGAAGGCCTGGGCCACGTGCCGCGCCAGCAGCAGCTTCTGGCGTTCGTTGACCTCCTCGGTCGCCTCCAGCATGGGCAGCTCCAGCCCGGCGTCCGCCGCGGTGTGCAGCAGCGCGCGCAAGTCCTTGGGCAGGCAGGATCCGCCGAAGCCGCAGCCGGCGGCCAGGAAGCCCGCCCCGATGCGCGGATCGCCCGCCATGCCGCGGCGCACCTCCTCGATGTCGGTGTCGAGCGTTTCGGCCAGCAGGGCGAGGTCGTTCATCAGGCTGATCCGGGCCGCCAGCATGACGTTGCTCGCGTACTTGCACATCTCGGCACTGCGCACCGACATCGGCAGCCACTGGCGCACCGGGTCGCGCAGCAGCGGCGCGTACAGGCGCTGCAGCTCGGCCAGGACGGCGGGCCGGTCGGCACCGGCCACGATGCGGTCGGGGTGCATGAAATCGTGCACCGCGCTGCCTTCGCGAAGGAACTCGGGATTCGAGACCACGGCGAAGTCCAGGTCCGCGCGACCGCGCCGGGCCAGCGAGGCGCCGATCACCTCGCGCACCCTCTCGGCCGTGCCGACCGGCACCGTGCTCTTGTTCACCACCAGCACCTCGCGCGTGATGCCTTCGCCGATCGCGCGGGCCACCGACAGCACATGCCGTAGATCGGCCGAGCCGTCGTCCGTGCCCGGCGTGCCCACGGCGATGAACAGCAGGCGGCCATGAGCCACCGCCTCGCCGGCGTCCGCGGTGAAGCGCAGCCGGCCGTCCCGGTACAGCCCGGCCATGAGTTCGGCCAGGCCGGGCTCGTGGAAAGGCAGGGGGCCGCCCGAGGCCACGGCGGCGAGCTGCTCCACGCGTTCGGCGTCGGTATCCATGCAGACGACGGCATGCCCCAGCCCGGCCAGGCAGGCGGCGGTGACCAGCCCCACGTAGCCAGCCCCGAAGACGGAGATGGAGGTCGCGGCCGCATCGCTGGATCCGCCGCCGGCGGCGTGGTCGTCGTTCTTCATCGTGTGGGTCCCCTGTTGATGTGACGTTGGATAGGGCGGCGCGCGGCAAGGCACGTTCCCAGGCGTGCCGCCTGGTCCACGCGGGAACTGCGATTGCCGGTAGCTCCGACTCCGCACCGACGCTCCACACGCCAACGGCCGGCTGCTCTCCATGACGACAGATCACAGCGCCAGCGAACTGCGGGTTCTCGTCATCGACGACAACCTCGACGGCGCCGTCTCCTTCGGCTATCTGCTGCAGGTCATCGGCTGCCGCACCTCCACCGCGTTCGGCGGCGAAATGGGCTTGCGGGTGGCTCAGCTGTTCCAGCCGGTGCTGGTCTTCATCGACCTGCACATGCCGGGCCCGGATGGCTGCGAGGTGGTGACGCAGCTGCGGGAGATGGGCGGCAGCCTGTCGAAGGCGATCTGCGTATGCCTGACGGCGACGGGCCACCTCGACGAGGAACCGCGCTGCCTGGCGGCCGGCTTCGACCGCTTTCTGCAGAAACCGCTGGAGCCGGCGGCCCTGGCCGACCTGATCCAGCTGGCGCGGGACCGGCAGGGCCTGGCGGACGCGGCGGCCGCCGCCTCGCTGCCGAGCGAAGGTCCGCTCGACGAGGAGACTGGTTAGGAATCCGAGCGGCAAGAGCCGCCGGGACCCCGGCGCGAACTCAGCGCCAAGGATCCGAGCGACACATGTCGCTCGGGTCCGCAGCCTGTACAGGCCAGCGGCGCAGGACCGCCTCGAGCTTGTCCAGCGTGCACGGCTTGGTGAGGAAATCATCCATGCCGGCCGCACGCGCCTCTTCCACGTTGCTGGCCAGCGCATTGGCGGTCAGCGCCACGATCGGCAGGTGCGGCAGGTCCCGGCTGCGCTCCATCTCGCGCCAGCGACGCGTCACCTCGAAGCCGGAGATGCCGGGCAGCATGCAATCCATCAGCACCAGCTCGTAGTCACCGCTGCAAAGCCGGTGCAGCGCCTCCTCGCCGTCGGCGGCGATGTCGCAGCGGCGGCCCAGGCGCTCGAGCTGCGCTTCGACGACCAGGGCGTTCACCTCGTTGTCCTCGACCACCAGCACGCGGCCGCCGTGAGGGCCCGGCGAGGGCGCCGCCAGCGGCATGGCCCCGCTGTGCGCGAAGGTCCAGTCCGAATGCTGGTGCGGCTGCGGATCGGCCGCGGGGCCGGCAGCCGCGGGCAGCGGCAGGTCGACCCGGAAGCGGGTGCCGCGATCCGGCTCGCTGTCGAAGTCGATGCTCCCGCCCATCAGCATGACCAGGCGGCGCGAGATCGCCAGGCCGAGGCCCGTGCCGCCGAATCGGCGCGAGATCGTGCTGTCGGCCTGCATGAAGGGCTGGAAGATCCTGTCTCGCGCCTCGGGCGGGATGCCGACCCCGTGGTCGTGCACCTCGAAGCGCAGCAGCCCGGCACGCCCGCCGTCCGGCATGGCGCGCAACTCGACGTGCACCTCGCCGCGGTCGGAGAACTTGATCGCGTTGCCGACGAGATTGCCCAGCACCTGCTTGACGCGCTTGGCATCCCCGGCGACGGCCGGCGGCACGTCGTCGTCGACGTGCAGCGTCAAGGCCAGCCCCTTGCCGGCCGCATACGGCGCGAAAAGACTCAGCACGTCGCGCAGCATCGCCCGCGGGTCGAACGGGGCGACGTCGATCTCGATCTCATCAGCCTCGATCTTGGTCAGGTCGAGGATGTCGTTGATGATGGACAGCAGGTTGCGCCCGGAGGCCAGCAGCGTTCGCGCCCACTGCTGCTCGCGTGGGCCCAGCGGCGCCTGCACCAGCAGCTCCGCCGTGCCGAGGATGCCGTTCAGCGGCGTGCGCACCTCGTGGCTCACCGTCGCGAGGAAGTTGCTCTTCGCACGGCTGGCCTGCTCGGCCGCAGCGCGCAGCCGCTCCACATCCTGCAGGTGGCGCTCGCGCCGGCGCAGCACCTGCACCAGGGTCGAGAAGGTGCCGACGAGGAACAGCGTCGCCGCGCCCGCGAACCAGGCCACGCCTCGCGCCTGGCGCTGCCAGTCGGCCAGGTACAGCTCGTCGCGGGCAGCGACCGTCACCACCAGCGGGAAGCCATCGACCTGGCGCGCGACGAGCATCAGGTGATCCAGCATCTCCGGGCTGGCGTCCCAGGGTTCGAAGACGCCGGGGGCCGCCTCGGGCTGCAGCGCGGGCTGGCCATAGGCGCCGCGCCGGCTGACGCGCTGGCCGAGGCTGTCCTCGTCCAGCGGGGCCCGGGCCAGCACCGTTCCATCCCCGCGCAGCAGCGTCATCGAGGTGATGTCCTCCCGCGGCTGCGCCCGGTCCAGTCGCAGGGCTGCATAGAAGCGCGAGAAGTAGCGGGGCGACAGGCCCACCGTCACCATGCCTTCGAACCCGCCGGCGTCGTCCGTGAGCCGGCGGACCATGTAGAAGGTCCATTCGCCGGTGATGCGGCTGCGGATCGGCCCGGCGATGTGCGGCCCCGGCCACGTCTGTCCGCGTGCCAGGGCGAAGGCCTCGGTGTCCGCCACGTTGATCTCCGGCGGCGGATAGGCGCGCGAGCTGCTCAGCAGGCGGCCGTGGCGGTCGAACACCGAGACGGCGTCGATGGCATCGAAGCTGGCCTGGCGCGCGGCGAGCAGTTGCTGGTGCAGCTCGTTGCCGAAGTAGGCCGCGAGATCATCGTCGCTCTTGAGATGGCGGGCCTCGATCATTCGGGCCACGCCGTCCGCCACGAAATCGGCGGCCGACATCACCTGCTTGGCGTGCTCGGCCAGGGCCATGGCATGGTCCTCCGCCACGCTGCGCGCCTGCGACATGGCCTGCACGCGAAGCTGCCACACCGAGATGAGCGCCAGCCCAAGCAGCGCCAGCACCACGATCGCTCCGACGGCACCGGCGGCGCGGCTGGCCGATTCGGGCCCACGGAAGATCAGCACGCTGGAGTTCGGCACGGGGCCGGCGCGGCCCGCGGGGGGCCGTTCGCCATGGCCCGTTCAGGCAAGCCCTGTGCCCGTGCGCGGGCCGCTTCAGGGCCGCTTCAGCGTCGGCTCGGGCGGATGTCGGCCTTGAGCACGCGCTTCATCAGGTCCAGCGCCTGGTCGCGCGCCTGCTCCGACTCCGAGGCCACGCAGTCCGCGGGGGCCCAGACGGCATAGCCGCGCAGATAGGCATCCATCGCGGAGGCCAGCACGCAGCTGTCGGCGGCCAGCCCGGCCAGGATCAGCCTCCTGCAGCGCAGCTGGCGCAGCAGCAGGTCCAGCGGCGTCTCGTAGAACGCGGAGTGACGCGGCTTGAGGATGGTGAAGTCGGACTTGCGCGGAACCAGGGCGCGAGCGAGCTCGCCCGGCGGCCCCGGCATGCCTCGGCAACGCTGCCACAAGGCATGGAAGTCGGAACGCCACACCCCGTAGTTGTCGTTGGCATACACCACCTGGGTCCCCGCGGCGTGCAAGCGGCGGCGCAAGGCTGCGGTGGCCCGGGCCGCGGCGACGGCCGCCGGCGCCAGCGCCTCGGCACCGGGGAAATCCAACGGGTTGACGTAGTCCACCAGCAGCAGGACGGTGGGGCTCGGCTCCAGCGCCGGCACGGCGATGCGCCCGCCCCCGCCTCCACCGGCTGCCGCGCGCATGCCTACTTCTCCCCGCCGGCCAGCAAGGTGCGCAGGACGTCCGCCGTCCCGTCCAGTTCGGCGGCTCGACGGGCGTAGTCCGGCTTGACCCCGGAAATGCTCTCCGGCCAACGCTCTGCGAGGCGGCGCAGGGCGGCGGCTTTCTCCTCGACGGCGCGAAGGGCGCTGTAAAGGCCCTCCTCGATGGCCAGCGTCTGGTCCACCAGCAGGCTGCCCTGCGAGAAGGCGTGGCCGGTGTGGCAGCGGTAGCGCAGGTGCCCGCCTTCCTCCAGCTCCCACAGGGCGCCCCGGCAGCTGGGGCAGGTGAAGGGGCTGCGTGCGCCGAGCCGCGCCACGTCGCCCATGTGGCCCTGGAAGGCCGCGAAGCCGACTTCCTCGCCGAGGCCCGGCACCGGCTCCGCCGGCGCGTCCCGCTCCACCGGCTGTCGCGCCAGCCGCGCCAGCAGGTCGGCGATGTCGGCAAGCGGCAATCGGTGGTCGACGCGGTTGTGCATCAGGGCGTTGGCCGGCATCTCGGGGTGCTCGGCTTCACCCGGGTCCTGCACGACGGTGATCCCGCCGCCATTCTTGACAGCCCACAGGCCGGCCGTGCCGTCGTCCAGATGGCCGCTGAGTACGACGCCGACGACGCGTGGACCGTAGGCCCAGGCAGCGGAGCGGAACAGCGGGTCCACCGCCGGCCGGTGGCGGTTCTCCCGCGGGCCGCGCACCACGCGCATCCGGCCGACCTCGAGCAGCAGGTGGTGGTCCGGCGGCGCGGTGTAGAGGGTCCCGGGTTCGATGGCCAAGCCGTCCTGCGCGGCGACGGCGCGAACCGGCCCGGCGCGGGCCAGGATGGCCGCCATGTCGCCGGAGGCCTCGGGGCTGATGTGCACCACGACGAACATCGAGCCTGGGTAGTCGGGGGGCAGCCGTGAAACGAGTCGCTTCAGCGCCGTCAATCCGCCGGCCGATGCGCCGATCACGATGATGTCGTGCGTGGCGCGTGTGGCCGCCGGCGCCGACTGGGGCTCATCGAGAGACGCCGGCAGGCCGGTGGCAGGGTCGAGTTCAGCCATCGCCTCGCCCGGCAAGCGGCGCGCCGGGCTCAGCCCCGCGCCGGATCGGCCTCGGCCGCCGCCAGCAGGCGCAGCAGCGCGGCCGGCTCGATCGGCTTGACGAGGTGGAAGTCGAAGCCGGCGGCGTGGGCCCGCTCGCGGTCCGCCTCCTGGCCCCAGCCGGTGCAGGCGATGAGCAGCGGCGGCCGGCCATGGCTCTGCTCGCGCAGGCGCTCGCACAGCTGGTAGCCATTCAGGCCCGGCATGCCGATGTCGAGCACCGCCACGTCGGGCCGCCAGGTCTCGGCCACCTGGAGCGCGTCGTAGCCGTTGAAGGCGGTGCGGACGTCCTGGCCATGCAGGGTGAGCATGGCGGCCAGGGTCTGCGCCGCATCGACGTTGTCGTCGACGACCAGCAGGCGGTGCTGAGGCGGATCGCTGACGGCCGCCTGGGACGACCCGCCATGGACCCTGGGCGGGGCCGTGCCCACCGGCAAGGTGACCACGAACTCGCTGCCCTTGCCTGCGCCTTCGCTGCGGGCCTGCAGCGAGCCGCCATGCTGCTCGACGAGGCCGCGCGCCAGCGCCAAGCCGATGCCCAGGCCGCCGCCTGATCGATCCAGCGCCGGGGCGAGCTGCGAAAACATGCGGAAGATCAGCGGCAGCTGTTCGGCCGAAATGCCGATGCCATGGTCACGCACGGAGATGCGCACCTGCTCGCCGTCGAGTTCGGCACCGAGAAGGATCTCGCTGCCGGGGTCGGAGTATTTCGCGGCGTTGTTCAGCAGGTTGGCGAAGACCTGCGTCAGGCGGGTGAGGTCGCCGTGCACCATCACGGTCTCCTCGGGCAGCTGCAGCTTCAGCCGGTGGTGGCGCGCGTCCAGCAGGTGCTGCGTCGCTTCCACCGCCTGCTCGATCGGCCGCTGGAGCGGAAAGCGCTCGACGCGCAGCTCGATCTTGTTGCGCGTCAGCCGGCTGGCGTCCAGCAGGTCCTCCAGCAGGTGGGTCATCTGCACCACCTGCCGCTCGATGACGTCCCGGCACCAGGCGATCTGCTTCGCATCGGCGTTGTCGCGGCGCAGGATGGTCACCGCATTGCGGATGGGCGCGAGCGGGTTGCGCAGCTCGTGGGCCAGGGTGGCGATCAGGTCGTCCTTGGCCTTGTCGGCACGGCGCAGCGTTTGTTCGCTCTGCCGCAGCTCGGCCGTCAGGCGCATGCGCTCCAGCATGGCCGCGACCTGGTCGCACAAGGTGTTGATGACCAGCAGGTCGCCGCGCCGGAAGCGCTCGCGGCTGGTGGAGGCGAAGGCGGCCACGCCGTAGAAGCGGTCGTGCGCCAGCAGAGGGTAGCCGGCGAAGGCGCGAACACCCATCGCCCGCAGGCGCCGGGCCTGCGGCAGCTCGCTGGCCTGCAGCTCCTCGACCACCAGTCCGGCGCGGCGCTGCGCCACCAGCCCGGCCAGCGAATCTTCGACGGGCACCACGGCCAGCTCGGCCTGCTGCGCCTCGTTCAGGCCCCAGGCCGACAGCAGCACCAGGTCGCTCTCTTCGTCTATGCCGGCGCCATAGTTGAGGCAGATCTCGCTGCCGGTGGCCGCGCGCACGCGCTCGAACAGGTCGCGCCGCATGGCCGCGGGATCCTGCTCGCCCAGGATGAGCGCCTGGCTGGCGTGGGCCAGCACGTCGAGCTGGCGCACGCGCTCGCGCAGCGCCCGGTCGGCCCGTCGGCGATCGCTGATGTCCCGTGCGATCAGCGCCGATCCCACCACCTCGTCGCGCTCGTCGCGGATGGGCGACAGGCTCATCGACACCGGCACGCGCACGCCGCCACGGCCCAGCCGCTCGGTCTCGACGTGGGCCACGGTCTCGCCCTGCTGCAGGCGGAACAGCAGGCCGGCTTCGTGTGCCTTGAACTCCTCCGGCACCAGCTCTTCCATGGTGCGGCCGACCATCTCGTCGGCCTCGCGGCCGAACAGGCGCCTCGCGCCGTCGTTCCAGGAGTCGATGCGGCCCTCGAGATCGCGGCTGATGATCGCGTCCTCGGACGACTCCACGATGGCTGCCAGCCGGGACAGCTCCTCGTGCATCCGCACCCGATCGCTGATGTCCAGCATGGCCACGCGGCAGTGCGCCGTCCGATGGGCCGGCTCGGCCACCAGGGCCATCTCCAGCGTCACGGCTTTCTCGCGGGCGTTGGCGCAGACCAGTCGGAGGTCCAGCGCGCCACGATCCTGCTGGTGGGCCGTCGCGATCAGGTGTTGCTCGAGCCGGTGCCGGTCGGCGGGAACCACGTACTCGACGAAGCGATCGCCCAGCATGCGCGGATAGGGCACCCCGAGCAGTGCGGACGCCGCATGGTTCGCCTCGATGATGAAGCCGAGCAGGTCGAGCGTCACGTAGCCGACAGGCGCCCGCTCGTAGAGATCCAGGTAGCGGTCGCGCGAAATCTCCAGGGCCCCGTGAGCGTGGCGCAGCTCCTCGTTCTGCATTTCGAGCTCGACCTGATAGACCCCCAGCTCGTGCATCAGCCGGGTCAGGTCCTGGCCCTCCTGGCCGCCCCTTCGGTTGACGATGGTGCGGATCCGTTCCTCGGCCAGCCGCCGCACCTCCTCCATCCGCTCGGACGGAAGTTCCGGCATGGGCAAAGGATCAGGCGAAGGCGAGTCGGGGCCGGTGCTCATCGGACGCTCTCTGCCGCGCAAGCCGGTACGGGCCCCGCCGCTTGGTTTTTGTCGCGCATGGCGTTCCCACAGCGGGACCGTCGGAGCAATCAGCGCTCCCGCTTCGTGAGATCCTCGCGTGAAGCGACTTCGAATGACAGCCACAGCAGCGAGGCGGGGGGGTGCCAGGCGTCGCGGATGGCGCTCACCCGCTCCAGCGTGCGCAGCCTGCTGCCGTCCTTGCGCACCCAGCGCTTCTCGAATTGCGTGTAAGGGCCGCCCTCGGACACAGCCCGGGCCTCGGCCTGCACCAGCGGGAGATCGGCCGGGTCGGTCAGGTCGCCGATGCGCCGGCCGAGCAGTTCTTCGCGCGGGTAGCCCAGCGTCTCGCACAGTCGATCGTTGGCGAAGGTGATCCGGCCGGCGAAGTCGGTCTCGCACACGCCGGCATAGGCCTGGTTGATGAACAGGCTCAAGCGGGCCTCGCTGCGACGCAAAGAATCCTCGGCCTGCTTCCGGGCGCTGATCTCGACCAGGGTCACGACCACCCCTTCGATCCGGTTCTCCGCCGTGCGGTAAGGGCGAATGCGCATCAGGTACCAGGCGCCGCTCCTGATCTGCACCTCGGCCTCGGCGGGCACCAGGGTGTCGCGCACCGTCCGGATGTCCTCGATCATGCGGTCGTAGCCGACCAGGTTGGTGACCACGTGCTCCAGCGGCCGACCGACGTCGGTGGGAATGAGGTTGATCACCTGTGTCGCGGCCGGCGTGAAGCGGACGATGCGCAACTCGTGGTCGACGAAGACCGTGCCGTCGCCGGTCCCGGCCAGCAGGTTGTTCATGTCGTTGTCGGCCCGCGAGAGGTCGGCCACCTTGTCGCGCAATTCGGCGTTGACGGTGGACAGCTCCTCGTTGACGGACTGCATCTCCTCGTTGGTCGACTTCAGCTCCTCGTTGGTGGACTCCATCTCCTCCAGCGTGGCCTGGAGGTATTCTTCCTTCGCACGAAGCTCGCGCTCGAGCTCGGCCACGTGGCCGGACGACTCGCCGTCAGCGCCGGGAGGCTGGCCCTCGTCGGGGCGGCTTTGCGCCTCTTCCAGGACGACCAGGTAGAGCACCAGCCCGTCTGGCAGTTGCACCGTCCGCAGCGCCATGTCGACGTGGATCGTGCCGCCATGGAGCGGCACCGCCAGGCCGCTGTGCTGGCTGTCCTGCATCGTCGCCACCACTCGGCGCAACGCGACGCCGAGAGCGCGGCGCAGGCCCTCGCGCGCCATCCCCAGGATGTTCATCGAAGCATCGCCATCGGACGGCTCGAGGAACTGGCCGGTCCGGCCGACGATGTGCAGGATCTGGCCGCGGGCATTGACCAGCACCCCCGCTCCGCCGTGGTGGGCCAGCAGGGCCCTTTCAGTCACCTGCCTCAGGTTGGCCGGCACTTCGGACACCTCGGCCGCGCGAGTGGCCGGATGGCGGGGGTCCGCGTGGTGGGCCGACGCGGACACGAAATTCGGCAGCGGCGTGCCCGTCGGCCTGTCGCCCGGCAGGCGGGTGAAGATCTTCCACTTGCGGTCGACCACGTGGAACAGGCGGGCACTCTCGCCCACCGTCTCCGACGTGCCGAGGAAAAGCGCGCCTCCCGGCACCAGCGCGTAGTGGAACAGCGGAATGAGCCGGCGCTGAAGGTCGCCGTTCAGATAGATCAGCAGGTTGCGGCAACTGACCAGGTCCACCCTGGAAAAGGGCGGGTCCTTGATGACGTCCTGGCGCGAGAACACCACCAGATCGCGGATGTGCTTCTGCACCCGATAGGTTCCGTGTCGCGAGTCCGGCGTGAAGAAGCGGTGCAGCCGCTCCTCGTCGACGTGGTCGGCGATGCTGGCCGGGTACACGCCATTGCGCGCGTACTCGATGGCAGCCATGTCGATGTCGCTGGCGAACAGCTGCAGCTTGACCGAGCGCTTCTGGGCCAGCATCTGCTCGTACAGCAGGATGGCGATCGAATAGGCCTCCTCACCGGTGGAGCAGCCGCAGACCCAGACCCGCATGGGCTCGTTCGGCGCCTTCTGCGCCACCCGGCGCGCGATGACCTTTTCCTGCACCACCTGGAAGGCCTCGGGATCGCGGAAGAAGTGGGTCACGCCGATCAGCAGATCGCGGAACAGGGCCTCGATCTCCTGCGGGTCTTCGCGGGCGAAGCGCACGTAGTCCTCGGGATGGACGACCTGATGCAAGGCCATGCGGCGCTCCATCCGGCGCACCAGCGTAGTCTCCTTGTACTGCGAGAAGTCGTGGCCGGTCTGCGCCCGCAGGAGCATGCAGATCGTCTTGAGCGCGCTTTCGCGAAGCACGGGCTCCACCGGCCGCTGGGTGCGGCCATGCAGGTGGTTCACATAGCTCAGCAGGCGACCGGGAATCTCCTCGGGCGGCAGAACGTAGTCGACCATGCCGGTGTCTATCGCGCCCTGCGGCATGCCGCCGTGCTCGGCGCTTTCCGGCGCCTGCGCGATGACCAGGCCGCCTTCGGCCTTGATCTCGCGCACGCCCATCGAGCCGTCGCTGCCCGTGCCCGAGAGCACGACGGCGATGGCACGGTCGCGCTGCGCCGCGGCCAGCGAGCTGAAGAAATGGTCGACGGTGAGCTGGGGACGATGGCCGGCATCGCGGTAGGCTCGCAGGCACAACCGGCCATCCGCAAGCGCCATGTCGTGGCCGGGCGGTATCACGTAGATGCAGTTCGGCTGCACCACCACGCCGTCGGTCGCCTCGTGCGCGGGCAGGCGGGTTTGGCGCGTCAACAGTTCCGCCAGCGAGCTCTTGTGATCCGGCGACAGGTGCTGGACGAGCACGAAGGCGAGCTGGCCGCCACCCTCGGGCGGCAGCGCGGAGAAAAGGGTCTGCATCGCGGCCAGGCCGCCCGCTGAGGCGCCTATGCCGACGATGGGGAAATCCACCGCGTGCGCGGAAGAGTTGTCATCCCGCTGCGGGTCCTCACCGCCATCGATCACGGCCTGCTGCCGGTTCGGGGCCGGCGGCCGCGCCGGTCCGCGGTTGGTCTGCGTGATCGATTTCCTTTCGGTCATCCGCGGCTCCGCGGGCATTCGTTTCATGCCCAGCGTCAATAGTAGGCGGCGCCCGGCTTGGCAGCGCGTCCACCCGCACGGCAATCCTTGCCGAAAGGAGGGCGACGTGACAGCGCTGCCAAGCTTGCACCGGGCCGATCCGCGACCCAGAATCCGGGCACACGGATTGCAGCTACCGGGTCTTGTCTTTGGGATCCACAACCGTTGGGAGCTCTGCACATGGTGGATGGTGATCTGTATGGCCGGCCGGGCCGGCCCCAGGTGTTGTACGTGGAGGACGAGCCGACGAACCTGCTGCTGATGCAGGCGTTGTTCCGCCTTCGCCCGCACCTGCACCTGGTGACAGCCACCGATGGCGCGGAGGTGACCGCACTGGCGCCCAGCATCCGACCCGCCCTGATCCTGCTCGACCTGCGGCTGCCCGACTGCTGGGGCAGCGACCTGCTGCCCCAGCTGCGGCAGCGCTTCCGTTGGCGTCATGTACCGGCCGTGGCGGTGACGGCGGAGGTCGAGTTCGACGGCTCGCGCAGCGCCTTCATCGAGACCTGGCACAAGCCGCTGGACTTGAAGTTCGTCCTGGAGCGGCTGGACCGCTGGCTGCCCGACACCGTCCAGGCGGAGCACACCGGCCAGCATTGGCGGCCGCCGGCGGCGGACAAGTTCGAAGCGCGGGCCTGAAGGTCGCCTTCAGGCCGGTGCACCGACCACACGGTGCACCAGGTAGAGCTTTCGCAGCGCCGTTGCCGACAGCACGAAGGGATAGAAATCCCCCACGCCCATGGCACGCGACAGCTCGTTGAGCACGCCGGTCAGCTCCATCCAGCTGATGACCAGCGCGAGGAAGGCCGGGGCCTGCGGGTCGCCCTCGCCCTCCTCGCCCAGCGCGTCCGGGCGAAAGCGTTCGTAGCTCAGCTCGACGCTCTCGCCATCGATGCCGAAGCTGCGCGCCGTGTCGAGGGTGTCTCGCAAGTGCAGGTAGTGGGCCCAGGTCTCGGCCCAGTCCTCCCAGGGGTGGCTGCTCGCGTAGGCGCTGACGTGGCGGGTCGCCCAGTCCGCCGGGGCGCCGTTGGCATAGTGGGCCTGCAAGGCAGTCGCATAGTCCTGGCGCTCGTCGCCGAAGAGGGCTCGAAAGGGCTCCAGCCAGGAGCTTCCGTCGACGAGCCGCTGCCAGTAGTAGTGCCCGGTCTCGTGCCTCAAGTGGCCCAACAGCGTCCGATAGGGTTCCTGCAGGGCGAGCCGGCGAGTCTCGCGCTGGGCGTCGTCGGCTTCCTCGATGTCGAGCGTGATGACGCCGTCGGCATGCCCCGTCATCACCGCCGGCCCGCCCGGCGGTGCGCGCAGCAGATCGAAGGCCAGCCCCCGTTTGGGGTCCTCGCGCAGCTTCGACTTCACCGGCAGGTTCAGGCCGATCAGCGTCGACACCAGTCGCCGCTGGGCGCTGGAGATGCGCCCCCAGTAGATCCCGTTCTCCGGCACCGACAGGTCCGGCAGCGTGCGGGTCAGCCGGCAGCATCGGCACAACGGCGGCGTGCCGGCATGGCGGTCGGTGCTCTCCACCAGCCAGTTGCAAGCCGCGGCGTCGTTCAGGTGGTGGCAACGGCGGTAGGTGCGCGTGCTGGCCCGTTTGCCGACGGCGCGCCACAGGCCTTCCGTGCCTGAGGATTCCAGCGGCAGCAGCTGCCGCCGCACGGGGTCATAACCCAGCGGCGTGTGGCACGCCAGGCACTCGCTGTTGCGGAAGAAGACCGGCCGGCCGCAGCGGCAGCGGAACGAGCGCGCGATCAGCGGCCGGGCGACGCTCACCCGAGTTGCACCAGCACGATCGCGGCCGTGATGGCCCCGATGAGCCCGCCGCCCACGACGTCGCTCGGATAGTGCAGGCCGAGGATCACCCGCGCGATGGCGACCAGCAGCGCGTAGAACCACAGCAGCGGCGCCAGCGCGGGATAGAAGGCCGACAGCAGCAGCGCGAAGGCCGCGGCATGCAGCGAGTGGCCGCTGGGGAAGCTGAAGCAATCCGGGATGGGCGCGCAGGCCCGGATGTCGGCCGGGCACTGGTCGCAAGGGCGGACGCGGCGGGTGAGCCGCTTGATGGTCCAGTAGATGGCGAGGTTGACCGCCCCCGTGGCGATCAGCAGGGCCGCGCAGTGCGCGCCGCGCGTGCCGCCTGCCAGCGGCAGCACCCCGAGCACGAGGACCCACATCGGCCCGTCGCCGAGCCGGCTGCACCAGACCATCAGCCGCAGCAGCGTGGGCTGGGCGGCCTGGGCATGCAGCGCTATGGCCCAGCGCCGGTCGATCTCTCCCACGCTGGCGAACTCGATCGCCGCCGGGCCGACGCTGGACGCGGGATCTCCCGAAGGGACAGGCGCCGAAGGCGGCGCAGCAGATCTGTCAAACCAGCGCCGCATGGGCCATCGTCCCGCCCATGCGGGCCCTGTCTTCGACGACCTCGACCAGCTGCCGCTCGAAGGCCCGCAGCGCGCTCTCCCAGTCGCTGCGCAAGGCGAGCGTGCGGGCCCGCTGCCGCACCGCGCTGCCCGGAGCGGAGGCCGCCAGTCCCAGCTCCGCGGCGGCGAAGTAGCCGGACCGGTCGTTGGGCTCGGCGAGGAAGCCGTTGTAATCGTGGCTCACCAGCGCGCCGGCGCCGGCCGAATTGAAGGCCACGAGCGCCAGCCCGCTGGCCAGCGCCTCGAGCGCGACATTGCCGAAGGTGTCGGTCAGGCTCGGGAAGAGGAACACATCCGCGCTCGCGTAGCAGCGGGCCAGCGAGCCGGCGCGCTGCAGTCCGACGAAGCGCACCTGGGGCCAGGCGGCCGCGAGCTTGGCGCGCAGCGGCCCTTCGCCGGCGACGACCATGTGCAGGCCCGGGTGGCGGTGACTCAGCCAGGAGAAGGCCTCCAACGCGAGCTGCACGTTCTTCTCGGCCGCGAGCCGGCCGACGTGCAGCAGCACGCGGTCATCGGGCCCGGCGCCCCAGGCTGCCCGCAGGGCATCGTCGCGCTGCGCCGGCGAGAACAGGCCGGCATCGACGCCGCGGCCGACCACGTGCAAGCGCTCGAAGCCCCGCGCCGCCAGCTCGCGCGACAGCGCATGCGTGGGCACGAAGGTGCGGTCCGCCATCGAATGGAGTTGCCTCAGGTAGGCCAGCACCGCCGGCTGCAGCCAGCCCAGCCGGTAGTGGCGGCTGTAGGCATGGAAGTTGGTGCGGAAGTCGATCGTGGTCGGGATGCCCTCGGCGCGCGCGGCGCGCAATGCGGTCCAGGCCAGCGGCCCCGGCGTCGCGGCGTGAACGAGATCCGGCCGCGCGGCCTGCCAGCGCTCCCGCAGCGAGCCCACCGTGGCCCACCCGAAGCGCAGGCCGGAATACATCGGGATGGGCGCCCCCGCCGTGCGCCATTCGGCATTGTCGAAGGTGTGGTCGCCCGGGTTCTGCGTGTCCTCGAACGAACGGGTCGCCTCATGCCGCTGTCGCGGCCGGATGAGCTGCACGACATGGCCTACCTGGCGAAGGTGGTGGACCGTGCGTGCCGTCGTGAGCGAGACGCCGTTGATCTCGGGCGGGAACGTTTCGGTGATGTAGGCAATGCGCACGAGTGACCTTTTTGGCAGGTGTAGGCGGCCAGTGGAGGCCGGACCAGCGGCGGACCGGCGGTTGTCCGACTTCAGCAAGCACCGTTCCCGTCGGTGTGCCCAGGCCGCCGGCGGCGCGTTGGACGGGCGCCGCGGCGAACGTCCTGGAGCAGCCCGATCAGCCGGCGTTCAGGCAGGGTCAGGCCGCGATCGGCCGGCGGCCGGGTCACCCAGGGGCGGCTCTTGAGCGCGGCGCGACGCTCGGGCGAGGCCAGTTCGTCGCCCAGGGCGAGGACCGCGGGATGGATGTAAGCCTTGCGGCAAACGGCGGGCGTGTTGCCGAGCCTGCGCGCGACCTCGGCGACGACCGCGGCGGGCGTGGGCACGGGATCCGCATCGCACGCCTGCAGCAGCGCCGCCAGGGCCTGGACGCTGCCGTGCCAGGTGCGGAAATCCTTGGCCGTCGCGTGCAGGTCTCCGCTCGCCTGCGCGAGCCATGCATTCACGTCGCCCGAGCCGAGCCGGCCGATGCTGCCAGCGCTGTCGACATACTGGAAAAGCTCCTGGCCGGGCAACTCGCGGCAGCGCCGGATCACCCGTGCGATGCGACGGTCGCTGAGCTTGACCTCGTGCCGCACGCCGCTCTTGCCGACGAAGGACAGGCGCAACTCGTCGCCGCGCACGCCTGCATGGTCGCTGCGCAACGTGGACAGCCCGTAGGACCCGTTCTGCCGCGCGTACTCGTCATTGCCGATGCGCATCCAGGTGGTGTCGAGCAGCCGCACCAGCGTGGCGAGCACCCGCTCGCGGGTCGGCTCCGCATCGTCCCCCAGCCGCCGCTGCACCGCGCGGCGCAGCGAAGGCAGCAGGCGGCCAAAGGCGAGCAGGCGATCGAACTTGGTATGCCCGCGCTGCAACTGCCAATCGGGGTGGTAGCGGTACTGCTTGCGCCCGCGCGCATCGCGGCCGGTGGCCTGCAGGTGACCATCCTCGCGCAGGCAGATCCAGACATCCTCGTAGGCCGGCGGCACCGCCAGCCGCCGTATGCGCTGCAGCACCGCCTCATCGCGCACCGGCTTGCCCGTCGGCAGCAGGTACACGAACCCCGCACCGCGCCGCCGACGCCGAATCCCCGGCTCACTGTCCGTCACCCACGCCAACCGTGCCGGCGGCGCAGGCGCGAACAGCGCCGCCGCGGCATCCGCAGAAACAACCCGGGAAGAGCGCGACCGACTGGACATGACCATGACCGCCGCACGTTTGCAAGCGTCATGCCGATGGACCTTGCGGCCCCTCCTCCCAGTCCGGCCCCGGCAGTGCCGCAGGCCTTCTTCCGGGCAGGCCCCGGCAGGGGCCCCGCCCCCGAGCGCGCGAAGCGCCGCTCCCCTTCAAGGGCGTGCGCGGATCCGGCTTTGCCGGTCCGCTGCGCGAGCCCCCCTGGGGGGCAGGCCCCGGGAGGGGCCGTGGGGGTCCCAATCCGCGGCTTTGCCGGTCCGCTGCGCGAGCCCCCCTGGGGGGCAGGCCCCGGGAGGGGCCGTGGGGGTCCCAGTCCGCGGCTTTGCCGGTCCGCTGCGCGAGCCCCCCTGGGGGCAGGCCCCCGGGGGGGCCGTGGGGGCCTATTCTTCCCCGCCTTCGGCGGCGTACTCCTTCAGCCGGTTGTAGAGCGTCTTCAGGCTGATGCCGAGCACCGCCGCCGTCCGCTCCTTCTGGTACTTGTGGTGCCTCAGCGTGGCCTCTATGAGCTGGCGTTCGGCCTGCGCCATGGAGATGCCGATAGGCAGGGTCAGCGTGTCGGCCCCAGGCGCCGATGCAGCAGGCGCCGATGCGGCATATGCGGCCGGCGGTTCGGCAGCCGCCGGGGCGGAGGCTTTGGATGGCGTTGCGGCCGGGGCGGCGGGCGCGGGCGCCGACGGCGCCACCGTCGCACCAGGCTGCGGCTGCGGCAGCCACTCGTCGTCTATCACTTCGCCCGAGGCCATCACGTAGGCACGCTGCACGACGTTGCGCAACTCGCGCACATTGCCCGGCCAGTGGTAGCAGCCCAGGCGATCCAGCGCCTTCGGGGTGAATCGCTTGACCTGGCCCTCCTGGGCCACGATGGCGTCGAGGAAGTGCTGGGCCAGCAGCGGCACGTCGGACAGCTTGTGGCGCAAGGGCGGCAACTCGATAGGGAACACGTTGAGCCGGTAAAGCAGATCCTCCCGCAGCTTGCCCTGGGCCACGGCCTGCTCCGGCTGCCGATTGGTGGCTGCGATCACGCGCACATCGGCTTCCAGGCTCTGCGTGGAGCCCACGCGCATGAAGCGCCCAGTCTCCAGCACACGCAGCAGCTTGACCTGCAGCTCCTGCGGCATCTCGGTGATCTCGTCCAGGAACAGCGTGCCGCCATTGGCCCGCTCGAAGAAACCCAGGTGCTGCCTGTCCGCCCCGGTGAAGCTGCCCTTCTCGTGGCCGAAGATCTCGCTCTCGATCAGGTTCGGCGAGATGGCGCCGCAGTTCACCGCGAGGAAGGGCTGCTTGCGACGGCGCGAAAGGTCGTGCACCGTCTGGGCCACCACCTCCTTGCCGGTCCCGCTTTCGCCGGTGATGAAGACGGTGACCGCGGTGCCTGCCACGCGCGAGATCTGCTCGTAGACCTTGAGCATCGACGGGTCCTGGCCCCACAGGTGGCCGAAGTGGCCGCCGGTCGCCAGGCTGGCCTTCATGCGCGCCACGTCGGCCTTGAGGGCCGCCGGCTTCATGAACCGCGACAGCACGCCCTTGAGCTGCTTGATCGCCACCGGCTTGACGAGGTAGTCCGCCGCGCCCAGGCGCAGCGCCTCGATCGAGGTCTCGAGGCTGGCGTGGCCGGTGATGAGCACCAGCTCCGAACTCGAGATCAGCTCCGGATCGGAAAACAGGTCCAGTCCGCTGCCGTCGGGCAATTGCAGGTCCAGCAGCACCAGGTCGGGCGGCTGCATCGCGATCTGCCGGCGGGCGTCACGCAGCGTGTGGGCGGTGGCGACCGAGAAGTTCTCGAGCGCGACCAGCTCACGCAAGGTGGCGGCGGAGTCGACATCGTCGTCAACGATCAGTACGTGGTTCAGGGCTCTGTCCTCTTCGTGTGACGCGAATCGGCCGGACGCTTCGGGCGTCCGGCCGGGCTTTGATCATCCACCAGTCTGGTCCTGAGGTGTATCCGGATGCGGGTTTTCCAAGGGGCAGCGTCGCCCTTTCGCGGCTCATCTGTGATCCTGGGGTCCTCAGCGGTCAGCGCCATCGTCCGCCTTTCGACGTGGGCCAGTGCCTGTGTCCCAGCGGACGGCTGCGCCAGGCCAGGCGGCCACGATGCCGCATCTTCAGCCACCATTCGCGGCGCCCGTCGGGGCCCTGCCCCCACGCCGCGAGGCAAAGCTGCGGCTTCACGCCCGGCACCGAGGGTTGGACCGGGTCTTCATCAACGATTGGCGGCAGGAGAAGACGGCGGCGGGCTGGCCGGCGCGGCCGGGTCCATGGTCCCCGGCGCCGTGGTCTGCGGACGCGGCGGGCTCGGTTCGGGATGAGAGGGCTTGGGAGGGTCGCTCGGCTTGCGGTCACACCCGGTCTGCAGGGTTGCCGCGCCCATGGCGACCAGGCAGGCCATGGCGCATCCGACGACACGGCGCAGGGTGAAGGGCGGTTTCATCGCTTTACGCAAAAAGGCCTCAGGCAAGGAGAGGCCGGAAAGGGGCAAGCGACGTGCCTGCCGACCTATCCAAACAGCTGCGCCAGCCGCCGCGGGTCCACCGGCTTGGTGAGGTGATGGTCGAAACCGGCCTCGAGGGCCCGGTGGCGATCCGATTCTTGGCCCCAGCCGGTGATGGCGATCAGCACCGGCCGGCGGCCGCCGGCCATCTGCCGGATCGTGCGCGCCACTTCGTAGCCGTTGCGCCCCGGCATGCCGATGTCCAGCAGGCAGACATCGGGCTCGAACTGCTCGTACATCGCCAAGGCGCCTTCACCATCGAACGACAGGCGGGTCTCATGCCCGTCGAGCTGCAACAGGGCCGCCAGGCTGTCGGCCGCATCGCGGTTGTCGTCCGCTATCAGCACCTTGCGGGACATCGGGACGGCCGCGGCGCCGCGGCCATCCAGCAGGCCCTCCTCGGCGGGCAGCTGGCCGACAGGCAGGCGGACGGTGAAGGTGCTGCCGGTGCCTATCCCCTCGCTGCGCACGGCAATGCTGCCGCCGTGAAGTTCCACCAGGCCCTTGGACAGCGCCAGGCCGATGCCCAGCCCCGCGCTGGAGCCCTCCCCGGCGGGATGCAGTTGCGCGAACATGCGGAAGATGTCGGGCATCGACTCCGGCGCGATACCCATCCCGTTGTCGCTCACCTCGATCACGATCTCGGGCCCGACGCGCTGCGCGACCAGGCGTATGCGCCCACCGCGGTCGGTGTACTTCGCGGCATTGGTCAGGAGGTTGGCCACGACTTGCGCGAGGCGCAGTGGGTCGGCCTGCAGCCGCTCGGGATGCGCTGGCAGATCGATCTCGAGCTCGTGCTTCATGGCGTCGATCGCCGGGCGGGCCGTCTCGACCGCGCTGGCGATCACCGCCCCCAGCTCGGTCGCCAGCTTGCGCAGCGGCAGCACGCCGCGGGTGATGCGGGAGACGTCCAGCAGATCGTCCAGCAGCAGCGCCATGTGCTGCACCTGGCGCTCGATGACCTCGTGGCTCCAGCGCTTCTGCGCCTCGGTGGCGTGCGCGGAGGTGGACAGCATCGCGGCCTGGCGGATCGGCGCGAGGGGGTTGCGCAACTCGTGCGCCAGGGTGGCGAGGAACTCGTCCTTGCGGCGGTCCGCCTCGCGCAGGATCTGCTCGTGGCGCTTGCGATCGGTGATGTCGTTGAACCAGACGGCGACCGAGCCGCGCATCGGCGAAGCGACGCAATGCAGCCAGCCTTCGCCGGACGGCAGGCGGCTGTGCGTCTCGAACTCGCGCGCCTCGCCCTTTTCAGCCACGGCCACGTACTCCAGGAAGGCGCTGGAGTCCTTCCAGCTGGCGGGCATCACCTCCAGCACTCGCCGGCCGACCAGCTCCTGCGCGCTGCGCTGAAGGACGGCCGCAGCGGCGCGGTTGAGGTAGTTCCAGTTGAAGTCGACGATGGTGCCGTGGTCGTCCCGCCGAGGATCGAGCACCACGAACGGCACCGCCGAGGCCTCGAGCACGGCGCGAAAGCGGCCCTGAGTCTCCTCCAGCGCCGCCTGCGCTCGAGCCCGCTCGCTGAAGACCGCGGCCTTGCGCGCGCAGATGTCGGCCAGCGCGCGTTCGCGCTCCGTCGGCTCGTGGGTTTCGTCGAAGTACAACGCGATGTCGCCCAGCGTCTCGCCGGCCAGGCTCAGCAGGGGCGTGCTGTGCACCGAGAACTCCTCGCCGCGAGGACCGTCGGCCAGCTCCGCCTCGTCGAAGCCCAGGCCGGCCTCCACCCGGGGCCGGCCGCTGACCGGATCGAGCAGGCGGACCACGCCGCGGCGGGCGCCGTTCAACCTGGCCAGCGTCTGCAGGATCATCTGCAGCTGCTCGGGCAACGTCGCCGCTTCGAACAGGCGCGTGGTCAGCTCGTGCAACTGGTCCAGGTCGTCCACCTTCTGCCGCAGATCGGCCTGGGCGAGGGCCAGGCGCGCCTCGATCGCCTTGTGATCGGTGATGTCTATGCAGGCGCCCCGCAGGCGGACGGCGCGGTCCTGGCTCCAGCTCAGGTGCACCCGCAGCAGCAACCAGAGCTCACCGCCATCCGGCTGCGGGATCCGGAGTTCGCGCTCGTAGGTCCGGGCCCGCTCGCGAAGCCGCTGCGCCAGGTGGACGCGGCTTTCGGCCAGCAGCTCCGGCGGCGCGCGCTCGAGCCACCGGGCCAGCGGCACGGTGCCGGACGAGACGGGCAGGTGGACCAGGCGCGCCAGCGCCGGCGAGCAATACGCCGTCTGCGAGACCAGGTCGATGTCGAACACGCCGATGCCGGTGCCCTGTATGGCCATCACCAGGCGCTCCTCGGCCGACGAAGCGCGATCGGCAATGTGGCGCATGCGGGCACCGAACTCCACCACCAGCGCGCCGATGGCGACGAACAGCGTGAGGGTCAGCATGTCCGGCGGCGCGTCGATGGTGAACGACCCCGCCGGGGGCATGCCCCAGGCGGCATGGAGAAGTCCCGCGCCCAGGGGCAACCAGCCCGGTCCGCGGCCGCCGGCCACCGCGGCCAGCGCAATCGCAGGCCAGAAGCTGATGAAGGGAACGCGCGGCCCGATCCAGCGGCTCAAGGCCAGCTGAAGCAACAAAGCGAGCGCGGTGGCCACCAGGGAAATGGCGTAGCCGCGCAGGACGGGCCAGGACCATGCACGAGCACCCATGGCGGGCTCGCTCCAGCAGTGGGGAAGCGGCAAGCGTATCTCAGCGCCGACGCGCCGGATCCCGCTGCCGGCCGGTGGAAGGAGAGCGGGCGCTCAGGTCATCCGGGCCGGCGCCGGGAGCTCCCGGTCCGGTCGTGGCGCCGCGCGCGTCCGGGCACCGGCGGCCGCCAGCACGGCCGCGGCGAAAGCCTTTGCCGAGGTGGCTTCGCCGTCCGGCCCCGGCTCGCCCTCGTCGGGCGGAGGCGTGCCGCCATAGAACCAGCGGCGCACGCCCTCGAGTTCGAGTTCTTCGCACATTCCAGCGTCCTCGGTCCGGTGTTCGACAGGCCGCCAGATCAGTCGGCCTGCCCGGCCTGAGCAAGTTTGACTCCCAGCGCCTTCATGGCCGGGGCGATGGACTGCTTCGTCTGGAAGTAGGCGGCCCAGGGGTCGGCCTTCTCGGACGCCAGGTGCTCGCAGGCCGTGCGCACCGTCCACTGCGCGCCGCCTTCGAGCTGCGGCAGGTCCTCCCAGGACACCGGCACGGAAACGCCCAACCCCGGCCGCGCCCGTGCCGAAAAGGCCGCCACCGTGGTGGCGATGGTGTTGTTGCGCAGGTAGTCCACGAAGATCTTGCCGACACGGTTGGCCGGGCCGCTCTTGGCGACGAAGCGGTCCGGCAAGGTGCGGGCGAGCTGCTCGACCACGGCTTTCGAGAGCGCCCTGACCGTCTCGCCCGGCCAGCGCGCGGCGATCGGCACCACCACGTGCAGGCCCTTGCCGCCGCTGGTCTTCAGCCACGCTTCGAGCTTGAGCTCCTGCAGCAGGCCGCGCACGAGCGCCGCGCCTTCCTGCATCCGGGGCCAGTCCAGCTTGTCTCCGGGGTCGAGGTCGAACACCATGCGGTCGGGCTTGTCCGGTGTCCGCAGCTGGCAGTTGCCGGTGTGGAACTCGATGACATTGAGCTGCGCGGCTGCCAGCAGTTGCTCGGCCGTGCGTACCTGCAGCGGAGTGTCTTCGCCCTCCCCCGCCGGGTCATTGCGCTGGAAGAACAGCGACTGGCCTATGCCTTGCGGCCCCCGCACCTCGGCCACGGCGCGGCCCTTGAGGTGCGGCAGGATTCGTTCGGCCACGCTGGCGTAGTAGCGCACGAGCTCGAGCTTGGTCAGGCCGGTGCTCGGGTCGATGACGCGATCCGGATGCGTGACGCGCAAGCGCCCCGTCTCGCGGCGGGACGACGAGGCGGCGGCAGGTGCAACGTGACGCATCGATGGCTTCCCGGTTCAGGCCCGCTTGCGCGCGGCGGCACGCTGGCTGCTGCGCGCCGGGCTCTTGCGGGCCGGTGCCTTCTTCGCCGCCGGCGCCTCTTTCTGGGCTTCGCCCTGGCGGCCGAGGCTGCGCTTGAGGAGCTCGGTGAGGTCGACCACGTTGCTGGCCCGTGGAGCTTCGCCCTCCTCCATCGGCTCGACGTGCTCGGTATGGCCGGCGGCCGCCCGCTGTTCCACCAGCAGCTCGATCGCCTTGGCGAACTGGTCGTCATAGCGCTCGATGCGCAGGGGCTCGATCATGTCGTCGATCAGCTGGCGCGCCATCTTCAGCTCACCGTCCTTGAGCCCCGCGCCCCGCTTGCCTTCGGCCGGCAGGTTCAACTCGCTCAGGGGCCGGATTTCATTGGCCCAGCGCAGGGTGTTGAGCATCAGCGCCGGCCCGGCAGGCACCAGCGCGGCCAGATGCTCCTTGGTGTGCAGGACGATGCGTGCAATGCCGATGACGCCCGCCTCCAGCATGGCCTCGCGCAGCAGCGCGTAGGGCTTGTCGCCGCGGGCCTGGGGCTCCAGGTAGTAAGGCGTCTCGAGATGCGTGAAGGGGACCTCCCGGGCGTGCACGAAGGCCTCGATCGAAATCGTCTGGGTCGTCTTGGGATAGGCGGCCTTGATCTCGTCCGCCCCGAGAATCACGTACTCGCCGCCCTCGACCTTGACGCCCTTGACGATGTTGTCCTTGTCGATCTCCTTGCCGGTGCGCTTGTTGATGCGCTTGTAGCCGACCGGATCCATGTTGCGCTTGTCCAGCCAGTCGAAGTCGATGCTTCGCGACGACGACGCGGGGTACAGGGCGACGGGGATGTGCACCAGCCCGAAGCTAATGGCCCCCTTCCAGATGGCTCGTGGCATGAGGACCAGTATCTGGCTGGGCGTGAGCGGCGCGCGTCGGACGGGCCTTCAGCGGCCTGTAGGAATCGGCGCCACCTCTCGCTTGCGGTCGATGACGAAGAACAGGACCACCGCCACCGCAAGCGGCAGGAGGTAGAAGATCGCCCGAAATCCCAGCAGGGCCGCCAGCAGTTCCGCTTGGGGCACCTGCGATTGCAGCAGGCCGATGAACACCGCCTCCAGCACGCCCAGCCCGCCCGGCACGTGGGTGATGAGGCCGGCCACCGCGGAGGCCAGCAGCGCATTGAGCACGCTCACGAAATCCACCTGCTGGCGCAACATCAGCCAGCACACTGCGGCGGTGAGGAGCCAGTGCAAGGCCGAGATGCCCAGCTGGAGCAGCGCGATGCGAGCCGAAGGCAGGCGCAGAGCGTGCCGGCCCCAATGCCACTCGCGGCCCTCCGCCCGCCAGCAGGCCAGTGCATAGGCCACGGCGCTCGCCAGCATCACCAGGCCAATCAAGCGCAGCGCGTGCATTCCTGGGCCCCAGCCTTCGGGCAGCACCGGGGGATGGGCCAGCAAAAGCAGTCCAGCCAGGGCCACGTAGCCGAGCCAGTTGGTCAGCACGCTGGCGCCCAGGATGCGGGTGATCTCGTCGATCCTCAGGCCCAGCCGCTCATACAGGCGGTAGCGAAGCGCGACCCCACCGACCACCGTGCCGAGATTGAGCTTGAACGCGAAGGACACGAAGCCCACGGCCAGCATCCAGCGGATGGCCACCGGCTTTTCGCCCACCCGGCGCCGCGGAGGCGCCATGGGGCGCCCAAGCAACTCGTAGCTGGCATACAGAAGATGGGCGCCCGCCGCACACAACAGCGCCGGCCCCAACACGGCGGCCGGCACTCGCTTCAAGGTTTGGAAGGCTCCCTCCCAGTCCCACTCACTGCCGAGCCGCACGATGAGCACCAGCGTCAGCAGGCCGAACACCGTCCAGAAGGTTCGGCGGGCCGCGGCCCACCACGGCCGTGTCGTCCAGCCGCCGCCCGACTCTTCGCCGGGCAGCGTGTGCTCAGCGCCCATTCGTCGCCTCCGCCACGCTCACCAGCGCGGGCGAGTGTCGCGGCAACCGACCTGCCCACACCGGGAAGCGGCGCAGGAAGTGGAAGACGAAGAAGTTGCGCACGGCCGGCCACCAACGGGGCTGGTGATCGGGCGCGGGCGCTGGCACCTCGCGGCAGGATCGCTCTATCAGCTGCTCCAGCCGCTGGCGCAGGTCCGAGGCGAAGTCCCGGTCGCGCAGGACCACGTTGGCCTCCAGGTTCAGGGCCAGGCTCAGGGGATCTAGGTTGCTGGAGCCGACCGTGGCCCATTCATCGTCCACCACCGCGACCTTGCCGTGAAGCGGCCGCTCGATGTACTCGTGGATCTTCACGCCCGAGCGCAGCAGGTCGTCGTAGAGCGTGCTGGCCGCGGTCTTGACGATGGCCATGTCCGGCTGGCCCTGCAGGATCAGGCGCACGTCCACCCCTCGCCGCGCCGCGCGCTGCAGGTCGCGCAGCAGCCGGTAGCCGGGGAAGAAGTACGCGTTCGCGATCAGCACCTGGCTGCGGGCGCGCCGGATGGCGATGCGGTAGTAGCGCTCGATGTCGTTGCGGTGGTGCAGGTTGTCCCTTCGCACGAACAGCGCTTCGGCGGGCCCGGCCGGCTCGATCGCGGTCGGCGTCTCCTCATGACGCTGCCAGCGCCGGCGCGCCGCTCGCCAGCCGCGCGGCGGCTTGTCGGCGTCCGGCGGGGGGGCAGGCTGGATGGCGTGGCGCACGAAGCGGCGGATCTCGATCACCACCGGCCCCTGCAACTGGATCGAATAGTCCTGCTTGGCCTCGGGGCCGAAATCCATCAAGTGATCGGCCGAGTAGTTGATGCCGCCCACGAAGGCCACGCGCCCGTCGACGACGACGATCTTGCGGTGCATGCGGCGCAGCACGTTGAAGCGCACGCCCATCACGCGCAGGCTCGGGTCGAAGCTGCGCAGCCGGACGCCGGCCGACGTCAGGCCGGAGACGAACTCGTCCGACAGGTCGGGCGAACCGAAGCCGTCGATGAGAAGGTCGATCTGCACGCCGCGGCGCGCGGCGGCGATCAGCACCTCTCGCAGGTGCAAGCCGACCTTGTCCTCGAAAAGGATGAAGGTCTCGATGATCACTTCGCGCTCGGCCTGCCCGATCGCGTCGAACACGGCAGGGAAGAACTCCTCGCCGTTCTCGAGCAGCTGCACCCGGTTGCCGGGCCACCAGTGAGGCTTCATAAGACGATCTCCGCAGCCAGTGGGGCGTGGTCGGACAGCCGGGCCCAGGGCTGGCGCGGCAACGCGACGGGCCGGTGTGATCGCGCGGCACGGACGTAGATGCGATCCAGCCGCAACAGCGGCATGCGGGCCGGGAAGGTCCGCGCCGCCCGGCCGTAGGCCTGCACGAAGACCTCCTGCAGCCCGACGCACTTCTGCAGCACGCGGTGTGCCCGGTCGCGCCAGTCGTTGAAGTCCCCGGCCACGACCAGCGGCGCATCGCGCGGGATGCATTCGTCGACGAGTCGGCAGAGCAGTTCGAGCTGGTGCAGCCGATGCGCCTCGGCCAGGCCCAGGTGCACGCTGATCGCATGCACCGGCTCGTCCTGGCCCGGGACCGCCAGCTGACAGTGCAGCAGGCCGCGGGCCTCGTGGCGGTGGGCGTCGACCGACACGTCCACATTGCGCTGGCCGACGATGGGGTACTTCGACAGCACCGCATTGCCGTGATCGCCCTGCTGGTGGACCGCATTGCGGCCATAGGCGAACTGCGGCCAGATCTCGTCGGCGAGGAACTCGTAGTGCGGCGCCGGCGTCCATCCGGTGCCGAAGGCCGCCCGGTGCGGGTATTCGCCCAGCACCTCCTGCAGGAAGACCACGTCGGCGTCGACGGCGCGCACGGCATCGCGCAGTTCGGGCAGCACGAAGCGCCGATTGAAGAGGTTGAATCCCTTGTGGATGTTCACCGTCAACACGCGCAGCTTGGGCAAGGGTTGCGTTCCGGGCATGTCGCGTTTGTAGCGGCCGCCCTGCTGCGGCCGTGTAGGAAAGCGCGCGCATGCACTGCCGGCAGGCGCCGCGACCTCTCTCCCGGTGGGGTCAGGCTCGCGGCTCGGCCGCAGGCTCGCGCGCGGAATCCGCGCCATCCGCGGCCTCGGCCC
This sequence comes from Ideonella flava, assembly GCF_051857595.1. Lineage (NCBI taxonomy): Bacteria > Pseudomonadati > Pseudomonadota > Betaproteobacteria > Burkholderiales > Sphaerotilaceae > Ideonella > Ideonella flava. The sequence continues at coordinate 784,501 of NZ_JBPZHD010000001.1, forward strand.
TGGGGGCGGGCGATTCGGACTGCGCCTGCGATGCGTTCGGCGCCGGGGCCGGCGTTTCCGCCGAGGCCGTGGCCGGCGAGCGGCGCGACCCCTGCACCATCTCCTTCAGCCAGGTCTCCAGGACCTTGGTGTAGTTCTTCTGGGCACGCTCGCCGGTCAGGCCATGGTCGGCACCGCCGAGGCAGCGGTACGTCAGCGAGCGGGCATGGATGGCGGCCTCGCGATAGCTGGTCAGCACCGCTCGCGGGATGATGGCATCGCACTCCGATTCGATCAGCATCACGTCGCCTTCGAACGCCTGCATCGCCTTGAGCGCGCGGTTCTCGGACGCCAGCACCAGCCGCTGGCGGTAGGTGCGCAGGTCCTGATCCTTGTGCAGCTGGAGCTTGGGGCTCTTCCAGCCCGAGTCGATGTAGAGCGCCGGTGCCCGCAACGCGAGCCAGCGCACCTTGCGCATCGAGGTGAGGATTGCCGCCAGGTAGCCGCCGTAACTGCTTCCGACGACAGCGATGGCGCCCGGGTCCACGTGACGCCGCTTGACGAGGGTGTCGTAGGCGGTGACCACGTCCTCCAGGTTCTGGGCACGGGAGACGGTCTCGAACTGGGTCCTGGTCTGCGCATGGCCCCGCAGGTCGAACGTGAGGCAGACGCAGCCCAGCTCGGCCACCTCGCGGGCCCGCGACCGGTACTGCTCCTGGCTTCCGCCCCAGCCATGCACGAACAGCACGCCGGGGATCAGCGTGCCCGGTGTGACGAAGGTGCCGGCGATCCGCTCGCCGTCGACGCCTATCTCGATGGTCTCCTCAAGCGTCGACATCCGTCGTCACCTGCGCGAACTTGACAAGGCGGCCGCCTTGGCGGTCGGGGCCGTCGTACAGCAGCCAGGCGCCGGCCGGCAACTGCACCTGGTCGGCATAGACCTCGCAGGTCGACGCCCGCACGCGCTGCAGCGATGGGTCCGCCGCGAACGCGTGAAGGGCTGCCGCCTCGGCGCCGCTGGCACCGCCGATGCGCCACGACTGCTCCAGCACCCCGCCATGAGTTTGACCATGATCGTCCACACCATACGCCACGTCGTAGTTGCAGCGTGAGGCGAAGAAGTCCGGATAGCCCTCGGCGACGGCGCGATGGAAGGCCAGGGACTGCTCGACGGCCTGGCGCACCTGAGGCTCAAGGTCCGCACGAAGGAGGTCGTCGAAGCCGCCGCGCGAAACGATCAGGCTCGACCCGCCGTAGACCTCGTGGCCCTGGTGGTTCTTCGTCAGGCCCTGGGTGCCGAAGTAGCTCGCACGGTGGTGCCCGACCTGCACGTGCCCCACGCTGTAGGTGACCACGTCGTGCAGATTGCGCTCGAGCACGAGGCCATGGCGACTCAAGCCATCCTCGCCGAGGCGCTCCAGATGCTCGTCGAGTTCCGCGGCTTCGCGCACGACCCATTGGCCTACGCCCCCGACGCCGGCCGGATCCTTCACCCGCACGCTGCCTCCGCGCAGCAGGCGAGCGGCGGCCTCCCGAGCATCGGCGGCATTGAAGACCGAGTAGCCCGGCAGGGCCGCCTCTCGCACCCGTTCCGCGCACAGCGACGACCATCCCGGCGGGGCCGCTGCGTCGGGCCGGACCAGGGGATGAGAGACCACCTTGGTGGCCACGAAAGCGGCTGGCACGACGCCACCGAAAAGGTCCTCGGCGCGACGCACGCCCAGCCGCCGCGCAGCCGCCATGGAGGGCAGCGTGTCGCTCGGCACCAGGTAGACCGGCGAGGCCGCCGGCAGCGACGGATCGAACTCGCCGGCGAAGTCCATCCCCAGCAGTCCCGCCAACGATTCGGCCACGGTGGCCTTGGAACTGGCGTCGTGATCCAGCGGGCCGCTCTGGCCGTTGCTTCGGTAGAAGGCGACCACGGGACGCAGTCCGCGCGGGGGCGGCAAGGTGGTGTCGCGCAGAGGGGGCTCGGCCAGGGCGGCGATCAACATGGCGTCTCCTTGGAAGGGCAACGGAATGCCGCCGCGGACCGGCTTGATCCGGCTTCGCAGCAGCGGCCCGGAAGCGGCGTCACGCAGAGGTTAGGAAGCGGGCTGGCCGGCGGCTGTCGGCGGCCGGCGCGACGCTTTGTAGGAACCGGCCCGCAACTCCGGTCATGTAACCGTCACGTACCTGAGCGCGTCGTCGGGACGTTCTTGGCTGGCTGCCAGCGCGCCAGGATCGCAAAGGCTCGGCAGTGCGAAGAAATGGCGACGCAACACTCGGTCACACCCGCCTGCCGGCAGATTCCGTTCGGCGAAGCCCCAGCTTCAGCCGTGAATCATTAGGGTGAAGCCTATATTGATCGAAATTAACTCCGCGCTATAGTCCGCGATCCCACAGCCCATGAGGCTGCGTATTGACAAAACAGCACCCCCCTGGATCGGGGTGACTGGAGGAAACGAGTGGACTACGCAGAAGCGCAGCGCAACCCCGGCAAACATCCCGTCGGGCTAGGCGTTGTCATCGTGCTGCACATCCTGCTGGGCTACGCCCTCGTCAGCGGGCTGGCACGCAAGGTGGTCGAGGTGGCGATCAAGCCAGTGGAGACCAAGATCATCGAGGAGGTGAAGCCTCCGCCGCCCCCGCCTCCAGAGAACCTCCCGCCTCCGCCCAAGAACATGCCGCCCCCGCCGGCGTTCGTGCCGCCGCCGGAAGTGCAGGTCAACACGCCGCCCATTCCGGCGCCTGCGATCACCACCACCAACACCGCGCCGCCCCCGGCCCCCACGGCACCGGTCGTCGCTGCGCCCCCGGCACCGCCGGCGCCTCCTGCACCGCCGCGAGTCGCGCGTCCGGCCCAGCTCAACGTGGCGGGTTGCGACAAGCCCGAATACCCCGCCACCGCCCGCAAGAACGAAGCCACGGGTTCCACCCACATCCGCTTCACCGTCGACGAGTCGGGCCACGTCACGAAGGCCGAGCTGCTGAAGCCCTCCGGCGCCACGCGCGACCACCGTGCGATGGACAAGGCGGCGATCGACGCGCTGAGTGCCTGCCCCTTCAAGCCCGGTATCGACGAAAACGGAAAGCCGGTCGGGGGCCAGACCACGGTCATCTACGACTGGAAGATCGAAGGTTGACGCTGGGTGCACGGTTCGCCGCTGCACCACCTTTCTCGCAACATTTTCTTAACGGGAGCGCCCGGACCGCCGCTGGCATAGCAACGGGCGCCCCAATTCCTTGCTCCTCTGGAGGAACCATGTCCTTTCTGAAGTTCGTGCGCGCCCCGTTCATGGCCGCCTGCATCGCCCTGCTGGGCGCCGTCGCCATCACCCCCGTGGAAGCGCTGGCTCAGGATACCGCTGCCTCGGCGCCCGCCGCCGCGCCAGCGACCGAAGCGCCGCCCGTGGGCGTGCCCACTCCGGAGGTCAAGAAGGAAACGATCGACAACCCGTACGGCCTCGAGGCCCTGTGGACGCAAGGTGACTTCGTCGCCCGCGGCACGCTGATCATCATGGTCATCATGTCGATGGGCAGCTGGTACATCATCTTCACCAAGGTCTGGGAACAGGCCAAGCTGATGAGGAGCGCCAAGGCGGCGACCGAGACCTTCTGGACGGCCGGCTCCGTGCGCAAGGGCGCCGAGGGCCTGGACGAAGCCAGCGCCTTCCGCTACATGGCCGAGCAGGGCCTGAAGGCTGCCGAGCACCACGAAGGCACGCTGACCGAGCAGATCGACCGCCACACCTGGATCGGCATGAGCGTGCAGCGCTCGGTCGAGAACATCAACAGCCGCCTGCAGGATGGCCTGGCCTTCCTCGCCACCGTCGGTTCCACCTCTCCGTTCGTCGGCCTGTTCGGCACCGTCTGGGGCATCTACCACGCCCTGACCGCCATCGGCATCTCCGGCCAGGCCTCGATCGACAAGGTCGCCGGCCCGGTGGGCGAGGCGCTGATCATGACCGCCTTCGGTCTGGCGGTGGCCGTGCCCGCGGTGATGGGCTACAACTGGCTGATCCGCCGCAACAAGACCGCGATGGAGCGTGTGCGCGCGTTCTCGGGCGACCTGCACAACGTGCTGCTGGCCGGCAAGAAGTGATCTCGGCGGACCGGGTCGCCGCTGGATGGTGGCGGCCGGGCCCACCGCCCTCTTGCGAACGAGCGAAGGAATTACCAGATGGCCATGAGCGTAGGCTCGCCTGACGGCGACGAAGAAGAGCGGATGAACTCCAGCATCAACACCACGCCCCTGGTGGACGTGATGCTGGTGCTGCTGATCATCTTCCTGATCACCATCCCGGTGGTGACCCAGTCGGTGCAGCTCACCCTGCCCAAGGAGATCAACGTCCCGACGCAGACCAAGCCGGAGAACATCCTGCTGGCCGTGTCCAAGGACGGAGACGTCTACTGGAACACCAAGCGCATGCCGGACAACGAAGCCCTGGTCGAGGCGCTGAAGAAGGAAGCGGTCAAGGAGCCGCAACCCGAGGTGCACATCCGCGGCGACGAGAACGTCCGCTACGAGTCGGTCGGTCGTCTGATCGTGGCATGCCAGCGTGCGGGCATCGCCAAGGTCGGCTTCATCACCGAGCCGCCGCCGAAACACTGAAAGAGGAGACCAATCATGGCAATGAGCGTTGGCTCCGCTGGCGAAGACGACATGATGGTGGAGATGAACACCACGCCGTTGATCGACGTGATGCTCGTCCTGCTGATCATGTTCATCATCACCATCCCCGTGCAGACGCACGCGGTGAAGATGAACATGCCCACGGCCCCGTCCGCCCCGCCGCCCACCCCGCCCACGGTGATCGAGATCGACGTCGACTTCGACGGCACCATCGCCTGGAACCACGAGCTGGTGCCCACGCGCGGTGACCTGCAGGCCCGCCTGTACCGCATCGCGCAGCAGCCGGACCAGCCCGAGGTCCACCTGCGGCCGAACAAGCTGGTGACCTACAAGTACGTCGCGATGGTCATGGCCGAAGCCCAGCGACTGGGCGTCACCAAGATCGGCATCGTCGGGAACGAACAGTTCATGAACTAGATCGGACTCGCTATCCTGCCGGGGATCGGCCGTCAGCGGTTCGGTCCCCGTTTGCGTTTCTGACAGGCACAAACTTCCCTTTGGAACTCCAACCATGAAGAACCTGCGCGCCCTCACCCTGGCCCTGGTGGCCGCCGGCGGCCTGAGCGCCGCCCAAGCCCAGAGCGTGCGGCCCGAGGTCGGCAAGCCGCTGCAGCAGGCCTCGGAACTGCTGCGAGCCGGCAAGGCCAAGGAAGCCCTGGCCAAGGTGCGCGAGGCCGATGCCGTCGGCGGCAAGACGGCCGGCGAGCAACTGATGATCGATCGCATGCGAGGCTCTGCCGCGCAGCGCGCCGGCGACAACGCCACGGCCGCGCAGGCGTTCGAAGCGGTCTACAACACCGGCAAGCTCAGTGGATCGGAGCAGGCCCAGGTCGCCGAGTCGCTGGCTTTCATCTACTCCCAGATGCGCGACAACGCACGCGCCAGCCAGTGGCTCAACAAGGCGCTGGCCGCCGGCGCCAGCGGCTCGCAGATCAAGCAGCTGCAAAGTTACCTGCAGGCCCAGAGCGGCGACTACAGCGCCATTGCCAAGGACGCGGCGGCCGCGGTCCAGGCCGCAGAGCAAGGCGGACGCCGACCCGACGAAGGCGACCTGCTGCGCCTGGCCGACGCTCAGCAGCACCTGAACGCCACGGCAGCGCAGGCCGCCACGCTCGAGAAGCTCGTCGCCTACTACCCCAAGAAGGACTACTGGGCCGCCCTGCTCGGCCGACTGCCGCGCAAGCCGGGCTTCTCCGATCGCTTCGCGCTCGATGTGCTGCGCCTGAAACTGGCCACCGGCAACCTGACCAAGACCGAAGAGTTCATGGAGATGGCCCAGCTCGCCCTGCAGAGCGGCTACGCCGCCGAGGGCAAGGCCATCGTCGACAAGGGCTTCGCCGCCGGCGCGTTGGGCACCGGCCCGGAGGCCGAGCGCCACAAGCGACTGCGCGACCTGGCCAACAAGCAGGATGCCGAAGTACGAGCGAGCATCGACAAGGATGTTGCTGCGGCTGCCGCCGCCAAGGACGGCAATGAACTCGTCCAGGCGGGCACCTTGCTCGCCAGCATGGGCAAGGCTGAACAGGGTGCGCAACTCATCGAGCAGGGCATCGCCAAGGGTGGGCTGAAGCGACCGGACGAGGCCAAACTGCGACTGGGCCAGGCCCAGGTGCAGAACCCGAAGACCAAGGCGCAAGGGCAGCGCACGCTGCGCAGCGTACAGGGCAACGACGGCGCGGCCGACCTCGGCCGGCTGTACGCGGCGCTGGCCGGCTAGCGCGAGCGCATCGTCCATGCAAGACGGCGACTGGCTGATCCCACTGGGACATGGCGTTCACGCCATCGACACCGGCTTCCAGCGCCCTCGCTTCGACGCGGCCTACCTGATCGTCGATGAGGGCCGCGCCGCCTTCATCGACACCGGCACCCGCCACGCCCTGCCCCGGTTGCTGGGCGCGCTCGGGGCGCTGGGCCTCGCCGTGGACGACGTGGATTGGGTCATCCCGACCCATGTCCACCTGGATCACGCGGGCGGCGTGGGCCCGCTGATGCACGCCCTTCCGCGCGCGCAGCTGCTGGTTCATCCGCGTGGCGCACGCCACATGATCGACCCCAGCGCCCTGTACCAGGGCGCCCTGGCCGTCTACGGACAGGAGGAGATGGACCGCTCCTACGGCCAGCTCATGGGCGTGCCGGCAGAGCGAGTCCAGGTCAGCGAAGACGGCATGGCCGCCCGCCTGGGCGACCGGCAGCTGGAACTCATCTTCACGCCGGGCCACGCCCTGCACCACCACTGCATCTGGGATCCGGTCTCGCGAGGCTGGTTCACGGGTGACACCTTCGGACTGTCGTACCGCGAGCTGGACAACGCCGCGGGCGAGCCGTGGATCTTTCCGACCTCCACACCCGTGCAGTTCCAGCCGCAGGCATTGCGATCGTCGGTGCTGCGCCTGCTGGCGCGTGAGCCCGAGGCGGTCTACCTGACCCACTTCGGGCGGCTCGGCCACGTCCAGTCGCTCGGCCAAAGCCAGATGGCCCTGCTGGACGAGGTGGTCACCCTGGGCCACGCCCTGCGTGACCATCCGCAGCGCCACCAGGCCTTGCGTGATGCCCTGGGCGCGCTGTACCTGAAGAGCCTTCGTGCCCACGGCTGCACACTGACCGACGGGCAGATCCTGGAGTGGCTGGCCATCGACATCGAGCTCAACGCCCAAGGCATGGGCGTCTGGCTCGATCGCGAACGAAGCTGACGACCGAAGGCGACGTACGGCAGGTGGCTAAACTGGCCGCCCCTCAGCCAACCGGGGCCCGCGAAGCCGGCGACCTTCCATGTCGATTTCCACTCACTTGAGCTCGAGCGGCCCGGGCCCGAACTTCGGCCTTCGCGACCGCACGTTCATCGTCACTGGAGCCGCGCAAGGCATAGGCGCGGCCTGCAGCGCCAGGCTGGCTGGCGAGGGAGCACGGGTCGCGCTGTGGGACGTGAACCTGGCGGTGGCGCAGTCGCTGGCCGAGCGCCTGCGCGCAGGCGGCGCCCAGGTGCAGGCGATGCCTTGCAACGTCGCTCGCAAAGCCGACGTGGATGCCGCCCTGGCCGCGACCGCACTCGCCTTCGGGCGCGTCGACGGCCTGGTCAACAACGCGGGCATCTTCCGCGCCGCCGATTTTCTCGACATCACGGAGCAAGACTGGGACGCCGTGCTGGACGTGAACCTCAAGGGCGCCTTCCTGGTCGGCCAGGCCGTCGCGCGCCAGATGGTGGCGCAAGGCGGCGGCGGCTCCATAGTCAACATGTCTTCGGTCAATGGCTCGATGGCCATCGCCAGCATCGCCAGCTACAACGCCAGCAAGGGCGGCATCAACCAGCTCACCCGGGCGATGGCGCTGGCCCTGGCGGATCACGGCATCCGCGTGAACGCCGCCGCCCCGGGCACCATCGCGACCGAACTCGCTCGAGAAGCGGTGCTCACCAGCGAAGACGCGCGCTTGAGAATCCTCGGCCGAACGCCGATGAAGCGGCTGGGCGAGCCTGAGGAAGTGGCCGACGTGGTGGCCTTCCTGCTGAGCGACGCGGCCCGCTACATGACGGGCGAGATCGTGCACGTGGACGGCGGGCGGATGGCCTTGAACTACACCGTTCCCATCGCTCCGCCACCCCCGGCGGCACCGGCCTAACGAGGCAATGCAGCGGCCTCGGCGGCCAGCCGGGTGATGCGTCCCCAGTCGCGGCTGTTCACCGCATCGGCCGGTGTGAGCCAGGAGCCGCCGCACACCTTGACGTTCGGCAGCCCGAGGAACTCGGGCGCGGTCTGCAGCGTGATGCCCCCGGTCGGGCAGAAGGCGACGTCGGGAAACGGCCCGGCCAGGGCCTTGAGCATGGGGATGCCGCCGGCGGCGGTGGCGGGGAAGAACTTCAGGAAGGACAGGCCGTCAGCCTGCGCGGCCATCACTTCGCTGGCCGTGGCCACGCCCGGCAGCAACGGCAGCCCCACCTCGCGGCAAGCGGCACCAACCTCGGCCGTGTAGCCTGGGCTGACGCCGAACACCGCACCCGCCTGCCGCGCCGCGCGGGCATCCGCAGCGCTGCGGATCGTGCCCGCGCCGACGATGGCGCCAGGCACCTCGCGCGCCATCGCCTCGATGGCGCGCAATGCCACCGGGGTGCGCAACGTCACCTCCAGCACCTTCACCCCGCCGTCGACGAGCGCGCGTGCCAGAGGCACCGCATCTTCCAGACGGTCGATCACGATCACCGGAATCACCGGTCCGTGGGAAGCCAGTTCAAGCGTGTTCATAGGCATGTCGAAACAAGAAACTCAAAGCCACGTGCAAGCGCCTTCTTCGGCGCTGGCGACGTTGCGGCGCATGCCGCCAAAGAGCTCGCGGCCCAGGCCGTGCCCAGCCTCGTCGGCCATCTCCTCCGTACGCGCGGCCAACGGACGGGCAGCCCATTCATCATCTGGCAGCAGGACCGCCAGCGTTCCGGCCTTCGCATCGAGCCGGATGATGTCGCCATCGCGCACCTTGGCCAGAGGGCCGCCGGCAAGCGCTTCGGGGCTGAGGTGAATCGCGGCCGGCACCTTGCCCGAGGCGCCGCTCATGCGCCCATCGGTGACCAGCGCCACGCGATGGCCCCTGCCCTGCAGCACCGCCAGGGGCGGGGTCAACTTGTGCAGCTCGGGCATCCCATTGGCCTTGGGCCCCTGGAACCGCACGACGACGATGACGTCGCGCTCCAACTCGCCCGCCTTGAACGCGGCATGCAAGCCCTCCTGGCTGTCGAAGACCCGGGCCGGGGCCTCGATGACGTGGCGATCGTCCGGCACGGCCGACACCTTGATCACCGCCCGGCCGAGATTGCCCTGCAGCAAGGCCAGGCCGCCCGTGGCCGAGAAAGGATCGTCCGCCGTACGCACCACGCTGGAATCGCCGCTCTGATCCGGCAGGGCATGCCAGCGCACGCGGCCCCCGTCCAGCGCAGGCAACTCGGCATGGCGGGCGATACCGCCTTCGGCCACGGCCTGCGCATCTGCATGCATCAGCCCCGCGCGCATCAGCTCTCGCAGCACGAATCCAGGACCACCGGCCGCCTGGAACTGGTTCACGTCGGCGCTGCCGTTGGGATACACCCGGGCCAGCAACGGCACCACGCCAGACAGGTCGGAGAAGTCGTTCCAGTCGATGAGGATGCCTGCGGCACGTGCCACGGCCACCCAATGGATGAGGTGGTTGGTCGAGCCGCCGGTGGCCAGCAGGGCCACCATGGCGTTGACGATGCTGCGCTCATCGACCAGGTGCCCGATGGGCAGGTCGCGCTGGCCCTGGCGCAGGCTCAGCACGGTGCTCACCGCCTCGTCCGTCAGGGCCGTGCGAAGAGGATCGTGCGGGTGGATGAAGGCAGCGCCCGGCACGTGCAAGCCCATGGCCTCCAACAGCATCTGGTTGGAGTTGGCCGTGCCGTAGAAAGTGCACGTGCCTGCCGAGTGGTAGGCCGCCTGCTCGGCCTTGAGGAGTTCTTCGCGCCCCACCAGGCCTTGCGCAGCCTGCTCGCGCACCTTGGCCTTGTCGCTGTTGGACAAGCCCGAGCCCATCGGCCCGGCCGGCACGAACACGCAGGGAAGATGACCGAAATGCAGCGCGCCGATCAACAGCCCCGGCACGATCTTGTCGCAGATGCCCAGCAGCAGTGCCGCGTCGAAGACATCGTGGCTCAGCGCGATCGCCGTGCCCATCGCGATGGTGTCGCGCGAGAACAGGCTGAGCTCCATGCCGGGATAGCCTTGGGTCACGCCATCACACATCGCTGGGACGCCGCCGGCCACCTGTGCCGTGGCGCCCAGCCGGTGGGCCGTCGCACGGATCTGCCCGGGATAGCCTTCGTACGGCTGGTGGGCCGACAGCATGTCGTTGTAGGCGGTCACGATCCCGATGTTGGGCGCCTTCTGGGCAACGATGCGAAGCTTGTCTTCACCCGGCAAGGCGGCAAAGGCGTGGGCGACGTTCGCGCAGCCCATGCGCTCGGCGCCGCGGGGCCTCTGGCGCAACGCCTCGACTCGCGCCAGGTACGCCTGGCGACCCGGCGCGCTGCGTTCACGGATGCGGGAAGTGACGTCGGCCAGGACGGGATGAATGGATTTCATGGGGCGTGGCTCGCGATGTAACTCAGCGGTCGATTATTAGGTAACTTGGTTACAGCGTCAAACCAAGAACGGCAAAGCCTGTGCCGGCTGAGCTAGATTTCCGTCATGGAGCATGAACTGCTCACCTTGCGCGATCCGGCCCCGCTGCTCGAACGCACGCTGCACGAATGGGGCGGCCGGGAACCCTTGTGGATCTTCGGCTACGGGTCGCTGCTGTGGCGACGCGAGTTCGAGATAGACGCAGAGTGGCCGGCGCAGGTTCATGGCTGGCACAGGGCATTTCGCATGCGATCCCGCGTCAACCGCGGCACGCCGGTCCAGCCGGGGCTGGTGTTTGCGCTCATGGCCGGCGGCTCGTGCCATGGCGCTGTGTTCCGAGTGCCGGCCGAACGTGCAGAGGCCGAGTTGCGTCTGCTATGGCTGAGGGAGATGCCGACCGGCGTGTACGACCCGCGCTGGCTGTCCTGCCGGACCTCGAGGGGCCCCGTGCAGGCCCTGGCCTTCACCCTGCACCGCAGCAGCCCGGGCCATACCGGCCGCCTGGCGGACGCGCAGATGCGTCACATCCTGGCGCACGCCCGCGGCCGCTATGGCAGCACGCTCGACTACCTGCGTGAAACCGCCCTGGAACTGCGCCGACGCGGCATCCGCGATCGCGAAGTGGAGCGCCTGATGCGATTGGCCGGCGACTGAGGGCGCCGCAGCGCCCTCAGCGCCTGACCGCGGAGGCAACGTCCTCGGCAGCGACGTGCGCTCGCAGGCTGGCCAGATCGGCCTCGGTGTCCATGTCGAGCAGCACACCGGCGTCGTCGAGTTCCACCGCGTGCCCCGGATAACGGGCCAGGATGCGGCGTGCGCCTTCGTCGCCGCTCAAGCGCACGAGCTCGGAAAAGAGCTCGGCCCCGAATCCGACCGGATGCCCGCGCCGCCCGCGGTATTGCGCATACGCCAGCGGATGCGATGCGAGCGCGGCGGCGACCGCTGCCATCGACGTCGGCCGGGCCAGCGGCATGTCGGCCGGCATGACCAGCCAGCCGCCCGCGCCGGGCCGCGCGGCGACCCCCGCGGCGATCGAGTCCCCCATGCCCCCCAAGGGCAGGCCGTCGGCTTCGCCGAGCACCACGATGTCTCGCCGTGCCACCAGGTCAGCGACTTCGGCGGCGAAGGCAGGCGTGGTGACGACCAGCACCGGCAGCCCGCTGGCCAGCGCGTTGCTCACCGTCCGCTTGAGCACGCTCTCGGCGCCCAGGGACTCGGCGAGCTTGTGGCGAGGCCCGGTGTAGCGGGTGCCGCGCCCCGCGCCGAGCACGATGATGGTCGGTGGCGTCTTCATGGTGTACTGGACCGTTCCCTCGGGGCTTGGGCGCCCCGCCCAACACAGCTTGTCGTGAATGATGCGGCTAGGATGGGATCGATGAGCCCTCGGTTCCAGTGGGACGATCACCTAAGGCCTAGCCCCTACACTGCCTGCCATGGATGACCTGGCCTCGTTGAGAAAAAGCTACGAGCGGGCAGAGCTGGACGAATCAAGCTCGGCCGGCGAACCCTGGCGCCAGTTTTCGGACTGGCTGGATCAGGCCATGGCCGCCAAAGTCCCCGAGCCCAACGCGATGACGCTGGCGACGGTCGGCCCCGACGGCAGGCCTTCGACCCGGATCGTGCTCATCAAGGGCTTCGATGCGAGCGGCATCGTCTGGTACACGAACTACGAAAGCCGCAAGGGCCGCGAGCTCGCGGGCAACCCCCATGCCGCGCTGCAGTTCCACTGGGTCGAACTCGAACGAGTGGTGCGCATCGAAGGCACGGTCGAGAAAGTCAGCGAGGAGGAATCGGATGCCTACTTCCGCTCGCGCCCGCTCGACTCCCGGCTGGGGGCATGGGCATCCCCGCAAAGCCAGGCCATTGCCTCTCGCGCCGTGCTCGTGGCCAACGCGGCCAAGGCGGCGGCGCAACACGGTCTGAATCCACCCCGCCCACCCCACTGGGGAGGCTATCGCCTGCGGCCGGACCGCTGGGAATTCTGGCAGGGCCGCAAGTCACGCCTGCACGACCGGCTGAGCTACCGGCACGTCGAAGGCCAGTGGATACGCGAGCGGCTCGCCCCCTGATCCGCCGGCTGGCCCGTCGAAGGGGCTAACCCTTCATCAGCCTGGCAAAACTGTGGCGGAACTTTTCCACCTTCGGGGCCACCACGAAGGCGCAATACCCCTGGCCGGGGTGCTTGACGAAGTAGTGCTGGTGGTAGTCCTCGGCCCGCCAGTAGTTGCGCAGCGGCTCCAGCTCGGTGACCGCCCGGCCGCCGGTGGCCTCGTTCACTTCCGCCAGCACTTCGCGCGCGACGGCCGCCTGTGCCTCGTCATGGGTGTAGATCCCCGAGCGGTACTGCGTGCCCACGTCGTTGCCCTGGCGGTTGCGGGTGGTGGGGTCGTGGATGGTGAAGAACACCTCCAGCAGTTCTCGCAGGCTGACCGCCGCTGGATCGAACTCGATCCTCACCACCTCGGCGTGGCCCGTGGTGCCACCGCACACCTCGTCGTAGCTCGGGGCAAGCGCCTCGCCGTTGCTGTAGCCGGATTCGACCGCCAGCACGCCTCTGACCTGCTCGTAGACGGCCTCCAGGCACCAGAAGCAGCCTCCGGCAAGGGTGATCGTCTGTGTCGGGCGCGGGTCTTCCATGGCATGGCTCCTCAAGGCGTGGCGAGACTGAGCTGGACCCGCGGCGTCCAGTGCGCCTCGTCTTCGCCCGAGGCCCGCAGCCTGGGCGCAGCCAGGAACAGGCGCTCGCTGGGAAGGCCCTTGGCAATCAGGGCGTCGCGCACCGCGAGGCCGCGCTGCAGGGCCAGCTCGCGGGCATTGTCGGTGCTGACGACATAAGACGCCCGAAGCAGGGCCTCCATCTCGGCCGGCGGGATGTCCTTGGCCAGGCCCAGCACGTTGCGCGGCTTGCCGGGGAGCTTGGTGTCTGCATACAGGCGACGGACCAGGCGGACGCGCTCATCGGCGGTCGGCACGCCCGCCGGGGCGGAGGCCGCGGCGTCGGCACGCAGCTGGTCCTTGCGTCGCTCCAATGAGAGCCTTTCGTCGAGCCAGGCCCCCTGCATCGCATCCCGCTCGGTCAGCGGGTCGGCGGCGCCCGTCACCGTCATCTGCAGGCCAGGGCGGTCGGCCAGGGATCGCGCGACCTTGTCGAGGACGGCCGAAGCCGACGGCGCCAGTCTCGACGTGCCGGGCACGAACTCGACCTGGCTCAGGTCCTCGGCATCCCCGCCGGTCAGCAGCGCGAAAGGCGACGTGATGGCTTTCGTCAGCAGATTGCCGATCAGCTTGAGCACCACGCTGCCGATGCTGAAGTCCGGATCGTTCAGCGAGCCGCCGATCGGCAGGTTGAGATCGATCACGCCGTTGCGGTCCTTCAGCAGGGCCACGGCCAACAGCACAGGCAACTTGGTGGCCTCCGGGCTGTCGATTCGGTCGCCGAAGGTGAGCTGGTTCAGCACGATCTGGTTCTTCGCGTCGAGGTGGCCGTCCGGATCGATGCGGTAGCTGACATCCATCGACAGCTTTCCCCGCTCGATCGCATAGCCGGCGTACTTGCCTGCATAGGGAGACAGGGGCGCGAGCTCGAGTTCCGTCGCCTTGGCCTGCACATCCAGCGCCAGCGGCTTGGCAGTCGGGTTGAGGGCGCCACGCACTTCGAGCTGGGCCGTGCCGGCGACTTTGCCGCGCAGCTCCAGCGGTGCCATCTCCCGAGTGCCGGTGCGGAAGGCGCCGAGCCGGCCGCTCAGGTCGGACAAGGCCGCGCTGTAGTTCGGCTTGACGAAGTGGTCGCTGAAGTCGACCCGGCCGTTGGCCAGCTGCAGACCGCCCACCGAAAGCTCGAGGGCGGGCGCGCCGGCGAGCGGGGCCGACGCGGCCGTGGCCGCCGAGGCGGCGGGCCCTGGCAGCGCCGGCACCCCAGCGGCAGGCGACGGGCTGTTCAGGTCGGCGAGGTTGAAGTGGCCGCTCTCGTCGACCGCCAGCCGAGCGTAGAAATCATTCAGGCGGCCTTCGCCCATCTCGACCTTCGGCGCCCCGCCGGGCACGAGGTCCACCTTCAGCTTGGGCAGCTCCAGGAGCTGCCAGCTCAGCAACTCCTCGCCGCTGCGGGGCCCCTGGGCGCCGGCGCGGGGGTAAAGGCTCAGGTCACCCACGCGCGCGTCGCCCTGCAGGGCCAGGCGCAGGCCCGCCGGCTCGGCACGGGCCGCGACCTGCCCGGTCCATCCCACTTCAGCGCGGGCGATCACCACGGGCAGCGCACCAGCGTAGGAGGCTACGGCATGCGCAGGAAAGCGCTCGATGCGGGCACTGCCCCGCCAGGACCAAGGCGACTGGCCCAGTTCGCCTTTCCAGCTCAGGCGCCCCGGACTGGACTGCCCGCCGGAGGTAACCTGGGCGCTGCCCTGAAGAAGCGCCTGGGCGCCGGCCGCCGCGGGCCAGCCCAGGTCTCGCAGATCCAGCGCCAGAGCCTGCAGCTCCAGCGCGGCCGGGCCCGCCTCGCCCGCCGCCTCGTCCAGCCAGGCCACACGCCCGCCCGCCACCGATGCCCGCTTGAGCTGCACGTGCCAGGGGGTATCGCCCCCGGCCGCAGCGCCAGACGACGGCGTCTCGGCAGCCTCTGAGTTCTTCCACCATTGCGCCAGATCGATTCGACCGGCGGCATCTCGACGAGCTCGCACGGTGGGCTGTTGCCAAGCCAGCTCGCCAAGCGACATGCCGCGCTTGTCGAAATCGAGCGTCACGTCCGCCAGGCGCAGCTGCTTCCAGCCTACGGCGGGCCGCCGGTCTCCGGGCTCGGCGGCCTGGAAGTCGTCCACCTGCAGGGAGGCCAGCTGCAGGGTCGGCGTGGCGGCGCCTGGAGCGCCTTGCCACAAGGCGGTCAGATCAAAGCCGAGGCGGCCGTCGATGCGGGACCTGAGCCTCGAAGCCACATACGGCGCGGCCCATCCCAGCGGCCAATCGCTGCCCTGCAGCTGCAGGCGGCCGCCGGCGCCGTTCCATTCGCCGGTCGCCTGCCAGGTGGGCGCGGCAACGGTCCGCGAGGCTTGCTCGCCCGATGACAGCGAAGCCTGTGCCTTCAGCCGTGCCAAGGTGCTCTCGTCCGTTGGCCATTGAAGTGCCTGCAGTTCCAGTTGCAAGCTCTCCATCGCGAGCCGGCTGGCTGGCCGGACTGCCTCGTCCTGCCACCGAAGTCGGCTGTCGCGCAAGCTCAGTCGTGCCAGGCCGAATTGCCATGGCTGAGCCGCCGAAGTCGGGGGCGGTTCGGCTGATGGGGCGGGCTGCCCCGGCGCCATGGCCTGCATCCAGTTCACTCGCCCGGCTTCGTCGCGCCGCGCGAGCACATCCAGCCCATCGACGGTCACCGTGCCCAGCCTGGCGCGTCGCATGAGCGGCTCGGCATCGGCCAGTTGCAGCGACAAGGCCTTGAACTCTGCCCAGGTCGTCCCCGCGGCATCGGCGACGCGCACGCCCTTGGCACGCAGCTCACCCTTGACGCTCACCTTCGGCGCCACGTCCGGCGGCATCCAGAATTGCACGCTGAGGTCCACGGCCACCTGTCCGGCCACCGGCCGCACGGGCAGGTCCGCCGGCAGGTAGGGCAACCAGGCGGCGACGTCGATGTCGCCCGTCTTCAGCGTCACCGTGCCTTCTCGATCGCGCGCAAACGGCTTGGCTTGAGCGCCGGTGTCGAAGGCGGCGCCGTCCAGCTCGAAGGCCAGCTGGGGCTCCACCTTGACGTCCACTGCATCTTCGAGGTTGGAGAGAAACGGCAGGCCGAGCTGGATCGCACGCACTTCGTGGACCCGTCCCTTCGGCCGGTCATCGAAACGGATGCTGCCGTCCGACAGGCGGAGGTTGTACAGAGCAAAGCGCGCCGGCTCGGCGTGGGCCGCAGGCTCGGCGGGGCGCAGGCGCGCCATGACGTCGTCGAAGTCATACCGGCCGTCGGCCACGCGGGCGAGTCGGACGTCCAGGCCCTGGAGTTCGACTGCCTCGATGACGGGCGCCCGTCGCCAGAGGCTGCGCAGGTCCGCGTTGATGTCGGCGTGGGCCAGCTTGAGCTGTGGATTGGCGTCACCGGCAGGACCCGCGATGGTCACGCCATCCATGCCCAAGCTGAGGCGCAAAGGGTTGATCCGCAGGCCCTGGATGGTGACCTGCCGTCCCAATTGCGCGGACGCGCGTGCCTCGGCAAATCCGCGCAAGCACCATGGCAGCACCAGCCATGACAGCAGCACAGGGAGCACCAGGCCCACGGCCAATGCCACCAGGGCGCGCCGACGGCGCGCGAGAAATTCCAATCGCATGAGGATGCCAACGAGGCCACGGCCCGAATGGGTGGACCGAGATTGTGACGACCTCGGCTCCAGGGCTTGTTTCAATCGGCACGGGGACCACGCCCTCGGGCCCCGCCAGAAACGACGAAGCCCCCCGCCCTTGCGGACGGGGGGCCTGTGAGTAGCGATGCCACTCAGTGGAGCTCCGGCACGAAATTCGGCCAGGGCTCCGTAGGCGCTGGAATTGCGCTTACGGGTGTTTGCCTCGAAAGGCAAATCCAGTTTGCGACAGCCCCTGGGATGCGGCAAGCATCTTTACATGCCCATCCAGTGGGCCTGTATGACCGATCCGGTCAGCGCAGCAGGTCGTCGGCGAGCCGGTCCATCCGGCGCTTGGCGTCCGGGTCCATGACGATCGGACGGCCCCATTCCCGCTGGGTCTCGCCCGGCCATTTGTTCGTCGCGTCCAGCCCCATCTTGCCACCCAGGCCGCTGACCGGCGACGCGAAATCGAGATAGTCGATCGGCGTATCGCTGACCAGCGTGGTGTCGCGAACCGGGTCCATGCGGGTGGTGATGGCCCAGACCACTTCCTTCCAGTCGCGAATGTCCACGTCGTCGTCCGTGACGACGATGAACTTGGTGTACATGAACTGTCGCAGGAAGCTCCACAGGCCGAACATCAGACGCTTGGCATGCCCGGCGTAGCTCTTGCGGATCGAGATCACGGCCATCCGGTAGCTGCAGCCCTCGGGAGGCAGGTAGAAGTCGACAATCTCCGGAAACTGCTTCTGCAGGATGGGCACGAACACCTCGTTCAGCGCCACGCCCAGGATGGCCGGCTCGTCAGGCGGCTTGCCCGTGTAGGTGGAGTGGTAGATCGGGTCGCGCCGGTGGGTCAGCCGCGACAGCTCGAAGACCGGAAACCAGTCCTGCTCGTTGTAGTAGCCCGTGTGGTCGCCGTACGGGCCTTCGAGTGCATGCAGGTACCCGTTGACTTCGCGCAGGGGCACGCCAGCCTCGCTTCGGCCCTCATAGCCGGCTGGTGCTGGCGGGATGTGCCCCTCGAGCACGATCTCGGCGCGGGCCGGCACCTGCAGCTTCAGGTCGCCCTCGCCCACCGAGCTGTCGGCCACCTCGGTCCTTCCGCCCCGCAACAGTCCTGCGAACTGGTACTCCGACAAGGTGTCCGGCACCGGCGTGACGGCCCCCAGCGTGGTGGCGGGATCGGCCCCCAAGGCAACGGCAATGGGAAAGGGCCGGCCCGGGTTCACGCGCGCGAAGTCGCGAAAATCCAGCGCGCCGCCGCGATGCGCCAGCCACCGCATGATGACCTGCCGCCGGCCTATGACCTGCTGGCGGTAGATGCCGAGGTTCTGTCTCAGCCTGGGGCGCGGCACGCCGCGCGGACCGCGCGTGATGACCAGACCCCAGGTGATCAGGGGCGCAGCGTCGCCCGGCCAGCAAAGCTGGATGGGCAGGCGCGCCAAGTTGATCTCCGGCTCCTCGATCACCACCTCCTGGCAAACCGGCGATCCGACCCGGGCGGGCTTCATGTCCCACACCGCCTTGGCCATGTCCCACAGCTTGCCCGCCTCGCGCAGGGAGGTCGGGGGATCGGGCTCTTTCAGCGCGGCCAACAACCGGCCGACGTCCCGCAATTCGGCGACATCGTCCGCGCCCATGCCCAAGGCCACCCGCCTGGGGGTTCCGAACAGGTTGACCAGCGCAGGCATTTCGAAGCCCGGCACGTTGGTCAGCAGCAGCGCCGGCCCCCCGGCTCGCAGAACTCGGTCCGCCAGGGCCGTCATCTCGAGCTGCGGCGACACCGGCGCAGCCACGCGGCGCAGCTCGCCGCAGCCCTCGAGGCCCTCCACGAAGCCCCGCAAGTCGCGATATTTCATACAATAAAGTAATTAGAAGGCAGCCTCTTATCCTTGACTGGTTATTTCCCAGCTTCCAAAATCCGCCGCAACAACCGCTACAAGGGTTTACCCGCGCCAACGTTGGGCGCCAAGAGAGGGTAAGCACCCCGCTCTGCCGCCGGCGCGTCTGCACTTTGCAGCACGCCTTTGCGAGGTGGCAGCCGATTATCACCAGCCCCTGGCAGCTGGCAGGCCCGTCGCGGCCAGCCGAACCTGCGGGCGGTGCACAGAGGAAGGATGGACATGACCGAGCCCCGATGGTGGCTGCGCATGGCCCAGGCCGCCCAACGATCGAGCAGCATCTTCCTGCGCGACGTCGGCAATGGTCTGCTCGATGTCAGCCACAACATGCTGGCCCTGGTGGGCTTGCTCGTCGTGGCCCTGATCATCTTCGCCGCCGGCCGCGCCGACCTGCGCGAAAGCGTCGAGCAGCAGGCTTTCGACTGGCTGCAGCAGCGGCACACCGCCCGAGCGGAAGAGGCCGGCTACGTCGCCGGCCCGGACGACGCGGACAGCGCCGCGCTCGCCCGCGCCCTGGCCACCGACCCGGCGGCCCTGAACCGGCAGCAGGCGGCCGTCGCGAGCTGGCTGTCGCGCCGCTACCGCGTCGCACCCGAGCCGGTGGCGCGCCTGGTGCAGGAGGCCTGGCAAGTCGGTCAGCGCGCCCGACTCGACCCGACGCTGATCCTGGCGATCGTGGCCATCGAGTCCAGCTTCAATCCGTTCGCCCAGAGCCCGGTCGGCGCGCAGGGCCTGATGCAGGTCATGACGCGGGTGCACAACGACAAGTACGAGGTCTTCGGCGGCAAGCTGGCTGCGTTCGACCCGGTGACGAACCTGCGCGTGGGCGTGCAAGTGCTCAAGGAGTGCATCGCCCGCGCCGGCGGCCTGGAAGCGGGACTGAAGTTCTATGTCGGCAGCGGCAATGCCGAAGACGACGGTGGCTATGCCGCGCGCGTCCTGGCCGAGCAACACCACCTGACCCGGGTCGCTGCCGGGCAGCAGGTGTCGGTGACGGTGACGCTGCCGACCGCCTCAGTGGCCGCCACGGCACCGAGCGCGGCCTCCGCGCCTGTGCCACCGGCGGAGGCTGCCGTGCCTCCGAGCGCGGACGCCCGCCCCTCCGTGCCGGAACAGGTCGCCCTGGCCCGCTGAAGCCCCACGGCCTGGCGCGTTCAATCGTGCACGCGGGATACACTAGGGACACGCGCAACTGGCGATAGGGCCGCCGCCCGCCGCAAGGCCGGGGCAGCCGCGAGGTGGATCACCACCGGGAAGCGCGAAGGCAGGGACCGACACTGCCTGATCAGCCGTTCGCCTGGGCAGCCTGCCGACCGTGATACCCCGAAGAAAAGGGGTCGCGGGCCGCGTGGGTGCAACCGCCCCATCTGAAGGAACCGTTCCATGTTCGACCGCTCGCAATCGACGATCGCCAACGTCGACCCCGACCTCTGGACTGCCATCCAGGCCGAAAACCGCCGCCAGGAAGAGCACATCGAGCTCATCGCGTCGGAAAATTACACCTCGCCCGCCGTGATGGCCGCGCAGGGTTCGCAGCTGACGAACAAGTACGCGGAAGGCTACCCGGGCAAGCGCTACTACGGCGGGTGCGAGTATGTTGACGTCGTCGAACAGCTGGCCATCGACCGGCTGAAGGAGCTCTTCGGCGCCCAGTACGCGAACGTGCAGGCCAACTCCGGCTCGCAGGCCAATCAATCGGTCTTCTTCGGGCTGCTGCAGCCCGGCGACACCATCATGGGCATGAGCCTGGCCGAAGGGGGCCACCTCACCCACGGCATGGCGCTCAACATGAGCGGCAAGTGGTTCAAGGTAGTGAGCTACGGACTCGACGCCAACGAGGCCATCGACTACGAGGCGATGGAACGCCTGGCCCACCAGCACAAACCCAAGCTGATCATCGCGGGGGCCTCGGCCTACAGCCTGCACATCGACTTCGAGCGCTTCGCCCGCGTGGCCAAGGCCATCGGCGCGTATTTCATGGTCGACATGGCGCACTACGCCGGCCTCATCGCGGCCGGCGTCTATCCCAACCCGGTTCCGCATGCCGACGTGGTGACCTCCACCACCCACAAGAGCCTGCGCGGCCCGCGCGGCGGCATCGTGCTCATGAACGACGAAGCCATCGCCAAGAAGATCAACTCGGCGATCTTCCCCGGCATCCAGGGCGGCCCGCTGATGCATGTGATCGCCGGCAAGGCCGTCGCCTTCAAGGAGGCGCTGCAGCCCGAGTTCAAGGTCTACCAGCAGCAAGTGGTGGCCAATGCCAAGGTGCTCGCCGACACCCTGACCGAGCGCGGTCTGCGCATCGTCAGCGGCCGCACCGAGAGCCACGTCATGCTCGTCGATCTGCGTCCCAAGGGCCTGACCGGCAAGGAGGCCGAGGCGATCCTGGGCGCGGCCCACATGACCTGCAACAAGAACGGCATCCCGAACGACCCACAGAAGCCCATGGTCACCAGCGGGATCCGCCTGGGGACGCCGGCGATGACGACGCGCGGCTTCAAGGAAGCGCAGGTCCGCCAAACGGCAAACCTGATCGCCGACGTGCTGGACAAGCCGCACGACGAAGCCAACATCGCCCGCGTACGCGAGCAGGTGGCTGCACTCACGCGGGACTTCCCGGTCTACCGCTGACAGCGCATCCGGCCTTGTCCCACTGAGCTGCTCACGCCATGCGCTGCCCCTACTGCGCCCACGTCGAAACCCAGGTCGTCGAGACCCGGGAATCTGACGAGGGTGACGTGGTGCGGCGGCGAAGGCGCTGCACCAAGTGCGACAAGCGTTTCACGACCTATGAGCGGGCCGAGATTTCCCTGCCCGCGATAGTCAAGCGCAGTGGCGCCCGGGTCGAGTTCGACCCGGCGAAATTGCGCGCCTCGATGACGCTCGCGCTGCGCAAGCGCCAGGTCAGCATCGAACAGGTGGACGCCGCCATTGAGCGCATTCAGGACAAGCTGCTGGCCACCGGACTGCGCGAAGTGCCCTCGACCCGCATTGGCGAACTCGTCATGCGAGAGCTCAAGCGGCTGGACAAGGTGGCGTACGTCCGCTTCGCTTCGGTGTATCGAAGCTTCGAGGACGTGGACGAGTTCAGCCGCCTGATCAAGGAAATCTGACCCGCTCTGCCGTCGCGGCAGAGGAGGGTCGGGTCATTTCCAGCATTCGCTGACGTTATGCGTGCTGTTGTCCTTGTAGCCCTTGTCGTCGAGTGTCAGCGAACCGCATCTGGGATCCGAATCCTCCCCCGCCACGGGAGTTGCACGAATCTTGTAGGACAGTCCATTGGAAGAGGCTATGTTCTCCAGTGACACCGAATAAGTCTGTGCGCGCCCGAGGTCGCGTGGGATCCTGTCCCAATGGGGATCCTTGAACACCGTGTCGGCGTCGGCGCCAGTGAAGGTGTTCTGGGCCATGTAGTACCGCTGCAGATACTGCGACACCTCCAGGATGCCCGTCTGAGCCTCCGAACGCTTGCTTCGCCTGACCTGTTCCGTATAGGAGGGATAGGCGATGGCCGCCAGTATGCCGATGATCGCGACCACGATCATCATCTCGACCAGCGTGAAGCCGCCTGCTCCAAGCCTGACTCGGCGGTCCGCACGCACCACGACGTTCCTCATGTACTGGATCTCCTGGCTCTTCATGGGTGCGGGGGATTCAGGATCTGCTGCCAGATGCGATCCTTGATGCTTCCACTGCAGTTGTTCTGGCACGGCGGCGTGGGCGGCGGCGGCAGGTCGACGCGCTTGCACACGTTTTCGGTGTTGCAGATGAGGCCCTGACCGCCGGATTCGTCACCACCTTGCAGCGGGCGATCCGGATCGCTGACGATGGCATCCCGGCCGTCGCTCGAAGACTGGTAGCCGGCGGCGATCTCATCGTCGCTGTCGACGTCGCCATCGCCGTCGGTGTCGAAGATCGGCACGTCGAGCTGGGTCCCATCCTGCGCCTTGAGGATGTAGTTGTAGCCCAGGCCGTTGGTCGATTCACACTCTGCCGCTACAGGGGCAGGTACGACGGTGCTCAGCAGCACATAGTCCATGCCGAGAATGACGGACGGATAGATCACCCGCTGGCGCGAGAACGGCAGGTCGAACATCCAGCCCAGCTGGGTTTCCCAGTTCACCGGCGTGGTGGAAATCTCGTAGTAGACGCCGCTCTTGGTGGTCTTGGGGTCGGTCGACACCGTATTGAGTTGAAGTGCCGATCGGTCCACCCGCACGCTGTCGAAGGGACTCACCTCGTTCAGCGCCGAGTCCCCGACCTTGATCGGATCCCAGACGCCGTAGTAGCTCTGCACGGCCGCCGAATCCGCATCCGCGCTGTCGATCAGCTTGCCGCTGCCGAACAGGACGACCCGGCCCTTGATGGTGTGGTTGACGAACACGGGCGGGACGGTGATGGGCTGTGCATTGCCGGACGCGTCGGTGGCTCGGAACAGGGGTTGACCCTTGAAGCTGACGTTCCAGTCGGACGCGTTTCCGCTGGCGAAATCAAAGCGCCAGAGATTGCCCTTCAAGTCGCCCGCATATGCTGCGACCACTTCCTTGCTTTTGTCGTCCTTGACGAGCGACACGCCCATGAGACCGTTGGACCCACCGTTCTCCACAGTGATCTTCTTCTCGATCTTGCCGGTCGCCACGTCGACGATCATCAGCACGGCATTGCCGCTGTTGCTGTAGACGCCATTGCCCACGAAGGCCTTCCAGCCTCCGTTGCGGACCTTGCCGACCGAGATGTCGCTGAAGATGTAGCCGATGTCGCCGTCATCGGCGCCCGAGTTTTCCCACAGGAGAGACTTCGCGCCCATCGCCGTCGGGTCGGATGTCGGCACATGCAAGGCGAAGAAGGCCTTGCCGCCAGCGCCCATGCTGCCCACGATCAGGTTAGACCACGCCTCGCCCGCCCCCCCGACGCTGATGTAGGCGTCCGTCTCGGCGACCGGCCCATCGACGAAGAAGTGGTGGAAGTTGGTCTTGGTACCGTAGTCGACCGCCGCAATCGTCTTCAGATTGGACAGCCCGGTGCGGGGCAAGTACCCGTAGACCTCCGCGCCTGTGGAACCGCGAATCGCATGCAGGATTCCGTCGTTGCCGCCAACGAAGATGGCGGAATCGGGACGGGCCTTCTTCGCCACCACGTAGTCGGTGTACGAAGGATTGATCGCTGCATAGCCGAGATCCACCAGGCCTTGCACGACCACTGGCGGTGAGTTGACAAAGTCACCGAGCAACTGGCCGGCCCGGGACCTGAACTTCTTGCCGACGCCGCTTTCGAGACTGGTATCGCCGCGGATGTAGTTGGTGAGATCCTGTGAACCGACGAGCTGCTGCGTGCTGCTGTCCATCGATGTCCACTGGAAGGCCATCGAGGTCTTGCCGGACCAGGTGTAGAGATTGCGGGCCGTGAACGCGGGCAGGTGCTCGGACGCCTTCCACTTCGCGGTGTCGCCTTCAGTCTCGCCATCGGAGTTGAGCGCCCAGGCCTCCAGGTCGCCGTACCACGACACCGACTTGTACTTCGGGACGTACTTGACGTTGTTCGCCACGATCGTGGCCGAGGCGGTGGCGACGCCCGCCTCCTTGGCTTCGTTCCCGGCCGCCTTGCCCAGCGAGTACTGCAACGCAGTGGTGAGTTCCGTGACGTTGGAGGCGGAGAAGAAGTCGCCGCCCGTGTTCACGGCCGCGTGCCACATGTCGTCGATCTTTTCAGCAGTGCAGCTCGCGCAGGGATTGGGCCACGAAAGCGCGCCCGACTTGATCTTCTCCAGAGTGAGCTGCTTGGCAGCCGGCGTCGAGGTGTCCAGCGTGCCCTTGACTCCCAGGCCCACCATGTACTGCGTCAGGTGCTGCCAGAACGCGATGTCACCGGAAACGGGCGCCACCTTGTTCTTGATCGCCGTGTCGAGGTCGCTCTTGAAGTAGTAGGTCGCGATATCCGCCAGCGTGTCGGAGTACGCATCGTTGTAGGGCTTTTGCGCGATGTACTGCGTCGGCGTGTAGCCATACGGGTCGTTAACGGGGCCTGAGTAGTCGGGCCCATTCGAATTGTCGGCATTGCCCGTCTTGGCGTACGAGTCGTTGTAATAGCCGTCCGTCATCATCAGGTGCACCGACCGGCGGCACGCGAGCTTGGACGAATTGATGTCGGCGGGATTGGTCAGCCAGGGGCTCCCCGTGGCGCCGCGCTGGTTGACGTCGAAGTACCGGCCGATCTCGTTGAGCGTGATCCGCAGAGGCGTGCTCGGCCACGAAGAGATCTGCTGAACGCCGCCGAGCACCTTGGCCAGGCGGGTCCCATCCAGTTGGCGCATCGGACCACCGTTGGTTTCTGATTCGATGCGGGTGAAGCTCACACCGTCGAGCTTTTCCGAGTTGGACTTGTTGATCCGAGCCCAGCCGAGCCGGATCTTGTCCTTCATGGGCACCAAGGTCTCCGACACCGCCGCCTTGGTGAGCGATTCACGCATGCGGTAGTAGGTGAACCAGTTGGCGAAGTTCTGCAGCTCCTCGGCCTGGGTGCACTTGGTGCCGGCGCAGTCGGTGCGGTTGGCATGCTTGAGGCCAGGCGCGTGCGTGCCATCGGTGGCATTGATGTCGTAGCGCGTATAGCTGGCGGTCAGGGTCGGGTCCGCGCCGGCCTTGAGGCGATAGACCAGGCCTGGATAGAAGTCGCGCGAGTTGGAGCCTTTGGTTCCGGCCGCCGTGTACCAGACGGTGGTGATCTTGGACCCGCCGGTGTAGTTCTTGTTGAGCTGGAACGTTGCCGTGCTGACCACCGGATCCCAGCGCGTGGCCGTCGTCGAGGCATTCGCCATCCGGCTGCCGCTCCCATCCGGCTTGTACCAGGGTGAATAGCGCAGGTCGGGGTTGTAGAAGATCGGGTTCACGTCGGGCGACCGGTATTGCATCTGGTACACGGTCTCGCTGCCCTTCAAGCCCGTCACCACGCCGTCGAGGTAATTGCCTGTCGGAGACTCTCCGTCGAGCTTCCGGGCGTCGCCCGGGAAGCCGCCCACCCACCCGTTGCCCAGATTGAGCGTCTTGGTGGGCCACGTGGGCAGCGTGAAGTTGCCCTCCGGCATGAAGTCCGCCAGCATCGAACCCGAGTCATCGATGGTCAGCAGCACGTTGGCTGGCGGGGGCTCGGAGACGCGGCTGGTGAGCGGGATCTGCGCCGGCTCGGCCGCTTGCGCGGCGCCGGCGGCCAGAGCACACGCGAGGGCGGAGGACGCGAGACTGGCGAGTCCGAGGAGCTGCGGGAAGCGGGAATTCGACATGGATCGATCCTCGAAGGTCTGCCGTCAGACGGCCAGGATGTATTGCAGCCACACGACCGAGCCGGCCGTCGTGACGCCGCCGACCTCGGCGTAGTCAGGGCTGAAGCCGCGCGCCGTGATCACGACGATGGGTGCGTTGGTGGGTCCGCCAGTGGTCGAACGTTGGACCATGCACTGAGGCAAGGTGGACGGAACGAAGGTGCTCAGGGCGGACTGCATGTAGTCCACCGGCACCTCGTTCCTCATGTTGACGTTGGACCAGTTGGCGAAGGTCAGCCAGGCCAGGTCCACTCCGGCTCCAGGATCGTCCAGGACGATGATGGGGGGAGTCGGCGACAGCCTGTACTGCTGCTCGCAATAGGACAGCGCGACTTGCGCCGCCTGGCTCGCCAGCGCCTGCACCCGGGTGTTGTTGGCCACCAGGTCCGAATTCAAGGCACCGCGCATCACGGCCGCCGACGTCAGCCCGATGATGACCAGGACCACCAGGGCCACGATGAGGGCAACGCCTTTTTCGCGGCCCGCGCCAATCTGTTTCCGAAGACGGTTCGACATCACAGGATCCCCAGCCGGTTCTGCAGCACGATCGTCGACGTGAACGCCCGGTACAGCTTCCTGTCCGCCGGCGTCTGCGAATTGCCTTCGCAATCGACGTAGTTGCTCACGTTGTCCAGGATTTCGTTCTCGCTCGCCACCACCAGGCACACGCGGGCTGACACCACTCGGTCGAACTCGGGCTGGTTCATCACGGGAGGGTTGCCGACACGCGTGTAGTAGGCGGCCTGGTTGTTGATGCCGTTGGCGGCCACGCCATACCAGATCTTCATGTCGACGATGTTGTCGACCAGCGCCGCGGCCACGTTGCTGCCCGGCCCGCGGCAGAAGAGTTGGCCGCCGCTGACGAAGAACCGGCTGTAGGACAGGCGGAAGCCGCCGTCGAGCGGGACCTCGTTGCCCAGACAGTCCAGCGGCAGGTTGGCGTTCGACTGGACTGAATTGTGCTGATCGGCTTCATAGATCACCGCGATCGAATCCTCGCCAGTGCCCAGGCAGGTCAGCGCATCGATCGCCACGCTGGTGTCGGTGAAGTCGGATTGGCATCCCCTGATCGCCGGGCCCATGTAGTTCTTGATGAACTGCCCGTTCTGAACCCCGGTGGGAATGCTGTAGCCCGCCGTCGCGATGTGCGAGCGCAGGATGTTCATGGCGAGGCTGACGTCCTCGGTCATCTGCGACATCGCGCGGGCCGTGCGACTGCCGGTCCCCATCCCGAGGTAAGCCGCGAACACCGCCCCCACCACCACCATTCCGATGACCAAGGAGATCATCAACTCGATCAGCGAGAAGCCTCTCTCAC
Source organism: Ideonella flava (assembly GCF_051857595.1). NCBI lineage: Bacteria > Pseudomonadati > Pseudomonadota > Betaproteobacteria > Burkholderiales > Sphaerotilaceae > Ideonella > Ideonella flava. The sequence continues at coordinate 812,071 of NZ_JBPZHD010000001.1, forward strand.
GGAGAGCGCGGGATCTCGACGCCATCGCTTGCCGCCTCATCATCACAGTCCCACCCTGAAATAGGCACAGCGCGGACGCGGGCTGACATTGCCGGCAAAGACGTCCGGGCATTCCTTTCGGACGCTGTCGCCGGCCTGGGTCTCTTCCACGGCTTGAGGATCCGTCCACCCGACCCAGATGTCGGCGGCCGTCCCGTCCGCACTGGGGCTGACATAGCCGGCACCGCCGGGCAATCCGAAGTACAGCGCGCGTCTCCAGTCGGCCAGGTCCCTGGCCGCCATGCCGGCGCCGTTGTCCCCGGTACATGGCGCTGCCTGCGTGCAATTGGCGTTGCCGTCCGGCGGGTCGGTGAGGCGGGCGTACTCGTCGGTCAGAGCGTAACTGCCACCGGTCACGCCCAACGGGTTGGCCCGCATCCGGTCGGCGATGTCGTTGGCCAGCAAGGTGGCAATCGCCCTGAATTCGGTGGTCTTGCCGTAGCGGGTCGAATTGGTCAACAGCCCGCTCATCGCAAGCACGCCGAACGACACGACCAGCATCGCCACGAGTACCTCGATCAGAGATACCCCAGCACTGCGGCCCCGCGAGAAACGACTCACTCGTCCGCAGCTTGCACGCCTCGGCCCCATCAGACGCTCCCCTTGGTGATCTTGACGCGACCTTGCGCGCTGACAGCGACATTGCGCACGCGCTGCGAGTTCGAGTCGCCCACAGGCGTGAGCACGAAGGTCACGGCCCCCGTGGGCGTCATGCCGTTGGCCTTGAACTCGATCTGGGGCTGGCTGCCGGAGACGACGGTGGCGATGCTGCGCATCGGGTTCTGCACCCTGATCAGGTTGCCGGCGGAGTCCTGGATGATCCAGCCGGTCAGCCATCCGTCGTCTCCCACCTGCGAACAAGTTGGGGTCGCGCTGGAGGTGTTCTGGCTGGCGCAGATGGTGACGGGGATCCCGCGCTTGGTGGCCTCGGTCCGGGCCAGCCTGATGCCTTCGGCGAGCTCGTCGGCGCTCGCGCCCGCCGCCTGATCGGCGAGAAAGCTCTGCAGCGACGGCACGCCGATGGCCAGGAGAATGCCCGCGATCGCCATGGTCACGAGCAGCTCGACGAGTGTGAAGCCGCCGTCTCTTGCACCGGTGGGGATCGGGTCCAGGGGGTGTGCCGGCAAATTACCCATGGGGCTATCTTCGTTCGGCCCGCGCCGATCGACGATCGCTGCGGGATGAACGGCGCGCGTTTGCCGACAAGCGGCGGTCTCAGCTGCACTGCGCCTGCCTGGCCACCCTCGGCTTGCCCGGCTTGTTGACGCAGATCAACGCCGAGCCCTCCGTGGGCGCGTCGACGGCAGGGTCGCCGGGTGGAAGGAAGCGGAAATGGGCCGCGATGCCGAGGAGCTCACCGCTCCACCGGTAGGTGACATAGCGCTGCGTGCCGACCATGGGGCCCACGCCTTCGGCCGAGGCTTCGATGAACAGAATCTGGTCGTCCTCGTCGACATCGCCTCGCTCGCCCCGGTCGACGAACATGAGCCAGCCTGCGCTCCAGACCTGGCCGGACCCGGCACACGAGGGCCTCTCGGCACCAAGGGAATCGGCGTCCAGCGCGCACACCGTCACCAGGTCTCCGCGCGTGATGGCTTCCGAGCGCGCCCGGCGCAAGACCGAATTGAAGCTCTGGACCTGCGATTGCACCGCGGCCTGGGCCCGCCAGCCGGTCAGACTCGGTACGGCCAGGGTGCTCAACACGCCGGCAATGCCCAGGGCCATCAAGGATTCGACCAAGGTCACGCCAAGCTGGCGCCCACGGCAGCGCGAGCGGCGCCCCGGCAGCTTCGAAAGCATCAGGTTTCTCCTCGCCTGCTGCCCACTCCTCACGGAGCTTCGGGGCAGCCTCATTTGTTGTTGGCATGCGATCCGGTCGGGCGACTCGGCACCACTGCCTCGGTACTTCTGGGCGTGAATTGTTGGCGTGGGAAGGCATCGCCGCCTCCCCCCTTTGGAGGGACCGGGTGACTGCTTAGAACGCTCCCGGCCCGTACACTTTCTCCGCCCATGACCCAGCCACCACCCCACTCCAGCGATCCGATGCAGCACGCGCTGGCGCTCGCTGAATGCGCCATCGGCGTGACCGAGCCCAACCCGCGCGTGGGTTGTGTCCTGGTGGCGGCTGACGGGCGATGGATCGGCGAAGGACACACGCAGGCCGCCGGCTCAGCCCATGCCGAGGTCATGGCGCTGCGCGATGCCGCCGCGCGAGGCCACGACACCCACGGCGCCACCGCCTACGTCACCCTGGAGCCCTGCTCACACCACGGCCGCACGCCACCGTGCTGCGATGCACTCGTCGCGGCCAGCGTGGCACGCGTGGTCGTCGCTGCAGGCGATCCGAACCCCGCGGTCAACGGCCAAGGGGTGGAGCGGCTGCGTGCAGCCGGCATCACGGTGGACTGGGCCGGCGATGCGGCCGCCGAAGCGTCGCGCGAACTCAACATGGGCTTTTTCTCGCGCATGCAGCGCGGGCGGCCCTGGGTTCGCATGAAGATCGCCGCGTCGCTGGACGGCCGCACGGCACTCGACAACGGTGCCAGCCAATGGATCACCGGCGAGGCCGCCCGCCACGACGGCCACGCGTGGCGGCGCCGGGCGGCTGCGCTGCTGACCGGCTCCGGCACCGTGCTGTCCGACGATCCTCGCCTGGACGTGCGCGGCCATCCGATCCAGATGCAGCCTCTGCGGATCGTCGTCGACTCGCAGCTCGCCACGCCGCCGGACGCGCGGCTGTTCGAGGCGGCCGCGCCGCTTCTGTTCGTCGCTGCCAAGCCGGACGAGGCCCGCGCGGTGCCGCTGCGTGTGCAAGGGGCCGAGATCGTCTTCCTTCCCGGCGCCGACGGCCATGTCGATCTCGATGCGCTACTGAGCGAACTGGCACGCCGCGACATCAACGAGTTGCACGTAGAGGCCGGCGCCCGGCTGAACGCTGCCCTGCTTTCGGCCGGCTGGGTCGACGAGCTGCTGGTCTACCAGGCGCCCATGCTGGTCGGCCCGGGCCGGGGCATGGCCGCGCTGCCGGCGCTCGAGACCCTGGAAGGCGCGCAGCGCTTCCGTTTCCACCGCGTCGATCGGGTGGGTGAAGACCTGCGGCTGCTCCTGCGTCGCTGAGCCCCCTGGCACGGGGCCGTGCATACCCTGCCGCCTACAATCGCGGGATGCCCATTTCCCCGATTCCCGAGCTGGTCGCCGAGCTGGCGGCCGGCCGCATGGTCATCCTCGTCGACGAGGAAGACCGAGAAAACGAAGGCGACCTCGTGCTGGCCGCGGACCACGTCAGCCCCGAAGCGATCAACTTCATGGCCAAGCACGGCCGCGGGCTGATCTGCCTCACCCTCACGCGAGAACGCTGCGAGCGACTGCACCTGCCGCCGATGGCCTCGCGCAACGGCACCGTGCACCGCACGGCCTTCACCGTCTCCATCGAGGCGGCGACGGGCGTGACCACCGGCATCTCCGCCGCCGACCGCGCCCGCACCGTGCAGGCCGCGGTCGCGCGTGACGCGAAGGCATCCGACCTTGTCCAGCCCGGCCACGTCTTCCCGCTGCAGGCGCAGGATGGCGGCGTCCTCATGCGCGCCGGTCACACCGAGGCCGGCTGCGACATGGCGGCCATGGCGGGCCTGACGCCCGCGTCGGTGATCTGCGAAATCATGAACGACGACGGCACGATGGCCCGGCTACCCGATCTGGAGGTCTTCGCTCGCGAGCACGGCCTGAAGATCGGCACCATCGCCGACCTGATCCACTACCGCAGCCGCAACGAGTCGCTCGTCACCCGGCTCGGCACGCGTTCCCTGCAGACGGCACAGGGCCGCTTCGAGGCCCATGTGTTCCGCGACCGCTCGGGCGGCGTCCACCTGGCGCTGGCCCACGGCGAATGGTCGGACAGCGAGGAAGTGCTGGTGCGCGTGCACGAGCCCCTCTCGGTGCTGGACCTGCTCGACGCCGGTGATTGCCAGCATTCCTGGCCGCTGCCCAAGGCCCTGGCCGCCCTGAAGGCGAGCGACCGCGGCCTGGCCGTGCTGTTGAACTGCGGCGGCGCAGAGAGCGACCGCCTGCTCGCCGGCCTGCTGCCCGACGGCGACAACGTCGTGCCCGCCGCCTCTGCCATGGACCTGCGCACCTACGGCGTCGGCGCGCAGATCCTGCGCGAACTGGGCGTCACCCGCATGCGCCTGCTCGGCAGTCCGCGCCGCATGCCCAGCATGACCGGCTACGGCCTCGAGGTCACCGGATTCCAGGCCGCCGAATGAACATCATCACCATCCACACCATGTCCGAGGGAGACCCCGATGCAAGGAGCTGACCAGGGCCAGGGCGCGTCGCTCGATGGCGACGGCCTGTCGATCGGCATCGTGCGAGCCCGCTTCAACGATGCCGTCACCCGGGCGCTGGCCGAGGCCTGCCTGGCCGAACTGGCCGCGCTGGGCGTGCCCGACAAGCACATCACCCAGGTCACCGTGCCCGGTGCGCTGGAGATCCCCGTGGCGCTCAAGGCCATGGCCGACAGCGAGGATTTCGACGCCCTCATCGCGCTGGGTTGCATCATCCGCGGCGAGACCTACCACTTCGAACTGGTGGCCAACGAAAGCGGCGCCGGCGTCAGCCGGGTCTCGCTGGACCACCAGATCCCGGTGGCCAACGCCATCCTGACCGTAGAGAACGAAGACCAGGCCTGGGCTCGTGCGGCCGACAAGGGGCGCGACGCCGCCCGCGTCGCCGTCGAGATGGCCAATTTGCTGGACGACCTGTTGTGACCCCTGATTCCCCCACCAGCGCTCCCAAGAAGCGCGTCGTCCCCAAATCGGGCCGCCGCCGCTCGCGCGAGTTCGCCCTGCAGGGCCTGTACGAATGGCTCATCGCCGGCAGCGAGGCCGGCGTGGTCGATGCCCACATGCGCGAGCAGCAGGGCTTCGACAAGTGCGACACCGTCCATTTCGATGCCCTGCTGCATGGTTGCATCCGGGATGCGGCGCCATTGGATGCGGTGCTGGCCAGGCATGTCGACCGCCCGACGACCGAGCTTTCACCCATCGAACATGCCATCCTGCTGGTCGGCGCCTACGAGCTGAGCAACTGCGTGGACGTGCCGTACAAGGTGGCCATCAACGAGGCGGTCGAGCTGGCCAAGAGTTATGGCGGCACGGATGGCCACAAGTACGTCAATGGCGTGCTGGACAAGGCCGCGGCCGAGTTGCGTCCGGCCGAGGTCAACGCGGCGCGGCGCTCGCGATGAGGCGGCGGGCCGAGCGAAGGGCCGCTCCCGGGCCGGCCCACCATCCCGTCGGCGAATCGTCCGGCGTACCCGATGGACGAGGGGCTCCATGAAGCTGGCCTCGCGGCTCGACCACATCGAGCCGTTCTACGTGATGGAGTTCGCCAAGGCGGCGGTCGAACTCGCCCGCTCGCCGGCCTGCGACCCGTCTCGAGGCGGGCGGCCGATGATCTTCCTCAACATCGGCGAGCCGGATTTCACCGCGCCGCCGGCGGTGCAGGCCGCTGCGGATGCTGCCATCGCCGCCGGTCGCAGCCAGTACACCGATGCCACCGGCCTGCCTGCCTTGCGCGAGCGCATCGCCCGCTGGTACGCCGACACGCAGGGCCTGGCCATCGATCCGGCCCGCATCATCGTCACCGCCGGCGCGTCGGCCGCACTGCAACTGGCCTGCCTCGCGCTCTTCGAGCCGGGCGACGAGGTGCTCATGCCGGATCCCTGCTATCCGTGCAACCGGCATTTCGTCGCCGCCACCGGAGCCACCGCGCGGCTGATTTCCGAAGGCCCCGAGTCACGCTTCCAGCTCAGTGCCGACAAGGTGGCCGCGCACTGGTCAGCCGCCGCGCGCGCCGTCCTGCTGGCATCGCCCTCCAACCCGACAGGCACCTCCATCGAACCGGAGGAACTGGCGCGCATCGTCGCCGCGGTTAGAGCGCGCGGCGGCACCACCATCGTCGACGAAATCTATCTCGGCCTCAGTTATGACGATCGCTTCGGCCATAGCGCGCTGCGCCTGGGCGACGACGTGATCTCGGTCAACAGCTTTTCCAAGTACTTCTCGATGACCGGCTGGCGGCTCGGCTGGCTGGTGGTGCCCCCGGCCCTGGTCGCCCCCATCGAGAAGCTGGCACAGAACCTGTACATCTGCGCCTCGACGATCGCGCAACACGCCGCGCTGGCGTGCTTCGAGCCGGAGTCGCTTGCCGAGTACGAGCGCAGGCGTGCTGCCTTCCGCGAACGGCGGGATTTCATCGTGCCGGAGCTGACCCGGCTCGGGCTGAAGGTTCCCGTGGTGCCCGACGGCGCCTTCTACGCCTGGGCCGACTGCAGTGCGTTCGACAACAGCAGTTGGGCCTTGTGCGAGCGCCTCATGCGCCAGGCCCATGTCGCGCTCACGCCGGGTCGCGACTTCGGGCCGGCGGCGGCCGAGCGCTACCTGCGGCTGTCGTTCGCCACCAGCTTGCCCCTGCTGCGCGAGGCGGTCGGACGCCTCGGCGCCGCGCTCAATGGGTGAGAAGCCGTTAACCACTGCGCTTGGACCCGACTTTTTCCGCGATCGGCCGCCGAGCGGCTTGGCTATGCTTGCGCCCATGCGTTGGAACCCGTTCCGGCGAGATCCGGTCGAGGACGCGACCAGCTCCGCCTTCGAAGCCACGGTGGCCGAGGATCTCGTGGCCGTGTCGGTCGTGCCCGAGTCTCCGGCGAACGGATCTGCGGGGACGGAAGTCGGCGCCACCACCTTGCCGGTGAAGCGTCCCGTCATCGGCCATGTGGGCCGCTATGCCTTGAAGGCGGTGCTCGGCGAAGGCGGGCTTGGCACCGTCTACGCCGCCTGGGATCCCCTGCTGTCGCGGGCGGTGGCGGTCAAGACGCTGCGCCTGCATGCCGACACCCAGGCGCTCGGGACGCTGGACGACCTGATCCTGAACGAGGCGCGCGCGGCCGCACGCCTGTCGCACCCCCACATCGTGACGGTGTTCGATGCCGGTCCGTCGGACCAGGGCATCTACATCGCGATGGAGCCACTGCGCGGGCGTGACCTGCGTCACATGCTGCATGAAGGCTGGAGGCCGTCGCCGATAGAAGCCGCGCAGATCGTGCGTCGCGTCGCCGACGCGCTGGCCTACGCGCACGGCAAGGGCGTGGTGCACTGCGACATCAAGCCGGCCAACATCTTCATGGTGGGCAAGCGCAGCCCCAAGGTGCTGGACTTCGGCATCGCGAGGATCGCCCACCGCGAGGCACCCTCGGTCGAGGGGCCGGTGGCGGGTTCACCGTACTACCTGGCGCCGGAGCAGCTGCGCGGCGAGGCTATCGACCGCCGATGCGACGTCTACTCCCTCGGCGTGGTCCTGTACGAGCTGCTGACCGGCCAGCGCCCTTTCACCGGGCAGACGCTGGAGCAGATCCACGACGCGGTGCTGAACGCGCCCACGCCACTGGCACGCCAGGCCAACCCGAAAGTGCCGGCCGCCCTGGCCGCCATCGTCGCTCGCGCCATGTCGCGCGAACCGTCGGACCGCTACCCGTCGGCGCGCCATCTGTCGGTGGAGTTGCGGCAGTGGCTGGAGCATCCGGAGGCCCGCGCGCTGGCCGAAAGCCCCGCCAAGGTCCGGCGCCGCAGGCTCACGCTGGTGGCCATCGGGGCCGGCGCAGCGGCACTGGCGGCGCTGGTGCAGATGGCCTGGCAGCCCTGGGCCGATCGTGAGGCGGCCGCCACTGCAGCGCCTGCCCAGGTGGCCACTGTGGAAGCTGCGCCGGTGGCATCGGCTCCGGTGGTCATCCCCGAGCCAACCCCTCCGGTCGAGGTGGCCATGACGCCGGAGACCCCCGCGAGCCAGGAGGTGGCTGTCGCCGCCGCTGCACCGCCCCCCCGGCCAGCCGCCCCCCCGAAGGAGCGCAAGCCCCGCGCCAGCACGCCGAACGTCGCCCCGACGTTCGCGGCCGAGCACGCGCCCAGCCTGCCGCCGGGCCTGGTGCAATTGGCTGTCAGCCCCTGGGGACAAGTCGAGGTCGACGGCGCCGTGGTCGGCATCGCACCGCCCTTGAACCGGCTCAGCCTGCCAGCAGGCTCACACACCATCACGATTCGCAACGGCGAGTTACCTCCTCTGGTGAGGGTGGTCGAGGTCTCTGCCGATCACCCCGTCACCATCAAGCACCGGTTCGAACAATGACGATCAACGCCCGATGGGCCCACGCGGCCGCCGTCACCTGGCTGGCCCTGCTCACCGGTTGCATGACGCCCAAGGCGCCCGGCAGCGTGAGCGACGCTTTCGACCGCCCGGCCGAGCGCAACCTGCTGCTGGGCCTGCGCGCCTACGACGAGGCCCAGTACCCCGAAGCCGAGCGCGCCCTCGGTGAAGCCCTGCGCCTGCAGCTCACCACCGCCCGCGACCGTGCCACCGCGCACAAGACCCTCGCCTTCATCTACTGCACCAGCGGCCGCAAGGCCGAGTGCGAAGCCGCCTTCCGCGCGGCCCGCACGGCGGACCCCGCCTTTGCCCTGAACAAGGCCGAAGCCGGCCACCCGGTCTGGGGCCCGGTGTACGAGGCCTCCAGGCATTGAATTAGGCCCCTACGCCGCCGCGTGCGGCGTCGGTCCCCCGAGGGGATCAGTCGCCTAGGGGGCGGCCCGTCGGCGACTGAATAGGCCCCTACGCCGCCGCGTGCGGCGTCGGTCCCCCGAGGGGATCAGTCGCCTAGGGGCGGCCCGTCGGCGACTGAGAGCCCCTACGCCGCCTGCGGCGTCGGTCCCCCGAGGGGATCAGTTGCCCAGGGGCGCCACCAGCGGCCGAGGCTTGCGAACCGTCGCGTATCATCGGCGGCTCGCCATGAGCCTGCCCCGCACTGCGCGCTTCACCCATCTGCTGCGCGTCTACTGGGAAGACACGGATGCCGGCGGCATCGTCTTCTACGCGAACTACCTGAAGTTCTTCGAACGTGCCCGCACCGAATGGCTGCGGCACGCCGGCCATGGGCAACAGGCCATGGTCGACAGGACCGGGACCATGTTCGTCGTCACCGACAGCCGCCTGCGCTACCTGAAGCCCGCCCGGCTGGACGACCAGCTGCAGGTCACCGTCGAGCCGGTCGAGATCGGCCGCGCCCGCATCCGCGTGAAGCAGCAGGCATGGTGCGGCGACTCGCTGCTGTGCGAAGGCGAGATCGCCATCGCCTGCGTGGACCGTGGAACCTTCCGCCCCTGTCGCATTCCGAACGACATCCTCGAAAGCATCACCGAATGAACCAGGACCTGTCCATCATCTCCCTCATCATGGGCGCCAGCTGGGTGGTCCAACTGGTGGTGGCCGGGCTGCTGCTGGTGTCGCTGGCCAGCTGGTCGGTCATCTTCGCCAAGCTCGCCGGGCTGGCCCGCGTGCGCGGCCGCAACGACCAGTTCGAGCAGGAGTTCTGGTCAGGCAAGAACCTGAACGACCTGTACCAGAGCGCCGGCACCAAGCTCGACAGCTCGCCGATGGAGCGCCTGTTCGCCAGCGGGATGCGCGAGTTCCTCAAGTTGCGTGAGCGCCGCCTGGATACGGGTGCGCAGCTCGACGGCGCCCGCCGCGCAATGCGCGCCAGCCTGCAGCGCGAGCTCGATGCGATCGAGGGCAACCTCGGATTTCTCGGCACCGTCGGCTCGGTCAGCCCTTACGTCGGCCTGTTCGGCACCGTGTGGGGGATCATGCATGCCTTCGTCGGCCTGTCGAACCTGCAGCAGGTGACGCTCGCGACTGTGGCACCGGGCATTGCCGAATCCCTGGTGGCCACGGCCATCGGCCTGTTCGCCGCCATCCCTGCGGTGATCGGCTACAACCGCTTCGCGCGCGACATCGACCGCATCGCGATCCAGCTCGAGAGCTTCACCGAAGAGTTCTCGAACATCCTGCAGCGCAACGTCGGGACGCCAGCCGCCGCGCCCTCGACGCGCTGACCCGAAGGAGACGGACCGATGCCAGGAGTGATCGCCCGCGGCGGGTCCTCACGAGGACGCCGCACCATGAACGAGATCAACATGGTCCCGTTCATCGACGTGATGCTGGTGCTGCTGATCATCTTCATGGTCACGTCGCCCCTGATCACCACCGGAGTGGTGGACCTGCCCACGGTGGGCCGCGCCAAGCAGCGCCCGCAGAGCGTGATCGAGATCGTCGTCGGGCTGGACGACAAGTTGAAGCTCAAGGTCGACAAGGGCGATGCGGCGGCCATCGCGCTGCCGCAGCTGGTGGCTCGCGTGCGCGAAGCGCAACGCGGCCAGGCCGACGTGCCGGTGGTGATCTCGGCCGATCGCCAGGTCAAGTACGAGAGCGTGGTCAAGGTGATGGACACCCTGCAGCGCGCGGGCGTGCAGCGGGTGGGCCTGTCGGTGAAGCAAGGAGCGTGAGTTGCACGCCGAATCGTCGTTCGACCCCCGGCATCCGCTGAAGTCGCTGACGATCCCGCGCGACGCCTTGCGCCCGCCCAGTGCCGACAACCGGCCCCTGGGCGCCGGCCTGTCGATGGCCGCGCATGCCTTGCTGATCATCGCCCTCGCGCTGGGCGTCCAGTGGCACACCGAGGAGCCCGAAGGCGTCACGGCAGAGCTCTGGTCGGCCGTGCCCGAGATCGCTGCACCGCGCCCCGAGCCGCAGCCGGAGCCCACCGTGGCGCCGCCCCCTCCCCCGCCTCCCACGACCACGCCGCAACCCACGGCGGCGGAGCGCGATGCCGAGATCGCGATCGAGAAGGCCCGCCAGCAAAAGCTCGAGAAGGAGCGCCAGGAGGCCCTGGACCAGAAGGCCCGCGAGAAGCGCCAGCGCGAAGAGAAAGAGCGCAAGGAGCAGGCGCAGAAAGAGGCCGAGAAGGAACAGCAAGCCAAGGAAAAGGCCGAGGCGAAGCAACGCGAGCTCGACAAGCAGGAGCAGGCCCGCAAGGACCAGGCCGCCGCGGCCGCCCGCGAGAAGGCCCGGCAAGACCAGCTCAAGCGCATGAACGAGCAGCTCGCCGGCACCGGCGAACCCGGCAGCACCGGCACCGCCGCCCGTGATGCCGGCCCATCGGCGAGTTATGCCGGCCGGATCATCGGCCGGGTGCGGCCGAACATCAGCTTCCCCTTCGAGCTGGAAGGCAACCCGACGACCGAAGTGCGGATCATCGTGCTTCCCGACGGCACCATCACCAAGTCGGTCCTGGTCAAGTCGAGCGGCGTTCCGGCTTGGGACGAGGCCGTGCTGAAGGCCATCGACAAGACGGCCGTGCTGCCACGAGACGAAAACGGGCGAGTCCCCTCGCCGATGCTGCTCAGCTTCCCGCACCACCCGCGGTGACCGGCACGGCCCGCCGCGCCGGCGCCATGCCGAGGAAGCCCGGCGCCACGAATCGATCGAGCGACCACTTGCCCGGCCCCCAGAGGATCAACCCGGCCAGCAGGCTGCCCCAGAACACGTGCTGCTGCAGCGCTGCGTCGGCGATGTCGGTCAGGCTGATCGCGGCCACGATGTTGAGCACGAACAGGCCCATCGCGCTGAATCGGCCGGCCAGGCCCAAGGCCAGAAGCACAGGCAGCACCAGCTCGCCCGCCGTGCCAGCGAAGGCCGCCACCTCGGGCGGCAACAGCGGCACGTGGTATTCGTCCGCGAACAGCGCCAGCGTCGTGTCCCAGTCGCGGGTCTTGGTCAGGCCCGAGAGGAAGAAGACGCGGGCGATGTAAAGCCGCGCGGCGAGCTGCGCCAGCGGCTGCAGGGCTTCGAGCCAGCCGACCGCGCGCAGCCAGGCGCGCGCCAGCACAGGAGGCGCTGTGAACATGGGATCTCTCCTTCAGGTGGGAATGGGAACGGCGCCGGCGAATCCGGCCAGCCAGCCTTCGCGCAGGGCGCGCGTCAACCAGTGTTCGAAACTGAAATCAGGATGCTTGCCCAGCGTGCAGGACAAGGCCGGGCCCAGGGCCTCGCCGCCCAGCAGGCGGCGATGGAATTCGTGCTCGCCGGTGGACAGCGCGGCCACATCGACCCGGTGACCGCGCCGCCATATCCAGGCGATGTCACCTTCGCGCGCCACCAGCGCGGCACGCACTTCCGTCAGGTCGGGCTCGACGTCTTGCTTCGTCTGGTGCGCTCGCCAGAGGCGCAGCACCGGCCAGGCCGACTCGACAGGCGCGCTGCCCGCGGTGAAGCGCACCTGCAAAGTGTCGGGATCACCGGCCAGCGGCTGCAGGTCCGGCGAGGCATCGGAGGGATCCGCCGCCATCTGCGCTCGATGGACTAGCCATTCGAGCCGCGCCACGTCCGGCAGGTAGGGCAACTCGGCGAAGGCCTCTATGCCCGCCAGCCACTCGGCCAGGCCGGCACCGAACCAGGCGAGGTCGCCCTTGACCGGCGGATCGATGCGCCACAGGTCCCTCGCCAGCGCCGCCATCGCCTCGTCGCCGATGAGCTGAGCGAGCACCGGGTAGGCGGCCGCCAGCGACCGCTCGGCCACGGCCTGAGCGTTGGCACGGTAGGCCTGCAAGCCGGCCAGGGGCTCTGCGGAGCGCCCTCGCAAGCCTTGCGAACGTGGGGGCAGATCTTGGGACTGCACGGCACGCAAGGCCGCGAGCAGGGCTTGCTGCCGCGCTGCTTCGTCCACGCGGCTCATGGCAACCACTCCTCGGCGCGCCGGGCTTCCGCCAGCAGCACGTCCAGCTTGGGCAGCTCGGTGTCCCACTCGATGAGAGTAGGCGTGCGACCCAGGCGGGCCACGGCGTGGCGGAACACCTGCCACACCGGCGGATGGACCGCAGAACCATGGTCGTCGATGACCAGCGGGCCGCTGTCGTCGTAGCCGGCCAGATGGATCTCGCCGACGATGGAGGGATCGAGGGCATCGACCCAGGCGCAGGCGTCGGCCACCGGGTCAGCCACGCCGCGATTGAGACTGTTCACGACCAGGTTGTTGACGTCCAGCAGCAGGCCGCAGCCGCTGCGACGCGCCAGCCGGTTGAAGAACTCGGGCTCGGCGAGGTGGTCGTCCTCCCAGGCCAGGTAGGCGGAAATGTTCTCGACCAGCAGCGGGCGCTTCAGCCTCTCCTGCACCTGCTGGACGTGCTCCACCATCAGGTCGAGCGACGCCTCGGTGAAGGCGATGGGCAGCAGGTCGATGCCATGGACCGGCTCGGCACGCCCGGGCATCGCGACGCGAGCGAAGCTGGCGTGGTCTGACACCCGCACCGGCTCCATGCGATCGACCAGGGCCGCCAGCCTGTCCAGATGCCACGGGTCCAGCCCCGCGGCGGAGCCGAGGGCCAGGCCGACGCCGTGCAGGCTCAGCTCGTAGTGGCGGCGCGCCTCGTCCAGCAACCGCAGGGCCGCGCCACCCTCGCCGAAGAAGTTCTCGGAGTGGACTTCGATGAAGCCCAGCACCGGCCGGCGCTCCAGCAGCTCGCGGTAGTGAGGCTGGCGCCAGCCGATGCCGGTGGCGTGAAGGTCCATGGAAGGCGCTCCTGCGGCGGCTCGAGTGCCCGGCTTACTTCTTGGTCTTGGCCTTGGCTTCTTCCGCCGTCATCCCGTTCAGGCCCTTGCAGGTGCCCTTGGCGACGTACTTCCACTCGTTGGCGTCCATGTCGGTCTTGGACTGGCCGGCGCAGGAGTGGCTGCCGCTGAGGTTGGCGCAATCGTTCTGGCCGGCCTTGACGATGCCGTAGCACTTCTCCTTGCCGTTGTCCGCGGCGTGGGCGCCGGCACTGGCGAGGCCCAGGGCGAGGACGCTGGCGAGGGCGGAGGCGACGATCTGGCGAGGCTGGTTCATGGCAATGGTCTCCTTGGAAAGTTGAAGATCGGGACAGGCATCGGTCGACCGGCGCGGGAGTTCCTTACACTGCCGGCCAACCTATCCATCACAGGCGCCCCCAATGACGGATTTTGCGCAGCAGGTCGAGGCCTTGCGACCCCAGTTGTTGCGATACGCGCGCAGCCAGCTTCGCAACGACGCCTGGGCCGAGGACGCCGTGTCCGACACCCTGCTGGCCGCGCTGGAGCGGCCCCAGGCCTTCGCCGGCGGTTCGGCACTGAAGACCTGGCTCGTCGGCATTCTCAAGCACAAGCTGATCGACCAGCTGCGCCGCCAGTCCCGCGAGGCGACGGTGCTCGACCGCGAAGACGCAGAGGACCTGGACGCCCTGATGTTCGACGAGACCGGCCACTGGCGCGAAACACCGGTCGACTGGGCCGACCAGCCCGAGGCGCTGTGCGGCCAGCGCCAGTTCCTGAGCGTCCTGGACGCCTGCGTCGAGAAGCTGCCCGCCACCCAGGGCCGCGTCTTCATGATGCGCGAATGGCTGGAGCTGGAGACCGACGAGATCTGCAAGGAACTGGCCATCACCACGACCAACCTGTGGGTGCTGTTGCACCGTGCCCGGCTGCGCCTGCGCGATTGCCTTCAGGTGAGCTGGTTCGACAAGCATGGGGCGGGCGGCGCCGGGGGTGTGGCATGAGCTGGAAGATCGACTGCCGGGAGGCGACCCACCTGGTGCTCCAGGGTGAAGACCAGCCGCTGTCGTGGGCCGACCGCCTGCGCCTGCGCATGCACCTGGCCATCTGCGTGGCCTGCCCGCGCTTCGTGCGCCAGGTCGCATTGATGCGCCAGGCGATCGGCGGCTGGCGCGCCTACAAGGACGGCGACGAAGACCCGCCCGGTTGATCAGGCCACCTGCCCTTCGGCCTGGTGAGCGTCGTCGCCGCGGTGTCTCGCGGCCACGCGAAGGGCGAGGCGAACCCCATCGATCATCGTCGACAGCGGCATCGAAGGCAGGCCCGGCTGGCGCACCGCCTGCTCCGGCAGCAAGGGCAGGTGCATGAAGCCGCCGCGCACACCGGCACGGCCCTGCACCGCGTGCATGAGTGCGTAGAAGACGTGGTTGCAGACGAAGGTGCCGGCGGTCTGCGAGATGGACGCCGGCAGGCCGGCTTCGCGCAGGCCGGCCACCATCGCCTTGATCGGCAGCGTGGCGAAGAAGGCCGCCGGGCCGCCCTCCACCACCGGCACGTCTACAGGCTGCGCGCCGGCGTTGTCGGCGATGCGGGCATCGTCGATGTTGATGGCGATGCGCTCGATCGAAAAGTCCGCGCGCCCCGCGGCCTGGCCCAGGGCCAGCACCCATTGCGGCCGGAGCTCGTCCAGCAGCTGGCGCAGGCGCGCAGCGGCATCTCCGAAGCAGCACGGCAACCGGCTCGCCACGACCACGGCCTCGCCGAATCGCTCGCCCTCCAGGGCCCGCGCCACCTCCCAGCTGGGATTGATCGATTCGCCGCCGAAGGGCTCGAAGCCGGTGAGCAGGAAGGTCGGTGGGCTCATCGAGCCTCTCCGTAGCCGCCACCGCCTGGCGTCTCGACGACGAAGACATCTCCGACGCCCATCTGCACCGAGGCGATGTGCGGCAGGGGCTCGACGTGCCCGTCGGCCCGCTCGACGCGGTTCGCTCCCAATGCGCCAGGCTGCCCACCTGCCATGCCGAAAGCCGGGTGCACGCGCCCGTTGCTGAGGATGGACGCCGTCATCGGTGCGAGGAACCGTACGCGGCGCGTGCCCCCATCGCCGCCGCGCCAGCGCCCGGCACCGCCCGAGCCGGCGCGGATCTTGTAGCCCTCGAGCCGCACCGGGAAGCGGAACTCCAGCACCTCCGGATCGGTGAGGTAGGAGTTGGTCATGTGCGTCTGCACCACCGCCGTCCCGTCGAAGCCCGGGCCTGCGCCCGAGCCCCCCGAGATCGTTTCGTAGTACTGGTGCTTCGCGTCGCCGAAGGTGAAGTTGTTCATCGTGCAGGGGCCCGAGGCCATCACGCCCAGCGCGCCGTAGAGCGCATTGGTCACGCACTGCGAGGTCTCGACGTTGCCCGCCACGACCGCAGCCGGCGAGCGGGGGTTCAGCAGCGAGCCTTCGGGCACGATCACCTTCAACGGCTTCAGGCAGCCGGCGTTGAGCGGGATGTCGTCGTCCACCAGGGTGCGGAAGACGTACAGCACGGCCGCCATGGTGACCGACTTGGGCGCGTTGAAGTTGTTGTCGGCCTGCGGGCTGGTGCCGCTGAAGTCGATCGTCGCTCCGCGGGCGGCCGCATCCACGGTGACCTTCACCCGGATCTGCGCGCCGTTGTCCAGCGGCAGCGTGAACTGGCCGTCCTTCAAGGCGGTGATGACGCGGCGCACCGATTCTTCGGCGTTGGCCTGCACGTGGCCCATGTAGGCGGCCACCGTCTCGCGGCCGAACTGGGCCACCATCGCGCGCAGCTCCTGCACGCCCTTCTCGTTGGCGGCGATCTGCGCGCGGAGGTCGGCCAACGTCTGCGCCGGGTTGCGAGCCGGGTACGGGCCGGAGGCGAGCAGGTCGAGGAACTGCGCCTCCCTCAGGCGGCCGTCGCGCACGAGCAGGAAGTTGTCGATCAGCACGCCCTCCTCCTCGATGCGCCGCGACATCGGCGGCATCGAGCCGGGCGTCAGGCCTCCGATGTCGGCGTGGTGGCCGCGGCTGGCCACGTAGAACGAAGGCTTCGGGTCGGCCTCGTCGAGGTACACGGGTGTCACCACCGTCACGTCCGGCAGGTGCGTGCCGCCGTGGTACGGGTCATTCAACACGTACACGTCGCCGCGCCGCATCTCCGGGTTGCCGGCGATCACGGTCTGGATCGATTCGCTCATCGAGCCCAGATGCACCGGCATGTGCGGCGCGTTGGCGATGAGCTGGCCGGCAGCATCGAACAGCGCGCAGGAGAAATCCAGCCGCTCCTTGATGTTGACCGACACGGCCGTGTTCTGCAGGCGCAGGCCCATCTGCTCGGCGATGTTCATGAACAGGTTGTTGAACACCTCCAGCATCACCGGATCCACCTGCGTGCCGATCGCATGGCGCACCTGCCGGGCCTGGACGCGCTCCAGCTCCAGCGGGCCTCCTTCGGTCAGGCGGGCCTGCCAGCCGATCTCGACCACGGTGGTGGCATTGGCCTCGGCGATGATGGCCGGGCCGGCGATGGTCGCGCCCGGCTGGAGCTCATCCCGGAGGTACAGGCCGGCGCTGTGCCAGCTGCCGTGGCCCTGCGCATCCTCGGTGTACATGCGCACCGCCTGCACGGGTGGCGGGCGATGCGGCTCGGCTGCCGCGAGGCCGCTGGTCGACAGCCGCTCGTCGCTGGCGCCGGTGGCCTCCACCGACACGGCCTCGATGACGAGTGCCCGTCCCTCCATCAGGAAGGCAAAGCGCTGCCGGTAGGACGCCTCGAAGTCGGCTTGCATGCCGGCGAGCGCGACCACGGGCTCGCCGTCGCCGGTTGGCAGGTCCACGCGCAGCGCGGTGTCCGTGCCCTCGTAGCGCAGCAGCAGGCCGATGCGGGTGGCGATGCGCTCGTCGTCCAGCCCCTGGCCGCGCAGTTCGGCTTGCGCCTGCCCGGCCAGCGCCGCCGACCGTTCGCGAGCCGCGGCCAGGCCGGCCGGATCGAAAGCCTGCTCGACGGACGCCTCGCGCATCGCGATCTGGTCGGCCAGGCCCATGCCGTAGGCCGAGAGCACGCCGGCCAGCGGGTGCACCAGGATGCGCGTCATGCCCAGCGCATCGGCGACCAGGCAGGCATGCTGGCCGCCGGCGCCGCCGAAGCACTGCAGGGTGTAGCGGGTGACGTCGTAGCCGCGGGCCACCGAGATGCGCTTGATCGCACCGGCCATGTTGGCGACGGCGATCTTCAACGCGCCGCCGGCAACCTCTTCGGCGCTGATCGTCCGGCCGCTCGCTTCGCTCATCTGCGTGGCCACTTCGGCGAATCGGCGCTCCACCGCATCGCGGTCGAGCGGCTGGTCGCCGGCCGGCCCGAAGACCTTGGGGAACCAGCGCGGCTGGATCTTGCCGAGCATCACGTTCGCATCCGTGGTGGCCAATGGCCCGCCGCGCCGGTAGCTGGCCGGGCCCGGGTTCGCACCCGCCGATTCCGGCCCCACCCGCAGGCGGGCGCCGTCGAAGCGGATCACCGAGCCGCCGCCGGCGGCGACCGTGTGGATGCTCATCATCGGAGCCCGCACCCGCACGCCGGCGACCTGCGTGTCGAAGGCGCGCTCGAACTCCCCGGCGAAGTGCGACACGTCGGTCGAGGTGCCGCCCATGTCGAAGCCGATCACCTTGTCGTGCCCCGCGGCCTGGGCCGTTCGCACCATGCCGACGATGCCGCCGGCCGGCCCGGAAAGGATGGCATCCTTGCCCTGGAAGCGACCGGCCTCGGTGAGGCCCCCGGAACTCTGCATGAAGTACAGCGGCACCCCCGGCATCTCGCGCGCCACCTGCTCGACGTAGCGGCGCAGGATGGGCGAGAGATAGGCATCGACCACCGTGGTGTCGCCGCGGGCCACCAGCTTCATCAGCGGGCTCACCTCGTGCGAGACGCTCACCTGCGTGAAGCCCGCCGCGCGCGCCAGGCGCGCTGCGGCCTGCTCGTGCGCCGGGTAGCGGTAGCCGTGCATGAAGACGATGGCGCAGGCGCGGATGCCGGCGGCATGCGCTCCGGCCAGCGCGGCAGCCAGCGCCTGCTCGTCGAGGGGCTGCACCACCTCCCCCTGCGCGCCGACGCGTTCGTTCGCCTCGATCACTTGCTCGTACAGCAGCTCGGGCAGCACGATGTGGCGATCGAAAAGCCTGGGCCGGGCCTGGTAGGCGATGCGCAACGCATCCCGGAAGCCGCGGCTGGTGACCAGCAGCGTGCGGTCGCCCTTGCGCTCGAGCAAGGCATTGGTGGCGACCGTGGTGCCCATCTTCACGCATTCCACGCGATCCGGCGTGATGGGTTCGCCGGGCGCCAGCTGCAGCAGGCGTCGGATGCCCTCGATGGCGGCGTCGCGGTAAGCCTCGGGGTTCTCGCTCAGCAGCTTGGCGGTGGCCAGCGTGCCGTCGGGCCGGCGCGCGACGATGTCGGTGAAGGTGCCGCCGCGGTCGATCCAGAACTGCCAGCGCGAGGTCGACGATGCATTCATGAAGAGAGTCCAGTCGAAGGAAGGAGAAGGCTTCAGTTCTGGCGCAGGTCGCGGCCGCGGGTCTCGGGCAGCACGAACGCGGCGATCACCACCAGGGCATAGGCGGTACCGGCACACAGGCCGATGGCAGTGGCGAGCGAGAAATGCATCTTGTCGCTGAGCAGGCCGACCAGGGCGGGGAAGGTCGAGCCTATGCCTCGCCCGAAGTTGTAGCAGAAGCCCTGTCCCGATCCGCGGATCTCGTTCGGGAAGAGCTCGGCCAGGAAGGCGCCTGCGCCGCTGAAGATGCCCGACATGAAGAAGCCCAGCGGGAAGCCCAGCAGCAGCATGGTCGAGTCGGTGATCGGCAGCAGGGTGTAGGCCACGACGAGCGAACCTGCGGCCAGGGCGAAGAGCATGAAGGCGGCGCGCCGCCCCAGCCGGTCCGACAGCCACGCCCCGGTGAGGTAGCCGGTGAACGCGCCGACGATGAACATCGCCTGGTAGCCGCCGCTGCCGAGCACCGTCAGGTGGCGCTCGTTCTTCAGGAAGGTCGGCAGCCAGACGCTGATGGCGTAGTAGCCGCCCTGCATGCCGGTGAACATCAGGCTGGCCAGCACGGTGCGACCCAGGATGCGCGGCTTGAAGATGTCCATGAAGTGGCCGCCGCGACGCCCGGCCTTCACCTCGCGGCGCGTCTGCAGGTAGACCTCGGGGTCCTTGATCGAGCGGCGGATGAACAGGACCAGCACCGCCGGCACCAGGCCCAGCATGAACATCACGCGCCAAGACGTCTCCGGTGGCAGCCACGAGAACAGCGCCACCGAGACGAGCACCGCCGCGCCCCAGCCGATCGCCCAGCTGCTCTGCACCAGCCCGACCGCCTTGCCGCGGTGCTCGGCCCGGATCGCCTCGGCGATCAGCACCGAGCCGACCGCCCATTCGCCGCCGAAGCCCAGGCCCTGCAGGGCGCGGGCCAGCATCAGCTGCCCGGGTGTCTGCGCCAGGCCGCAGGCGAAGGTGAAGACCGCGAAGACGAGGATGGTCAGCTGCAGGATGCGGACCCGGCCGTATCGATCGGCCAGGATGCCGGCCAGCCAGCCGCCGAGCGCCGACGACACGAGCGTCGCGGTGCCGATGAGGCCGACCTCGGTCTTGCTGATGCCCCACAGGCTCAGCAGGATGGGTGTCACCAGCGGCAGCGTGTAGTAGTCGAAGGAGTCGACGGCATAGCCGCCGAAGGACGCCGCCAGCGTGCGCCGCTCGCCGCGGTCCAGCTGGCCGAGCCAGGAGGCGGGCCGCGCAGGTTCAGTCCCCGGGGCAGCAGCGGTGGTGGTGTGGTTCATGCCTTGTCTCCTTGGTTGTCGGTCTGCTGCCGGCGGCTGTCAATCCGCCAGCTGGTGGTTCAGCAGGTCGGTGATCAGCATCGCGCCGGGCGCGTGGGTGATGCAGAACTCGGGCCGCGCGGCGGCCAGCGCCGCCTGGGGGGTGACGCCACAGGCCCAGAACACCGGGACCTCGTCGTCCCGCACTTCCACCGGGTCGCCGTAGTCCGGGCGCCCCAGGTCGGCAAGCCCCAAGGCCGCCGGATCGCCGATGTGCACCGGGGCACCGTGCACGCGGGGATAGCGGGCGGTGATGCGCGCGGCGCGCTCGGCGTCGGCCGGCTTCAGCGGCCGCATGGACACGACCATCGGCCCCGCGAAGCGGCCGGCCGGCACGGTGAGCCGGTTGCTCCGGTACATCGCCACGTTCAGGCCCTGCGACACGTGGCGCAGCGGCACGCCGTCGTCGAGCAGGGCCTGCTCGAAGGAGAAGGAGCAGCCGATCACGAAGGTGACCAGGTCGTCGCGCCACAGCGCCTGGATGTCCGTCGGCTCGGCCACCAGCTCGCCGTGGCGCCAGACGCGATAGCGCGGCACGTCGTGGCGGATGTCGATGCCCTCGCCCAGGGCGGGCAGCGCGGGGTCGCCTGGTTGCGAGACCGCCAGCAGCGGGCAGGCTTGCGGGTTGGCCTCGCAATAGTCGCGGAACTCCGCTGCCCAGGCCTGCGGAAGGATCACCACGTTGCCCTGCACGTGGGGGCCCGCCAGCCCGCTCGTGTGACCGTCGATGCGGCCCTCGCGGATGGCGGCGCGTGCCCGTGCCGCGTCGATCGCCGCGTCGTGGGCCGCCTCGCCTCTTGCCGTGTCCGCCTGGCTCATCTGCGCACCTCTTGTCTGGAGATGGGCGCATTGTGTTGGCCTGCCCGGCCGAGGCGCCAACGAGAAATTTCTCTATGACTTCATCGATTTCTTCGATGGCACAGGCTGCACCGCCTTGAAGCCGAGCAATGCATCCACCACCGTGCGGGTGAGGGCCGAGCCGGGATCGTCGCGGTAGCTCAGGAAGATCGGCAGCGGCGGCATCTCGGCCTCGGCCGGCAGCACCCGCAGCGACTGCCGCTCGGCCAGCCGCCGCACCACGGCCACCGGCAGGGTCGCGATGCCCAGCCCGCCTTCCACCAGCCCCGCCATCGCGGAGACCGAAGAGATTGCGTGCACCCGCGGCCTCGCGTGGCCCGACTGGCGCATCAGGTCGATCAGCGCCACGTGCGGCTGCGAGCCGCGCTGGAAGGTCAGCAGCTCCAGCGCCGCCAGGTCATCGAGCGAGTAGCGGCGCTTGCGGTGCAGGCCGGCGTGTCCGACGAAGCACATCGGCATGGGCGGCAGGGCCTGCTGCCGCAAGCCTTCGCCCGAGGCCGGCAGGGCCGCCAGGGCGAGGTCCAGCCGGCCGCGCCGCATCTGCTCGACGAGCACCGGCGTCGTCTCCACCGTCAGCTCCAGCTCCAGCCCCGGCTGGGCCGCGCGCATCTCGCGCACCCAGTCGATCAGCCAGGAATGCAGCACCGACTCGATCGCGCCGATGCGCAGGCTGAAGGCCGATTCGCCGCTGCGCCCCATCTCGTCGCGGATCTCGCGCTGCAGCGAAAGCAGGCGCTCGGCCATCACCAGGAAGCGGCTGCCGGCGGCCGTGAGGCGTACCTGCTTGTCCCTGCGGTCCAGCAACTGCACGCCGAGTTCGTCCTCCAGCGACGCGATGCGGCTGGACATGGCCGACTGGGTGATGAACAGCTTCTCGGCGGCGCGCGAGACGCTCTTGAGCGTGGCCACCCAGTAGAAGGCCTCGACGAAACGCAGGTTCATGCGCGGATTGTGTCGGCCGCCCGCCGCGGCGGCGAATTGGGCCGGACTCGATGGTCTTTTCCGGGCGCCGCAACGGCGGCGCTTGCCTAGCATCGGGACCGGGCCGGTCTGCGGCCGAAAGATCCAACGGCCATGTCCGACCTGTCAACGCAACTGTCCCTGGTGCCCATCGAGCTGGACGCCCTCGCCCCGCGCCGCGCGCCCGAGCCGGCCGCGCCGTCGTTCGCCTGGCCGACCCCGCCCTATGCGGTCTATCCGCAGGCCATCCCGACGATCGAGCAGGAGCCCTGCGAGGTGCTCGGGCTGAACGGGCACGCCATGGCTGCGCGGCTCGTCAGCATGGACCTCGCCCAAGGCGTGGCGCAGGTGCAGCTGCCGCCTGCCCGAGCCACCGTGCCGCTGCGGCTGTCGCAGTTCCGCAGCCTGACGTTGACCACCCCCTTGAAGCCGGCCGTCAGCGCGATCACCGGCGCGCCGGGCCAGTTGCTCGACTTCCATCCCCGCGCCGACTACACCGTGCACCTCATCGGTGGCGGTGTCATCCAGGGCCAGACCGTGGGCCACGTGGAGGTGGCGCAGGGCGTGTTCCTCTTCCCGCCAGTGGGCGAACAAGGCGCGGTGCTGCGGATGTTCTGCCCTCGCACCGCTTATGACTCGATAGACATCGGCCCGAAGGTCGGCGAGCAGTTGCTGGCCGATGACACGGCCTCGCCGGCGCAGATCCAGGCGGCGCTGTCGGAGCAGTCCCGGCTGCGCGAGCAGCGCATCGGCGACATGCTGATGAGCCACAAGGTCGTCACGCTGGAGCAGATGACCCAGGCACTGGAGGCCCAGTCCCGCATGCCCATGGTTCGCGTCGGCGAAGCCTTGATCGGCCTGGGATTCGTGACCCCCGGACAGCTCGAGGACGCCCTGGCCGAGCAGCGCCGCGATCGCTCGATACCGCTCGGCGAGCTGCTGGTGCGCAGCGGGGCGGTGAAGCGGGAGGACCTGCGCACCGCGCTGGCCCGCAAGATGGGCTATCCCATCGTCGACGTCGACAGCTATCCGATCCAGGCCGAGGCCGTGCGCAGGGTGCCATTGGCCGCGGCCAAGCGCCTGGGCCTGCTGCCGCTGCAGTTGCTGCCCGGTCGGCTGGTGGTGGCGATCGAGGATCCTTCGCGGCGCGACGTGCTGGACGAAGCCGAGTTCATCGCCCAGTGCAAGGTGGTCCCGGTGCTGCCCGAGGGCGACCATCTCACCCGCAGCCTGCTGCAGGTCTACCAGAAGCACGGCTTCGACGACGGCACCGCCGGCGGCCTGATCGATTCGCTCGGGGCGATCAACTTCGACGAAGGCGGCACCGACAAGCTGCTGGCCGCGCTGGAGGAATCCAAGGACCAGGGCACGGGGCACGCGGAAGACGAATCGCCGATCGAGCAGAGCGACAACTCGCTGGTGCGACTGATCAACACCATGATCGTCGAGGCTCATTCCCAGGGTGTCTCGGACATCCACGTCGAGACGCAGCCCGGCCGCGAGAAGCTGCGCATCCGCTTTCGCCGCGACGGCGTGCTCAAGCCCTATCTGGAGTTGCCGCACACCTACCGCGCCGCCTTCATCGCGCGGCTGAAGATCATGTGCGACCTCGACATCTCCGAGCGCCGCCGGCCGCAGGACGGCAAGATCACCTTCAACCGCTTCGTCGCCAACTGCCCCATAGAGCTGCGCGTGGCGACCATTCCCACCGCCAATGGGCTGGAGGACGCGGTGCTGCGCATCCTGGCCTCGGCCCGGCCGATTCCGGTGGACCAGTTGGGCATGTCGCCGGCCAATCTCTCGGCGCTCAAGTCGGCCGTGCAACGCCCCTACGGCATGGTGCTCTGCGTGGGCCCCACCGGCTCCGGCAAGACGACGACCCTGCACTCGGCCCTGAACTTCATCAACACGCCCGACCGCAAGATCTGGACGGCCGAGGACCCGGTGGAAATCACCCAGCCCGGGCTGCGGCAGGTGCAGGTCAACCCGAAGATCGACTGGACCTTCGCCAAGGCACTGCGCGCCTTCCTGCGGGCCGATCCGGACGTGATCATGGTGGGCGAGATCCGCGACCACGAGACGGCGCAGATCGCCGTCGAATCCTCGCTCACCGGCCACCTGGTGCTGTCGACCCTGCACACCAACAGCGCCGCCGAGACCATCACCCGCCTGCTCGACATGGGCATGGATCCGTTCAACTTCGCCGACTCGCTGCTGGCCGTCCTGGCCCAGCGCCTGGTGCGCCGGCTGTGCCCGCACTGCCGCGAGAAGCGCCCGGCCCACGAGGACGAAGTGGACGAGTGGCTGCACGACTACCGCCACGCCTGGCTGGACGCGGACGCGGCGCCGTCCACCGACGCGCTGCTGGCCGACTGGGCGGAGCGCTACGGCGTGGAAGGCCGCCTGCAGGCCTGGCGTTCACCGGGCTGCCCCAAGTGCGACCACAGCGGCCTGCGCGGGCGCGCCGGCCTGCACGAGATGCTGGTGGTCTCGCGCGAGCTGCGGCGCCTCATCCAGACCGGCGCTCGCGCCGAGCAGATCCAGCGTCAGGCCATGGCCGAGGGCATGCGCACCTTGCGACAGGACGGCCTGGAGAAGATGCTCGCCGGCGTGACCACCATCGAGGAAGTCCGCGCCACTAGTAACTGAGGCCCCCACGCCCCCTTCCGGGGGCTGCCCCCCGAGGGGGCTCGCGCAGCGGACCGGCAGAGCCGAGGAACGAGGCCCCCACGCCCCCTCCGGAGGCTGCCCCCCGAGGGGGCTCGCGCAGCGGACCGGCAAAGCCGGATCCGCGCACGTCCTGGAAGGAGCTGACCCTGCGGAGCGCCGAGCTCAGAAGACGAGAGGCGCTCCGGCCTACGGTGTGTAGGGAAGGTTGCCCAGGCCGAGGTTCATGGCGTTGAGGAGGTCGCCGTTGTCCTGCGAGAGCTCCCACGCGAACACGCCGGCCAGTCCCTGGTCGCGAGCGAAGCGGCCCTTGAGCCACACGCCGCGCGGGTCGTCGTAGCCGAGGTAGAGGTGGTTCTTCGGGTGCCATAGCGCCCAGGATCCGGCGGCGGGATCGGTCACCAATTGATAGCCCGCGCGGGCGTTGCCCTGTGCATCGAGGTAGCGCGTCGCGATCTCCCTGTAGGGCACCGAGCCGTCGGCGCCTGCATACACGCCATCACGCTTGACGCCATTGAAGCCCGCCCCCTTGGCGGGTGGCACCACGCCGGTGAAGCCACGGCCGTACATGGCCACGCCAGCGACCAGCTTGGCGGCCGGCACGCCGGCGTCGAGCATTGTCTTCACCCCGCCAGCCAGGCTGCTGTCCCGGCCGTCGCCCCGCTCCCGGAGCGCGCTGTGGTGGCCGGCCTGCGCCGTCCAGGGGCCGAAGTAGTCGTAGGTCATCAGGAAGACCAGGTCGAGCGACTTCGCGGCCTCGCGGTAGTTGATCTTCGACACCAGCGCGGCGTTGGTGTTGATGGCACTGGTCACCAGGTACGGGCGTCCCGTCTCGGCCGACAACGCATCCAGCGTCTTGCGCAGGGTGCGCATCAGATCCGCATAGCCCTGCCCGTCGGCCGGGGTGCCCAGCGCAACGCCGTTGGCGCTGCCGTTGCTGGTGGGGTGCTCCCAGTCGATGTCGACCCCATCGAAGGCCGGATGCCGGCGCAGGAACTCGGCCACCGAGGCCGCAAAGCGCTCGCGGCGCGCCGGTTCGTTGGCCAGGTGGAAGAAGGGATCGGAGCCGCCCCAGCCCCCCACGGAGGCGAGTACCTTGACGTGCGGCGCGCGCTTCTTGAGGCGCGCAAAGGCCTCGTCGAAGCTCGCATCGATGGGACGCTCGGCCAGCTGGTGCTCCGACTTGCCGGCGCAGGCCGGCGCATCCTTGTCCTGCTGGCCCGGCCCGCAGATGCGCAGGAACGCGTAAAGCAAGTGGGTGACGCTGCCGCCCGGCAGTCCGTCCACCAGAGCCACCGGTTGCCAGCTGGGCACGTAGACGCCGACCACCTTGTCGCTGCTGCGCTCGAAGTCGTGGGGGCGGCCGGTGAACAGCGCGGACGAAGGCGGGGGCTCGGCCGCGGCCACGCCCAGACTGAGGATCATGCCGGCGGCCCACGCCGCGAAAGAGCCACCCGACCGACGCATCATCCGCTCCTGGAACTTCGATGAGACCAGTATATAACCAGTCAAATACCAGTCCATCTCAGGCAGGATGCGACGCACAGGGCGCCGCGACGGCAAGAACCGTCAGGCGGACTTCTTCCTGACCATGCCGATCGCCATCATCGCGATCGCCAGGCCGCCGAGGGCGCCCGAGACCCCACCGACCGTGCGCATGAGCTCGACCGGGTCGGTCGACCTGGGTGCCATCGACAGCATGACGATGAAGAACGCCACGGCGAACAGAAGCAGTCCCAGGCCTGCGAAGACGACTCTCTTGTTGGTGTGCCGCATGAGCAACTCCAGGTGGTTGGCGAATGCAGGCAGTGTCGGTAGACGGCGTTCCAGCCCCGTTTCGCGAGCCAGCGCGCAGCGTTTCGTTTGTTGCCGCGGCGTTATTGCGCGGCCGGCGTGAGTCGACGCCTTCGCGGCGCGCTTCGCTGCTGTGTCGTTTGGGCGGCGTGTGCTGGCCTACCGAAAACCACCCGACGGCTCCCGACCGCTTCGCCAGCGCCATTGCCCGGCTTGCGCACCCAGAGGGCGAGGGCCTCGTTCGCCTTGCGCGCGCAGCCGTTGCGACTCTCGTTCGGCGATCACTGGCCGGGCGCGACCCGCCATCGGATCTGCGGCGATCAGGTTCAACGGGCGTGCGTGGGGTGGGCTCTGTGACATCGGGGCCTGCCGCATCGGGGGTCGTGAAGGCTGCATGTTCCCGTGCCCGTCCAGAGCCCGATGCGATGAATTGGCCCGGAATCCGGGCCTCCTTCGAGGCGTCCCGACGTGCGGCTATCCTCCGCGCATGAGCGACATCCTGACCGTCGACGCGGTTTCGAAGACCTATGCCAGCGGCCTCAAGGCACTCGAGCACATCGATCTGAACATCCGCCGCGGCGAGATCTTCGCGCTGCTGGGCCCGAACGGCGCCGGCAAGACCACCCTCATCAGCATCATCTGCGGCATCGTCAACGCGAGCAGCGGCAGCGTTCACGTGGGCGGCCACGACATCGTGGGCGACTGGCGCGCCGCACGCGAAATGATCGGCCTGGTGCCCCAGGAGCTGACCACCGACGCCTTCGAGACCGTCGTGGCCACGGTCACCTACAGCCGCGGTCTGTTCGGCAAGCCCGCCAACCCGGCACACATCGAGCGTGTGCTTCGTTCGCTGTCGCTGTGGGAGAAGCGGGGCAGCAAGATCATGACGCTCAGCGGCGGCATGAAGCGCCGGCTGCTCATCGCCAAGGCGCTGTCGCACGAGCCGCAAGTGCTCTTTCTCGACGAGCCCACCGCGGGCGTGGACGTGACGCTGCGGCGCGACATGTGGGCCCTGGTGAGCGAGCTGCGGCAGACCGGGGTCACGGTGATCCTGACCACGCACTACATCGAGGAGGCGGAGGAAATGGCGGATCGCATCGGCGTGATCAACAAGGGCCGTCTGATCCTGGTCGAGGAGAAGGCGGCGCTGATGCACAAGCTGGGCCGCAAGCAGCTCACGCTCGCACTGCAGCAGCCGCTGGACGCCCCGCCGGTGCTTCCCGGCGTGCCGGCGGGCGCCCTGTCGCTGGCCAAGGACGGCCACGAACTCGTCTACACCTACGACCGCGATCTCGAGCAGGCCGGCATGGCGGGGTTCCTGCAGGCACTCGACCAGGCCGGCATCCATTTCAAGGACCTCCACACCACGCAGAGCTCGCTGGAGGACATCTTCGTCAGCCTCGTCCAGGGCAGCGCAGAGGGAGCGGCCGCATGAACCTGCACGCTGTCCGCGCGATCTACGGCTTCGAGATGGCGCGCACGCGCCGCACGCTGATGCAGAGCGTGGTCTCGCCGGTGGTGTCGACCTCGCTGTATTTCATCGTCTTCGGTGCGGCCATCGGCTCGCGCATCCAGAGCGTGGAAGGCGTCAGCTACGGTGCCTTCATCGTGCCCGGGCTGATCATGCTTTCGCTGTTGACGCAAAGCGTGTCCAACGCGTCCTTCGGCATCTACTTCCCGCGTTTCAGCGGGACGATCTACGAGCTGCTCTCCGCGCCCGTTTCACCATGGGAGGCGGTGCTGGGCTACGTGGGCGCGGCCGCCTCGAAGTCGATCCTGCTGGGCCTGATCATCCTGGCCACGGCCGGCCTTTTCGTCCCTCTGCAAATCCTGCATCCCGTGTGGATGCTGCTTTTCCTGCTGCTCACCGCGGTGACCTTCAGCCTGATCGGCTTCATCATCGGCCTGTGGGCCGACGGCTTCGAGAAGCTGCAGGCCGTGCCCCTGTTGATCATCACGCCGCTGACTTTCCTCGGCGGCAGCTTCTACACGATAGACATGCTGCCGCCCGCCTGGCAGAAGGTGGCGCTGGCCAATCCGGTGGTCTACCTCGTCAGCGGGTTCCGCTGGAGCTTCTACGGCCACGCCGACGTGGCGCTCGGCATCAGCCTGGGCATGACGCTGCTGTTCCTCGCCATCTCGCTGGCCATCGTGGGCTGGATCTTCAAGACCGGATGGCGGCTGAAAGCCTGAGGAGGCGGCCTCCCCAAGGCTGCGACTGCTCACCCGGCGCCGCCTTGGACGCCGGTCAGAACGTGTAGCGCATCTGCAGCGTGTAGCGGCGTCCGGCGTAGAACGAGCCGCGCTCCTTCAGGCCGATGCCTTGCTGCATGTACTGCTTGTACAGGGCGTCGGTGAGGTTCTGTCCTTCGAAGGCGAAGGTCAGGTTGTCGGTCGCCTTGTACTGCAGGCCCATGTCGAGCTGGCCATAGGCGCCGCCCCAGGTCGGCAGCGCGTAGTTCACCGAGTAGGACTGGCCGAAGTTCGGGCTGGCCGGGTTCTGGTCGATGCCGTCGTTGCCGGCCGTGCCGTAGGCATTGATCGCCTGCAGGTATTTCGAGCGCCAGGTGTAGGCCAGGCGCGCCGAGAACGGCCCCTGGTCGTAGAGCAGCGCCAGGTTGAAGGCGTTCCTCGACAGGCCGACCATCGGCACATGGCCGAGGACGCGGCCGTCGGTATCGCATCCGAGCAGGTCGCGAGCCAGGTTCGCATCGACCGTGTCCTTCGGCGTGCACCACATCGCGCTGAGCGGCTGGTTCATCGTCATGCGGCTGTCGATGTAGGTGTAGTTGCCCGAAACCCCGAAGCCGGACAGCCACCCCGGCAGCTTGTCGAAGTACTGCTGGTAGCCGAGCTCGATGCCGTTCACCGTGCCCTTGGCGCCGTTGACGGGCGCGGTGATGGAGAAGTCGTGCGGCTGGCCGTCGACGTCGAGCAGGGTGTAGACCGACGTCCGGCCGATGATGATGTCCTTCAGGTCCTTGTTGAAGATCGCGAGGGTCAAGGAGCCGCTGCGGCCGAAGTAGTACTCCGCACTCAGGTCGAGGTTGACCGACTGGGTCGGCTCGAGCATCGGGTTGCCGCGGGCCGAGCCGCTGTAGTCGATGAAATCGACGACGTCGCCGGTGTGGTGCACGTTCTGGCTCAAGGTCGTGTAGGCCTGCATCTGCCACAGTTCGGGCCGCGTGATCCCCTTCGAGGCGGCGAAGCGGAACTGCAGCTCGTTGCCCACCTTCATGCGCAGGTTCAGGCTCGGCAGGACGTTGGTGAAGCTGTTCTTGAAGTCCTGCTGTGCCGATTGCGCGGGAATCTCCGGGACACCGGGCTCGGCTATCGGTGGGCTGAACAGCGTGTAGCCGCTGGCCGTGGATTCCGTGCGCACCACGCGAACGCCAGCATGGCCGTCGATCGGCATCGGCAAGTCGTCGAAGCGGAAGCGCAACTGGCCGTACATCGCGGTGGTGCGCTCGCGCTGAATGTTCAGGCCCTTGTCGTCACCGTACTTGGCAGGCGTCCACGACGCCCAGCACGGGTCCACCTGGCAGACCTCGTCGGCGTACCCGTGCACCTTGCGGAAGCCGGCGTCGTTCAGCAAGGACGCGTCGGCCACGATGACGCCCGCCGGCATCGGCACCTGGCCGCCGAAGAAGTTGTCGTAGTTGTGCAGGTGGGTGTCGCCGGCGAAGCGCGGATCGCTCAGCCAGGCGAGCTGGCTGAACGGCTGCCATGCATTGCCGACCGCCCAGGGCGCCGTGATCTGCGCCCAATCGAAGTCGTGCGTCGAGCGCGTCTGCGCATCGCGCTGGGTCAGGCGCACGCCGAAGCGCAGGTCGTCCAGGACGGGATCGTTCTCGAAGCTGTACTTCGCGTCGGCGCGCCAGGCCTTCTCGGTCGCCACCGCGTGGTCTCGATGCTCCTGTGCCCAGGCCCAGTAGTAGTGGTCCGGATCGGCGAGGTAAGCCCGGTCCGAGTCGTCGAACAGGGTCCTGGCGGGCGACGCGCCCAGGTCCACGATCATCTTGGGCATCCATCCGCCCAGGCCGATCGCGTAGTCGGTGCCGGCGGACGTTGCCCTGATGAACTGCAGGTCCGACTGGAAGCTCCACTTCGGTGATGCGTTCCAGCTGACGTTCCACGAGATGTCGCGCGTGTCGGAGTCGCGGGTGGCAAGGCGTGAAACGGTACTGAAGCCTACGCCCTTGACGTTCGGGTCGTCCGGGGCGCCGTCCTGGGGCGCGCGGATCGTGCCCGTCAGCAGGGCACCGTTCGCATCGAAGGTGGCGTCCGGATCGAGCGTGACCTTGCTCGGATCGGTGGCCCTGTAGGCCGCAATCTCGGTCGTCACCATCTTGTACTTCGAGCGGAACAAGGTCAGCGACGACGACAGGTCGCCCTTCTTCCACTGCAGCGCGGCGTAGAGGCCGTCGCGCGTGCGATCGAAATCGTTCGCCCTCCACTGCACGTCCGAGATGATCCAGCGCTCCTGACCGCTGGTGTCGCCGACGACCGCGTCGGTGCGCCGGATGTAGGGGGCGATGAGCAGGCCGTCGCTGTGCGTCGCGATCTTCGAGTGCGCGAGGTCGACCAGCACGCCGAACTTGCCCAGGTCGGTATCCCAGGTGTTGGACAGCAGGCCGGAGAACGAAGGTTCATCCTTGCCGCGCGCCATCGAGCGGGACAGCTCCACCGAGAAGGCGCCCTTGAGGCCACTGAAATCGAAGGGCCTGGCGGTGCGCAGGTTCACCAGGCCGCCGATGCCGCCTTCGATCTGCTCGGCCGAGGGATTCTTGTAGACGTCGATGCCGGCCATCAGCTCGGGAGGCACGTCCTCGAAGCTCAGGGCGCGGCCGCCATTGGCCGAGAATGAATCGCGGCCGTTGAGCTCCGAGCGCACGTAGCTCAGGCCGCGGATCGAGACACCGGTACCTTCGGCGGCAAAGTGCTGGATGCCGTCGCCCACGCCCTGCTGCGGATCGGCCCGGTTGAGCGTGCGGTCGATCGTGACGCCCGGCATGCGCTGCAGGACCTCGGTGACCGACTTGTCGGGCAGCTTGCCGATGTCGTCGGCGACGATCGAATCGACGATCTCCTCGGCGTGGCGCTTGATCGACTGCGCGCTCTCGAGCGCCCTGCGCTGGCCGGTGACGACCACCGTCTGCGTGGCCTGCTCTTCCTTCTTCGTCGCGCTCGCCGCAGCGGATGCCGCAGCCGCCGGCGCTGGCACGTCCTGCGCCAGGGCCGCGTCGCTCCACAGCAGTACCGCCTGCGCCGACGCGATCGACAGGGTCGTCTTCCTGAACTGCTTTCGTCCCGTCATCTCCTGCCTCCATCCTGGATGGATTCAAGAAGCCGGTCCACAGGTGAACTGGTCCCCGGGCGAGAGATTAAGCAAGCTGCGCGAAAGCGCAAGCGGCAGTTTTCCCTGGGTCCGCAGGAGCCCGATCACCCGATGCGGGGCGATTAGCGATACGCTGTCGCGAGCTGCCAGCGGCAAAGGGATGCCCCGTGAGTCAACCGGTTCGCCAACCTCGAGTACGCCTGGTGCCCGGGCTGCTCCTGGCAGCGGCGCTGCTGGCGTCGCCCCCCGCCGCCGTCGCGCTCGATCCGCCCCTGCAGGTCGCCCAGTACACCCACACCTCGTGGACAGCCCGGGATGGGGCGGTGCTCGGCCTGGTCTTCGCGATGGCACAGACCCCCGACGGTTACCTGTGGATCGCCGGGTCGTTCGGCCTGTTCCGCTTCGACGGCCTTCGCTTCGAGCGCTGGCAGCCCCCGGACGGCCAATTGCTGCCGAGCGGCCCCTACAGCTTGCTGGCGTCGCGCGACGGCACCCTGTGGATCGGCACCTACAGCGGGCTGTCGAGCTGGGACGGAAAGAAGTTCGTCTACCGGCATCCGCAGATCGGCGAGGGCCGGTTCGTGACATCCCTGCTCGAGGACCGCGACGGAACCGTCTGGGCCGGCGTGCTGGGCAAGCGCGGCGAGCTGTGCGCCATCCGCGCAGGCCAGGTCGACTGCAGAGCGCCGGAGGGCGGTTTCGGCGCCTTCGTCTGGAGCCTCGCGCAGGACCGGTCCGGGGCGCTGTGGGTGGGAGCCGAGTCAGGCGTCTGGCGATGGAGCCCCGGAGAGCCCCGGCGCTACGCGATACCCGGCCCCCGCATGGGCGACATGACCACGACCGCCGACGGGCAAGTGCTGGCCGGCATCCAGCGCGGGGGCATTCTCCAGCCGGCCGGCGACCGGCTGGTGCCCTACCGGTTCAGGCGCGCCGGCAAGCCCGACGATTGGCTGGCCGACGACGAGGTCATGTCGAACAAGCTGCTGCGCGACCGCGACGGAGGCCTGTGGATAGGAACCACCAGCGCCGGCATCATCCACGTGAAGGACGGCCAGGCGGACACCTTCACCCGGGCGGATGGCCTGTCCGGCAACATCACCTGCAGCCTGTTCGAGGACCGCGAGGGCAACATCTGGTTCGGCAGCGAGAAGGGGCTGGACCGCTTCCGCAAGCTGCCGGTCACCATCCTCTCGACGAGGCAGGGCCTGCCCGACGAAGTGACGCGATCCGTCGTCGCCACCCGGGACGGCAGCGTCTGGGTGGGCACGGGCAATGGGCTGGCGCGGTGGAAGGACGACGGGACCCTCCAGGTCTACAGGGAGCGCGACGGGCTGCCCGCTTCGCAAGTGCGCTCCCAGTACCAGGACGCCGACGGGCGCCTCTGGGTGAACACCGCACGGGGCCTTGCCTACTTCGCGAACGAACGATTCGTGGCGGTCGACGGCGGCCCCAGCGACCACGTCCACGCCATGGGGGGGGATGCGGCGGGCAACCTCTGGGTGTCGGGCAACAAGGGCCTGGCACGCTTGCACAAAGGCCAATTGGTCGACAACGTTGCCTGGGCCGACCTCGGCTTGCCGGAGGAACCCCAGGGCATCCTCGCCGACAAAGGCGGGCTGTGGCTGTCGTTCTGGGGCGCCGGCTTGGCGTTCCTCAAGGACGGCAAGGTCCAGGCCACCTACACCCCGGCGCAGGGACTGGGGGCGGGCCAGGTGACCGGACTGCGGGTCGATGAGAAAGGCGCGCTGTGGGCCGCGACCGGCAAAGGCGGACTCAGCCGGATCCAGGACGGCCGCGTCACGACGCTCTCGGCCGCCAACGGCCTGCCCTGCAATGCGATCCACTGGTCGCAACAGGACGACAACGGGTCGCTCTGGATGTACACCGAATGCGGCCTGCTGCGGGTCTCGCACGACGACCTGGCGGCCTGGATCGCCGACCCGAACCACGGGGTGACGCCGAAGCTGTGGGGGGCCGCCGATGGCGTCAGGCTCACGGTCACGCCGCCGGCTTACTACAACCCGGACGTGGCCAAGGGCCCGCATGGAAAGTTCTGGTTCGTGGGGGCCGGCGAAGTGCAGATCGTCGATCCCTATCACATGCCCTCCAACCCGGTGCCCCCGCCGGTGCACATCGAGACCCTCGTCGCCGACCACCAGAACCATCCCGTGGCCAATGGCCTGCGCCTGCCGGCGCTGTCCCGAGACATCACGATCGAGTTCGCCGCGCTCACCCTGGCGGACCCGAAGAGCACGCGCTTTCGCTACCGGCTCGAAGGGCACGACAACGACTGGCAGGAGGCCGTCGACAGGCGCCTGGCGACCTATACGAACCTGCCGCCGGGCCACTACCGCTTCCGCGTGAAGGCGGCGAACAACAGCGGCGTGTGGAACGAGGAAGGCGCGCAGCTGGACTTCTCGATCCTGCCGGCGTTCTACCAGACGACCTGGTTTCGCGTCGCCTGCGCGGTGGCCTTCATCGGCCTGGCATGGGGTGGATTTCAGCTCTGGCTGCACATGCGCATCCGGCGGCTGCATCGCGAGTTCGAGGCGACGCTGGAGGCGCGCGTGGCCGAACGCACACGCATCGCGCGCGACCTGCACGACACCCTGCTGCAGCGTTTCCACGGGCCGCTGCTGGAGCTCCAGGCCGTGTTGAACCTGCTGCCAGATCGCCCGCGCGAATCGAAGCAGATCCTCACGCGCGCCGTCGACCACGTCGCCGAGGCGATCACCGAGGGCCGCGACACGGTGCAGGCCTTGCGGACGTCGGTCCTCGAGACGAACAACCTCTCGGGCGCCTTGCGGGAGCTGGCGGAGAATCTCGCCCACGAGAGCGGCCATGCGGCATCGGCGCATGTCGAAGTGCACGGCACGCCGCAGCTTCTGCATCCGATCGTGCGTGACGAGACCTTCCGCATCGCCGGCGAGGCGCTGCGCAACGCCTTCCGTCACGCCGACGCCAAGCGGATCGATGTCGAGATCCGGTATGACCCGCACCTGCTTTGCGTGCGCGTTCGCGACGACGGCAAGGGGATAGACCCGGAGGTGCTGAGCCGAGGCGAGAAGGAAGGGCACTTCGGCCTGGGCGGGATGCACGAGCGCGCCAAGCTGGCCGGCGGCAAGCTCGCGGTCCGCAGCGGGCCGGGCGCAGGAACGGAAGTGGAGTTCAGCGCCCCAGGGTCGCAGGCGTACGGCAAGCCCTCTTCCGCACGATCACGGATATTGCGGAGGTTGTTCGCTCCCAGCCCGATCGGCAAGTGAGTTGGACCCGCAGCCGGATTCAGATCGCCACTGAAGCAGAACAGGCGATGTCCTGACCGCGGCGCCGCCGTGCCGCCGATCGCGCGCCACCACGGGCATGTGCGGAGCTCGCCCTGCGAGGACGAATTCGACGTGCTTGGTTTGGAAGTTTGCGATCACATTGACCGTTCATCTTCCATTGACCTCATAGCAGAAGATCAATATTTGTGATCACATAATTGATCTCGTGTTCTAAACTGGCAGCCATGGACACTCCGCTCGAAGACTTCCTCGCCTCGCACCGCATCCACGAGGTCGAGTGCGTGATCCCCGACATGACGGGCATCGCGCGCGGCAAGATCCTGCCGCGCGACCTGTTCCTTGCGGCCGGCGAGATGCGCATTCCGAAAAGCGTGCTGCTGAACACCGTCAACGGACAGCAGCCCGACAACGGCCCTTTCGTCGGCGACACCGATCCCGACATGGTCTGCCTGCCCGATGCGGCCACGGTGCGCGTCGTGCCGTGGGCCGCCGAGCCCGTGGCAGTGGTCATCCACGACTGCCAGGAATGGGATGGGCGGCCGGTGCAGCTGTCGCCTCGCGCCGTGCTGAGGCGTGTACTGGCGCTGTACGAGCAACGAGGTTGGCGGCCGGTCGTTGCACCTGAGATGGAGTTCTATCTGGTCGCGCGCCAGCAGAACCCACACGAGCCGCTGCAGCCGCCGCTGGGCCGCACCGGCAAGCCGGAGGTGGGTCGGCAGAGCTATTCGATCGACGCGGTGAACGACTTCGATCCCTTCTTCATGGAGCTGTCGCACTTCTGCCGGGTGCACCAGCTCGGCGTCGAGACACTGATCCACGAGGCCGGGCCCGGCCAGATGGAAATCAACTTCAGCCACGGCGAACCGCTCGATCTGGCCGATCGCGTCTTCCTCTTCAAGCGCACGGTGCGCGAGACAGCGCTGCGCCACGGTGTGTTCGCGACCTTCATGGCCAAGCCGATGGAACAGGAGCCCGGCAGCGCGATGCACATCCATCAAAGCCTGGTCAGTGCCGACGACGGCCGCAATGTCTTCAGCAGCGCCGATGGAACGGCCAGCGAGCTGTTCATGCACTACCTGGCCGGCCTGCAGGCCTACATCCCGCGCCTCATGCCGATGTTCGCCCCCTACGTCAATTCGTACCGGCGCCTGGCGCCCTACATGTCGGCGCCGATCAACGTGCGGTGGGGGTACGACAACCGCACCTGCGGCCTGCGCGTGCCGAAGTCGGGCCCCGACGCGCGGCGCATCGAGAACCGGGTGCCCGGCGTCGACGTGAATCCCTACCTCGCCATGGCAGCCACCCTGGCGTGCGGATGGCTGGGCATGCGCGATCGCCTGCGGCCGAGCGAGCCGACTGCCGACAGCGCGTGGAACGTCAGCCCCGAGCTGCCGCGCCATCTGGAGGACGCGATCGAGGCGATGCGGGGCTGCGAGCCGGTGCGGGAAGTGCTGGGCGAACAGTTCGTCGACGCGTTCTGCGCGGTGAAGGAGCTCGAATACGCCACCTACAACCGGGTGGTCAGCTCCTGGGAGCGCGAGCACCTGCTGCTGCTCGTCTGAGGAAAGGCGGTGACCATGAGGACGTCGACACTGCCTTCCACCGGCGTGCCCGCGGCGCGCGTGCGCGCGCTGGCCGAGGCCGAGCGCGCGCGCTACGCCACGCAGAACCCGGCTTCGCAAGCCCTGGCGCAGCGCGCGGCCGGGCACCTGATGTTCGGCGTGCCACTGCACTGGATGAGCGATTGGGCCACGCCCTTCCCGCTGCAGGTGGCTGCCGCGCGCGGAGCGCGGCTGACCGATGTCGACGGCCACGAGCTCGTCGACTTCTGCCTGGGCGACACCGGAGCGATGTTCGGCCATTCGCCCCCCGCGGTGACGGCGGCGCTTCAGGCCCAGTCGACGCGCGGGCTGACCACCATGCTGCCCGGCGAGGACGCCTCGGCCGTGGCTGAGCTTCTGGCCGAGCGCTTCGGCTTGCCGCACTGGCAATTCGCGATGACCGCCAGCGATGCCAACCGCTTCGTGCTGCGATGGCTGCGCGCAGCCATGGGCCGCCCGGTGCTGGTGGTCTTCAATGGCTGCTACCACGGCACGGTCGACGACGTGTTCGTCGACCTCGTCGATGGCCGGCCCGTGCAGCGCGGCAGCCTGCTGGGCCAGGTGCACGACCTGACCGCCGCCACCCGCGTGGTCGAGTTCAATGACCTGGCGGGGCTGGAAGCTGCACTGGCCCCGGGCGACGTGGCCTGCGTGCTGGCCGAGCCGGTGATGACCAATATCGGCATGGTGCTGCCCGAGCCCGGCTTCTGGGAACGCGCCATTGAAGTCATCCACCGCCATGGCAGCCAGCTGGTGATGGACGAGACCCACACCATCAGCAGCGGTCCCGGCGGCTATGCGCGCGCGCATGGCCTGAAGGCGGACGCGGTGGTGGTGGGCAAGCCGCTCGGCGGTGGCATGCCGTGCGCGGCCTATGGGTTCTCCGCCGAGTTGGCAACGAAGGCCGAAGCTGCCAAGCGCGCTGCGCCACCGGGCCATTCCGGCATCGGCACGACGCTGACCGCCAACCTGCTGGCCATGGCCGCGATGCGTGCCACGCTCGGTACGTTGATGACGCCGGAGGTCTTCGCCCCGCTGCACGCCCGTTGCACGCGCCTGGCCGACGGGCTGCGCGCGGTGATCGCCCGCCACGGCCTGCCCTGGTGCGTGACGCAGGTGGGCGCGCGCTGCGAGTTCCAGTTCTGCGCCACGCCGCCGCGCAATGGCAGCGAAGCCGGCGCCGCGATGGATGCCGAGCTCGAGCACGCGCTGCACCTCTTCCTGCTCAACCGGGGCGTGCTGATCACGCCCTTCCACAACATGATGCT
This sequence comes from Ideonella flava, assembly GCF_051857595.1. NCBI lineage: Bacteria > Pseudomonadati > Pseudomonadota > Betaproteobacteria > Burkholderiales > Sphaerotilaceae > Ideonella > Ideonella flava. The sequence goes on from NZ_JBPZHD010000001.1 coordinate 850,207, forward strand.
GGTCTGCCCCGACACCACCGACGCCGATGTGCAGCGCCTGCTCGGCGCGATGGACGCCGCGCTGCAGGAGCTGAGCGGTGCCTGAGCGCGCCGGGCACCCCATGTTCTCGCTGGCAGGCCAGGTGCTGCTGGTCACCGGAGCCAGGCATGAAGCTGGATTTCCGGCTCGCCACGGGATACTGGGTCCGAATGAGCACGCCTGACGCCCCCGAAGCCAGCACCACCCAGCAGGACACCGTCTACGCCCACCTGCGCCAGTGGGTGACGGTGGGGCGCTTCCAGCCCGGCGAGCGCCTGAAGATCCGCACCGTGGCGGCCGAGATGGGCGTCGGCGAGATGCCGGTGCGCGCGGCATTGCAGCGGCTCGCGGCCGAAGGAGCCCTGGTGAACGTTCCCAACGCCGGGGTGGCTGTGCCCCGCCTGTCGCTGCCGGAGTTCGACGACCTGCTGCAGCTGCGGATGCTGCTCGAAGGCGAGGCCGCCGAGCGCGGGGCGGCGCGGCTCGATGCAGCGGGGCAGAAGTCGCTGGGCGCGCTCTGCAAGCGCATGGCGCGGTCGCTGGCGCGCGGCGATTCCAGTGACTACCTCGGCGCCAACGAGGACTTCCACGTGCGGCTGTACCAGGCGGCGGGCTCCCCCCTGCTGTTCGCGCTGATCGACACGCTGTGGCTCAAGGCCGGGCCGATCTCGAATCAGTTGTTCGACACGCCCGACGCCTCGGCCGTGCTCAATGACGCGCACGAGGATCTGATGAAGGCGCTGGGGCGGCGGGACAGCGCCGGCGTGCGACGCGCCGTCGAGAAGGACATCTTCGTCGCCGGGCAATTCCTTCGCCGGCGCATTCAGCAGCAGAAGGTTTCGCGCTAGCCGCGCATCGCAGAACGCTTGCCCGGCGCATCCAGACGCTGGGCGTTGCCGACGCCCACGATCGTTTCGGCATCAGCCGCGAGGGTCGGGGCAGCGAAGCAAGTCCGTGCCGAGATGCGCAGACGCCGTTGGATTCGAGGCCGATGCTACAGTGCTCGCCCCTCATCGCTCCGCCGGGCCAGTCCTTGTCCAACTCGACGTCGAAGTCGGCCGTTGCCCCCCTGAAGACCGGTCGTCCCGGCAGCGCGCCGACACTGGCCGACGTGGCGCGCGAAGCAGGAGTCTCCAAGATGGCGGCTTCGGCGGCGCTCAACGGCAACCAGGGTTCGTCGCGCGTCTCGGCTGAGACGCAGGAGCGGGTCATGGCGGCAGCTGCGCGTCTGCGGTACCGACCGAACGCCAATGCTCTCGCCCTTATCCACCGGCGCACCAACTCGATCGGCTTCGTCACCAACCTCATGGGCAAGGCGCCGAACCCGTACTGCATGGAAGTGCTCGATGGCGTCGTCCAGGGCGCGACAGAGGCCGGGCAAACGACCTCGGTCTTCACGCTTGGCAGTTGGGATGAAGCGCCGACGCGCATACCTGCCCTGTGCGACGGGCGCGTCGATGGCCTCATCGTCCTTGCACCGCGGCTGGAGGACGACGGCGAGACCTGGCTGCCCGAGAACACGCCGATGGTCTCCGTGCATGCCAGTCGGGATTGGCGCATAGGCGGGGTGAACCTGGAGTCCGATGACGAAGCCGGCGCCTACGAGATGGTGCGTCACATGCTCGCCCTGGGACATCGCCGCATCCTGCATGTGGGCGGACCGGCGGGCTACCCGGGGGCCGACCAGCGGGTCGACGGCTACTTCCGGGCGCATGCCGAAGCAGGCGTGACGCCCCCGCCCGAGTATGTGCAGCGTGCATCGTTCAGCGCTGAAGGCGGCGGCGAGGCGATGGAGTCCTGGCTGCAGTGTCACCGCGGCCAACCGCTGCCCGACGCCGTGTTTGGCGGCAATGACGGCATCGCCGTGGGCTGCATGCAGGTGCTGGCAGCGCGTGGGCTGCACATCCCTGCAGACATCTCCATCGTGGGTTTCGACTACACCTTGCTGGCTCGAACGCTGCAGTTGGCCGCGGTCCGCCAGCCTTTGCATGAGATGGGCCGGCAAGCCGTCGAGGTGCTGATGCATCTCATCGAGGCCACCCGCCGCGGCGAGCCGTATGGGGGGCCGTCCAACATCGTGCTGGCGCCCGAAACCATCTCGGGCGGGACGCTGGCTGAACCGAGGCGCTCGCCGCTCTTGATCGCATGAGTGCGTTCGCTGTCCGCCGCCGTGGCTAGGGTGATCCCTTAGCTTCATCGCCGGTCATCGCCTCTATATTTCGAAAGTGGTCTGACCGCTTTATCTTTTTGACGGCAATTTATCGATACATGATTGTATTGGACTGACCAAATGTTCACTTGTCGTCAGCAGGCCCGCGACACAACGTGCGGGAGCCGGGCGCCATCGAACGCGTGGAGGTGCTCGGCGCATCCGAGCCGCTGACCTTCACGCGCACTGCCAAGGGGCTGGACGTGCGCTTTCCCGAGGGGCTCGCCGGCGCTTCGGCCATCGACTTGAAGATCCAGGGCAACGGACTGCTTCGATCCCACCGGGATTCATCATGCAAGCAAGCAAGACCACCGCAGGCGCCGCGCTGACGCGCCGCACCCTCCTCCAGGCCACGGCCACGGCCGGCGCGCTGGCGCTGCCGCACGCCCGTGCCGCGTCCCCGGCGTTCACGCCCGACTGGGACTCCCTCATCGGCGGCTATCGCGCCCCCGACTGGTTCCGCGACGCCAAGTTCGGCATCTGGGCCCACTGGACAGCGCAATGCGTGCCCGAGATGGGCGACTGGTACGCCCGCAACATGTACATCCAGGGCCATGCCCAGTACGAGCATCACCTGAAGGCCTACGGTCACCCGAGCCAGGCCGGCTTCATGGAGATGAACCACCGCTGGAAGGCCGAGCACTGGGATCCCGACGCGCTGCTGGACCTGTACCTGAACTGCGGTGCCAAGTACTTCGTCGCGCTGGCCAACCACCACGACAACTTCGACAACTACGACTCCAGGTACCACGGCTGGAACAGCACGCGAATCGGCCCCAAGCGCGACATCGTCGGCATCTGGGCGAAGGCGGCGCGCCAGCGCGGACTGCGCTTCGGCGTCAGCAACCACGCCGGCAACGCCTGGCACTGGTTCCAGACCGCCTATGGCTATGACGCGCAGGGGCCGCTCGCCGGCAAGCGCTACGACGCCTTCAACCTCACGCAGGCGGACGGCAAAGGCCAATGGTGGGAAAGCCTGGACCCCCAGGACCTGTACACCGGCCGCAACATGGTCATCCCCGACGGCTTCACCGACCCCAAGGCGGCCGCCGACTGGCATGCGGCCAACGACGGCGTGTGGCACGTGCCGCCGCCCGCGAACAACCCGGGCTTCACGCGCCGATGGTTCCTGCGCTGCCGGGACCTCATCGACACCTACCGGCCCGACCTGCTGTACTTCGACAACGACGGCATTCCGCTCGGCCAGGCCGGCATGGACATCGCCGCCCATTTCTACAACGCCAGCATGGCGTGGCATGGCGGCAAGCTGGAAGCGGTGCTGAACGCCAAGGGCCTGCACGGCGACCGCCGCCTCGCCGTGGTGGAAGACGTGGAACGCGGCTCGCGCGACGACATCCAGCCGCAGCCCTGGCAGACCGACACCTGCATCGGCGACTGGCATTACAGCCGCAGCGTCTTCGACAAGCACCAGTACAAGTCGGCCGCCACGGTCCTCCATATCCTGTGCGACGTCGTCTCCAAGAACGGCAACCTGCTGCTGTCGGTGCCGATGAAGGGCGACGGCACGATCGACGGCGACGAGCGCAAGACGCTGGACGGCATCGCCACCTGGATGGCACGCAACGGCGAAGCCATCCACGGCACGCGGCCCTGGCGGCGCTTCGGCGAAGGGCCGACGCAGGTCAAGGGCGGCTCGATGGGCGAGCAGTCGGCGCAGCCCTTCACCGCACAGGACATACGCTTCACCACCAAGGGCGGCGCGCTCCACGCCATCGCACTGGGCTGGCCGCAGGACGGCGTGATGCGCGTCAGCTCACTCGCCCAGGACTCGGCCTTCGCACCGGGCAGCATCGACCGCGTCGAGGTGGTCGGGGCTGCGGGAAGCCTGCCTTTCCAGCGCACCCGAAAGGGGCTGGAAGTGCGCGTGCCCGAGGGCCTGGCGGGCTCGCCGGCGATCGCGCTCAAGCTGTTCGGCCGCGGCCTCGTTTGAACGCCGGCCGCTGAAGTTCACCAGACACGACGACTCAAGTCGAGCTGCTCCGACATGAAACAACTCCAGAAGACTCTCATCGCCTGCGCGCTGTCGTTGGCTTCCCTGACCGCCGTCTACGGGCAGAGCGCCGAAGGCCACCCCGACTGGCCGGGCTCCGGCCAGCTCTTCGCAGGCACCTGCTACCAGCCGGTCGACCGCACGCTGGAACAGGTCAAGCGCGACGTCGCGCTCATGAAGCAGTCGGGCTTCAAGGTCGTGCGCATGGGCGACCTGTCGTGGGACTACTTCGAGCCCAGCGAAGGCAAGTTCGACTTCAAGCACTTCGACGCCGTGATGAGCGAGACGCAGGCCGCCGGCATCCAGGTCATCCTCGACATCCCGGGGCTGCCGGCGCCCATGTGGCTGCACCACAAGTACCCCGGCGTGGACATCGTCAACCAGGCCGGCACGCGCCTGGCGCCGGCCGAGCGCTACATGGACAACATCGGCGACCCGAACTATCGCCGCCTGGCCATCCGCATGGCCGACACGCTGACCAAGCGCTATGCCAAGCACCCCGCCCTGCTGGCCGTCGGCTACGACAACGAGATCGGCAATGGCTTCATGTCCTATTCCGAGG
>NZ_JBPZHD010000010.1:0-374115 GCF_051857595.1 Ideonella flava
GCTGCTTGCGTCGCGTTCATTGCCGACCTCCTTCACGCTAGATGGAAGACCACGGAACGCCCGTTTTAGACCAACGGGCATACCGATGCAGGCGGTCCTCCCCCATAGCATCTCGGGGGGCAGCCCCCGGAGGGGGCGTGGGGGCTCCACTTCCCCGCTTTAATGACCTTCTCGTCGTCCTCGCCGAATGGCGCCCCCTGCTGAAGCGCAGCAGCGCTTCAGCCCGGCCGCGCGAAGCGCCGGCCCCTGCCAGGGCGTGCGCGGATCTGGCTCCGCCGGTCCGCTGCGCGAGCCCCCTCGGGGGGCAGCCCCCGGAGGGGGCGTGGGGGCTCTACTTCCCCGCTTTGATGGCCTTCTCGTCGTCCTCGCGGAAGCGGCGGTTCCCGCAGTTGTCCAGCCAGGCGATGCGGTCGTCCTCGTAGGCCTGCTGGTCGGCCGCGAGCTTCTTGCTCTTGTCGTTCCAGGCCTGCGCCACCTGCTGCTGAGCCTCGACACGCGCGTTGAGCTTGTTGACGGCCTCGTTGCCGCCGGTCTGAAGCTTCTCGCGCTCGGCGTTGAGCTGGGCCTGTTCCTTCTCGATCTCGGCCGCCTCCTTCTCGAGCTTGCGACGCTCGCGCTCGGCGGTCGGCCCGCCTCGTCCCGACTTCTCGAAGTCGTCCCGGCGCTGCTGCAGGTCCTTGACCTTGGCCGAGAAGGCCGTCATGCGGGCGTTGAGATCATCGACGGCGCTTTTCTGCGAGCCGAGGCTCGCCTGCTCCGCCTTGATGGCATCGGTGTCCTTCTGGACCTGCTCGCGCTCCGCGGCGACCGCGGTCTGCCGGCTGTCCAGCTCGGTCTTGCGGCTGGCGAGGGACGTCTGCTGCTGCAGGCAGGCTCGCAGCTCTTCCTTCGTGAGGATCTTGCCGGTGCCGCTGCTCTTGCCCGACAGCGTCTTCGTGTCGGACTGCGCGAGCGCCGGCCCATGGACGACGGCCATCGCGACGAGTGCCACACCAAGCAGGTGAGCGGAAACGGAGGAATATTCGGTTCGCTTCATGGAATCCTCTTGAAATCGGCGGGGCTTGTGGCCCGAGCCGCGCATCATGCCACCGGCGATCCGCGCCGCGATGGCCTATCCGGGAAAGCACATGTCACAGAGCATCCACGACTTCCACGACGACCCGCGCAACGCGGACATACGAATCTGGATCAACGGCACCCTGAAATCGCGGGTTGACGCGAGCGTGTCGGTTTTCGACAGCGGCTTCGTGCTGGGCGACGGAGTGTGGGAGGGCCTGCGCGTCGTCGCTGGCCACCCGGCGTTCCTGGATGCGCACCTCGACCGCCTGTACGAAGGCGCCAAGGCCATCGCGCTCAACATCGGCATGACGAGGGAACAGCTGACGCGCGCCCTCTACGAGACCCTCGACGCCAATGGCATGAGCGACGGCGTGCACATCCGCCTCATGGTCAGCCGCGGCGTCAAGCGCACGCCCTACCAGGACCCTCGCGCCACCATCGGCGCGGCCACCGTCGTCATCCTGCCCGAGTGGAAGCTGGCCAAGCCGGAGACGGTGGCGGCGGGCCTGAAGCTGTTCACGGTGCACGTGCGCCGCGGCTATCCCGACGTGCAGGATCCCAAGCTCAACAGCCACAGCAAGCTCAACTGCATCACCGCGTGCATTCAGGCCACGGAGGCGGGCGCCGACGAGGCACTGATGCTCGATCCGCACGGCTTCGTCGCCACCTGCAATTCGACCCACTTCTTCATCGTGCGCAAGGGCGAGGTCTGGACCTCCAGCGGCGACTACTGCCTGCCCGGCATCACCCGGTCCAACGTGATCCAGGTCTGCCGCGAAGCCGGCATCCCGGTGTTCGAGAAGAACTTCAGCCTGTCGCAGGTCTACGGTGCCGACGAGGCCTTCTGCACCGGCACCTTCGCGGGCGTGGTGGCGGTGCGCTCGGTCGATGGCCGCGCCTATGAAGAGACCGGCATCCCCGGGCCCATGGTCACGCGGCTGCAGGGCCTTTACAAGGCACTGGTGCAGCGCGACGTGTCCGGGCGCACGCGATGAGCACGCAGGGCCGGCAGCCGCTGCGCGTGGCCATGTGGAGCGGCCCGCGCAACATCTCCACGGCGATGATGCGGTCCTGGGAGAACCGAGGCGATTGCGCGGTGAGCGACGAGCCCTTGTACGCGGCCTATCTCGCGGCGACGGGGCTGGACCACCCCGGGCGCGAAGAGATCATCGCCCACGGCGACACAGATTTCGAACGCGTGGCGGCAGCGCTGGCCACCGGCCCGGCGCCCGATGGCCAGCCGATCTGGTACCAGAAGCACATGACCCACCACCTGCTGCCGGGCCACGACAGCAGCTGGGTCAGGAGCCTGGTCAATGTGTTCCTCATCCGCGACCCGGCGGAGGTGGTGGAGTCCTACCTGAAGTCGCGCGCGACCGTCGAGCCGCCGGACATCGGCCTGTTGCAGCAGGCCGCCCTGTTCGATGTGGTGGCGACGAGCCAAGGCCATGCGCCGCCGGTGATCGATGCCGACGACTTCCTGCGCGCGCCCGGCGCCTATCTGCAGGCCCTGTGCGACCGCCTGGGCATCGCCTTCACCGAGCGCATGCTGGCCTGGCCCGCGGGGCCGCGCGAAAGTGACGGCATCTGGGCGCCGCACTGGTACGACGCGGTCTGGAAGTCCACCGCCTTCGAGCCGTGGCGAGCCCGTTCCCCGCAACTGAGCGGCCATGCGCTGGCCGTTGCCGAGGCGTGTCGACCGGCCTACGAGGCCCTGCGCGCCCACCGTCTCGTCCTGCCCTGAGCGCTTCCTCGGCGTGACCGTTCCGGTGCGCCGTGCACCATCGGCAAGCGTTTGCGCCCCCGGCGCGGGGACGGCGTGGAACTGGGCTGGAAAGCGCTTGCAGATCCAGCGGCCGCCTCCCTGTGGGCTTCCTAGACTGGGCGGATCGACATAGAGACAGGTCAAACCCATGGAGACGACGCCGGAGGAGGTCTCTGCCTGCATGCACCGCGTGCAACAGGCCGAGCGGGATCTGCGCGAGCTGGGCACGGTGTGGCGGACGATAGAGGCCGCCGCCGCCATCAGCTGCCCGGAGGAGGTCGCGCCCATCCTGCCCACGCTGGTGAGCACGCGCGAGCGCTTCGAATCCCTGCAGCAGCGGCTGATCGGCGACATGGCCGCCGAGAGCATGGCGGCACTCGGCGACGAGCTCACGGCCAAGGCCCGGTGCGCGATCGACATCCTCGTGCGCAACCTCTTCGAGCGCACTGCCGATGTCGGCTTCCTGGCCACCGATGAGGTGGTCCGCCGCTTTTGCGCGCTGCCCGCGACGCAGCGCGAGGCCGAGCGCGAGGCCATGGTCGCCCGGCTGCGCGAGTACCAGGCCAAGTACACCGTCTACGACGACGTGATCCTGCTCGATCCGCAAGGCGTCGTGCTGGCCCGCCTCGACCCGGACGAGGGCCTCGCCCGAAGTGCGGACCGGCTGGTGGCCGGGGCGCTCGCCGCGGGCGGCTACGTCGAACAGCATGGCCTGACCGACCTCCAGCGCGGGGGACAGGCCGCACTGCTCTACGGCCACCGCATCACCGGGGCGACGGGCACGCCGATCGGCGTGCTGGTGCTTCGCTTCCGCTTCGACGACGAGATGGCGCACGTCTTCGACGGCGTGGCCGACGTCCGCCGCGAGATGGCGCTGGTGCTGCTGGACGGCCAGCAACGCGTCGTCGCCACGATGGACGGCGCCCACGTCCCCGTCGGGGCCCGCCTGGGTCGCGTCGAGCCTGGTGGCCTTGCCCTCACCTCCTTCGCCGGCCGCGAGTACCTCGCCGTCTGTTGCGATGCCCGCGGCTACCAGGGCTACGCCGGTCCGGGCTGGCGGGCCCAGGCGATGGTCTCCTTGTTGACGGCCTTCCGCGATCGCGACCCGCAGGCGGGCGCCGCCGACCACGAGGTGCCGCTCGAACACGCCGCTCTGCAGGCCATCAACCACGACGCCGACGCGATCGACAGCGACCTGCGACGCGTCGTCTGGAATGGCCGCCTGATGGCCAGCGGCCAGCACGGTGACCGGCTGCGGCTGAAGGCGGTGCTGGGCCAGGTGAACACCGCCAGCGTGCGCACGCGGCAACGTGTCGGCCAGGCCATCCAGGACCTGACGCGAACGGCCTTCAGCCGCTCCCGCCGGCGCTGCGGCGACCTGGCCCGGCTCGCGGCGGACATCATGGACCGCAACCTCTACGAGCGCGCCAACGATTGCCGCTGGTGGGCGCTCTCGCCGGCGATGCAGCAAGGCCTGCAGATTCAGGGGCCGCAGGCCGCGGCGTCGCTGAACCGCGTGCTGGACCACATCAACGGTCTCTACACCGTCTACAGCCGCCTCGTGGTTTTCGATGCCGGCGGCGTGATCCGCGGCGCGTCATGCGATGACGAGGCCGCCAGCATCATCGACACCGCCGTGGACCCGCGCTGGCTGCACGCGGTGCGCGGCTTGACGGGATCGCAGCACTACGCCGTCAGCGATTTCGAGGACACGCCGCTGCACGCCGGTGGCCCCACGTACACCTACCTCGCTGCGGTGCGGCACCAGAGCGGCGGCGGCTTAGCCGGCGGCGTGGCGATCGTCTTCCATGCGGCCCGCGAGTTCGAAGCCATGCTGCACGACGTGCTGGGGCCACGCACCGGCCTGGCCGCCTTCATCGACGGCACGGGACGGGTGCTTGCCGCCACCGACACGGCGCTCGCTCGCCGGGCGCCGCTGGCCTTCGACAACGCCACGGCCATGTTCGAGCTCGACGGCGTGCACTACGTGGCCGCGCAAGCCCCTGCCGCCGGCTACCGGGAGTTCAAGCGCGGCGATGGCTACGACAACCACGTGCGCGCGGTCGTGGCCCTGCGCCTGGGCACAGCCAGCTCGGCGCCACCAGCCGATCGGCTGGACATTGAAGGCTCCCCTCGCCGCACGGCAGGGCACCAGCCGCTGGAGGTGGCGTTGGTGCGGATCGGATCCCTGTGCGCGGGCCTGCCGGCGGCCTCTGTGATGGAGGCGGTCTCGCCAGCAGGCCTGGTGCCGCTGCCGGGCCGACCCGGGGGCGCGCTCGGGCTGCTCGAGGTGCCATGGGGCGGCAGCTCTTCGCTCGTCCACGTGAGCTGTGCACGTCGGCTCTTCGGCCTGCAGGCGCCGGCGGGGGATCCGGCCGGCGTGGTCGTCGTCCTTCGCGATCCGCGCCAGCCGGAACGGCCGGGCCTGGGGCTGCGGGTCGACGACGTGCTGTCGATCACCGAGTTCGATGCCCGCTCCCTGCACCCGGCACCGGCCGGCAGCGCCAGCCGCGCGCCGTGGCTGGCCGGCTTGTTCGACCTGCAAACGGGCAGCAGCGCGACGCTGGTCCAGCTTATCGATCCCGCACGGCTGATGCCGGGCGCCGCCGCCGAGATCGAAACGCCAGCGCTCTTCGCGACCGCCTGAGCCTACTTCCCGGCGCGCACGGCCTTCTCGTCCTCGTCGCGATAGGGCCTGTTGCCGCAGCTCAGCGTCCACGTGGCCAGCGACTGGTCATAGGCGGTGATGTCTTCGTTCAGCACCCGCCTGTGCTCGATGGCGGTGGCCGCCGCGGCCTGCTGGGCCTGGACGTGCTCGTTCAGCGCGGTGCGCGCGGGCTCCATCGAGGTCGTCCACTTCTCGGCTTCGGCCTTGATGGCGGCGTCGGCCTGGGCCACCGCTTCGCCTTCGGCCTGCAGCTGGCCGCGGATGAGCTCGGCATCCTTGGGCGGCTTGCCCTGGAAGTCCTTCACCCGCTGGTTGTACTCGGCCACGCGCTCGCCGTGGAGCTGGACGCGCTCGTTGAAGGCGCGGCCCTCGGCGGCCTTCGCGTTGAACGCATCACGCTCGGCCTGCACCTCGGCCTTCTGGCGGTTGACCGCCTCGACCTCGGCCGCGATGTCGACGCGGCGCTTCTCCAGCTCCGCGGCGCGAGCTTGCTGCGACTGGCGCTCCTTCATGCAGACGCGGAGCTCGTCGCGCGTCATCAGCCTGCCTTGCGGCGCCTTGCCGCCCAGGCTCTTTCCGGCGGACTGCGCCTGGCTGGCCGCGCCCACGGCGGCGAGGGTGATCGCCAGGAGAAGGCGGGGGATCGATTGCTGCACCATGCCGCCCTTCACTTGCGACGAACCACGACACTGCCGACCGAATAGCCGGCACCGAAGGAACACACCACGCCCAGGGAGCCGGCGGGCAGGTCCGCGTGGTGCTCGTGGAAGGCGATGATGGAACCCGCCGAGGCGGTGTTGGCGTATTCGTCCAGGATCAGCGGCGCCACCTCGCTGCCGGCATCCTGGCCGACGAGCTTCTTGACGACCAGGTGGTTCATGCCCACGTTGGCCTGGTGCAGCCAGTAGCGGCGCACGGCCGCCGGCTCGATGCCGAGCGAGGCGAGGTGGCCTTCGATGTGGGCCGCGGCCATGGGCACCACCTCCTTGAAGATCTTTCGGCCCTCCTGGCGGAAGGTCTTGTCGCGCGCGTTCGGGTCGCTGTCCTCGCTGCGGTTCATGAAGCCGAAGTTGTTGCGGATGTTGTTGGAGAACTGGGTCGCCAGCTTGGTGCCCAGGATCTCCCACTGGTCGGCCGAGGTCGCGGTATCGGCGCGCTCGACGATGAGCGCGGTGCACACGTCGCCGAAGATGAAATGGCAGTCGCGGTCGCGCCACTCCAGGTGGGCCGAGGTGATCTCCGGGTTGACGATCAGCACGCAGTTCGCGGTGCCGGCGCGCACCGCGTTGACGGCCTGCTCCAGCGCGAAGGTGGCCGAGGAGCAGGCCACGTTCATGTCGAAGCCGTAGCCGCCGGCGCCGATCGCCTGCTGGATCTCGATCGCCATCGCCGGGTAGGCGCGCTGCATGTTGGCCGCTGCGCACAGCACCATGTCGACCTGCGCGCCCGTCTTGCCGGCCGCCTCGAGGGCCTTCCTGGCCGCGTCGACGCCGATCTCGGCCATCAGCGAAATCTGGTCGTCCGGGCGCTCGGTGAAGCGCGGGTACATGCGCGTCGGGTCGAGCACGCCCTCCTTGTCGATCACGTAGCGGCGCTGGATGCCCGAGGCTTTCTCGATGAACTCGACGCTGGACGGCACGATGGGCGCGCGCTCGCCGGCGGCGATGGCAGCCGCGTGCTTCTCGTTCTGCATCGCGGCATAGGCGTTGAAGGCCTCGACCAGTTCGGCGTTGGTGATGACGTGCGGCGGCCGGTACAGGCCGGTGCCGCTGATGACGACGGATGTCATGGCGTGGATGGCTCGATGAAAAGCAGGCTCGGACAAAGAAAGCAGCCGGCCAGTGTAGGCCGGCTGTGTTGCCGGAGCGCCGCCGGGCCTTGGAGGCGGCCGCCTAACCCGCTGACCGGCGGGAAGACTTGGCGCCGGGCCTGGAGGGCGACTTCGGGGCCGACTCCTCCTCCTCGCCGCCCTGTTGCAGCGCATCCGACATGCCCATCAACACCCCGCTGACGAGAGCGGCGTAGCTCTGCGCCAGCGTCTGCGCCGCCTTGAGGCTGGCGGCGCGCGTCTCGCGCACGGCCGTCTGCATCTGGTTGGTGAGGTTCTCGAGCGTGGCCGTGGCCTGGGCGCCGGTGAGGCTGCCGTTCTGCTCGAACTTGCCGAGGACCTCGCCCCAAGGGCCGGCGAGCTGGGACATGTCCGCCCCGCCGCTGGCCTTGCGGATGGTGTCGAACATCGTGTCCTCCAGCTTCTCGAGGTCGCCCAGGGCCTTCTTGAGCTGCTTTTCCTGCAGGTCGACACCCTGGTCGACCAGTCGCTCCAGCGCGACCCTGTTGGCTTCCACCGCCTTCAGCAGCGCGTCGTCCATGCCGGCCATCGCGCCATTGAGCATGGCCTCGACGTCGACCTTGGGCGTCACGTTCTGCAGGGCACCGGTGCTGGTGGCCTCGGTCACCGCCTTGATCACCTGCTTGATGTTCTTCAGGCTCATCTCGCGGCCCTGCAGGGCCTTCAGCGTCGCCTGGCTCACCGCCTCGCGCAGCTGCGCTGTCTGCTTGGCGCTGGCGCTGGCGAACATCTCGATCAGCGCGTCCTGGTCGATGGCGGACTTGGGCATGGCGGTCTCCTCGTGGTTGAGGCGCCACCATACGCCTGGCCCGTCCGGCCCGGCTAGGAAATTTCCCTGCGCCCCAGCCGACGCTTTCCAGAGCGTGCACTGAACCAGCTCCCCCATCCGCCACGCACCTCTGGCCAGGTCAGCTCCGCATCCCGAGCGCGCGCAGCGCCGCTCCCCTCCAGGGCGTGCGCGGATCCGGCTTTGCCGGTCCGCCGCACACCTCTTGGCCAGGTCACCTCCGCATGCCGAGCGCGCGCAGCGCCGCTCCCCTCCAGGGCGTGCGCGGATCCGCTCCCCCCGGTCCGCCACGCACCTCTTGGCCAGGTCACCTCCGCATGCCGAGCGCGCGCAGCGCCGCTCCCCTCCAGGGCGTGCGCGGATCCGCTCCCCCCGGTCCGCCACGCACCTCTTGGCCAGGTCACCTCCGCATTCCGAGCGCGCGCAGCGCCGCTCCCCTCCAGGGCGTGCGCGGATCCGGCTTTGCCGGTCCGCTGCGCGAGCCCCCTCGGGGGGCAGGCCCCGGGAGGGGCCGTGGGGGCCCTACTTACACAGCGCCTTGTAAGCCGACTTGAAGCCGGCATGGGTGAACAGCGTGCCCTGGTTGGCCCCGCCGTTCAGCGTGCAGCCGGCATGGGTGTGGATCGCCACCACGCGCGCTCCGGCCAGCACCGCCGAGCCGCTGTTGCCGCCTTCGGTGTCCGCCTGGTAGCGCAGCGTCGTGCTGTTGGTGTCGACCGAAGTGATCGGGCCGTTGGAGATCTGCTGGGTCTGGTTGTCCACGCCGTCGTCGACGCCGTAGCCGGTGATCTTCACCTTGTCGCCCACCAAAGGGACGGTCTTGGACAGTGCCAGCCCGTGGCCCTGCGCCTCGAGCGGCATCAGGCCGGTCTCGCTGTTCGGGAAGACGACGAACACGCCCCAGTCGTTGCCGATGCCGCCGTCGGTGAACTTGCGGGTGGCCACATTGGGCGCGTACTGGTCCTTGGGGGCCGGATGGTTCAGGCTGCCGTTGGCATTGGACTTGGGCACGTTGAACTCGACCACGTTGACCAGGCTCTGCGTGGACAGGCAGTGGCCCGCGGTGATGAAGCAGCCCTGCTTCATCAGGTTGGCGGTGCATCCGATGTTGAGCAGCCTCGCCCGGTCGACGGCGCCGGAGGAGACGCGGTCATCCGTCGGTCCGCACTGGCTTTCCGGCTGCTCGTCCGGTGCGCCTGCAATGACCTTGGTGATGCCGAACTGACCGGCCTGCCCGCGCGCGCCGGCCAGCAGCTCCACGCGCACGGCCGGGCCGTTGAAGTAGGCCGAGGTGTACTGCCATTGCTCGAGCCGGGTGGCATCCAGGTGCTGCTGGGCGCCGTCCTGGAGAGAGGTCATGCGCAGCACGGCGCCTTCGGGCAGCTGCATCGGGTCGAACTGCAGGCGCAGCCATTCGGCGCCTTCGATTCGGACGTCATGGCGGGCCGCCACGCTGGCCTGGGGCGCAGTCAGGCCGTCCGGCGAGCGATACGCGTAGTCGTGGGCGACGTGCGAGAGCGGCACGGTCTGCGCGCTGGCCCCGAAGGCGGCGGCGATGGCGACAGCGGCGAACCACCGGCCCACGGTGCGGCCCACAGTCCGACCGATCGCACGGCCCGGCAACCGGGAGGGAGATGACGGATTCAGCACGGTTGGCTCCTGAAGGTGGATGGACTGAGCGCGCAGCCTAGTCCAAGCCTGGCTTCCGAGGCACCCCCAGGACCGTCAAGAAGCGTCAGCGTCGACGGCGGTCGTCAGACATGAGCCGGCGCGATCTGCTCGGCGTAGTCGTACAGCGCACCGAGGATGCCCTGGCCGCGTTCGTCGGCCGTCTCGGCCAGCGTGTCGAGCTTGTCGAAGAACACCCCCAGCGTCAGAGCGCCACCGGCGCCGTCATGCAGCCGGGCGGCGCAGTGCTGGGCCCAGCGCTCGCGCTCGGCATCGCCGAGCGTTTCCGCGTGATGGCGGCCGCGGTAGCGGAACACGAGCTCATCGAGCCGCGGATCGTCGAAGCTGGCGCGGCCCCAGGCCGGATCGGCGGGCGGCAGCTGGCGCAGCCGATCCAGGCGCTGGCGGTCGGTCGGGCCGATGAAGCCGCCGTAGAGATCCTCGTCGACATCCGGCGCGTGCTCGGGGGCCGGGCGGGCGAAGACGTCGGGCCAGATGCCGCCCATGCCCGCCCCAAGCTGCGCGCAGGCCTGGGCGTGGCGGTCGACCACGCCTAGATCGATGGCCCAGCGTTCGGCCATCGCGGGCGACAAGGTCTTGAGCGAGCCCACCACCACCGGCGACTTGTTGACGTGGATGCTCTTCAAGGGCAGACGCGTCACGCCTTCGGCGAGGTCCTCGGTGCGGGTGAACAGCCGCTCGCGGATGGCGGCTGCGTTCAGGCCGAACAACTCGGCCGGATCCTGGGACAGGTCCCACACGATCAGCTCGTTCTTGTTGGTGGGGTGCGGCGCGAGCGGCCACACCACCGCCACGCAGCCTCGCTCGGCCGAGTACATGCCGGAGATGTGCAGGAAGGGCCGGCCGACGCCGATCTCGGCCCACACCGCCTGCTTGCTGCGCAGCTTCAGGCAGAAATCCCAGAGCCGCGGTTGCGACCGCCGCACCAGCCGGGCCAGCGCGATGGTCGCCCGCACGTCGGACAGCGCATCATGCGCCGCCTCGTGCGACAGGCCGTTGGCGGCCGTCAGGTGCTCGAGCTTGAAGGAGGGCCGCCCGTCGTCGTGCTTCGGCCACTCGATGCCCTCCGGGCGGAGCGCATACATGCAGCGAACCGTGTCGAGCAGATCCCAGCGGCCGCACTCGTTCTTGTACTCGCGGGCATACGGGTCCATCAGGTTGCGCCACAGCAGGTGGCGCGTGACCTCGTCGTCGAAGCGGATGGTGTTGTAGCCGACGCCGACGGTGCCGGGCCGCGCGAGTTGGCCTTCGATCATCGCGGCGAACTCGGGCTCGGGCAGGCCCTCGGCCAGGCACTGCTGGGGCAGGATGCCGGTGAGCAGGCAGCTTTCCGGGTCGGGCAGGTAATCCGGCGTGGGCTTGCAGTAGCGCATCACCGCGGTGTCGATCTCGTTGAGTTCGGCGTCGGTGCGCACGCCGGCGAACTGCGCCGGCCGGTCTCGCCGCGGCACGCGGCCGAAGGTTTCGTAGTCGTGCCAGAAGAAGGTCATGTCAGCCATGGGCGGCACCTTACCAGCCCGCCGAGCGCAGCCGCAGCAGCGTCGGGAAGCGCGGCAGCCCCGTGGCCGTCTCGCCGCGCCAGCTGTAGGTCACCACGCTGCCCAGGGGCGGAGGGCTGCTGCGTTGCGCCTCGGTCAGGCCGCTGCCGACGAGGAAGACCCGACCCGCCTCGTCGCGCACCTGCAGGGCACCGAGCTGGCCGGCGAAGCGGCCACGGCCCGGCGTGTGGCCGACGACGACGGCCTCGGCGTCGCGCACCGGTTTCAGCTTGAGCAGCACATCGCTGCGGCCGGTGCGGTAGGCTGCATCGGCCCGGTGCAAAACCAATCCCTCCCCGCCGCCGGCCACCACCTCGGCCAGCCGGGCGCGCAAGGCTGCCGCACCCGCCATGGGCAATTGCTCGACCGGCTGCCAGCGTCGCTGCGGCGTCGCCTGCGCCAACGCCTTCAGGCGCTCGACACGTTCGGCGAACGTACCCTCGCCCCCGGGCATCTCGAAGATCCGGTACTGCACCGCCTCCCATTCGCTGTCGACGGGCTGCTCGCGGCGCACGATGGCCGAGAGCGCGTCGAAGCGCGCGCGGCCGAGCCACATCTCGCCATCGAGCGCCTGTCCGCGCGGCAGGCCGGCCAGGAAGGCGGCGCCAGCCGCCACTGCGCCGCCGCCGCGAAAGCGAAGGCGTTCGCCATCCCAGAAGGCGCGCACGCCGTCGAGCTTCTCGCTGACCAGATAGCCGGCCGGGTCCATGCCTTCGGCCGCCTCGCGTGCCAGCAGCAAGGACGGAGGTGAATCCGCTGCGGTGGAATCCGCGCGGCAGCGCGCGGACGAAGGGACGCCGAGACAGGCCGCCGCTGCCAGCAGCATGCGGCGGCGCGAAGGAAGAAGACGCAGGCTCATGGACACGCGGGGCGGCAATGGAAAGGGCCGCCAGTGTCAGCGGCCGGGCCGCCGCGCGTCCTTCCCCCTGACGGGGGAGTTCAGCGCACCCTCACTCAGCGGCGAGGAAGCGCTCGATGCTGGCCGCCATCGCCACCGGCGTCTCGAACATCGGGTAGTGCCCGGCGTTCGCCAGCACCTCGAGCTGCGCGTTCGGATAACTCGCCAGGTAGGTGGCACGCGTGGGCACCTCGCCCAGCGCCGGATCGTGTTCGCCCACCAGCGCCAGCAGCGGCAGCTCCGGCCGGCCGAGTTCGGCAGAGAAGTCGGTCCGGGCCCAGGCGACGAGGTAGGCACCGAACGCCTCGGGCAGGGAGTGGTTCACCGAGTGCCGCACCATCTGCGTGAGCCAGGTGGCGGTCAGTCGCTGGCCGGTGGTCAGGTCGATGATGGCGCGCCGCGCCTCGGCGCTCTCGGTGGCGCTGCTGAAGAAGGCCCAGGTGGGCTCGTCGAAGGGCACGCCCGAGGCGGCCACGGGCGTGACCGCCACCAGCTTGCGAACGCGCCCCGGCGCATCCAGCATCGCCCGCTGCATGGCCATCGCCCCCATGGAGTGGCCGACCATCGAGAAGCGCGGCCAGTCCAGCGCATCGGCCGCGGCGATCGCATCGGCCGAGATCTCGGCCATCGTGTAGGCGCCTTCCTCATCGCGCCGGGCGCCGTAGCCGCGGCAGTCCATGAAGGCCCAGGTGAAACGGTCGGTGTCCAGCACCTCGGCCCAGGGGCCCCAGCCCGTGGACGACCCGAACCAGCCATGCAGGCACAGCACCTTGTGGGCACCGCTGCCGATGATTCTCAATGCGTTCATGCTTCGCGCTCCACTGCTTGAGTCGAAGCCTGCGATCTTCCCCGGCTCCGCGGCGCCGTCAAGACCCAGGACACTCACTCAGCCGGAGGCAGGGGCCTGGCCACCTCGTCCAGCGACAGGCCACGCTCGCGCAGCAACGCCTCGAGCGCGGGCCGCAGCGCGCCCAGCCGCTCGTCCAGCGCATCGCGCACCGTGTCGACGAAGACCTGCGTGGAGCGCTCGATCTCGATGTTCAGCGCGTCGCCCGGCCGCTTGTCGCCGAAGGTGGTCATGCGCAGCGTCTCGGGGATCAGCCAGACCTCGAACCAGCCGTCCTGGCGATCCGCCTCGGCCACCGTGAGGCTCGCCCCATTGACGGCGATGTAGCCCTTGGCGAAGACATAGCGCATCCAGCGCGGCGGCAACCCGATGCGCATCACGTGGTTGTTCTCGGGGCGGCGCACCTCCAGCAGCGTGCCGGTCACGTCCACATGGCCCGACAAGGGATGGCCGCCGATCTCGGCGCCCTCCTTCGCGGCACGCTCGACGTTGAACCGCCCACCCTGCGCGAACGAGCCGAGCGTCGTCAGCGCCAGGCTTTGCTGCATCACGTCAAACTCCGCCGCGTCTTCGCCGTGCAGCGCCGTCACCGTGAGGCACACGCCGTCGCACGACACGCTGGCACCGATCTCCAGCCCCGCCGCGAACCCGGGCGGAAACCGCAATCGGAAACTGCGCAAGCCCGGCTTGTCAGTCAACCCTTCGATGGTGGCGATGCCTTGAACGATGCCCGTGAACATCCCGCGATTATCGCGGCGCGGATCCAGCTCCACCCGTCCTCTGCGCACCTCTGTCCACGTCAGCGACGCCTTCCGAGCGCGCGCAGCACCGCTCCCACCCAGGGCGTGCGCGGGTCCGGCTCCACCGCCCCTGCGCACCTCTGTCCAGGTCAGCCGCGCATTCCGAGCGCGCGCAGCGCCGCTCCCATTCAAGGGCGTGCGCGGATCCGGCTTTGCCGGTCCGCTGCGCGAGCCCCCTCGGGGGGCAGGCCCCGGGAGGGGCCGTGGGGGCCTCGTTCAATCTGGCTTGATCTTCGCCCGCGCAATCACGGGCTGCCAGCGCTTCTGCTCGGTCGCGATGAAGGCCGCGAACTCGGCCGGCGTACTGCCCACCGCGATCGCGGCGTCGTTGGCGAGGCGATCCAGCGCCTCCTTCTCGCGCATGGCCTTCGCACAGGCCGCAGCGAGCTTGTCGACCGCGGTCGCGGGCAACGTGGCCGGCGCGAGCATGCCGTACCACTGGGTCATCTCGAAGCCAGGGTAGCCCTGCTCGGCCACGGTCGGCACGTCGGGCAGCTGCGGGATGCGCTGCGTGGTGCCGGTGGCGATGCAGCGCAGCTTGCCGGCCTTGATGAACTGCAGCACCGCGGGCGCGCCCACCGAAGCGGCATCCAGCCGGCCCGCCAGCAGGTCGGTCAGTTGCGGGCCGGTGCCGCGGTAGGGCACGTGCAGGATGAAGGTGTCGCTGGCCATCTTCAGGTACTCCATGGCCAGGTGCCCGGCGCTGCCGTTGCCGGCCGAGCCGTAGTTCAGGCGGCCCGGCTTGGACTTGGCCAGCGCGATGAACTCCTTCAGGTTCTTCACCGGCAACTCCGGGTGGACCAGGTAGAGGCTCGGCACCTTGGCCAGCAGCGAGACGGGCTTGAAGTCCTTGCGGGGGTCGTAGGGGAGCTTGTCGAAGATGTACGGGTTCACCGCCAGCGTGCCGATGTGGCCGAGGATCACGGTGTGCTGGTCGTCGGCCCGGGCCACCTCGGCCATCGCCACGTTGCCGGCGCCGCCGGGCTTGTTGTCGACGTAGACGCTCTGGCCGAGCGACTTGGTCAGTTCCGCGGCGGTGGCGCGCGCGACGATCTCCGAGCTCCCCCCGGGCGCGAAGGGCACGACGAAGCGCACGGCCTTGCTCGGCCACGCCGCCTGCGCACGTGCGGTGGCGGGCAACAGACCGGCGGCGCCCAGGGCCGTGGCCGCCTCGAGCCATCGGCGGCGGGTGATGGATGGGCTGGACATGGGCAGGCCTCCTGATTGATCGATCAGCACCACTCTAGCGAGCGACTCGCCCCACGCCCGCCGGGAACTACGTAAGGGCAATCCTCAAGATTCGTTCAGCCCTGGGGCCGGCACCGTGGGTCGGGCCGGCGCTTGCAATTAAGCTCACGCGGCCCATCGATCACTCCAGGGAGTTGTCCATGCCCTTCGCGATCACTCGCCGTGCGGCCCTCGGCGCCTGTGCCGGCACCGCCCTCGCCTCGATCGCACCGCTGGCCCGCGCGGGCGTGCAGCCCGTGCGCTACCGCCTGTCCGACCTCGGCGACCTGGGCGGCGGGACCATAGACGCCAACGACGTGAACGACCACGGCGTGTCCGTCGGCATGGCCACCCGGCAGGACGGCGACAGCCAAGGCGTGGCCTTCGTCTCGGTCGACGGCCGGATGCGCGGCCTGGCCTTCAGAGGCTCGGGCCATCCTTCCTACGCCGTGGCGATCAACAACACCGGCCTGGCCGCCGGCTACGACCGCGGCCTGATCTTCCCGCCCACGCCGAACGTCTGCTGGACCGTCGGCCGCGACGGCATCCGCCACGAGCTGCCGCCTGCCGCCGACGGGACGCCCTTCCTCTACATCGACGACATCAACGACGCCGGCGTCGTGGTCGGCGGCTCGGGCACCCTGCCGCTGCGCCATGCCAACGGGCGGACCGAATCGCTGGGCCTGCCCGACGGCTTCACCCACGGCCAGGCGCGCGCGCTCAATGCCGAGGGCGACGTGGTGGGCGTGCTCTTCGGCCCCTCCGAGGGCACGGCCTTCACCTGCTTCGATGGCGTCCTCAAGGCGCTCGACTTCCCGGGCGTGGCCCAGCACGAGGCGCGCGGCGTGAACCGGCAGCGGCAGGTCTGCGGCAATCTGCGTCTGCAGGGCGATGGCGACCGCGGCCGGCCCTTCGTCTGGCAGGACGGGCGCCTCAGCCTGCTGCACTGGCCGGGACGCCGCAGTGCCGTGGCGCAGGCCACCGCCTTGAACGACGACGGCACGGTGGTCGGCATCGCCTACCGGAAAGGGCAGAACGGCTGGGGCGAACGCGCCTTCGTCGCCTTCGACAACGTCATGTACGACATGAACACGCTGCTCGAAGCCGACCAGGCGGACCAGTGGGTGCTCTACCGGGCGGCCTCGATCAATCAGCGAGGGCAGATCGTCGGCCGGGGCTGGCGGGAGGACCTGCAGGCCTACCGGGGCTACCTGGCGACGCCGGTGGGCTGAGGCCCGGCGGGCGCGCGTACGGACCTCCGGCTTGCCGGACGGCAGGCCGGTGCGCAGAATCGGCGGCGGCGCGAACCGGTGCGAAGATGCCGCGCCGGCCCGCGCCGAACCGCGATCCCCGGCCCCCCCAGCCCAGCATGTACCTCACGAGCTACCAGGCCAACGTCTTGTCCAGGGTGATGGCCACCCTGGCCGAACCGCACGACGAGCGCGAGATCCGCCTGCGCACCGGCGCCCTGATGCTCGAGCTGCTCGACGCGCAGTACTACGCCAGCTACGTGTGGGACGAGCAGTTGCGCCGCTTCGACATGGGGATCTGCATCAACATGGATCCGTCCAACCTGGCGCGCTACGAGCGGCACTTCCAGTACCACGATCCGATCACCTTCGAGCTGCAGCGCCATCGCTCGGCCATGCGGGTGACCGACGTCATGCCGCAAAGCGAACTGCGGCGCACCGCCTTCTTCAACGAGTTCCTGGTGCGCGACGGCCTGCACTGGGGCATGAACCTCTACGCCTGGAGCGGCACGCGCAACATCGGCGACATGCGCATCTGGCGCGACCGCCACCACACGAACTTCACCCGTACCGACGTGGAACTGCTCGACCTGGTGCGGCCGGCCTTCATCGCGGCGCTGGCCCGTGCGCCGGGCTTGCGCCCCGAGCCTGAAGAGGCGCCGGCCGCCCAGGCCGGCGGGTCGGCCGGCGTGGTGGCCGCCGGCGCGGGCGCCCAGCAGCTGCTGAGCGCCCGCGAGCGCGCCGTGGCCAAGCTGGCCGCCCAGGCGCTGTCCGACAAGGACATCGCGCGCCAGCTGGGCGTCTCGGTGACCACGGTGCGCACGCACCTGGACCGGGCCTTCCGCAAGCTGGGCGTCGCCAACCGCATGGCCTTGGCGCGCCGGCTGGGCTGGTAGCCGGCCCGCCCAGCCCCGCGCATCAGGCCGCGTGCGCGGGCGATGAGGCGTACCCCGCCAGCTCGTAGTAGGCCTGCGACGCGGCATGCGCGACCATCACCTCGTCGGCTCCGGTCCCATCGGCCGGGCGCCGCAGGTTCAGCGCCAGCGTCGTCATCAGCCGCGCATCGGCCATCACGTTCAGGTGTGGCAGCCCGGCGTAGAAGGCGTGGTCGTTCGGCAGCGCCGACAGCCATTCGGACCGCAAGGCCGCCACGTGGGGCAGGCAGCCCAGCAGCGCCTCGATGGCCGCCGGCCGCGTCATCCCCGCCACCACCTCGGCCGCCTCCTCGCGCCGCACGCGGCTGCCGAGCTGGATCGCCGCGCTGCGGAACAGCGAAGGTACCTTCAAGCCCATGAAGCGTTGCAGCGGCACGACCTCGAACTCGTCCTCCAGGCTGCGGCCCGCGCGGGCCAGGCGGTGCGCCAGCAGGAGCGGGTTCCCGTAGCTGGCGACAAGCTCGTCGCGGCGATCGTCGACCAAGGCCGACAGCCCCCCGTCGGAGGACTCGGCGACAGGCGCATCGACCTCGTCCAGCAGCAGCCGGCGCAGCCTGCGCATCCCGCTCAAGGCCGGCTCGTCGAGGAACAGCGACGCCGCCGAGGGCGAGGGGCCCTGGTGCCAACCGGTGAACTCGGCGAACACCGGGTGGATCCAGCCGTTCACGCCGCTGCCGAAATCCAGGCTGAGCGGCAGCCGCGGCCGCACGCCGCGTTCGGCGAAATCGGCCAGCGTGGTGCCGGTGATGCCGGCTTCGCGGGCCTTGCGCCGGTGGATCAGCATCGCCTGCGGCTCGAGGCCGACGACCACCGCGGTGCGCCGGCCGGCCCAGTGGCGCTCGAAGGACGCGGCCGCGGCGGCCGCCTCGGGCAGGCCCAGGGTCTCCAGCGCCACGCCGTCCAAGGCCGGTGCGAACTTCGTCAGCAAGGCGATGTCCTCGGCCATCCAGGGCATGGGCGCGTGCTGCAGCAGCTGGACCTGCAGCCGGCGCGGGCTCGCGCCCGCGGCCCGGGCGACGCCGTCGAGCTGGGCGCGCGCAGCCACGCGCACGTCGGCGGGCAGGCCATAGAGGCTCAGGCGCAGTCCCGCGCGGCCGCCCAGGGGGCTGGCCATGTCGGCCGCCCCGGGCCCCGCCAGCGAGGCGCGGGCATCGATGGCGGCGACCGCCGCGCCGGTGGCGGCGGTGGTCTTCAGAAAGTCACGACGATTGCTCTTCATGGTGGATTCGTGTGGGGATCGTGTGGAGGAAGCGGGTGGATGGCATCGGGTGTCCGCGCGGCGGCTCACCGGATCAGCGCATCGCTGGTCCACAGGCGGCGTGCGGCTTCGAGGCCGCCGAACAGCCCGTTCCACGCGGCCGTGGTGGTCACATCGCCGCCGGCGTAGACGACGTCCTGGTTGGTGCCCTTCACGGCCGCGTAGTACAGCGCCATCGCGTTGCTCAGCGCCGACTGCAGCGCCCCTTCCATCCAGCCGCCGTAGTGGCTGAAGGATTCGCCGGCGAAGTAGATGCCCGCGGTGGCGCGGCTCTTCTTCATGTACGGGAAGTCGCCAGGCACCGCGAAGCTTCCGGCCGAGCCGTCCCAGGCCGCGAACTCGGGCGCGCCGCTGCGGTAGGCGATGGTGCTGAACGCCGACGACTGGAACGAGTACGCGCTCCACTTGCCCTTGCCGGGGAAATCGAGCTTGAAGCCCATCCGGCACCAAGGCACGTTGTTCCAGTGGATGATCCCCCAGCGGCTGGGGTTGTTGGCGCCCTTCTTCCAGGCGTCCGAGAAGCCGCCGAACACGCCCACGGGGTTGCTCCAGTTCTCGATCGATTCGGCATCGCCGGCGCCGCTGCGCAGCTCGGACACGGTCTGCGCGATGCGGGCCGCAAAGCCTCCGCTCGGGTCGGTGCCGATGAACACGCCGGTGGCGTTGAGCGACGGACCGACCAGCGGGTGGTTCTGGAAGTCGCTGGCGTAGTAGGCATCCGCCTGGGTGGTCCAGGCGTAGTTCAGGCCGATCGCGGTGGTGGCCTCGTGCAGCAGCTGGCCGTCCTTGGGCATGTGGTAGGTCACGCCCACCTTGCTGGCGCCGAAGAAGGTACCCGTCTCGGCGTAATAGGCGTTCGGGTTGCTGACGGCCCGCACGCGCAGGTACTTGCCCGGATCGGCCATGCCCGCCGGCCCGGTGATGGTGGAGAACACCTTGAGTGACGACAGGCCCTGGTTGTTGAAGTCGCCGAGCTGGAACATGCTCGTGTAGCCCGGCCGGGCCGCGGTGTCCACGTAGGGAACGACGAGCGTGCTGTTGCCGAGCTGGCCCGCCGCCACCGGCTTGTTGGCCAGGCTCGAATCCAGCAGCGCCCGGGCCGCCTTGAACGAGGTGGCAACGACGACCTGATCGAAATCCTGCACCGTCGTGGGGCCGTCGCCATGCAGGACGGCATGCTTGCCGGTCGAGCCCACGTGGTAGAAGCCCCGCACCGAGCTGCCGTAGACCAGCGTCACGCCACTGGCCTGGCAACGCTGCATCAGCTCGTAGGGCAGCCGGTACAGCTCGGGCAGCTGGAACTCGGCCGAGTAGTCCCACAGCACCAGCCGCATGATCTCCAGCGCCGAGGTCTGGAACAGCGTCCAGAAGCCGCCGGTGCCGAAGCCCACGTCGCCGGCCAGCTCCACGTCGGCGTCCGAGAACGGATCGGGCGATTGCCTGAGGTAATCCTTGTAGCTGCGCAGGTTCAGGTCGCGGGCCGCCCAGTTCCACCAGGCGCGCACCATCTCGACCTTGGCCGCCGAATCCAGCTTGGACTGGTCGCTCATCAAGCCGGCGATGGTGGCCGCCGTCACGCCGGTGGCATCGGTGTTGATGGCGTCGGCCGGGCGCGGCGGCACGTAGTTGAGGAACTTCTGGATCTGGCGCGTCGCGATCGCCTGCACGTCGGCCGGCAAGCTGGTGCTGCCCTGGCCCCAGGTGCCGTAGATGCGCGAATCGCGTCGGCTGAACAGCGTGGGCACCTTGCCGGCATTCGGGAAGTCCAGCATCGGGTCGTCATTCTCCGGATGCACGCCGAGCCGGGAGATGTAGTGCCAGAACAGGTACGAGGTCATCGGGAAGCGCATGCCCCCGAGCTCCACGCGGGTGTCGGGCGCGGCCGGGTCGAGCACGACCGGGTAGATGCGCCCGCCACTGGGCGCGGTGCCCAGCACGCCGGTGGGGGCCGGGTTGCCTTCGAACACCGTCACGCGCATGCCGACCTTGGCCAGCTGCCAGGCGGTCAGAAGGCCGGCCAGGCCGGCACCGATGACCGCCACCTTCGGGCCGCTGCGGTTGGGCCACGCCGGCAGCCCGTTCACCGTGAACGGACTCTTCGCCGGATCGGCGAACTCGTTGGCGAGGATGGCGTGCCAGTTCATGTGCGCGTGGTCGACGAAGACGAACTTCGACGCCGCCTCGAGCACGTTGTCCATGTACTCGCGCCGCAGGCCGCTGCCGGCCTGCGGCAGCGGCGGTGTGCGCGCAGCGAAGGCGGGGCTCGCCAGGCCGAAGGCCGCGGCGGCAGCCGCTGCGGCCGGCGCGCGCAGGAACGGCAAGGGCCGTGCATCCGACTCTTGCTGGCTCGGGCCCTTCGGCGCTTCGGCGGCGGGTGCCGCGCCGCTACCGCTTGCGCGGCGCAGGGCCTGGGCGGCCAGCGTTGCCGCTGCCGCCGCCATGCCGGCCACGGCGACCGGTGCATTCGAAGGCGATGGGAGCCCGGCATCGGTGCCCTCGGCGGCTGGCGTTTCGCCGAACGCCTGCGCCCGGTCCAGCACGGCGAGCTGCTGCGGCGAAAGCCCGGCCCGCAGCGGCTCTTGCTGCGCTCGCCGGCGGTACTCGTGCAGGGCGGAAAAACCTGGAAGCATGAACTCTCCTTGGCATCAACAGGGGTGGGAGACCGGCGCATCGAGATGCAGGCGCGCGGCCATCGGTAGGGCTCGCACCCTAACGACGGTGTGACGCTGCGTCTGTCCTCTAGTGCAAGGACAGGGCCCCGGTCTCGCGCCCTCTGGCCACAGGGCGCTTGTCCTCTATTTCAACGATAGGGCGACGCGGTGAGCACCTGTAACGTCAGGCGGACCACCCCCAGCGGCTGGGGTTGGCGCAACCGGGAGTGGACATGGACTCGACGATTTCCCGCAGGGCCTTTCTTCAGACGACCTCGGCGGCCGCGATCGCGGCACCAGCCGCCGGCATGGAAGCTGACCCTTCAGTTGAACTGACCGGGCTGGGCGCGGCCGAAACGGTCTCTGGCATCCGGGCCGGCACGCTGCGCGCCGAGGCCTGCGTGCAGGCCCTGCTCGACCGGGCGGAGCGGCTGAAGGACCTGAATGCCTTCATCACGCTCGACCGGGCGGGCGCCCTCGCCGCTGCGCGCGCCGTGGACGCGTCGCGCCAGGCCGGCCACGCGCTGCCGCCGCTGGCGGGCCTGCCCATCGTCGTGAAGGACAACATCAACAGCGCCGGGCTGCCGACCACCGGAGGCACCCCGGCGCTGCGTCACCAGCAGCCCCGCCGCAACGCCCCGAGCCTGCAGAAGCTGGTCGATGCCGGCGCCATCGTGCTGGGCAAGACCAACCTGCACGAGCTGGCCTTCGGCATCACGAGCACCAACCTGTCGGCCTTCGCCGGGCCGGTGCGCAACCCCTACGACCGCACGCGCATCGCCGGCGGCTCGTCCGGCGGCACGGCGGCCGCGCTGGCCGCGCGCATCGCCAGCGCCGGGCTGGGCACCGACACCGGCGGCTCGGCGCGCGTGCCGGCGGCGCTGTGCGGCGTGGTCGGCCTGCGCCCCTCGGTGGGCAACGGCGGCGCCCAGCGCCGCTACCACGATGCCGGCGAGGTGGTGCCCATCAGCCACACCCGCGACACCGTCGGCCCGATGGGCCGGACCGTGGCCGACGTGGCCCTGCTGGACAGCGTGATCGCCGGCAGCGCGCTGCCCGGTGCCATCAACCTGTCGGGCCTGCGCATCGGCGTGCCGGCGTCGTTCTGGGCCGGGTTGGACGGCCAGGTCGAGGCGGTGATGGCCGCGGCGAAGGCCCGGCTGGCGGCGGCGGGCGTGAACTTCGTCGACGTGGACATCCCCGGGCTGATGGCGCTGAACAGCCAGGTCTCTTTCCAGATCGCGCTGCACGAGCCCATCGCCGACCTGCCCGAGTACCTGCGAACCACCGGCGCGCTACAGCTCACCCTGGCCGACATCGCGCAGCAGGTCGCGAGCCCGGACGTGAAGCTGGCCTTCGGCGCCATCCTGGCCGATGTCTTCGGCCCGGCGTATGCCGAGGTGATGGCGGTCCACCGGCCGCGGATGCAGTCCCTGTACGCGGGCTACTTCGCCACGCACGGGCTGGCCGCGATGATGTTCCCCACCACGGTGCTGCCCGCGGTGGCCATCGACGCGGCGCAAGGGTCGTCCAGCGTGTCGATCGACGGAGGCGAGCCGGTCGCGACCTTCGACACCTTCATCCGCAACACCGACCCGGGCAGCAACGCCGGCATCCCGGGCCTGAGCCTGCACGGCGGCATGACGGCCGACCGACTGCCCGTCGGCCTGGCGCTCGATGGCCCGCTGGGCAGCGACCGCACCTTGCTGGGCATCGGCCTGTCGATCGAGGCCCTGCTCGGCACGGCGCCGGCGCCCGTGCTCTGAGCCAGGCCCGAGCTCACGCCCATCCAACGCATAGAGACAACGACACATGCCGAGACTGAATCCGCCCTCCGAGCTGCTGGAGCCCATCGAACGCGCCAGCCGCGACGAGATCGCCCACCTGCAGCTGCAGCGCCTGCAGTGGACGCTGCGCCATGCCTACGACAACGTGCCGCACTACCGCGCCGCGTTCGACGCCGCGGGCGTCCACCCCGACGACTGCCGCCGCCTGGCGGACCTGGCCCGGTTTCCGTTCACCGGCAAGAAGGAGCTGCGCGAGAACTACCCCTTCGGCATGTTCGCCGTGCCGCGGGAGCGGCTGGCGCGCATCCACGCCTCCTCCGGCACGACCGGCAAGCCGACCGTGGTGGGCTACACCCGGGCCGACATCGACACCTGGGCCGGCGTCGTGGCGCGCTCCCTGCGCGCTGCGGGCGGCCGGCCCGGCGACCTCGTGCACGTGGCCTACGGCTATGGCCTGTTCACCGGCGGGCTGGGGGCGCACTACGGCGCCGAGCGCCTGGGCTGCACGGTGATCCCGATGTCCGGCGGCCAGACGGAAAAGCAGGTGCAGCTCATCCGCGACTTCAAGCCCGACGTGATCATGGTGACGCCCTCGTACATGCTCACCCTGATCGAGGAGTTCAGGCGACAGGGGCTGGACCCGGCCGCGAGTTCGCTGAAGCTCGGCGTGTTCGGCGCCGAGCCCTGGACCGAGGCGATGCGCGCAGAGCTCGAGGCCGGCGCCGGCATCGACGCGGTGGACATCTACGGCCTGTCCGAGGTGATGGGGCCGGGCGTGGCCGGCGAATGCCTGGAGAGCAAGGACGGCCCGGTGGTCTGGGAGGACCACTTCTATCCCGAGATCATCGATCCCGACACCGGCCGCGTGCTCGCCGACGGCGAAGAAGGCGAGCTGGTCTTCACCTCGCTGACGAAGGAGGCCATGCCGGTGATCCGCTACCGGACGCGCGACCTGACGCGGCTGCTGCCGCCGACCTCGCGCTCGATGCGCCGAATCGGCAAGATCACCGGCCGCTCCGACGACATGCTGATCATCCGGGGCGTCAACGTCTTCCCGACGCAGATCGAGGAGCTGATCCTGCGCCACGAGTGCCTCGCCCCGGTGTACCAGTTGGTCGTCAAGCGCGACGGCCATCTGGACACGCTCGACGTGCTGGTCGAAGCGCGGGCTGATGCGGCGGCTTCGCTGAGCGCGGGCGAAGCCGAATCCCTGGGCCGCGCGCTGGAGCATGGCGTCAAGACCCACGTGGGGGTCAGCACCCGCGTCCGCGTGATGGCCGCCGGCGCCATCGAGCGCAGCAGCACCGGCAAGGCGCGGCGGGTCATCGACCAGCGCCTCGCGCCGGGCGCTTGACGGGCCGCCGCAGACTCGGCCTGACCTACCGCGCTCCTGCCGGCGCAGCGGTGTCCCCGGCCACTCCCCGCCACTTGACGAGCGCGAAGCCGCGCTCCTCGAACACGGGCTCCCAGGCGTCCGCCTCCTCGGGCGGGAGCTTGCGCAACTGGTCGACACGGATGAGCGCGAGTTCGCCCGGTTGCGGATGCCGGCGAGGCGTGACCTGGCCGCGGTAGACGGCGAAGCTGGGGTGATGAAGCTGCCACTGCACCGCCGGCTCAGGCCGGTTGCGCGCGGCCGCCGCGGCGTCGCGCACCGGCCCTTGCAGCAGCGTGCCCCACCAGGGCAGCGCGAAGCCCAGCACCGTCAGCGCGACCACGCACGCGCCCAGCAGCGGCGAGGCGCTGGCAGGCAGCCCCTGGCGCCAGCGCGCAGGCGCGGCCGCCAAGCCGAACACCACGCCGGCCGCGACCCAACCGGCGGCGACCACCAGCGTAGGCACCGGCACGCCGGCCAGCAACGCGCGGTATTCCGGCTTGGTCATGCGGGCGGCCACCCACGGCAGTTGCCAGGCCGGCAGCACGAACAGAGCGAGCAGCAGCAACGCCGCGAGCGCCAACGCCCAACGCATCACAGCACCCGAGCGCTCGAGCTCGATGGCCATCAGCAACACGAAGGGCGTCGCGCCGTACAACACATAGTGCGGCAGCTTGGTGCCCGAGAGCGTGAAGAACACCACCACGAACAGGCCCCAGCCCAGGAGGAAGCGGCCGAGCGGGTCGCGCCAGTGCTCGCGCGCGTGGCGCAGCACGGCCACCAGCAGCGGCGCCCAGGGGAGCAGCACCAACGGCAGGACGACAAGGTAATAGGCCCAGCCGCCACCGTGCTGCTCCATCGTGCCGGTGTAGCGCGCCAGGTTGTGTCGCACGAAGAAGCCGTCGATGAAGGCCTGGCCATGGCGGTGCAGCGCATAGGCATACCAAGGCACCGCGATGCCCAGCATCAGCGCCCAGGCCGGCAGGTCGCCCACGGCTTGCAGCAGGCGGCGCCCCAGCGCGCGCCAGTCGCCCGCCGTGAGCAGCCAGACACCTGCAGCCGCCACGGGCACCAGCACCGCCACCGGCCCCTTGGCCAGCAAGCCCAGGCCCATCCAGGCGAAGGCCCGCCGCAGGGCCGGTTTCGACTCGGACTCCAGCCATCGCCAGGCATCGAAGACCGCCAGCACGAGCAGCAGGTTGAGCAATGCATCGGCCGTCGCGGCACGGCCGATGGCGAGCACGCCCAGGCTCGTCGCGAGCATCAGCGCCGCATTGGTGGCGCTGCGCTGGCCCAGGCGGGGCGCGGCAAAACCGAACAGCGCCAGCGCCCATCCCCAGGCGCACAGCGCCGAGGGCAGGCGCAGCGCGAACTCGTTCAAGCCGAAGGCCGAGACGCTGGCCGACTGCAGCCAGTACACGAGGATCGGCTTGTCGAAGCGGTCCTCGCCGTTCAGCGTGGTGTGGCCCCAGTCGCCGCTGGCGAGCATCTCGCGCGTGGCCTCGCTGAACGCGCCTTCGTCGACGTCGAACAGCGGCGCGGCGCCGAGCTGGAACAGCGCCAGCGCGAGCAGCGCCAACGCCAGGGCCCAAGGCGCCCGCCTAGGAAGAGAAACTGGCATGCCAGGCTTCGTTCTCGCCGAGCTCCGGCTGCTTCATCGTGTGGTACTGCCGCGCATGGCCGCCTTCGTAGTAGATGCGGATCAGCAACTCAGCCAGGACGCCGGTGCACAAGAACTGCAGCCCCGCGATCACCATGAAGAAGCCCAGGATCAGCAGCGGCCGGCCGCCCACCGATTCGCCCAGCAGCTTGAGCACGCCGAGGTAGCCGAGGATGCCGGTTCCGATGGCGCCGACGCCCAGCCCCACCGTGCCGAAGAAGTGCCCTGGCCGCGCGCCGAAGTTGAGGAAGAAATACACCGCCAGCAGGTCGACGAGCACGCGGAAGGTGCGCGAGATGCCGTACTTGGATTCGCCCGCCGTGCGGGCGTGGTGGCTCACCGGCACCTCGGCCATGCGGGCCGGCGAGGTCACCGTGGCCAGCCAGGCGGGGATGAAGCGGTGCATCTCGCCGTACAACCGCACCTCGCGCAGCACCGAGGCGCGGAAGGCCTTGAGGCTGCAGCCGAGGTCCTGGAACTTCAGGTCCGTCACGCGGCGGATCAGGCGGTTGGCCAGCATCGACGGGAACTTGCGCAGGGCGAAGCCGTCCTGCCGGTTCTGCCGCCAGCCGGCCACCATGTCGTAGGGCTCGTTGAGCAGCTTGGCCACCAGCAGCGGGATGTCCTGCGGATCGTTCTGCAGGTCACCGTCCATGGTGACGATGACGTCACCGCGCGCCGCGTCTATGCCGGCCTGCATGGCCGCGGTCTGGCGGAAGTTGCGCAGCAGCCGCAGCACGCGGATGTGCGGGCCGACGGTGGCCGCGTGATCCTGCAGCGCGCGGCCGGTGCCGTCGCGGCTGCCATCGTCGACGACGATCAGCTCCCACGGCTGCGGGTAGGCCGACAGGGCTGCCTGCACCGCGTCGATCAGCGGGCGGGCGTTGTCGATCTCGTTGTACATCGGCACGACGACCGAGAGGCGGTGCACGGGCAGGCGCGAAAGCGCCTCGATGCGCATGGCGGGCAGGTCGATGGGCGCCGCGACGGCGGCGGCCGGTGGGAGGGTGGTCGTGCTCATGGGTTCTCCAACGCGGGCCGGCTGTCGCGGGCCCAGGGCATGATGATCGCAGCCGCGGCCAGGGCCACGGCGAGGCTGAAGGCGTGCAGCGCCAGCGCGCCGGCGGCCACTTGCGCACCGGGGCCGTGGATGCTGGCGTCGCCCATCAGCGCGGCGGCCCAGACACCGGCCTCGTAGGTGCCGAGGCCCGCCGGCCCTTGAAGCGGCAGCACCGAGGCGACCTCGCCGCCCAGCGAGCCGCGCAGGGCGGCCGAAAAATCGAGCGGCGCGAGCGCCTGCAGCAGCAGCGAAAAGACAGCCAGCTTGACCAGCCAGTTGGCGGCACACAGCGCCCAGCCCATCCGGTCGTTGCGGTGGGCCAGCCAGGCGGCCGAGAAACGCTGGACAGCCGGTACGCGCGCCTGCGCGGCCGCCAGCAGTCGCGGCCCGAGAAGCAGGCCCAGGAGCCAGCCCAGGGCCATCAGCACGGCCCAGGCGGCACGCTCGCGAGGCCCGACCGGCGGCAGCCACCACGCGGCCAGCGTGCCGAGCACCGCCGCATCCTGCAGGCGCAGCCACAGCAGGCTCTTGAGCGACTCTCCCAACGGCACGCCGAAGCGGCGCTGCAGCAGCAGGGGGTAGCCGGCCTCGCCGGCACGCAGGGGCAGCACGACGATGGCGGCGTTGTGGGTCAGGAAAAGGGCGAGGCAGGCGACGAATCCCGGAGCGCGTCCGCGCGCCGCGTCGGCCCCGAACCAGGAGCCCCATTCGCGGCGCAGCCTCTCCGCGCGCAACGCATAGCTCGCGGCCAGGCCGGCCAGGGCCACGGCCCATACCCAGGCGGGTGTGGCGGCGAAGGCCGCCTTCAGCGGGGCGAGGTCGACCTGGCGCAGCAGGAAGGCCAGCAGGCCGATGCCCAGCACGCTGGCGACCGCCAGGCGCATCCAGGAGCGGCGCGCGCCTTCAGGCGCGATGTCGGGCTTCGGGGGCATCGTGGCGGCCAGGAAAACCGCGCATGGTAGCAGCCGGGGCTATCATCCCCGGCCCATGCCCCAGCAGCAGATCCTCGTCACCGGCGCGGCCGGCTTCATAGGCGCGCACGTCGCGGCCCAGCTCGCCCGCCAGGGCCACCGCGTCGTCGGCATCGACAGCTTCAACGCCTACTACGAAACCAGGCTCAAGCACGACCGCGTGGCCGCCCTGCTGACGCCGCTGGGCGTCGAATGCAGGTGGCTCGACCTGTGCGATGGCGAGGCCACCCGGCGCCTGGTGGTCGACGGCGGATTCGACGCGGTGATCCACCTGGCCGCGCAGGCCGGCGTGCGGCACTCGATCAAGGCCCCGGGCGACTACATCCAGTCCAACCTGGTCGGCTTCGGCAACGTCATCGAGGCCTGCCGCGAGGCGGGCGTGCCGCACCTGCTGTACGCCAGTTCGTCCAGCGTCTACGGCAGCCGCGAGGATGCGCCCTTCAGCGAGACGGACCGGGTCGACCGCCCGGCCTCGCTCTACGCCGCGACCAAGATCGCCAACGAGCTGATCGCCCACACCTACGCCAGCATCCACGGCCTGCGCTCCACGGGCCTGCGCTTCTTCACCGTCTACGGCCCCTGGGGCCGGCCGGACATGGCGTACTTCTCCTTCTCGCGCCGCATGCG
This sequence comes from Ideonella flava, assembly GCF_051857595.1. Lineage (NCBI taxonomy): Bacteria > Pseudomonadati > Pseudomonadota > Betaproteobacteria > Burkholderiales > Sphaerotilaceae > Ideonella > Ideonella flava. Next base: position 28,699 of record NZ_JBPZHD010000010.1, read on the forward strand.
GGCCGGCCAGCCGATCACGCTCTTCGCGGGCGGCGAGCTGCTGCGCGACTTCACCTGCATAGACGACATCGTGGACGCGGTCGTCGGCCTGCTGAACACGCCGGCACCGGCCACGGCCGCCAAGGAATCCGACATCTACAACCTCGGCCACCATGTGCCGGTGAAGGTGATCGATTTCGTGAACACGCTGGAGGCCGCCCTGGGCCTGAAGGCCATCATCGAATACGGCCCCATGCAACCGGGCGACGTGCCCGTCACCTGCGCCGACGACGGCAAGCTGCGAGCGCGCATCGGCGATTGGGCCTGCACTCCGCTCGACGAAGGCCTGAACCGCTTCGCGCGCTGGATCGAGGCCTGGGAGCCCAGGTCCTCCTAGGGCCTGTTCGCTGCGCGCCTTGCGCGCACGCCGTGCAGTGCGCGAATGCAGCATCCCCAAGGGCCTGTCAACCCCCCTGCGTAAACGTTTCCAAAGCCGGCGGGCTTTGTCACACTCGCGCCTCTTTTTTGAGCAGTCCCAGAGGGATACACGATGCCTACCGCCTTCCGCCCGCTCGCCGCCAGCCTGGCCGCCGCGGCTTTCTTCGCCAGCGCCAGCGTCGGCGCACAGACCATCCCCACCGCCTGGGCCGACTGGACCACCACCGACGGCCTGACCACCGCCGCCGGCACCGTGATGCTGCCCAGCGGCAAGGTCAAGGTGAAGTTCAGCGGCCCGACCCTGTACTTCGCCCAGGTCGCCGATGGCCAGACCGACTACTGGTCCGGCGCCGCCTACGAAATCACCGGCGAGCCGCCGAGCAGCGACATCCTCGCCTTCAAGGGCGGCACCGACAAGGAGGTCTACAAGATCAGCTTCAGCCGCCCGGTGGTCAACCCGGTGATGGCCGTCATGTCGCTCGGCCGCAATGGCATCCCGACCCGCTACGTGTTCGGCCAGGTGCCCACCCTGCTGTCGTCCGGCGTGGGTTTCTTCGGCGGCTGCGAAACCTGCCTGACGGTGAAGAAGAAGACGCTGACGGGCACCGAAGGCCACGGCGTCGTGCAGTTCGTCGGCACCTACTCCAGCATCACCTGGAAGCAGCCCGATTTCGAGTTCTGGCACGGCGTGACCATCGGCGCCCCGACGCTCGACAACTGAACCGCGGCCGCGCACGAACTAGGGATCCCGTGCGCCGCCGCACGCTGCTCGTGCCATCGTGCGCCCTCGCGTCCTGTCCTGACGTGAAGGGAGAGCCCACATGCTGCGAGTTCAACGCCTCGGATCCCTCCTCGCCGCCTTCGCGGTCCTCACCTTCGGCGGACCGGGAACCGCTGGCGCCGATCCCTGGCCGCGCGAGCGTCACGGCGTGCTCGGCAGCTACCGGGTTGTCCACGACTTCGACGCGAGCATCGATCGGCCCGGTGGCCCCGTCGGCACCTCGCTGATCGGCCCGAACGGGCTGTACTACGGCGTCTCGTCCAACGGCGGCCCCACCAGCGAAGGCACGATCTACCGCATGAACGCGGACGGGTCGATCACCACGCTGCACGTGTTCGACACGGCCACCGGCCGCGACCCCGGGCGGGGCCTGACGCTGGGCGGCGACGGCCAGTTCTACGGCACCACCACCGAAGGCGGCCCCTACCACTACGGCGTCGTGTACCGGATGAGCGCGGACGGCACCTACACGGTGCTGCACGCGTTCGACGACACGCCGGGCGGGGGCCGGCATCCGAACACGCGGCTGGTCGAAGGCCCCGACGGCAACTTCTACGGAACGACGGCGGGCGGCGGCACTCACCATGGCCACGGCACCTTCTTCCGAATCACGCCGGCGGGCCAGCTGACCACCCTGTACTCGTTCCGCAACGACGGCCAGCACGAGCCTTACACCAGCAGCGACTTCTGCTTCGGCCCGGACGGCGCGATCTACGCCATGGGACGCAACGCCGCCTTCCGGGTGGCCATGGACGGATCGTCCGCCGAGATGCGCCGGTTCAGTCCCGAGAAGCACGGGTTCCTGGGCCTTCCGGGGCTGATCCGCGGAACGGACGGTCACCTCTACGGCGCCATGACCGAGGGCGGGCCCAGGCAGGGCGGCACGGTGTTCCGGCTGTCGCTGGATGGCGAGCTGACCATCCTGCATGCCTTCACGGGGCCCAACGATCCCGAGTATGCCGGCCAGGCCTACCGCCCCACGGGCCCGCTCATGCAGGCGGCCGATGGCGCGCTCTACGGCACGCTGACCTTCGGCGGCAAGTGGGGCTATGGCGGCGCCTTCCGCGTGGTGCCGGGACATGGCTTGCAGCCCCTGGCCGACTTTGCCGGCTGGGGGCAGTCGGACACCGAAGGGCCGATCGGCGCCCTGGTCCAGACAGCGGACGGATTCCTGCTGGGCACCGGATACGGCGGCGGGCTTCACCACCAGGGGACGGTCTACGCGCTGATCCCCTCTCCCTGAGGCGATGCACGCCAGCGGTCAGAACATCTGGTACGCCGGCGCGCCGCCGGCCACCGGACGGACGTTGCCGAAGCGCGCTGCCAGGCGCGCCTGCACCGAGGTCGGCAGCGGTGCGAAACCGGTGCCGCGGGTCAGCGAATCGCCGCGTTGGAAGCACCAGTAGAGAAAGCGCAGCGCCGGCTCGACCTGGACCGCCCGGGCAGGCGCGGCATCCACCAGCACGAAGCTGGTCAACGTGATGGGCCAGCTGTCGGCGCCCGGCATGTCGAGGATGGAGGCGGTGTCGTCCCCCGCCCGGTGCACCCCGCTCTGCAGGATGGCCGCGCGAAAGCCCGCCTCCGAAGGCAGGACCCATTGGCCATCGCGGTTGCGCAGCGTCACCGGCGTCAGGCCGGAAGACTCGACGCGATCGAAGCTGATGTAGCCGATCGAGCCGGCGCCGGCCTTGACCGCCGCCAGCACGCCGTCGTTGCCTTCCTCGGCCTTGACCTCGCCCGGCCACTTGGGCAGCGGGCTCACGCCGGGCGAGGCCCTGAAGGGCTCCGACTGGCTTGAGAGATATCGGGTGAAGCCTTCGGTGGTGCCCGACTTCTCGGCCCGCACCACCCGCGCGATGCGCCGGGCCGGCAGCGCAACGCCGGGATTCAGCTCGGTGATGCGCGCATCGTCCCAGCGCTCGACCCGGCCGGCCATGACGTCGGCCAGCAATTCGCCGGTCAGCCTCAGGCGCGACGTGCCAGGCAGGTTGACCACCGGCACCACGCCGCCGACCAGCATCGGGATCTGCACCAGCTTGCGTCGGGCCAGTTCCTCCGGAGGCAGCGGGCTGTCGGTGCCGCCGAAGTCCACGCTGTGCTCGGTCGCCTTCTTGATGCCGTCGCCCGAGCCGGTGGGTTGGTAGCGCACTTGAACCCCCTGGTCGCGGACGTACTGCTCGGCCCAGCGCGCGTACACCTTGGCGGGGAAGGTCGCACCGGCGGCCTGCACGGCCGTCGGGTTCGGGGGGGTGGGTTCCGCGGCGCGGGCCGGGGCCGAGGAAAGTGCGAAGGCGACGATGAGCGCGCCCAGGGGCGCGCCCGCCTGACATCGGATCATGGGGGTACTGCTTCAGTCGGAAAAAACGGGCGCGAGTGTCGCCAGCTTCCGTGACCCCCGGATGACGGATCGCGGTCAGCGCCGCGCGCTTGCTGCCGTGTCGAAAAAGACCAGATCGCGCATCGGGACGATGGCCGCTGCCGGCACGCCCTGCAGCAGCACCAGCGTCTTCCACCTGGCCCCGCCCGTCGGGCCGTCGACGTCGACCTGCAGCACCGCTCCCTTGGCGGCATCCTTCAGCCTCACCACGCCGTCGGCGATCGGGTCGCTGCCGGCGTAGCCGATGCTCGACAGCAAGGCTCGGATGTCTATTCGGTCGGCGCCGGGCGCGAAGTCGAGGAGGGTGTCCTTGGCATCGGCCATCGAGGTGTAGGTGAAGACATCGTCGCCGGCACCTCCGGCGAGCTTGTCCGCCCCGCCGCCGCCGATGATCTGGTCGTCGCCCGGCGTGCCCGAGAGCTGGTCCTTGCCGGGGCCGCCGGTGATCACCTTGACCAGGTACAGGCCGGCGACGACGGGATCGTGGTCGGACGAGCGGTACGCCGTCGGCGTGTAGTAGTCGGGCCCGCAGGCCGGGCACTGCGGCTGCTTGAACTCGGTGTTGTAGTCGATGACCGAAGGCTCGTCGGCGTTGATGTGCCACTCGGTGGCGCTGCTCACCACGGCGGCGAGCGTCGCGGTGGCCAGCGCGTGATCGAGCCGGCCCGAAGCGCCGTCGAAGACGTAGGAGTAGCCGAAGGCGTTGAAGCGCGCGATCTGGTCCGCGTAGCCGCCGCCGGCGAAGGCGATCACGGGGTCTTCCTGCGCGTAGGAGTTCATGTCGCCCAGCAGCAGCGCACGGTCGGTGCCGGCGCCGGAGGCGAGGCTGCCCACCCAATTGACCGTGCGCTGGGCCTGCGCCACGCGCCGGGCGTTCCAGCAACCCTGGCCGTCACCTGCATCGAAGTTGCCGCTGTAATCCGGATCGTCCTCGGCCGGGCAGCTGCCCTTGGACTTCAGGTGGTTGACGACCAGCGTGAATCTCTCGCCGTTCAACGCAGCGAAGGTCTGCGCCAGCGGCGGGCGGTTGTGGATCGGGTCGGTGTCGGTCTGCGCGGCGTTGACCGGCGCGAGGCGTGCGGGCTTGTAGATCATCGCCACCTTGATCGCGTCGGTGCCGGTCCCGCCGGCCGGGTCGGCCACCGCCGCGTAGGTGCCGGCACCGACCCGCGCGTTCAGGCCCTCGACCAGGTTGCCGACCGCCGTCGGGCCGTTGTTCTGCATCTCCATCAGGCCCAGCGCATCGGCATCGATGGCGGCGATCGCCTCGATGATCTTGGTGCGCTGGCGCTCGAACTCGGCGAGGTTGTCGGCCCCGCGGCAGTTGGCCGGCGAGTCGACGCCCCCGAGCATGCAGCCCTGGCCAGGGTGTCCGAAGACATCGGTGCCGTCGGTGAAGGTGGTGAAGTAGTTCAGCACGTTGAAGCTGGCGAGCTTCAGGTTGCCGGCTTGCGGAGCCGGCGCGGCAGTGCGGGGGTTGTCGCGCGTGAAGGTCACCGGCGCCGCGGGGTGGATCTTGTAGTCGCCGAAGCCGGAGGAGCTGCTCGTCGCCAGGCCGTAGTCGATGACGCCGGTCACCGATGGCACGGTGTCGCCGGCGCGCAGCGTGTTGTCTTCGCCGATGTAGGGCGTCGGATCCGGGTTTTGCTGGCTCGTGCCGTCGTCGAGGATGATGCGGCCGCGGGCATTGGTATCGGCCAGCGCGGTCGCCTCGGGCGTTCCCGGCCGGTAGCGGTTGGTCGGCGTCTCCATGCGGCCCCCGGCCGACAGCGTGACCTGGCCGTAGCGGCCCTGGAAGTAGTTCTGCGAGGCCGTCAGCGGCCCGGCGATCGTGACCAGCATGCCTTCGACATGCTCGAGGTCGCCATCGACGAGCTCGGGGAAGGTGACGAGCTTGGGCGTGAGGGTGTGGCCGCTGGAAAGCAGCTGCAGGTTGCCGACGCCGGTGAGCTCGGTCACCGGGTGCGCCGCCGTGTCGGCATTGTTCGCCGCGCCGGTGTTGAACTCGCTGATCACCGCAGTGAACTGCACCAGCTGACCGACCGAGACCGAAGGCGCGGCACCGGTGTAGACGAAGATGCCGTCGGAGGTCGCGTCGTCGGCGTCGCCCACCGGATCCTGCAGGAAGAAGCCGTTGTTGTTGACGCGCGTGACGACGCCTGAAGTCTTCACGGCCTCGCCCACATAGGGGCTGGTCGCGCCGCTGCCCTGGATCTGCATGATCGTGCGCTCGGTCGGGCCGTCGCCCGAACAGGTGCCCGCGGGCGCACCGGTGTTGCGCGGGTTCGGCGCGCCGGTGGCGAAGTCGCCGGCGTTCTGGTCGGTGTCGGTGCAGCCTCCCGCGCTGCGAAGGTCCGAAGTGGTGTTGGAGGGTGCCGGTGCGGCGGCGGCGCCTTCGAAGTAGTTCGCGCTGCCGAAGCCGACCAGGTCGACGATGGTGTCGGAGACGGGCTTGTCGCCCGCCAGCGGCGTGGTGCTGCTGACCAGCGCCACCTTGCCGCCGGTGGCGCCCATGAAGATGCTGCCGATGGCATCGGGCGTGGGCAAGTCCTGGCTGCCGCCGGTGCCCGCGGCCTCCTGCACCAGGTAGTACTGGCGCGGCTGCAGCACGACGCTCGTCAGCTCGGTCTTCTGCCAGGTCCCCGTGCCGGTGGTCGAGTTGTACTGCACCGACCAGCCGGCCAGCGAGACCGGCGTGCCGCCCGCATTGAACAGCTCGATGAAGTCGTTCTTCAGCGTGGCCCCGGCATTGCCGCCACCGCCATAGACCTGGCTGACGACGACGCCGGAAGTGGAGGCCGCCGCGGGCAGCACGAGGCCGGCGGCCAGCAGGGATGCGCACAGCAGGCGCAGGGCGAAACGCAAGGGCATGGGATGTCACCTCGTTCTGCGAGGCCCGCAGCGTGCGGGCCGGAGGTGACACCGCTGTGTCGACGAGTTGACGGGGTGGTGACCGGGCGGTCAGTCCAGCTTCGCCCCCTGCTCCTTCAGCAGCTCGCGCAGCACCGAGCGGTGGCACTGCGCCTCGATCTCGCAGTAGCAGCCCACGGAGAAGTCGGCGTTGTGCGAGAGAACGGCCAGCAGGCCGATGGAGCGTGCGGCCGAAGGCTCGGCCATTTCGCGCTTGTAGGCCTTGACGAAGGCCGCCCAGTCGGCGGGTGTCTCGGCCGACTGCCCGAGCTTCATCGTCTCCACGCTGGGCGCCAGCTCGGGATACCAGACGTCGTAGTAGTTGCGCTTGGCGAACTCGCTCTTGGGCACGCCGCGCGGCGGGCGCCGCACGGTGCCTATGCGAGTGCCTTCGTGCGGCAGGCGCTCGCTGCCGAGGCGGACGATGTGGACCGACATGGCGGCCGCCCGGTCAGTCGAGCTTGAGCCGCTGCAGCTGCACGACCTTCTTGTAGGTCACCAGCTCGTCCTGGATCTGCTTGGAGAACTCGGCCGGCGTGTTGGCGACGATGATGGAGCCGGTGTCCTCGATGCGCTTCTTCACGTCGGGCATCTCGACCGTCTTCTTCACCGCGGCGTGGATCTTGTCGACCAGTTCCTTGGGCATGTTGGCCGGGCCATGGATGCCGTAGTAGGCCATGCGGTTGACGGGCGCCAGGCCGACCTCGGCGAAGGTCGGCACGTTCGGCAGCCCGGCCACGCGCTGCGGCGCGGCGACCACGATCGGGATGAGGCGGCCGTCCTTGATGAAGGGCAGCGCCGAAGGCAGGTTGTCGAAGATGATGGGGACCTGGCCGGCCACCACGTCGTTCAGCGCCGGGCCCGCGCCGCGGTAGGGGATGTGGGTGACGAAGGTCTTGGTCAGGCTCTTGTAGAGCTCCATCTGCAGGTGGCCGATGCCGCCGGTGCCCGAGCTGGCGAAGCTGTACTTGCCGGGCTTGGACTGGATCTCGGCCAGGAAGGCCTTGTAGTCCTTGGCCGGGAACGAAGGATGCACCGCGATCACGTTGGGCGTGGCGGCGATGTTGGTGATGGCGGTGAAGCTCGTGAGCGGGTCGTAGCTCACCTGAGGGTTGATGGCCGGATTGGCGGCGGTGGTGGACACCGTGGCCATGCCGATCGTGTAGCCATCGGGCGCCGCGCGCGAGATCTCGGTCGCACCGACGATGCCGCCGCCGCCGCTCTTGTTCTCCACGATCACCGTGCCGCCCAGGTTGGGCCCGAGCTTCTCGGCGACCACGCGGGCAATGATGTCGGTGGTGCCGCCCGGGGCGAAGGGCACGACCAGGCGCACCGGCTTGGACGGGTAGCTCTGGGCCTGGGCGGCGAAGGCGGCGGCCAGCAGGACGGCCGAGGCGACGAGGTGGCGGCGGGTGGTCATTCGCTTGCGTCTTTCGTGGTTGGACTGGCTGGCAGTCGAACCCCCATGCTGGCGCCGCGCTCCGCGAGCGGCCCTGTGGAAACCACTTAGCGGGGCGCCTGGGGGCCCTATCGTTTTCACCAGGGCCGGTGAACGCCCATCGGGCCTACGCCGGTGAGGCCGAGGCCAGCGGCGCAGCGCGGGCGTGGCGGGCGATGTAGTCGCCGTGGTCCGGCATGGCCGCCACCGTGTGCGAGATCGCCGCGCGCAGCCGGATGAAGTGGGTGCGCAGCGGGGCCTCGTCCACGCGGTCGACGAAGGTGTCGTAGCTGGCCGGCATCACGCCCAGGCCGAACAGGATGGACACCCAGGAGGGCTCGGCGAAGCCCTCCGGGTCGCGAATCCCCACGATGCCGCTGGCGCGGAACAGCTCGATCTGGTGCCGCAGCGCGTCGGGGATGGGCATGGCGGCGCAGTAGCGCCAGAACTCGCTGTCGCTGCGCTTCGTGAGCTTGTAGTGCAGGATGATGAAGTCGCGCACCGACTCGAACTGGAAGGACATGCGGCGGTTGTATTCGGCCGCCAGGCTGGGATGGAAATCGCGGTCGGGGAAGAGCTCGATCAGGCGCCCCACGCCATCCATGATGAGCTGGATGCTGGTCGACTCCAGCGGCTCGACGAACCCGGCGGCCAGGCCGAGCGCCACCACGTTCTTCATCCAGGTCTGGCGTCGCCGGCCGGTGGTGAATCGCAGGGGCCGGGGGCTGCCGAGGGCCTCGCCGTCCAGCCCTTCGAGCAGCACCCGCGCCGCCTCGTCGTCGGAAGTGAACTGGTTGCAATAGACGTGGCCGTTGCCCGTGCGGTGCTGCAGCGGGATGCGCCAGACCCAGCCCGCCGACCGGGCCGTCGAGGTGGTGAAGGGCGTCAGCTTCGGCACCTTGGCGCAGGGCACGGCCAGGGCGCTGTTGCACGGCAGCATCGCGCTCCAGTCCTCGTAGCCGGCGTGCAGCGCGTCCTCGATCAGCAGGCCGCGGAAGCCCGAGCAGTCGATGAACAGGTCGCCGTCTATGCGCCGGCCGTCGGCGAGCTTCACCGCGGCGACGAAGCCATCCTCGGGCCGCTGTTCCACCTCGACGATCGTGCCCTCGATGCGCTGAGCGCCGCGCTGCATGGCGTACTCGCGCAGGTAGGCAGCGTACAGGCCCGCATCGAAGTGAAAGGCGTACGAGTAGGCGTTGTGCGCCGAGGGCACCTCCCCGCTGGGCGGGGTGAAGCGGTTCTGGCGCGCCATCACGGTGGCGGTGGACCACTCCTCGTACGAAGGCACTTCGCCGCCGCTCCTCAGGCGCAGCCAGTACTGGTGGGCCGAGCGGTTCTCTATCCGCGGGCCGAAGTCGCCGAAGCCGTGGAAGAAGCGGTTGCCGACGTGCCCCCAGTCCTTGAACTCGATGCCGAGCTTGAAGCTGGCCTGGGTCTTCTTGATGAAGTCGGCCTCGGGGATGCCCAGCGTGCGGTTGTAGGCGCGGATGGGCGGCAAGGTGGCCTCGCCGACGCCTATGGTGCCGATGTCAGGCGACTCGATCAGCACGATCTCGCACGGCCGCTCGCGGCCGGCGCACAGCTGCAGCGCCAGCGGCGCGGCCGCCATCCAGCCGGCGGTGCCGCCGCCCACGATGACGATCTTGCGGATGGCCTTGTCGTTCATGGCATGTCCCTCTTTTGCGGCAGCCGGTCAGTGCGCGGGCGTCAGGCGCAGCACCAGCACGTCGTGGCCGGCAGCTCGGCGTGGCGGCCTGTCCGTGCCGCCCATGGGCGGCGTGGCCGCCGGGCCCTCGAACTTCTGTGCCGCGGCGCCGCCGGAGGCGAACATCCACGCGGCGGCGAGCACCGCCGCCCGGATCTTGCTCATGAAATCGACCCCTCGCAAGCGCGACCACTTCTGACCTCGGGCCCGGCGCTGGCCGGGAGTCTCGTGTCGGGGCCGACCTGCCCGGCTAGGTGTTTACACGGCTTTAGTTGGTACGCTGGCCAAACTAATGTGCTCAATTGTGACTGGCGTCACTTCGGTCCGCGGCGAGTGCGCAACGCCTTAGGGGTTTGCACCTGCTTTATTTCGTTCGATGGCCGAACTAATATAGATGCCAGCCGTTCATAAGAGCACAGGAGACAAGACTTGGCCGAGGCCGCCGGCAACCAACAGCTGCTCAAGGACATCAACCGGATGGCCCTGGTGCGCCACCTGTGCGCCCACCCCGGCCTGTCGCGCGCCGACCTGGCGCCGGCCGTCGGGCTGACCAAGTCGACCGTCAGCCTCCTCGTTCGCGAGCTGATCTCAGAAGGCTGGCTGGTCGAGCGCGAGGTCGTCGCCACCGGCGACCTGGGTCGCCGCCCCACCCCGTTGTTCATCGATCCGACGCGGCTGCTGCTGCTCGGCGCCGAGGTCGGCATCGAGGGCGTGCGGGCCGTCGGCACCTCCCTCACCGGCGAGGTGCTGGCCACGGCCACCGCCAGCTATGGCTCGGCCAAGAGCGCCAAGGCCTGCATCGCCACCGTCGCCACCGCGCTGCTGAAGGTACGCAAGCAGCTGGACGAATCCGACCACCGCATCATCGGCATCGGCGTCGGCCTGCCCGGCGGGGTCGACGAAGCCAGCGGCGTGCTGAACTTCGCCCCCAACCTCGGCTGGCGAGACGTTCCCGTCGGAGCCCTGCTGGCCGAGAAGCTGGCCGGCACCTCGCTGGCCGGCGTGCCGACCTTCCTGCAGAACGAGGCGGATGTCGCCGCGCTCGGCGAGCACGAGTTCAACCCCACGCCGGCTTCGGACCCGCTGCTGTACGTCAGCATCAACCAGGGCGTGGGCGCCGGCGTGATCGTCGGCGACCGGCTGCTCACCGGTGCGCGCGGCTTCGCCGGCGAGGTGGGCCACATCGTGCTGCAGATCGACGGGCCGCTGTGCTCCTGCGGCCGGCGCGGCTGTGCCGAGGCGCTGATCGGCCCGCGCGCGATCCTGCGCGTGCCGGCCGCCGACGGCATGCCTTCGCTGTCCGAGGCGCAGCGCCTGCTGCGCCGAGCAGGATGCCACCACCACGCGCGCGACCCGCAAGGCCGGCAACTACCTGGGCGTGCTGCTGCAGAACCTGGCCTCGGCCTACGACCCGTCCTGCATCGTGCTGGGCGGCGCGCTCGTCGAGCTCGGCGACGTCTTCCTGCAGCCGGCCCTGCGCACCCTGCAGGAGTACGCCGCCGCCGCCAACCTCGCACCACCTGAAGTGCGCACCTCGCGCTTCGGCGCCGATGCGGTGGCCGCCGGCGCCGCCGCCCTGGCGCGCTATCGCCTCACCCGGCCTCTCGTCCCGGGCGGCGCACGATTGATCCCACAGGAGACTGATTGATGTTTCTCGGCATCGACCTCGGCACGTCCGAAGTCAAGCTGCTTCTTCTGGACGCCGGCGGGCAGATCGTCGGCCAGGCCGGCGCGCCGCTGAGCGTGTCCAGGCCCCAGGCGCTGTGGGCCGAACAGCCGCCCCAGGACTGGTGGCAGGCGACCGAAGCCGCCGTCACCACCCTGCGTGCGGCGCATCCCGAGGCCTTCGCGCAGGTGCGCTCCATCGGCCTGTCGGGCCAGATGCACGGCGCGGTGCTGCTGGGCGCGCAAGATCGTGTGCTGCGCCCCGCCATCCTCTGGAACGACGGTCGCAGCCATGTCGAATGCGCTGAGCTGGAGGAGCGAGCACCCAGGCTGCACGCGATCGCCGGCAACCTGGCCATGCCCGGCTTCACCGCACCGAAGCTGCTGTGGGTCGCGAAGCACGAGCCCGAGCTCTTCGCGCAGACGCGTTGTGTGCTGCTGCCCAAGGATTACCTGCGCCTGCTGCTGACCGGCGAAAAGGTCTCGGAGCCTTCGGATGCCGCCGGCACGCTGTGGCTGGACGTGGCGGCGCGCGACTGGTCCGACGAGTTGCTCGCCGCGTGCGGCATGACCCGCGCGCAGATGCCGCGCCTCGTCGAGAGCAACCAGCCTTCGGGCACGCTGCGCCCCGAGCTCGCCAAGGCCTGGGGCCTGGGGCCGGAGGTGATCGTGGCCGGCGGCGCGGGCGACAACGCGGCCAGCGCCATCGGCATCGGCGCGACCCAGCCCGGCGACGGTTTCATCTCGCTCGGCACGTCCGGCGTGCTGTTCGTGGTCAACGACCGCTACCGCCCCAATCCGGCCTCCGCGGTGCATGCCTTCTGCCATGCCCTGCCCCAGCGCTGGCACCAGATGAGCGTGATGCTGTCGGCGGCCAGCTGCCTGCGCTGGTTCGTGCAGCTCAGCGGCGCAGCGGACGAGGCGGCGCTTCTGGCCGAGATGACAACGCTGTCGGCCGCGGACATCCAAGCCGCCCCCACCTTCCTGCCCTACCTGGCCGGCGAACGCACGCCGCACAACGACCCGTTCGCCTCGGGCGTGTTCTTCGGCATGACCCCGGAGCACGGCCGAGCGGCCTGCGGCTACGCAGTGCTCGAGGGCGTGGCCTTCGGACTGGCCGACGGCCTGGCCGCCCTGCAGGCCGCGGGCACGCAGGTGCGCCAGCTTTCGCTGGTGGGCGGCGGCTCGCGAAGCCCTTTGTGGGCCCAGCTCATCGCCGATACCCTGGGCGTCGAAATCGTCGTGCATGCGGGCTCGCAGGCCGGCGGCGCGCTCGGCGCCGCCCGCCTCGGCTGGCTCGCCGCAGGCGGCGACGAGGCCCAGGTCTGCAGCCGGCCCGAGATCACCGCGCGCCACTCGCCCGATGCCGAACGTCACCGTCAGCTCCAGTCCCGGCTGGAGCGCTTCCGCCAGATCTACCAGAGGCTCAAAGCCCTGCCCGCTCACTGATTCATCCCACTGCCTGACATGAACAGCTACTTCCACGGCATCGCCCCGATCGAATACAAGGGCCCGGACAGCGACGACGCGCTGGCCTTCCGGCACTACGACAAGAACCGCCTCGTCCTGGGCAAGCGCATGGAGGATCACCTGCGCTTCGCGGTGTGCTATTGGCACAACTTCTGCTGGACCGGCGCCGACCCGTTCGGCCTGGGCACCTTTCAGCGCCCGTGGTTCGAGGGCGGCTCCCCGATGGAGCTGGCCAAGGCCAAGGCCGACGCGGCCTTCGAGTTCTTCAGCAAGCTCGGCGCGCCGTACTACTGCTTCCATGACCGCGACGTCGCGCCCGAGGGCGCCACGCCGCGCGAAAGCGCCGACAACTTCGCCCGCATGGTCGACGTGCTGGGCGAACACCAGCAGCGCACCGGCATGAAGCTGCTGTGGGGCACGGCCAACCTGTTCAGCCACCGGCGCTTCATGTCCGGCGCGGCGAGCAACCCCGATCCGGCCATCTTCGCCATGGCCGCGCTGCAGGTGCGCGATGCGATGAACGCCACCTTGAAGCTCGGCGGCGAGAACTACGTGCTGTGGGGCGGCCGCGAGGGCTACGAGACGCTGCTGAACACGCGTGTCGGACAGGAGCTGGACCAGCTCGGCCGCTTCCTGAACATGGCCGTGGAGCACAAGCACAAGATCGGCTTCAAGGGCACGATCCTGATCGAGCCCAAGCCGCGCGAGCCGTCCAAGCACCAGTACGACTTCGACACCGCCACGGTGTACGGCTTCCTCGTTCGCTACGGCCTGGAAAAAGAGGTCAAGGTCAACATCGAGGCCAACCACGCGACACTGTCGGGCCACAGCTTCGAGCACGAGATCGCCACCGCCGCGGCGCTGGGCATCCTCGGCAGCATCGACATGAATCGCGGCGATCCGCAACTGGGCTGGGACACCGACCAGTTCCCGCACAACGTGCCCGAGACCGCGCTCGCGCTGTACCACGTGCTGCAGGCCGGCGGCCTGGGCACGGGCGGCCTGAACTTCGACGCCAAGGTGCGCCGCCAGTCGATCGACCCCGAGGACCTGTTCCACGGCCACATCGGCGGCATGGACGTCAGCGCCCGCGCGCTGCTCGTGGCTGAACGAATGATCCTCGACGGAGGACTAGAAAAGGCCCTCGCGGCGCGCTACGCGGGCTGGGACAGTGCCTCGGGACAGGACATTCTTCGCGGCCGCGTCTCGCTCGACAGTTTGGCCGACCGCGTACTGGCCGAAAACACGGACGTCGCTCCGGTCTCGGGCCGTCAGGAGTTCCTCGAGAACCTGGTCAACAAATTTTCCGGAGGGTGACTATCGATGACGCCATCACGAATGTGAAGACCTTGGGCGGTGGCCGTTTCATGCCGCCCGAATTCCACCAGGCCCTCGAGACAGAAAGAGAGAGACAGAGATAGAGGGCCCCCTGAAACCCCAATAGAGCAAATACGACATGAGACAATTTCAGCGGACAGCGTTGTCAATCGCAGCAGCCCAAGTGGCGCTGATGTGGAGCGGAGCGACTCTTGCGCAGACGGCCCCCCCAGCCGATGACGCCAAGGGCAAACCGACCGAAAAGGTCGAGACCATCGTCGTGACCGGCCAGCGTGCGGCGCTGCAGTCGGCACAGAAGATCAAGCAGGAGTCCGACGAGATCGTCGACTCGATCGTGGCGGACGACATCGGCAAGCTGCCGGACCGCTCGGTCACCGAAGTGCTGCAGCGCATGGTCGGCGTCACCATCGACCGCACGATTTCCAAGAACGACCCGGAGCACTTCTCCATCGAAGGCTCTGGCGTGCAGGTGCGGGGCCTGAACTTCGTCCGTTCCGAGCTGAACGGCCGTGACTCCTTCTCGGCCAATGGCGGCCGCGCCCTGAACTTCGAGGACGTTCCGCCCGAGCTGATGGCCGGCGTGGACGTCTACAAGAACCCCTCGGCCGAGCAGACCGAAGGCGCCATCGGCGGCCTGGTGAACCTGCGCACCTTCCTGCCCTTCGACTTCCCGGGCACCAAGGTCGCGATCACGGCCAAGTCGACCTACAGCGTACTGCGGGGCAAGTCCTTCCCCGAGTTCTCGCTCATGGCCTCCAACCGCTGGGATACCGACCTCGGCCAGTTCGGTGCCATGGTCGACCTGGCGCACTCGGAAAGCTCGCAGCGCAGCGACACCTTCCAGGTCGAGCCCTACTACCGCCAGACCGTCGACAGCGACGTCTGGATCCCCAAGGGCGTGCAGTACCGCCGCGAGGACTACGACCGGGCGCGCAACGGCATCTACGGCGCCCTGCAGTGGAAGCTGAATGACCTGTCGTCTTCCCTGACTTACTTCAAGTCGGACTACAAGATGACCTGGAACGAGCACGCGCTGTTCGCCCAGTCCAACCCCTACAACATCACGGTCGACGATGGCGCGACCTATGGTCCGAACGGGAACTTCCTCAAGGGAACGCTGCGCGACGCGGCCGACGGCGGCATCAACTTCAACGACGACACCCGCTTCCAGAAGCGCCACTCCTCGACCGAGGACTTCGGCTGGAACACCAAGTGGAAGGCCAGCGACCGCTGGAGCTTCTCGGCGGACCTGCAGTACGTCCGCGCCAAGACCGAGTCCTTCGACTCGACGGTCGCCACGGGCGTGCAGATGGCCAAGGAGAACGTGGACCTGAGCGGTTCGCGGCCTCGCCTGGTCTTCGACGCCGACGACATCGCCTACCTGGCGGACCCCAGCCATTACTACTGGGGTTTCACCATGGAGCACATGGACAAGAGCTACGCCACCGAGAAGGCCGGGCGGCTCGATGCGAAGTTCAAGTTCGACGACCCGCACCTCCTGGACCTTCGCTTCGGCGTGCGGCTGACCAACCGCGACGCCTCGACGGTGAACTCCAACCCGAGCTACAACTGGGCATCCATTTCGCAGCCCTGGCAGGTCGGCTGGGCGCTCAAGGGACTGGCGTACCTGGGCGATCCTCGCTTCAGCGGCAATGCGCACCTCCGCACCTTCGACAACTTCTTCAACAGCGACGCCAACGTTCCGGGGCTGATCTTCCCGGATGTCTCCGTCGCCGCAGGCTACCCGAACAGCTATGCAACGCTGCACTCCTACAGCCTGCAACTGTGCGAGGACCTGAACGGCAAGGGTTCCCCGGCCTGCCAGGGGGGAGGCGTACCCTGGAGTCCGGCCACCTTCGGCACCGACCCGCTGGGCACCAACAACCAGCATGAGCACACCCAGGCGGCCTACTCGCAGCTGCGCTTCGCGTTCGACGATTGGAAGTGGCCGGTGGACGGCAACGTCGGCCTGCGCCTGGTTCGCACCTCGAGCACAGCGGATGGCTACACCGTGTTCAACAACACGGCGCCCAGCTTCCCCGACAACGTCGTGGTGGACGGCGTGCCCATCCCCAAGATCGCGAGTTTCGCCGAGGCGCAGAACCTCAAGAACTCGTACACCAACGCCCTGCCGAGCCTGAACCTGCGGATGAAGGCGAGCGACCAGCTGCAGTTCCGAGCCGGCTACGCCGCGGGGATCTCGCGTCCGGACTTCACCGACCTGCAGGCCTACACGACGCTGTCCGAGACGGCCGACGTGACGAACCATCCTGACGGTTCAAAGACGGTCAACAGCGTGACCCTGAGCGGCTCGGCTTCGGGCAACGCGCTGCTCAAGCCGGTGCGTTCACAGTCGCTGGACCTGTCGGCCGAGTGGTACTTCGGCAAGGCCGACTCGCTGACCTTCGTGGTCTTCCACAAGGACCTGAAGGACATCATCATCAAGCAGACGTCCATCAAGCAGCTGGCGGATGTGGACGGCGGCCTGCATGACTTCATCGTGACGTCGCCGATCAACGGCGCCAAGGGTTCGCTCAACGGCCTCGAACTCGCCTTCCAGCAGTACTTCGACAGACTGCCGGGCTGGATGGCCGGCTTCGGCGTTCAGGCCAATTACACCTTCGTCGACAGCAAGCAGACGCTGTACACGCCGGTGTTCGCGGCCTACTGCGGCTCGGACGGTGGGGCCACCAACCTGAACCGCAACCTCAACGGCTGCGACACCGACGGGCGCACCTTCGGCAACCTGCCGATCAAGGACGTGTCGCGCAACGCCTTCAACCTGGCGCTGCTCTACGACCGTGGCCCGGTCTCGGCCCGCCTGGCCTACAGCTGGCGCTCGAAGTACCTGCAGAACGTCAACGTGAACGGCACCAACGGCGGCGACGGCCTGGATTCGAATCCGGACAGCCCGACCTACGGCCAGCACAACGTGGCCTGGGCCCTGCCGACCTGGCAGGACAGCTTCGGCCAGCTCGACGGCAGCATCAGCTACCGCTTCGACGACAACCTGCAGATCGGCCTGGAAGGGACCAACCTGACCGACTCGACCAACAAGCAGTTGATGCAGCAGCACATCGGCATGATGGGTCGCGCCTGGCACGCGGTCGGCCCGAGCTACGCCGTGCGGCTGAGCTACACGTTCTGACCGGACGGGCATGAGCCGGACATCGCGCCCTTTTGGCCGCCTGGCCGGCACGCTGGCTGCGGCCGGCGTGCTGGCGGTCGCCGGCGCGGCCTTCGCGGCCGCGCCGGACCGCCCGCGGCTGGTGGAGCGCGATGGCCGCCATGCCCTGATGGTGGACGGCGCGCCCTTCCTCGTGCTGGGCGCGCAGGTCCACAACTCGAGCAACTACCCCGCCGCCCTCGCGAAGGTCTGGCCTGCGGTCAAGGACATGGGCGCCAACACCGTGGCCGTGCCCGTGGCCTGGGAACAGGTCGAGCCAACCGAGGGCCGCTTCGATTTCAGCTTCGTCGACACCCTGGTCGCCGAGGCCCGCCAGCACCAGGCCAGGCTCGTCCTGCTCTGGTTCGGCACCTGGAAGAACACCAGCCCGCAGTACACGCCCGAGTGGGTCAAGTCCGACAACCGGCGCTTCCCGCGCATGGTCGGCCCCGACGGCAAGACCAGCTATTGCCTCTCGCCGTTCGGCGAGCAGACGCTGCAGGCCGACAAGCGCGCCTTCGTCGCGCTGATGAGCCACCTGAAGAAGATCGACGGCCAGCAGCACACCGTCATCATGGTGCAGGTCGAGAACGAGGTCGGCACCTACGGCCTGGCGCGCGACTTCGCCCCCACCGCCCAGAAGGCCTTCGAGCAGCCCGTGCCCGCGGCCGTGCTGCAACGCAAGAAGCCCGCGCCCGGCAGCGCCGCTTCGGGCTCGTGGCGCGAGGTCTACGGCGACTATGCCGACCAGTACTTCCACGCCTGGGCCATCGCCCGCTACATCGAGACCCTGGCGCAGGCCGGCCGCGCCGTGCATGACCTGCCGCTGTATGTGAACAACGCGCTGCGAGATCCGCTGGAGCCGCTCGCGCCGTGGAAGGAAAACTTCGCCAGCGGCGGCCCGACCTACGACGTCATCGACATCTACAAAGCGGTCGCCCCGCACATCGACATCGCCGGGCCCGATCTCTACAGCCCCGAATCCGCCCAGGTGAGCGGGACGCTCGACAAGTTCCATCGCGCCGACAACGCGCTGTGGGTGCCCGAGATGAGCAACGCGGCGGTGTACGCCCGCTACGTCTACGCCATCCTCGGCCGCGGCGCGATCGGGGTCACACCCTTCGGCATCGACTACGCGGCCTACAGCAACTTCCCGCTCGGCTCGCCGCTGACCGACAAGCGCATGGTCGAGCCCTTCGCGCCGATCTTCGCGACCTTTGCCTCGCTGCAGCGCCCATGGGCGCGCTGGGCCTTCGAGGGTCGGACGCACGGCGTGGCCGAGGGCGACGACCACGCCGACCAGGCCATCACCTTGAGCAACGGCTGGAAGGCCACCGTGTCCTTCGGCCAGTGGCAGTTCGGCGAGAAGAGCTTCCCCGGCAACGCCAAGCAGCCGCCGCCCCACGCCAGCCAGCTGCTCGGCGGCGTCGCGATGGCCCAGACCGGCGATGACGAGTTCCTGGTCGTCGGGCAATCCGCGCGCGTGCGGCTCGACGCCGAGTCCGCGCCAGGCCACGGGACCCACCTCGTCAGCGCCGAGGAAGGCCACTTCGATGCGGCCGGCCGCTGGATCATGGAACGCCGATGGAATGGTGACCAGGTCGATTGGGGGCTGAACCTCACGGCCCGACCGGTCATCCTGAAGGTCCGAATGGGCCGGTACTGAAGACAACTACGACAGAAGACTGGAGACAAGGATGAAGGTTCTGCGCAGGCAGATCATCCAGGCGGCGGGCCTTTGTGCCGCCGGACTCGGGCAGTGGCCCATGGCCCGGGCGGCAACAGCGCCTGCGCTGGCTTACGACTGGCGCAACGTGCCGTTCGGCGGCGGCGGCTACGTCGACGGCCTGGTCTTCCATCCGCGCGAGGCCGGGCTGCTCTACGCACGCACCGACGCCGGCGGGGCCTACCGCTTCGACCTGGCCACGCGCGCCTGGGTGCCGCTGCTGGATTCCCTGTCCCGGGGGGATGCCGACCTCATGGGCGTGCTCAGCCTGGCGGTGGACCCGAAAGAGGCCAACCGGGTCTACCTGGCCTGTGGCCAGTACCTCGGCGAGTGGGCGCGCAACGGCGCGCTGCTGAGTTCCAACGACCGCGGCGCGAGCTGGCGGGTGACCGAGCTGGGCATCAAGCTGGGAGGCCGCGCGGACGGCCGCGGCTCGGGCGAGCGGCTGCAGGTCGATCCCCACCAGGGCGAAGTGCTGCTGCTGGGCACCACGCGCGACGGCCTGATGAAGAGCACCGACCGGGGCCAGAGCTTCCGCCGGCTGGGCTTCCAGCCGAAGCATGTCTCGCTGGTGCTGTTCGATCCCTCCAGCGGCTCACCCGGCACCGCGTGCCGCACGGTCTACGCCGGCAGCCACGACCAGCCGGGCCTGTACGTCTCGAACGATGGCGGCAGCACCTTCGCCCGTGAGGCAGGCGCGCCGGAACAGGTGCCTCAACGCGCGGTCTTCGGACCGGACGGCACGCTGTACGTGAGCTTCTGCGTCAGCCATTCCGACGGCGCCACCAACCCGGGCAACGTCCGCTCCGGCAGCGTGTGGAAACGCGATGCCGGCGGTCGCTGGACCGACATCACGCCCATCCCCGCCAGCCGCTCCCCGCAGGGCTTCGGCTACTCCGGCCTGGACGTCGACCGACAGGTGCCGGGCCGCCTCATGGTCTCCACCCTCGCGCGCTGGGGCGAAGGCGACGACGTCTTCCTGAGCACCGACGACGGCGCGCACTGGACGCCGCTCGCCTCGCGCTCCAAGCACCAGGTGGGTCCCTTTGCCTGGGCTCTGTCGCATCACGTCCGTGGCGGCGCCATGGGCAGCATGATCTCGGACCTGAAGATCGACCCGTTCAACGGCGACCGCGCCGTGTACGGCACCGGCTACGGCCTGTACCTGACCGAGAACCTGCGCGCCGCGCAACAGCCCGGCGGCATCTTGTCGTGGACTTTCGCCGTCGACGGCCTGGAACAGACCACCTCGGTCGAGATCCGCAGTCCGTCGGCCGGAGCGTCCCTGCTGGCCGTCATGGGCGAGGCGTCGGGGGCCGCCTGGGACAACCTGACGAAGCCGCCGCGGGCCGGGCTGTTCCTTCCGCATGGGGAGACGAATCGCTCGGTGGACCATGCGGAGCTGCAGCCGGCCATCGTCGTGCGCGTCGCCGACCAGGCTTCGACGGGCGGCTACATCTCGGTCGACGGCGCGCTCACCTGGCGGCCTTTCGGGCCGACCGAGCGCGAGACCAAGGCCCCCAACGGCGGCTACCTCGGCGCCGGCCGCGTCGCCATCTCGGCCAAGGGCAACTTCATGGTCTGGGCGCCCGAGCGGCAGGCCGCCCTGTGGACCCGCGACCTCGGCGCCACCTGGAAGGAAGTGGCCGGCTGGCCCACCACCCGCGACGTGGAACTCACCCCCGTGGCCGACCGCGCGATCGACGGCGTCTTCTACGTCTACGACCGCACCAGCGGCCGGATCCTGGTCAGCGTGGACGGCGGCGCGAGCTTCAAGCCGATCATCACCGGCCTGCCGGTGCTGCAGTTCTGGCAATCGTCCCAGCTGATCTCCGCGCCCGGCACGATGCGCGACCTGTGGCTGGCCGTGCCCGATGGATTGCTTTACCTGGCTGGGCCCGACAAGCGCGGCCGCACGATCAAGGGCGTGGCCGACCCCTGGCTCATCGCCGTCGGCAAGGCCGCGCCGGGCGCGAGCTATCACAGCCTCTACGTCTGGGGCAAGGTCCTGGTCGGCGGCACGCCGGTCGAAGGCCTGTTCCGCTCCGACGACACAGGCGCGAGCTTCAAGCGCATCGACGACGACCAGCACCGCTTCGGCCGGCTGCAGTCCCTGGCGGCCGACCCGCTGGAGCATGGGGTGCTCTACGTCGCTGCCCAGGGCCGTGGCTTGCTCGTCGGCAAGCCGCGCGCGGCGGGCTCCTGAGATCGCGAGGCGACGACATGCGACTGCCACGCCGACGCATCCTCCAGGGTGCCAGCCTGTGCGCCCTCGCCGGTACCGGCCTGCCTCTGGCCTGGAGCGCGAAGCAGCGGCCCTCGTCTTTCGGCGGAGGCTACGAATGGAGCAGCGTGCCCTTCGGCGCGGGCGGCTTCGTCGACGGTTTCCTCTTCCACCCCAAGGAGCGCGGGCTGCTGTATGTGCGCACCGACATCGGCGGCGCCTACCGCTTCGATACGCGCAGCCACTCCTGGGTCCCGTTGCTCGATCACCTGTCGCTGGCCGACGCGGACCTGATGGGCGTGCTGAGCCTGGCCATCGATCCCCAGGATCCGGACCGGCTCTACGCCGCCTGCGGCCTGTACCTCGATGAACGGGTCCGCCCAGCCGCCTTGCTCGCTTCGACCGACCGCGGCGCCACCTGGCAGCAGCACGAACTGGGCATCCACCTCGGCGGCAACTGGGCCGGACGAGGTTCGGGCGAACGGCTGCAGGTCGACCCTCGCGATGGCCAGGTGCTGTGGCTCGGCACCTCGCGCGACGGCCTGCTCAAGAGCACCGACCGCGGGCGCAGCTTCAAGCCGCAAGGCCTGGCCGCCCGGCACGTGTCCTTCGTGCTGATCGACCCGGCCGGCAGCGAGCCCGGCAAGGCCTCTCGCACTGTCTACGCCGGCAGCCACGACGACCCGGGGCTGTACGTCTCCCGCGACGGCGGCGCCAGCTTCGAACGCGAAGCCGCCACCCCGCGGCAGGCGCCTCAGCAGGCGGCCTTTGCTTCCGACGGCTCGCTCTACGTGACCTTCGCTCAGGGCGAAGGACCGGTGGCCTGCAACCCGAGCTACGCCAGGTCCGGCGGCGTGTGGAAGCGCACGCCCGACGGCCGCTGGATGGACATCACGCCCGAGCTTCCCGGCGAAGGCAGGCGCGGCTTCGGCTACTCGGCCGTGGATGTCGATCGCCAGATGCCACGCCGCGTGGTGGTTTCGACCATCGAGCGCTGGGTCGAAGGAGACGACATCTTCCTCTCCGAAGACGGTGGCGCCAACTGGACCTCCGTCGGTCAGGCCTCGGTCCACGACGCCCGGGCCTACCCCTGGCTGCAGGCCTACATGCGAACCGAGCGCCGACTCGGCCACTGGACCTCGGCGGTCAAGCTCGATCCGTTCGACGGGCAGATCGCCGTCTACGGCACCGGCTACGGCGTCTGGATGACGCACGGACTGGGCGCAGCCCGGCGCGGCAGCAAGGTGCGCTGGGACTTCACCGTGGAGGGCCTGGAAGAGACGGCGACGCTGGAAATCCGCAGCCCTTCCGAAGGCCCGCGCCTGTTGGCCGCCATGGGCGACGTCGCCGGCGCAGCCTGGGAGGATCCGGAGCGTCCGCCCGGCCACCGCTTCTTCCTGCCCGGCAAGGAAACCAACCGTTCGGTCGACTTCGCGGAGCTGGCGCCGAAGATCATCGCGCGCACCAGCGACGGCCCTTCGAGCGGCCACTGGTCCGACGACGGCGGCGCGAGCTGGCGGCCGTTCGCCACCTCGCCGCGGACCGAGCGGGTCCAGTCCGGCCATGTCGCCGTGTCGGCCGCGGGCGGCAGCTTCCTCTACGCACCGAAGAAAGGCCAGGCGCTGCGGTCGGATGACCGTGGCCGCAGCTGGTCGCCCTGCGAGGGCTGGCCGCAAAGCAGCGGCGCAGAGCTCAAGCCGGTGGCCGATCGCACCGTGGAGGGCGTGTTCCACGTGCTCGACCGCGACCGCGGCCAGGTGCTCACCAGCACCGATGGCGGCCGCCGCTTCGAGCCCTCGCTGACCGGACTGCCCCGCATCGACGAAGGCCAATGGGCTCAGCTGCTCAGCGCGCCGGGCACGGCCCACGAGCTCTGGCTCGTGCTGCACGACCGGCTGCTGCACGTGGCCGGCCGCGGCCAGGAACCGCGGCGCATCGAAGGCGTCGCCGGCGCGTGGATGATGGCCCTCGGCCGCGGCAAGCCGGGCGCGGCCTATCGCCACAGCCTCTACCTGTGGGGCCAGGTGCGGCCCGGCCGCTACGGCGCGCCGGTCGAAGGCGTGTTCCGCTCCGACGACGGCGGCGCGAGCTTCCAGCGCATCAACGACGACGCCCATCGCTACGGTCGGCTGCTGTCGATGGCGGCGGACGCGCGCCATCACGGCGTCGTCTACCTGGCGCCGCATGGCCGCGGCGTGGTCATGGGGCGGCCGCGGGCCAAGGCATGACCCGCTGTTGGCGCGCACTCCTCGCGGCCGTCGTGCTGGCCGCTTCCGCGGCCGGCAGCAGCGCCGCGGCGCTGACACTGCGCTACCAGCAGCCTGCCGCCGACACGCCCGCCGGCTGGGAACGCGAGGCATTGCCCATGGGCAACGGCCGCCTCGGCGGCATGCTCTTCGGTGACGTCGCTCGCGAGCACCTGCAGTTCAACGACATCACCCTGTGGACCGGCGACGACAAGTCCATGGGGGCCTACCAGCCCTTCGGCGACGTGTTCATCGAGCTGGCCGGTCACGACCGCGCTGCAACGGGCTACCAGCGCGAGCTGCGGCTCGAAGAGGGCACGCAACGCGTCGCGTACACGCTGGGCGGCGTGGCCTTCCAGCGCGAGGCTTTCGCCAGCCACCCGGCCGGCGTGATCTTGCTGAGGCTGACCGCCGATCGCCAGGGCCAGTACACCGGCACGCTGAGGCTCACCGACATGCACGGCGCGCAGATCACGGCCAGCGGCGCGCGGCTGCAGGCCACCGGCGCGCTGCCCAATCGCCTGCGCTACGCCAGCCAGCTGCAGGTGCTGGCCGAGGGGGGCAGCGTGAAGGCGCGCGGCGACGTGATCGAGTTCAGCGGCTGCGATGCGCTGACGCTCGTCCTCGGCGCGGGCACCAGCTATGTGCCGGATGCCGCCCGCCGCTTCCTCGGTGCCGCCCCGCTGCCTCGGGTGTCGAGACAAGTGGCCGCCGCCGCGGCGCGGCCCTACGACGACCTGCGGGCCGAGCACCAGAAGGACTACCAGGCGCTGTTCGGCCGCGTGCAGCTCGACCTCGGCGCCAGCGCCCCCGATCGGCGCGCGTTGCCCACCGACTTGCGCCTGGCCACCTACACCGCTGAAGGCCAGGACCCGGAGCTCGAGGCCCTGTACTTCCAGTTCGGTCGCTACCTGCTGATCTCGAGCTCGCGAGATTCGCTGCCGGCCAACCTGCAGGGCCTGTGGAACAACAGCCCCACGCCGCCCTGGAATTCGGATTACCACACCAACATCAACGTCCAGATGAACTACTGGCCGGCGGAGACGGCCAACCTGGCGGAGCTGCACCGGCCTTTCCTCGGCTTCGTGCGCAGCCAGCTGCCGCTGTACCGGCGCGCCGTGGCGGACCTGGCCGCCGATGCCCTGGCCCATCCCGGCATCGAGCGGCCCGGCGTCCCGCTCTGGGGCGGGACCACCCCGCCCGCCGAGGAGACCTTCCTCACGCCTGCAGGCCGGCCCGTGCGCGGCTGGACGCTGCGCACCGAATCGAATCCCTTCGGTGCCATGGGCTTCCTGTGGAACAAGACCGGCAACGCCTGGTACGCCCGCCACTTCTGGGAGCACTACGCCTTCACGCAGGACCTGGCCTTCCTGCGCGAAGAGGCCTACCCGGTGATGAAGGAGGTGTGCCTGTTCTGGCTGGACCACCTCAAGGCCCTTCCCGACGGCCGGCTGGTGGCGCCTCGCGGCTGGTCGCCCGAGCACGGGCCGATCGAGGACGGCGTGAGCTACGACCAGCAGATCGTCTGGGACCTGTTCACCAACACCCTCGAGGCCGCCGACACCCTGGGCGTGGACAAGGCCCTGCGCGACCAGATCGCCGCAGCGCGCGAGCGTCTCGCGGGCCCGCGCATCGGCCGCTGGGGCCAGTTGCTGGAATGGCTGGACGAGAAGGACGACCCGGTGCTCGACACGCCGAAGGACACCCACCGCCACGTGTCGCATCTGTTCGCCCTCTTCCCGGGCCGGCAGATCTCGCCGGTGCGCACGCCCGGGCTGGCGGCCGCGGCACGCAAGACGCTGCAGGCGCGCGGCGACGCCGGCACCGGCTGGTCCATGGCCTGGAAGATGGCCTTCTGGGCACGGCTGCTGGATGGCGACCATGCCTGGCGCATGTTGCGCGGCCTGCTCGCCACGCCGGGCGCTCGCGCGGCCCAGCAGGCCGGCACCGGCAGCGAGACGAACAACGCCGGCGGCACGTACGCCAACCTCTTCGATGCGCATCCGCCGTTCCAGATCGACGGCAACTTCGGCGCCACCGCCGCCATGTGCGAGATGCTGGTCCAGTCGCACAACGGCGAGATCCATTTGCTGCCCGCCCTGCCCTCGGCCTGGAAGCAAGGCTCGGCACGCGGACTGCGAGCCCGCGGCGGCTACGAGGTCGACATCGCGTGGGCCGATGGCCGGCTCACCAGCGCCACCGTGCGCTCGATCGCGGGCCATGAAGTCCGCATCCGCTACGGCGAGCGGACGTTCTCCCTGAAGTTGCAGCCCGGCCAGAGCCGCCGCCTGTCCTGGCCCCTTTCCGATACCCCCTCATGACACAGCCCCATCGCAGAACGCTGGCCGTGGCCGCCCTGTGCGCCGCCTACGCGCTGCTTTCGGCCTGCTCCACACCGCAGGCACCAGTCAACGCCGAAGAGCTGCCCCTGCTCGCCGGCAGGCTCTCGCCGGGCCTTCGCCTCACGGTGGCCGATTTCGAACGCGAGCTGGTCCTGAGCGGGGACAGCGCGGTGATGCCCAAGCCCGCCGACCCCCGCGTCGCGGCCAGCCAGGTCAGCCTGCGCCGCACGGCCAAGGAGGGCAGCGGCGAGGCCGTCGCGCTGCAGTGGAAGGAGGCCTGGTACGCCGCGCTTCGCATCGAGAGCGAGCAGCCGCTGGACCTGCGCCCCTTCGTCGACGCCGGCACGCTGGAGTTCGACGTGCGCTCGCCGGACCTGTCCCGCTCGGGCCTGAACATCACCATGTCCTGCGGCAAGGACTGCAGCCGCAAGGTCAACTACGTCATGGCTTCGCGGCCGCTGGCCGGCAAGGGCTGGCAGCACCTGTCGTTCTCGATGCAGTGCTTCGTGCGCGACGGCGCCGATTTCGTGCAGGTCAAGCGCCCCTTCGTGCTGGAGACCAGCGGCAGCGGCGAGGTCGAGGTGGCCAACGTGGTCATCAAGCGCAAGGGCAAGCCCAATGCGGCCTGCCCCGACTACCGCGTGCAGTCGGTCACACCCGGTCCGCTGAGCGAAGTCTGGTCCATCGACTGGTGGATGCCGCGCCACGAGAAGAAGCTGCAGGAGATCCGCGAGCTGCGCGCCGCCGGCAAGAACGCCGACGTGGTCTTCATCGGCGACTCCATCACCCAGGGCTGGGAGGACGCCGGCAAGAAGGCCTGGGACCAGTCTTTCGCCCGCTACAACGCGCTCGACCTCGGCTTCGGCGGCGACCGCACCGAGAACGTGCTGTGGCGCCTGCAGCACGGCGAGCTCGAGGGCGTCACGCCCAAGGTGGTGGTGATGATGGTAGGCACCAACAACACCGGCGACCGGCAGGAGGATCCGCGCACCACCGCCGCGGGCATCCGCCGGCTGGTCGACGAGGTCCGCCTGCGCCAGCCCAAGGCGAAGATCCTGCTGCTGGGCATCTTCCCGCGCGACGAGAAGCCGACCTCCGCCTCGCGCCAGCTCAACGACCGCGTCAACGGGATCATCTCCGGCTACGCCGACGAGCGCTCGGTCTTCTACCTGAACATCGGCGAATCCCTCATGAACCCCGACGGCACGCTCTCGCGCGACGTCATGCCCGACCTGCTGCACCTGAGCGACAAGGGCTACGCCATCTGGGCCCGCCGCATCGAACCCACGCTGCAGCGACTGCTCGCGACGCCCTGATCCATTCCACCGACCCCTCCACCCGATTCTTCCCAAGCTGATGCTCACGTACTCCAGCCCGTTCCCGTCCTCCTTCGTCTTCGGCGTGGCCGCCGCTTCGGCCCAGATCGAAGGCGCCGCCTTCGAGGACGGCAAGGGCGAATCCATCTGGGATCGCTTCGCGCGCATCCCCGGCAAGGTCGCCGGCGGCGACACGCTCGACGTCGCCTGCGACCACTACCATCGCTTCGACGAGGACTTCGCGCTGATGGCCTCGCTGGGCATCAAGACCTACCGCCTGTCCATCGCCTGGCCGCGCATCTACCCGCAAGGCGACGGCGAGCTGAACCAGGCCGGGCTGGACTTCTACCACCGGCTTTTCGCCAGCATGGCCAAACACGGCATCACGCCGTGGGTGACCCTCTTCCACTGGGACCTGCCGCAGGCACTGGAAGACCGCGGCGGCTGGACCGCCCGCTCCACCGTCGATGCCTTCGCCCGCTATGCCGACACGGTGGTCAAGGAGTTCCGCCACGAGGTGAAGAACTGGATCACGCTCAACGAGATCCGCTGCTTCACGCTGCTCGCCTATGGCTACGGCACCAAGGCGCCCGGTCGCCAGGAAAGCGCCGCCGTGCTCAACCAGACCTACCACCACGCCCTGCTGTGCCATGGCCACGGCGTGCGCGCGGTGCGCCAGTTCGGCGGCGCCGGCGCGCGCGTGGGCCTGACCGACAACTGCGACGTGAGCGTGCCGGTGACCGAGACACCGGCCGACATCGCCGCCGCCAAGGCCTGGTTCACCGAGAAGAACGATCACATCCTCGGCGCCATCCACGGCAAGGGGTATTCCGACAGCTACCTCGCCCGCGTGGGTCCGGACGCACCCGTCGTCCAGGCCGGCGACTTCGAGCTGATCAGCCTGCCGACCGACTTCCTCGGCCTGAACATCTACACCGCCACCTACGTGCGTGCCGGACGCGACGGCCAGCCGTGGGAGGTCGTCGCCCTGCCGCCCAACTACCCGCGCGCCGACAGCCCCTGGCTGAACCTGGTGCCGCAGGCCATCTACTGGGCGCCGCGCATGTGCCACGAGGTCTACGGCCACGCCTCGGTGTACATCACCGAGAACGGCTGCGGCTACAACGACGAGCCGCTGGTCAATGGCGAGGTGCAGGACCTGCACCGGCGCGACTACCTGCGCAACCACCTGCGCGAGGTGCACCGCGCCATCGCCGACGGTGTGCCGATCGACGGCTACTTCCTCTGGTCCTTCATCGACAACTACGAGTGGGAGGACGGCTACCTGCGCCGCTTCGGCATCGTCCACTGCGACTACCAGACGCTGCAACGCACTCCCAAGCTCTCGGCGCGCTACTACGCCGATGTGATCCGCCACCGAACCGTCCTCTGAGAACAGGCCCCTCACCATGTCCAGCGTCACCGCCGTACCCGACCGGGACACCGCCGTCGCCTCCATCGGCCCTGCGCCCACGGCGTCGGACCGCGTCCCCCTGTCCCAGAAGATCGGCTACGGCCTGGGATCGGTGCTCGACATGTGGGGCCACTGGCTCTACCCGTCGCTGGCCTATACCGTCTTCAACGTGTTCCTGGGCATGGCGCCCGGGCTGATCTCGACGGCGCAGATGATCAAGGTGCTGGTCGACGCGGGGTCCGATGCCCTGTTCGGCTGGATCTCCGACAACACGCGCACCCGCTACGGCCGCAGGCGACCCTTCATCCTGGTGGGCGGGGTGCTGGCGGGCATCGGGCTGCCGCTGATGTTCGCCGTGGGCCGAGGCTGGAGCAACACCGAATACTTCATGTTCATGCTGGTGTCCACCATCATCTACGTGCCGGTGATGAGCTGCTTCAACATGCCGTGGGTGAGCCTGGGCGCGGAGATGACGCCCGACTACCACGAGCGCACCAGCGTGCAGGCGATCCGCAACCTGATCCAGAAGCTGCCCGAGCTGGCGATGTTCTCCGCCGCGCAGTTCACCACGCTCGCGATCTTCCACGACGAAAACGGCAAGCCCGACATCCTGCTGGGTGCGCAGACCTACTGCGCCATCCTGGGCGCGATCATGGTGGCGGCCGCCGTGGCCATCTTCGCGCTGACCCGCGAGCGCTACTACGAGGCCGTCGTCGTCGCCAACAAGCAGGAGCGCATTCCCTTCAGGGACACCCTCGGCCGCACCCTGCGCTGCAAGCCCTTCCGCCACGTACTGTGCATGGTGCTGGCCTACGGCATCGGCACCGCGATGGTGAGCGCCCTGGGCTGGTACAACACCATCTACTACGTCTGCAAGGGCGACGTCACCCTGGCCGCGAAGTGGAACACCGCCATGGGCGCCGCCGGCATGGTGTTCGGCCTGCTGGGGATCCCGTTCTTCACCATGCTGGCGCGGCGGATCGGCAAGCGCCGCGCGATGGCCACGGTGTTCATGTTCGCCATCGCCGCCTTCATCGGCGACTGGTGGCTGTACGACCCGGCGCTGCCGTGGCTGCAGCTGTTCGCCTGCGGCTTCGTCGCCTTCACCGGCGCCGGCTTCTGGATCCTCTACGGCTCCACGATAGGCGACGTGGTCGACTACGACGAGCTGGAAACCGGCCAGCGCCGCGAGGGCTCGTTCTCGGCCTGCCAGTCGTGGATCAGCAAGGTCGGCATCGCGCTGGGCGTGGGCGCTTCCGGCTGGATCCTGCAGTTCACCGGCTTCGACGCCAAGCTGCCGGTCCAGACCGACGACGCCATCTTCATGATCCGAATCCTGCTGTCCAGCGTGCCGGTGGTCGGCCTGGTGATCGCGCTCATCGCGGTCCTGCGCTTCCCGCTCACCGAAGACCGCATGCACGAGATCCGCAAGAAGCTCGAGGCACGGCGCGGACAGGTGTGACCGCGAGCCGCCGCGGCCACGACCGCGGCGGCCTCTCACCAAGGGGCGCCGTGCGCCCCGCGAAAAACGACAACGAGGAGACAAAAGACATGCCATCCATCCACCGCATGTCCGTGGTCGGCGCGCTCGTGGCCGGCCTGGCCGCCTGCAGCGGCAACGGCAGCAGCGAAGGGGCCGACCAGGCCGCGTCATCGACCCCGCGGCGCACCGCCGAGGCAGCCGGGACCACCAGCGCCACCGCCATCACCGCCACCGGGAGCTACACCTGGCAGAACGCGGCCTGGGGCGGCGGCGGCTTCGTGACCGGCACCCTGTTCCACCCCAAGGTCGCTGGCCTGGTCTACGCCCGCACCGACGTGGGCGGCCTCTACCGCCGCGACCCGGGCTCGTCGAAGTGGGTGGCGCTGAATGACAGCCTCACGCGCGACGACTCCCAGCTGCTGGGCGTGCTGTCCGTGGCCGTGGATCCGCGCGACGCGGGCAAGCTCTACATCGCCACCGGCCAGTACCTGCCGTGGTGGGGCCATGCGGCCGCAATCTTCCGCTCGTCCGACCGCGGCAGGACCTGGTCGCGCACCGACCTCCCGATCAACCTCGGCGGCAACTCCGACGGCCGAGGCACGGGCGAGCGCCTGGTGGTCGACCCGAACCAGGGCTCGGTGCTCTTCCTCGGCACCAACCAGGACGGCCTGTACAAGTCCGTCGACGGCGGCGCGACCTGGGCCAAGGTCGATGCCTTCGGCCCGAGCAACGTCAACTTCGTGCTCTTCGATCCGGCCACCGGCAAGAAGGGCCAGGCGACGCAGACGCTGTATGCGGGCGTGGCCAGCACGAGCGAATCCAGCCTGTACCGCTCCACCGACGGCGGCGCCACCTGGGCACCCGTGTCCGGCGGCCCGAGCGGCCTCATGCCGCTGCAAGGGGCGCTAGACGCCAACCGCAACCTGCTGCTGACCTACGCCAACGCGGTCGGCCCCAACGGCGTCTCGGCCGGCGGCGTGTGGAAGCTCGCCACGCCGACGCTGTCGTGGACCGACATCACGCCCGAGGCCGGTACCTACTTCGGCTACGGCGGGGTCAGCGTCAGCGCGACCGATCCGAAGGTCATCGTCACCACCACGCTGGACCGCTGGTGGCCGGGCGACGAGGTCTACCGCTCCACCGACGGCGGCAGCACCTGGACGACCCTGTCCGCCAAGAGCTCGATGAACGCCAACGGCTTCGGCTGGCTGAACGCCTACTCGGGTGGCGAGCTGCAGGGCCACATGGGCCACTGGATGACGGACATCGACATCGATCCGTTCAATGCCGGCCACGCCATCTACAACACCGGCTACGGCCTGTGGGAAAGCGCGAACGTCACCAGCGACACGCCGGTGGTGTGGAACTTCGGCGTCTCGGGCCTGGAGGAGACCTGCATGCAGAAGGTGCACTCGCCGAGCGACGGCGCGCACCTGCTGGCGGTCCAGGGCGACGTGGGCGGCGTTCGCTACGCCAAGAGCTTCAAGGACCCCGGCGGCTTCTTCTCCGAGCCCAACATCACCAACCTGGACATCGACAGCGCGCAGCTCAATCCCAAGCTCGTCGCGCGCACGGCCACCGCGTCCTTCGGCGGCTATCTCTCGCGCGACAACGGCGTGACGTGGGCCCACATGCCGGCCACGCCGGTCACCAGCGGCGACGGCGGCTCGATCGCGTTGTCGGCGCAGGGCAGCTCGATGGTCTGGGTGCCGGGCTCGCAGTCGGCCTACTACTCCACCGACGGCGGCGCGAGCTGGACCGCCTCCACCGGCTATCCCACCGTAGGCAGCTTCTCGTCCGGCACCTTCGTGCGGCCGGTGGCCGACCGTGCCGTCGATGGCCGCTACTACGCCTATGACTTCAACCTCGGCAACCTGCTGGAAAGCGCCGACGGCGGCCAGAGCTTCAGCGTCAGCCTGAGCGGCCTGGACGTGCTGCCTTCGTGGGCTTCGCAGAACACGCTGCTCTCCATCCCCGGCGCCAAGGCGCGCGACCTCTGGCTGGGCACGCCCAACGGCCTGTGGCACATCGACGGCGTGGGCGCCTCGCCTGTCCAGCTGAGCAACGTGCAGTCGGCCTATGCCGTCGGCTACGGAGCCTCTGCGACAGGCCAGGCCTACCCGTCGATCTTCATCTCCGGCCGCGTCGGCTGGGTGCTCGGCGTGTGGCGCTCGGACGACCAGGGCGCGACCTGGACCCGCGTGAACGACGATGCGCACCAGTTCGGCGGCGTCAACTCGCTGGCCGGCGATCCGCGCGTCCCCGGCCGGGTGTACCTGGGCACGGGCTGCCGCGGCGTGATGGTCGGCGAAGCCAAGTGACCACGCGCCGCCGCTTCGTGGCCACGGCCGGCCTCGCGCTCGCCCTTCCGGGCTGGGCGCAGGCCCGCCTGGCAGTGACGGAACGCGCCGGTCGCGAAACCCTCGCGCTCTGGTACGACCAGCCCGCCGGTCCGTGGATAGAAGCGCTGCCGGTCGGCAATGGCCGGCTCGGCGCGATGGTCTTCGGCCGCGCGGCGCAGGAGCGCGTGCAGCTCAACCTCGACACGCTCTTCGCCGGCGGCCCCTACCAGCCGGACAACCCGGCCGCGCTCGAGGCCTTGCCGCGCGTGCGCCAGATGATCGACGAGGGCCGCTTCAAGGAAGCCTCCGACCTCGCCAGCAAGACGATGATGGCGCAGCCCCTGTGGCAGATGCCCTTCGGCTCGGCCGGCGACCTGTTCCTCGATTTCCATGGCCTCGCCGGCGCCGCTCGCTACCACCGCGCGCTGGAGCTCGACACGGCCATCGCGAGCAGCCGCTTCACGAGCGCACGGCAACGGCATCGCCGCGAGGTCTTCTGCAGCGCGCCGGACCAGGTTCTCGTGATCCGCCTCGAGGCCGAAGGCAGCGGCCGGCTGGACGTCGACCTCGGCTACCGCCACGGGGGCGAGGCGCAGTACAGCGCCGCCACCTTCGACGGTTCGACCGGCGCGGTGTCGCTGGTCGGCGCGGCCTGGGATCACCGCGAACCGCTGCGCGCCGACCAACGGCCCTCGACGCTGGCGCTTGGCCCGGACGACCGCGACGCCCTGCTGGTCGAAGGCCACAACATCGAGGTGGCGGGCATCCCGGCCGCGCTGCGCTACGCGCTGCGAGTCAAGGCCGTGAGCGATGGCCGCGTGCGGGCCGTGGACGACCGGCTCGAAGTGCGTGGCGCCCGCAGCATCACGCTGATCGTGGCCGGCGCCACCAGCTACCGGCGCTTCGACGACGTGAGCGGCGATCCGACGGGTGAGGTTCGCCAGCGCAGCGAGGCGGCCGCACGCAAGCCCTATGCGCGGCTGCGGGCCGATCACGTCGCGGCCCATCGGGCCCTCTTCGGTCGCCTGTCCATCCGGCTGGGATCGGGCCAGGCCGACGCGCGTCCGACGAACCAACGCATCGCCAGCGTCGCCACGCAACCCGACCCCGCGCTGGCCGCGTTGTACGTGCAGTACGCCCGCTACCTGCTGCTGTCCTCGTCGCGGCCGGGCAGCCAGCCGGCCAACCTGCAGGGCCTGTGGAACGCGGTCAACAACCCGCCCTGGGGCTCGAAGTACACGATCAACATCAACACCCAGATGAACTACTGGCCCGCCGGGCCGGGCAACCTGGGCGAGTGCGTCGAGCCGGTGCTGCGCATGGTCGAAGACCTCGCCATCACCGGTGCCCGTACCGCGCGCACCTGCTATGGCGCGCGCGGCTGGGTCGCGCACCACAACACCGACCTGTGGCGCGCCACCGCACCGATAGACGGCCCGCTGTGGGGCCTGTGGCCCTGCGGCGGCGCGTGGCTGTGCCAGACGCTCTGGGACCACTACGAGTACCACCCCGACGAGGCCTTGCTGCGGCGCATCTATCCGCTGCTCAAGGGCGCGTCGCTGTTCTTTCTCGACACCCTGGTCGAGGACCCCAAGGGCCGCGGCCTGGTCACCTCGCCCTCGATCTCGCCGGAGAACGAGCACCACCCCGGCGTGGCGCTGTGCGCCGGCCCGGCCATGGACCGGCAGATCGTTCGCGATCTCTTCGACCGGACGTTGAAGGCCCATGCCTTGCTCGAAGACGGTGACTCGGGATTCGCGAAGGCCCTGGCGGCGGCGCGCGCCCGCCTGCCGGCCGATCGCGTCGGCGCCCAAGGGCAGCTGCAGGAGTGGCTGGAGGACTGGGATGCCATGGCGGCCGATCAGAAGCACCGCCATGTCTCGCACCTC
Source organism: Ideonella flava (assembly GCF_051857595.1). Lineage (NCBI taxonomy): Bacteria > Pseudomonadati > Pseudomonadota > Betaproteobacteria > Burkholderiales > Sphaerotilaceae > Ideonella > Ideonella flava. Next base: position 62,948 of record NZ_JBPZHD010000010.1, read on the forward strand.
TACGCCGTCTACCCCAGCGGCCAGATCAACCGCCGCGACACACCGGCGCTGGCCGAGGCGGCCCGGCGGACGCTGGACACCCGCGGGGACCAGTCCACCGGCTGGGCCACGGCCTGGCGGCTGGCGCTGTGGGCGCGGCTGGCCGATGGCGAGCGAGCGCACGCCATCCTGCTGGGCCTGCTGGGGCCGGTGCGCACTTACCCCAACATGTTCGATGCGCACCCGCCGTTCCAGATCGACGGCAACTTCGGCGGCGCGGCGGGCATCCTCGAGCTGATCGTGCAGTCCTGGGGGGGTGAGTTGCTCCTGCTGCCCGCCCTGCCGCGCGCCTGGGCACAAGGTTCGCTGCACGGCGTGAGAGCCCGCGGTGGCATCGAGCTCGACATCGACTGGGCCGATGGACGGCTCACGCGCCTGGTGCTGCGCGGCCCGCCGCGAACCCCGGTGAAGCTGCGCCACGAGGGCCACTTGACTTCCGTCGCGCTCGGGCCCGCCGGGCGGCTGGACGTGCCCGTCGCGCAACTCGCGCCGCGCCCGTCCTGAGCACCCGATCAGTCACTCCCGCGGGCTAGGTGTTTCCACGCGCTTTATTTCGTTCGACGGCCGAACTAATATTTGCCCCCATCGATGCACGCGACATCGAACGATGGAGACATGACTTGCCTGCCGAGACCCGGGCCGCGCTGAGGCCCCACCTGCATGCCGCCAGGCGCCTGGCTGCGCCTGTGCCTGCTGGGCGCGCGCTCCGGCTGCGCGGGAGCGCGCGGGTCCCCCGGGTCCGCCACCGAGACCCGGGCCGGCGAATCCCATGCCGACTCGCCGTGGCTGAAGATGAAGTCGGGCTTCTTCGACGAGGGCGTGCCGGTCACGTACCGGGACAGCGCTTCCCTCGCCCACCGAGCCTCGGCATCTTTCGACCGCGCCACCGGCGCCCAGCTCCACGCCGACGTGATCAATGCCATGGTGAATGCCGCGAGATGACGGCACGCCGAACGAACGCCAACGACTGAGTTCCCCCCCCGAGGCTCGACCACAGCGGAGACAACCGTGCCGAGCCCGTCAACCACGAAAGGTCCATCATGAAGTCCTTCTTATCGCTGGTGTTCTTCTGCCTGGCGCTGTGCGCCGCGTCGGCGGCGCAGGCCCAGGGCTGCGTCACCGGCGGCGGCGCTACCGTCTGCCTGACTGCCACCGGCACTTCCAGCAACGTCGGCCTGACCTGGACGGTCAGCGGCACCGTCACCGGCCTGCAGGTCTACCGTGACACCGACAGCGACCCGCAAGGGCGCAACCGCCTGGCCGTCCTCAGCGCCTCGGCCCGAAGCTACACCGACTCGAGCGCGGTCTCGGGGACGCCCTACTGGTACTGGATCAAGTTCACCACCGCCAGCGGCAGCTTCAACTCCAACCCCGCCGCCACCGCGCGTGCGGGCATGCGCAACCTGACCAGCCTGCAGATCTCGGCCAACATGTCGCCGGGCACCAACATGGGCAACTCGCTGGAGGCCATAGGCGGCGAGACCAACTGGGGCAACCCACTGGTCAACCAGGCCATCATGAACGGCATCAAGTCGGCCGGCTTCAAGTCGATCCGCATCCCCGTTTCGTGGAAGCAGTACGCCGACGCCAACGACAACATCAGCGCCAGCTGGATGGCCCGCGTGACCGATGTCGTGAACTACGCGCGCAGCGCCGGCCTCTACACCATCATCAACATCCACTGGGACGGCGGCTGGATGCAGCCCACCTACGCCCAGCAGGCCACGGTGAACGCCCGCATCACCAAGTTCTGGACCCAGATCGCCAACAACTTCAAGACCTACGACGACTACCTGCTGTTCGCCGGCACGAACGAGGTGATGGTCGACGGCGACTACGGCACGCCCACCGTCGAGTACTACACCGTCCAGAACAGCTTCAACCAGACCTTCGTGAATGCCGTACGCGCCACCGGCGGCTACAACGCCTCGCGCCATCTGGTCGTGCAGGGCTTCAACACCAACATCGACCACACCTACAACTACTTCACCGTGCCGAGCGATTCGGCCACGAAGAAGCTGATGGTCGAGATCCACTACTACGACCCGTACAACTTCACGCTGAACGACAGCGACACCATCTGGCAATGGGGCAGCATCGCGAACAGCGCCGCCAACACCGAGACCTGGGCCAACGAGAGCTACGTCGACGCGCAGATGGCCAAGATGAAGTCGCGCTTCATCGACAGCCTCGGCATGGGCGTGATCATGGGCGAGTACGCGGCCACCGCCCGCCTGAACGTCGACAGCGCTCAGAAGTACCGCACCTACTGGGACCAGTACATCACCAAGGCCGCCTTCAGCCGCGGCATCGTGCCGGTCTACTGGGATGCGGGCGCCACCGGCAACCACACCTCCGGACTGTTCAACCGCTCCACCGGCGCCCAGGTCTATTCCAGCCTGGTCAGCACCATCGTCAATGCCGCGAAATGATCGCTCCTTGAACGAGACGCCGTCGCTGACGCGGCGGCGTCTTCTGCAGGCCACCGCGGCCGCCGGCTCCCTGCCTTTGCAGGGCGCGGCGGTCGCCGCCTCTCCGCGCCCCTCGGCCGCGCCTTCATGCGGGGCCGCGGAGCCCCGCTTCGGCCAGGGCATCGAGGGCCAGCGCAAGGCCGATCTGGGCAACGGCACGTATCGCAACCCGATCGTGCCGGGCGACCACCCCGACCCCACCATCCTGAAGGACGGGTCGGACTACTACATGACGTTCTCGTCGTTCCAGTCCTATCCCGGCGCGGTGATCTGGCACTCGACCGACCTGCTGAACTGGGCGCCGATCGGCGCCGCCCTGCACCGGCCCATAGGCTCGGTGTGGGCCATGGACCTGGTCAGGCACCAGGGCCGCTACTACCTTTACATCCCCTCGCTGCAGGACGAAGGCACCGCCATCCACGTGGTGCATGCGGACGACATCCGCGGCCCCTGGAGCGAACCGATCGACCTGAAGCTGCCGGGCTGCATAGACCCCGGCCACGTGGTCGGCGAGGATGGCAAGCGCTACCTCTTCGTCAACGGCGTGCGACGCATCCGGCTGGCCGACGACGGCCTGTCGACCGTCGGCGAGTTGCAGCACGCCTACACGCCCTGGCAGTACCCCGAGGACTGGGTGGTGGAGATGTTCGCGCCCGAGGGCCCCAAGCTCCTGCGCCGCGGCGAATGGTTCTACCTCGTCTCCGCCGTGGGCGGCACCTCCGGCCCGGCCACCAGCCACATGGTGACCGCCGCCCGCTCGAAGTCCATCCACGGCCCGTGGGAGCAATGCCCGCACAACCCGATCGTGCGCACCACCAGCGCCGACGAACCCTGGTGGTCGCGCGGCCACGCCAGCCTCGTCGAAGGACCGGCGGGCGACTGGTGGATGGTCTACCACGGCTACGAGAGCGGCTACCGCACCCTCGGCCGGCAGACGCTGCTGGAGCCCATCGAGTGGACTCGCGACGGCTGGTTCCGCGCCAAGGGCGGCACGCTGGACAAGCCGCTGCCCAAGCCCCGCGGCGGCAAGCCCAGCCCGGCCGGCGCGGCGCTGTCCGATGATTTCTCGGCCGACAAGCTCGGCCTGCAGTGGAGCTTCTTCTCCCCCGGCCCGCAGGAGATGCAGCGCCTTCGATTCGCCCGGCCCGGCCTGGTGCTGCAGGGCAAGGGCGCGACGCTCGCCGACTGCTCGCCGCTGACCTGCCTGGTGGGCGACCGCCACTACGAGGCCTCCGTGGTGCTCGAGATCGAGGGGGAGGCGCACGGAGGCATGGCCTTGTTCTACGACCAGCGCGGCTTCGCCGGCGTGGGATTCAGCCGCACGCAGATGCTGACCCACCACTACGGCCAGGAGCACAGCTGGATGCGCGAGGCGATGGACGCACGCACGGTGCACCTGAAGCTCAGCTGCCGCGAACAGGTGGCGAGCTGGCAGTACTCCACCGACGGCAAGACCTGGAAGCGCCACCCGTGGCAGATGGAGATGTCCGGCTTCCACCACAACGTCTTCGGCGGCTTCCTGAGCCTGAAGATCGCGCTGTTCGCCGCCGGCCGCGGCGAAGTGAAGCTGCGCGACTTCGTGTATCGAGGGCTCGCGGCATGAGCCCCGCCCGGCCGCCCGCAGGGGCTCATTCCCTCTTGGAGGGACCGGGACGCAGGCCCGAGGGGGCACCAGTGAATGTCAGCCGGCGGCGCAACGTCGTTCAGGCCATGGCCGTGTGGCCCTGGCTGGCGGCCGGCCTGCCCTTGCCTGCCGCCGCGGGCCAGGAGCGTTCGGCACCACCGCCCGCGCTGCGGCCCTTCGGCCTGTCCGAAGTCCGTCTGCTGCCCGGCGAATTCAAGGCGGCGCAGGAGCGCGACGGCGAGTACCTGCTGTCGTTGCAGCCCGACCGGATGCTGCACAACTTCCGCGTCAACGCCGGGCTGCCTCCCAAGGCCCCGGTGTACGGCGGCTGGGAGTCGCAGGAGCCCTGGGTCGACATCCGATGCCACGGCCACACGCTGGGGCACTACCTCAGCGCCTGCGCGCTGATGTGGGCCTCCACCGGCGATGCCGCCTACCGGCAGCGGGTCGGCTACAGCGTCGACGAGCTCGCGGCCTGCCAGGCCGCCAGCGGGCGAGGGCTGGTCTGCGCCTTCCCCGACAACGATGCGCAGCTGATGAACAGCCTGCGCGGCCGGCCCGTCACGGGCGTGCCCTGGTACACCCTGCACAAGGTCATGGCTGGCTTGCGCGACGCGCACGTGCACGCCGGGAACGCGAGCGCGCTGCCCGTGCTGTGCCGGCTGGCGGACTGGATAGACGACACCGCCAAGGGCTGCGATCGCGAGCGCATGCAGCAGATGCTCGGCGTGGAGCACGGCGGCATGAACGAGGTGCTGGCCGACCTGCACAGCCTCACCGGCGAGGCCCGCTACCTCGCCCTGGCCGAGCGTTTCAACCACGAGGCCCTGCTGGGTCCCCTGGCCGAAGGAAGGGACCCGCTGGACGGCTGGCACTCCAACACCCAGATCCCCAAGGTCATCGGCTTCGCACGGCTGCATGCGCTGACGGGGCAGCCCCGCTATCGCCAGGCCGCAAGCTACTTCTGGGGCCGGGTGGTCGACCATCGTTCCTTCGCCACCGGCGGCAACGGCGACGGCGAGTTCTTCTTCCCGCCCGGAGAGATGCGGCAGCACCTGTCGTCGGCCAAGACGATGGAGACCTGCTCCACGCACAACATGCTGCGGCTGACGCGCGAGCTCTTCCTGCAGGAGCCGCAAGCCGCCCAGGCCGACTTCTACGAGCGCGCGCTGCTGAACGGCATCCTCGCCTCGCAGGACCCGGCCAGCGGCATGTTCACCTACTTCCAGGCCACGCGGCCGGGCTATCCCAAGCTGTACTGCAAGCCCGAGCACTCCTTCTGGTGCTGCACCGGCACCGGCATGGAGAACCACGCCAAGTACGGCGACTCGATCTACTTCCAGGGCGACGACACGCTGGTCGTCAACCTCTTCATCGCCTCGGAGCTGAACTGGGCGGACAAGCAGGTGCGCGTGCGCCAGGTCACCAGGTTCCCCGACGAGGCCGGCACGCGGCTGACCGTGCAGGCCGCCCGGCCGACGCGCTTCACGATGCGCATCCGCCATCCCGCCTGGTGCCGGCAGGCGATCGTCAAGGTCAACGGCAAGGTCGTCGTCGAGAGCCACCAGCCCGGCCGCTACCTGGACGTCGAAAGGCGATGGCATCCGGGCGACGTCGTCGACGTCGTCCTGCCCATGCACCTGCACCTGCAGCCGCTGCCGGGCGCGCCAGACGTCGCGGCCCTGATGTTCGGCCCGGTCGTGCTGGCTGCGCGCCTGGGCACCGAGGGCATGGAGCCGGGCGCCGACCTGATCGTCAACGAGCGCACCTACGGCGACGTGCTGAACCGCCCGATGCCCTTGCCCGCCCTGGCCTGGGACGGCGACATTCCGGCCGGCGCCGTGCGCCGGCAGGCCGGCCCGCTGTCCTTCCGGCTCCGTGCCGCGCAGCCGGACGCCGAGCTGGAGCTCGTCCCCTTCCATCGCATCGCCCACGAGCGCTACAACCTGTACTGGCAACTGAAAGCATGACGGCCGCCCATCCCTTCTTCCCCGAATCGATCATGGTCATGAGGAACCCCACCCGATGAAATTCACCGATGGACAGTGGCTGCTGCAGCCGGGCGTCGCCGCCCACTACGCAGCCGAGGCCTATGCCGTCGAGGCGCACGCCGACCGCATCGTCGTGCTCGCCACGACCCGGCCCATCAAGCACCGAGGCGACACGCTGCAGGGCCCGACGCTCACCGTCACGCTGAGCTCGCCCCTGGCCGGCGTGATCCGCGTCAGCGTCGAGCATTTCGCGGCGTCCGAGGCGCCGCGGCTTCACGTGCCCATGCCCGGCGCCGGCACGCCGGCCGTGCAGGTCGAGGAGACGGCCACCCACGTCACGCTGACCTCCGGCGTGCTGTCGGTCGACGTGAAGAAGGGCGAAGGCTGGAGCCTCGTCTTCCGCGAGGGCAGCCGCGTGCTCACGAAGAGCGACTGGCGCAGCCTCGGCTACATCCAGTACGCCGGCAAGGGCAGCTTCGTGCACGAGCAGCTCACGCTGCAGGTGGGCGAGAGCGTCTACGGCCTGGGCGAGCGCTTCACGCCCTGGGTCAAGAACGGCCAGGTCGTCGAGAACGTCAACAAGGACGGCGGCACCGCCTGCGAGCAGGCCTACAAGAGCGTGCCCTTCTACCTCACCAACCGCGGCTACGGCGTGCTGGTCAACGAGGCGGGCCCGGTGTCGTTCGAGGTCGCCTCCGAGAAGACCACCCGCGTGCAGTTCAGCCGCGAAGGCGAGAGCCTGGACTACTGCGTCATCGCCGGCCCGACGCAGAAGGACGTGATGACGCGCCTGACCGCGCTCACCGGCCGCGCGCCGCTGCCGCCGGCCTGGAGCTTCGGCCTGTGGATGACGACCTCGTTCACCACCCAGTACGACGAGGCCACCGCGACGCACTTCATCGACGAGATGAAGCGGCGCGACCTGCCGCTGGCGGTCTTCCACTTCGACTGCTTCTGGATGCGCGAGTTCGAGTGGGTGAACTTCCAGTGGGATCCGCGCGGCTTCCCCGAGCCCGAGGCCATGCTCGCGCGCCTGAAGGCCAAGGGCCTGAAGATCAGCCTCTGGATCAACCCCTACGTGGCCCAGAAGTCGCCGCTCTTCGCCGAAGGCGCGAAGCACGGCTACTTCCTGAAGCGGCCGAACGGCCTGGTCTGGCAGACCGACCTGTGGCAACCGGGCATGGCCATCGTCGACTTCACCAACCCGGGCGCGGTCACCTGGTACCAGGGCCACCTGCGCCGGCTGCTGGCGCAGGGCGTGGATTGCTTCAAGACCGACTTCGGCGAGCGCATCCCCACCGAAGGGGTCGTCTACCACGACGGCTCCGACCCGGTCGAGATGCACAACCTCTACGCGCTGCAGTACAACGAGGTCGTCTTCAACCTGCTGCGTGAAGTCAAGGGCGAGGACGCCATGGTCTTCGCCCGCTCCACCTACGCCTCGGGCCAGCGCTTCCCGGTGCACTGGGGCGGCGATTGCTGGTCCAACTTCGAGTCGATGGCCGAGAGCCTGCGCGGGGGCCTGTCGCTCACCTCGTGCGGCTTCGCCTTCTGGAGCCACGACATCGGCGGCTTCGAGGGCAACCCGCCGCCGGCCGTCTACAAGCGCTGGATCCAGTTCGGCCTGCTGTCCTCGCACAGCCGCCTGCACGGCAGCAGCTCTTACCGGGTGCCCTGGCTCGTCGACGAGGAAAGCTGCGACGTGCTGCGCGAGTTCACGCGGCTGAAGCACCGGCTCATGCCCTACCTCTACGCCAAGGCCATCGAGGCCAGCGAGACGGGCGTGCCGGTGATGCGCTCGATGGTGATGGAGCATCCGCACGATCCCGCCTGCACCGCGCTCGATCGCCAGTACCAGCTGGGCGAGTCGCTGCTGGTGGCGCCGGTGTTCACCGAGAGCGGCGAAGTCGATGTGTACCTGCCCGACCAGGGTGGCGAGTGGACGCATCTGCTGAGCGGCGAACGCAAGCCCGGCGGCCGGTGGCAGCGCGAGCAGCACGGCTTCCTGAGCCTGCCGCTGTACGTGGCGCCCAACACCGTGCTGCCCTGGGGCAGCGAGACCGAGCGGGCGGACTACGACTACGCCAGCGGCGTGACGCTGCGCGTGTTCGCCTTGGCCGACGGCGCGAGCGCGCCCTTCGTGGTGCCTTCGCCCGACGGCCGGATTGCGGCCCGCGGCACCGTGAGCCGCCGAGGCGGGCGCTACACCGCGCAGGTCAGCGAAGGTTCGCTGAAGCAGTGGTGCCTGGAGGCCGACGGCCAGCGCAGCCCGGTGCAGGACAGCGGCTCCTCGCTGGACTGGGCCGCGGCCTGACGCAGGTCCCGAGGCCGGCACGCCCATGCTCCAACGGCCCGTGATGGCATGGCGTGCCGCCCTGGCGATGCTGGGGTTGCTGCTCTTCGCTGGCGCGCAAGCCTCGGTGCGCAGCGTCGTGCCGCTGGAGGCGGGCTGGCGCTTCCAGCGTGCGGACATGGCCGGTGCGCAAGCCCCGGCCTTCGACGACGGCGGCTGGGCCGCGGTGACGCTGCCCCACACCTGGAACGCCGTCGACGGCGAGGCCGGCGGCGCCTACTACCGCGGCCCGGCCTGGTACCGGCACACGCTGGAGCTGTCGACTTCGCCGTCGGCGCAACGCCGCTTCCTCGAGTTCGACGGCGCCGCGCTGGCGGCCGACGTGTGGGTCAACGGGCACCATGCCGGCCGCCACGAAGGCGGCTACGCGCGCTTCCGCTTCGATGTCAGCGGGCTGCTCAGGCCGGGCCGCAACACGCTGGCCGTCCGGGTGGACAACTCCAACCTGCCGAGCGTCGCTCCGCTGGGCGGCGACTTCACCGTCTTCGGCGGCCTGTACCGCCAGGTGCGGCTGGTCGAGACCCACCGGCGGCACATCGACCTGCTGGACGACGGCGGCCCAGGTGTCGAGGTCGCCGTCGAGGAGCTCGCTCGTGCGGCCGCCCGCCTGCGCGTGACCGTGCGCGTGCGCAACGACGGGGCCGAGACACGGGCGGTCGCCGTGCGGCTCATCCTGCGCGATGCGCAAGGCCGGGTGGTGCTGCGGGACGAGCAGGCCATCGACGCCCGTGCCGGCGGCTTCAACGAGCTGAGCCGCCATGCGCTCACGCTGCCGCAGCCGCATCTCTGGCAGGGCGTACGCGATCCCTACCTGTACCGCCTGACGGCCCAGGTGCTGGAGCACGGCGAGGTGGTCGACGAGCTGGAGCAACCGGTCGGCATCCGCCAGGTCGCCATCGACCCGCAGCGGGGCTTCCTGCTCAACGGCCAGCCCTACCCGCTGCATGGCGTCAACTACTTCCACCCCGGCCGGCCGGGGCGCGGCCTGGCCGTGGGCGATGCCGACATCGACCTCGACATGGAGATCCTGCAGCAGCTGGGCGTCACCGGCCTGCGCCTGGTGCACTTCCAGCATCCGCAACGTGTCTACGAAGCAGCCGATCGGCTCGGCTTCGTGCTGTGGACCGAGATCCCCCTGAACAGCGCGATGCAGGACAGCCCGGCCTTCCGCGGCAACCTGTCGCGCCAGCTGCGCGAGCTGATGCGCCAGACCGGCAACCATCCTTCGGTGGCCATCTGGGGCCTGGGCAACGAGGTCTACCAGGCCGATGCCGTGAGCCGCGGCCTGCTCGCCGAGCTGCAGTTGCAGGCCCGGCGGGACGACCCGCGGCGCCCCACCGCGTATGCCCATTGCTGCGCCGCCGACAACGACGGCCTGGCCCTGCAGACCGACATCACCGGCTACAACCGCTACTACGGCTGGTACGACCACGAGTTCGCCGACGTCGGGCCCTGGGCCGATGCCCTGCATCGCCAGATGCCGGGTCGCGCGGTCGGCCTGAGCGAATACGGGGCGGGCGGCAGCGTGCTGCAGCAGGAGGATCCGCCGAAGCGCCCGGTGCCCAAGAGCGGCTGGCATCCCGAGCAATACCAGGCCCTGTTCCACGAGGCCTGGTGGCGCCAGATCCGCGAGCGGCCCTGGCTGTGGGGCAGCTTCGTCTGGGTCGGCTTCGACCTGGCCTCCGCCGGCCGCGACGAGGGCGATCGTCCGGGCATCAACGACAAGGGCCTGGTCACCTACGACCGCCAGGTGCGCAAGGACGCCTTCTTCTGGTACCGCGCGCAATGGAGCCGCGAGCCCGTCGTCTACATCACCAGCCGCCGCCACACCCTGCGCGCCGCCGGCCCGACCGCCGTCAAGGTCTACACCAACGCCGCGCGCGTGACGCTCGAGGTCAACGGCAAGGCGGTCGGCTCGAAGGAGCCGTCCGACCGCATCGCCGTCTGGCCCCAGGTCGCGCTCGCCACCGGCCGCAACGTGCTGCGCGTCAGCACCGAAGGCGGCCTCACCGATACCGTCGTCTGGGAAGCTTCCCCTTGATCCAACATCACGCTTCTTGCGCCCTTGCCGTCGCGCTGATGGCCTCGTCGCCCTCGTTCGCCGAGGGCGCCTCCGCCATCCAGGTCAACCAGGTGGGCTTCCCGCCGGCCGCCGCCAAGTGGGCGGCCGTGCCCGCCGCCACCGAAGCCGCCGCATTCACGGTCGTCGACGCCAGCACCGGCCGCGAGGCCTATCGGGGCACGCTGGGGCCGGCGAAGCCGTGGGAGCCGGCGCAGGAGTCCTTCCGCCTCGCCGACTTCTCGGCACTGAAGCTGCCGGGCAGCTACCGGCTGCACGTCGACGGCGCAGCCGACTCGCCCGTCTTCAGCATCGCGGCCGATGCCTACAGCGCGCTCAACGCCGGCGCCTTGCGGGCCTACTACTTCAACCGCGCCAGCATCGAGCTGGAGCCGAAGTACGCCGGTGCCTGGGCGCGGCCGGCCGGCCACTCTGACACGAAGGTGCTGGTGCATGCCTCGGCCGCCGGCCCGGGCCGGCCCGAAGGCACGGTGATCTCCAGTCCCAAGGGCTGGTACGACGCCGGCGACTACAACAAGTACATCGTCAACTCCGGCATCACCGTCTACACCCTGCTCGCCGCCTACGAGCACTTCCCCGACTTCTTCAAGCGCCAGAACCTCAACCTCCCCGAGAGCGGCGACGGCCTGCCCGACATCCTGAACGAGGCCCTGTGGAACCTCGAATGGATGCTGACCATGCAGGACCCGGCCGATGGCGGCGTCTACTCCAAGCTGACCAACAAGGGCTTCGACGGCATCGTCATGCCCCAGCAGGCGACGGCCGAGCGCTACGTGGTGCAGAAGACCACGGCCGCCGCGCTCGACTTCGCCGCGGTGATGGCCACCGCGAGCCGCATCTTCTCCGGCTTCGAGGCGCAACGACCTGGCCTGGCCGCGCGCATGCGCACCGCGGCGCTGGCCGCCTGGGCCTGGGCCGGCCAGCATCCCAACGTGCTCTACAAGCAGCCGCCCGACATCCACACCGGCGGCTACGACGACCAGCAGCTCGAAGACGAGTTCGCCTGGGCCGCCGCCGAGCTCTACATCACGACGCGGGACGACGCCTTCTACAAGGCGATCAAGGCCGATCGCGTTCCCGCCGTCGTGCCCGGCTGGAACACCGTGAACGGGCTGGCGTGGATGTCGCTGGCCCACCATCGCGCGCGGCTCACCGCCGCGGCCGACCAGCGCCTGATCGCGGATCGCATCAACGGCCTGGCGGCCAGCCTCGCCGCTGTCTGGTCCTCCTCGCCCTACCGCGTCGGCATGCAGACCGCGGACTTCAACTGGGGCAGCAACTCCGGCCTGCTCAACCAGGCCGTGATGCTGATCCAGGGCTACCGGCTTTCGGGCGACAGGCGGCAGCTGGATGCAGCGCAATCGGCGCTCGACTACGTCATGGGCCGCAACCCGCTCGGCACCTCGATGGTCACCGGCTTCGGCATCCGCTCGCCGCAGCATCCGCACCACCGGCCCTCCGAAGCCGACGGCGTGGACGCCCCGGTGCCCGGCTTCATCGTCGGCGGCCCCAACGCCGGCCTGAACGACGCCAAGGACTGCCAGGTGCCCTACCCCTCCAAGGTGCCGGCCAAGGCCTGGCTCGACCACATGTGCAGCTACGCCAGCAACGAGGTGGCGATCAACTGGAACGCGCCGCTGGTGTATGTGTCGGCGGCCCTGCAGGCGCTGACCCCGTCCCCCTGAACCGATGTCCTACCCTCTCATGAAGCTGCGGTCTCTCGCGCTGGCCCTCGCCGGCTGCCTGGCCGCTGCTCCTACCCTGGCCGGTGGCTGGCTGCTCGCCGAAAGCGAGCACTTCACGCTCTACAGCAGCGCCCAGGAATCCGTCACCCGCGACTACCTGAAACAGCTGGAGGCCTTCCGCTGGCTAGGCTTGAAGCTTCTCGGCGCCGACGACAAGAACGTGCGCACCCAGGGACGGTCCGAGATCCAGCTGCTGGAAGGCCAGAGCGCCCTGCACGAGCTGCGCCCCACGCTGCCCTACAACGTGGCCGGCGCGTACTACTTCTGCGCCGAAGGCTCGCTGATGTACGCCACGCAGGCGCGGACCCTGGGCCCGGACGGATGGGACACCAGCCGGTTGGTGCTGCAGCACGAGTACGCGCACCAGCTGATGTTCCAGTACGCGACGAGGGCCTACCCCGGGTGGTATGTGGAAGGCTTCGCGGAGTACATGGGCACCGCGGCCTACGAGGACGGTGCGATCTCGCTCGGTGGCCAGCACCAGGATCGCCTGCCGATACTCGCCACGCCCCCCTGGCTGCCGTTCGAGGATGTCCTGCGATGGAACAGCCGCGACTGGAAGCAACTCAATCGCTTCGAAGTCGACCGCCTGTACGCGCAATCCTGGCTGCTGACCCACTACATGCTGAGCGAGAGCAAGCGCACGCAGGCGCTCGCCGACTACTTCGCTCGTGTGGGGGCCGGCGAGGACAGTGTGGCCGCCTTCGAGTCCGCCACCGGCATCACGGTCGCCGACCTGATCAAGACGCTGAACGCCTATCGCCGCGCCCTGCCGATGGTGAAGATCCGCAGCGCGGAGATCCCGGTGCCCACGATCCGGATGTCGCCGCTATCGGAAGAAGCCACGAAGCTCGCCCTGGACTCGGGCGTGCTGCGCACCTGCCCGAAGCCGGAGGTCGCGCAGGAGATCCTCGAGCGGCTGCGTTCGCAGGCCAGCAAGCCCTCGCCGGCCGCCGGCCTGCAGCTCTCGCTGGTGCTGGCTCGCGCCGAGGCCCTGTTCGGCGACCCTGCGGCCGCGGTGAAGCGGCTGGAGGGCATCGTCGGCGCCGAGGACGCGCCGCACGAGGCGCACTACCTGATGGCGCGTGCGCTGACCCGACAGGCCGACCAGTGGAAGGGTGACGAGCAGCGCGCCGCCCTGGACAAGGCCCGCAGCCACCTCTTCAAGGCCTATCGCCTGAAGAAGGACGATCCGCCGACGCTGTACTTCCTGGCGCAGGCCGTGGCCCGCAACGGCATGGACAAGAACGCCTTGAATGCCGCGCAGGCCGCCCGGCTGCTGGCGCCCTCGGTGCCGGAGTACGCGCTGTTCGAGGCCCGCGCCGACCTGGAGATGGGTGACCGCGAACGCGCCGTCCGCGCCCTGATCCCCCTGGCCACGGACCCGCACCAACCCGAGCGCGCCGAACGCGTGCGCCACGCCATCGAGGCCATCCAGTCCGGCAAGACCCCGGACGAACTGGCGTCGACCATGAACCCCAAGCCCTGAGAACACCATGAGCCACCCGCCCCCGCCGCCGGCCCGCCACCCCCTCAGCTGGGTTCCCTCGCTCTACCTCGCGATGGGCCTGCCCAACGTGATGGTCGGCGTGGTCGCGGCCATCATCTACAAGAACCTCGGCGTGTCCAACGAGGACATCGCGCTCTACACCTCGCAGCTGTACCTGCCCTGGGTGCTCAAGCCCTTGTGGGCGCCGCTGCTGGAGGCCTACCGCAGCAAGCGCTGGTGGGTCATCAGCATGCAGTTCGCGATGGCGGCCTCGCTCGGCATGGTCGCGTTCTGCCTGCCGCTGGAGGGCTTCTTCCAGGCTTCGCTGGCCTTCTTCTGGATCACCGGCTTCGCCTCGGCGACGCAGGACACTTGCGCCGACGGCGTCTTCATGACGACCATGCCCATCCCCGAGCAGGCGCGCTACGCCGGCCTGCAGGGCATGTGCTGGAACATGGGCGCGGTCATAGGCTCCGGCCTGCTGGTGTCCATGACCGGCTGGCTGCATGGCAGCTTCGGCCTGGCCTGGGTGCACTGCTGGATGATCGTGATGGGCGCCGCGGCGGCGGCCATGGCGGTGTTCGGCTTGTGGCACCTGCGCGTGCTGCCGCCGGGAGCGCCTTCGACCGTGCGAGGCGAAGGCGCCGCGGCCGGCTTCGTCGCCCTGCGGGATGCCTGGGTCAGCTTCTTCCAGAAGCCGCAGATCTGGATGATGCTGGCGGTCATCTTCTTCTACCGCTTCGGCGAAGGCTTCATCGAGAAGTTCGGGCCGCTGTTCCTGCTGGATCCGCGCAGCGCCGGCGGGCTGGGCCTGGGCAACGAGGCACTGGGGCACATCAACGGCACGGTGGGCACCATCGCCTTCATCGCCGGTGCCTTCCTCGGCGGCTTCCTCGTCGCGCGGCGCACGCTGCCGAAGTCCTTCTTCGTGCTGGCGCTGGTGCTGAACCTGCCGCACCTGACCTACTTCTACCTGAGCCAGTCCACGCCCGAGGACACGCTGTGGATAGGCGCCATCGTCTCGCTCGAGAAGTTCGGCTTCGGCATGGGCTCGGTGGGCCACATGCTCTACATGATGCAGCAGGTCGCGCCCGGGCCCTTCCGCATGGCGCACTACGCGATGGCCACCGGCGTGATGGCGCTGACCAAGTGGTCCACCGGCACGGTGAGCGGCTGGGTCTGGAACCAGGTCGGCCACGACTACGGCACCTTCTTCACCCTCGTGCTCGCCTTCTCGGTGCCACCCATCCTGCTGGCCTGGTGGGCGCCTTTCCCTCACGCGACCCACCACGATCACGACGCCGGCCGCGACACGGCGAAAGCACCTGCCCATGCATAAACAGAGCCCCCACGCTCCCTTCCGGTCCGCGCCTTGCAGGCCGCGCCGGGCCAGTGGCCCGGCCGCGAGCCAGGCACGAACAGTCCACTGGACTGTTCATGTCCCGGCTCGCCCCCCCGAGGGGGCTCTTGCAGCGGACCGGCAAAGCCGGATCCGCGCAAGGCCCTTGGCTTGGTCGGTGACCTGCGCAGCGCTAGCGCTTGCCGCAAACGTTGCCGCCGCCGAGCCCGCGCCGCGCATCATCGAACTCGACCGCTCCCAGGCCCAGGCGCCGGTCGACCGCTTCTTCGACCTTTCGGTGGGCGCGGACTTCCCGGGCACGACAGGCCGCGAGGACAGCCTCGCGCAACTCAAGACCGCGGTCGACGAACTGGGCTTTCGCTACCTGCGCTTCCACGCGATCTTCCACGACGCCCTGGGCACGGTGAAGAAGGTCGACGGCAAGCTGAGCTTCGACTTCAGCGGCATCGACAAGCTGTACGACGGCCTGCTCGCGCGTGGCATCAAGCCCTTCGTCGAACTGGGCTTCACGCCGCAGGCGTTGGCGACGTCCCAGCTGACCATCTTCTACTGGAAGGGCAACACCTCGCATCCGCAACCGGCCGCCTGGTCGGCGCTGATCGAGGCCTTCGCCCGGCACCTGATCCAGCGCTACGGCGCCGAAGAGGTTCGCAGCTGGCCATTCGAGGTCTGGAACGAACCCAACCTCGACGGCTTCTGGGAGCGTGCCGACCAGAAGGCCTACTTCGAGCTCTATGCCAACACCGCGCGCACGCTGAAGAAGGTCGACCCGGCCCTGCGCGTCGGCGGCCCTTCCACGGCCGGCGCGGACTGGGTCGTGCCCTTCCTGGCCTACGCGAAGCAGCAGGGCCTGCCGGTGGACTTCGTCACCACCCACACCTACGGCGTGGACGGCGGCTTCCTCGACGAGAAGGGCGAGGACGACCGCAAGCTCTCGCCCTCGCCGGACTCGATCGTCGGCGACGTGCGCCGAGTGCGCGAGCAGATCCAGGCCTCGGCCTTCCCCGGCCTGCCGCTGTACATCACCGAGTGGAGCACCAGCTACAACCCGCGCGACCTGGTGCACGACAGCTACATCAGCGCGCCGTGGATCCTGACCAAGCTCAAGGCCACGCGCGGACTGGCCCAGGCCATGAGCTACTGGACCTACAGCGACCTGTTCGAGGAGGCCGGCCCGCCGCCCAGCCCCTTCCACGGCGGCTTCGGCCTGCTCACGCCCGAGGGCATCCGCAAGCCGGCCTTCTTCGCCTACAAGTACCTCAACGCGCTGAAGGGGCAGGAGATCCCGAGCGCCGACAACGCCACGCTGGCTTCGGCGGACGGCGCCAAGACGACGGTGCTGATGTGGGACTGGCAGCAGCCCGACCAGAAGCAGACCAACCGCAACTTCTTCGGCAAGCCGGTGCCCGCCACAGAGTCCCGCCCCGTGCAGCTGAGCCTGGCCCACGTGCCGCCGGGCACGTACCGCCTGCAGCTGCGCCGCACCGGCTACCGCGCCAACGATGCCCAGACGGCCTACCTCGAGATGGGCTCGCCCAAGGCGCTGGACGCGGCCCAGCAACGCCAGCTGCAGGAACTCACGGCCGACAAGGCCGAGGTCGACCAGGTCGTCCAGGTGCAGGCCGGCGCGCGATTGGACTGGAAGGTGAACATGCGCAGCAACGACGTGGTGCTGGTCACCCTGGAGCCGGCGAAATGAGCTGGCGGACGATGCTCGGAATGGCCCTCATGACGGCTACCGCCAGCGTCGCCGCGGCCGATTGCGGGCCCGCTGCGTTGGGCACCTCGCGCGTCCTGACGCTGCCTCGCGAGGGCGCGGCCTATGGCCGGGCACAACACGCGCCGCTGCCGCTGCGGGCAGGCGAGGTGGTGCTCAGCTTCGACGACGGGCCGCGACCCGAATCGACGCCGCTGGTGCTGCAGGCGCTCGCGCAGCAATGCGTGCGGGCCACCTTCTTCATGAACGGTGAACCCCTGCTGCGCTCGCCGGACCTGGCCCGGCGCGTGCGCGACGCAGGGCACACCGTGGCGATGCACGGCTTCCGCCACGAGCACTTCGCCAGCCTGCCCGAGGCCGACCAGCTGGCCGACCTGCAGGCCATGCAGGCGGCCCACCTCGAGGTGTTCGGCTCGCCGGCACCGGCGTACCGCTTCCCGTTCCTCGAGGAAACCCCCGCGCTGCTCGCGGCGCTGAAGACCCGGGCCCTGACGGTGATGTCGGTCGACCTCGGCATCGAGGACTGGCTGCCCGACCCGGGCCCCGCGCTGCTGACCGAACGCCTGCTGCAGAGGCTGGCCGAAAACGATGGCCGCGGCCTCGTCCTGCTGCACGACGCCCAGGACCAGACCGCCGCCGCCCTGCCCCTCATGCTGAAGGCCCTGAAGGATCGTGGCTACCGCGTCGTCCACCTGCAGTGGTCCGCGCCACCCTGAGTTCCGCACGCTCCACCCGGGAAAAACCCTAGGCGCGGCGGCCGTGACTGAATTAAATTCGACCGTCAAACTAATTGAGACAAGGTCGCTGCCCGCGGCCCCACCCACCATGCAACGTCAACGCTTCATCCGCCTGGCCGCCGCGCTCGGCACCACGCTGCTCTTCACCACTGGCGCCTTGGCCCAGGACAAGGGCATGGTCGGCATCTCGATGCCCACCAAGAGCTCGGCCCGCTGGATCGCCGACGGCGAGAACATGGTCAAGGTCTTCCGCGAGAAGGGCTTCAAGCCCGACCTGCAATACGCGGACGACGACATCCCCAACCAGCTGGCGCAGATCGAGAACATGATCACCAAGGGCGCCAAGGTGCTGGTGATCGCGGCCATCGACGGCACCACGCTGTCCGGCGTGCTGCAGAAGGCGGCCGACAAGGGCATCAAGGTCGTCGCCTACGACCGCCTGCTGCGCGGCAGCAAGACCGTCGACTACTACACCACCTTCGACAACTTCCAGGTCGGCGTGCTGCAGGCGAACTCCATCGTCGACAAGCTGGGCCTGAAGCAGGGCAAGGGCCCGTTCAACATCGAGCTGTTCGCCGGCTCGCCCGACGACAACAACTCGCTGTTCTTCTACGACGGCGCGCTGAGCGTGCTCAAGCCTTATCTCGACGGCGGCAAGCTGGTCGTGCGCAGCAAGCAGATGGGCCTGTCCAAGGTGGGCACGCTGCGCTGGGACGGCTCCGTGGCCCAGGCGCGCATGGACAACCTGCTGTCGGCCTTCTACGGCAAGGACAAGGTGCATGCCGTGCTGTCGCCCTACGACGGCATGAGCATCGGCATCCTGTCCTCGCTCAAGGGCGTGGGCTACTGCACCCCGCAGCAGCCTTGCCCGGTGGTCACGGGCCAGGACGCCGAGATCCCGTCGATCAAGTCCATCCTCAAGGGCGAGCAGACCTCCACCGTGTTCAAGGACACGCGCGAACTGGCGCGCGTCACCGTCAACCTGGTCGACGCGGTGGTGGCCGGCAAGCAGCCCGAGATCAACGACAGCAAGACCTACAACAACGGCGTGAAGGTGGTCCCCGCCTACCTGCTCAAGCCGGTGGCGGTGGATGCCTCCAACTGGAAGCCGGTGCTGGTGGACAGCGGCTACTACAAGGAAGGCCAGCTGAAGTGAGCGCCGCCCGGCCGTTGCAGCATCGTTGGAGGTTCCAATGACGCCGATTCTGGAGATGCGCGGCATCACCAAGCGCTTCCATGGCGTCACGGCCCTGCAGGATGTGCGCCTGAGCGTGCAGCGCGGCGAGATCCACGCCGTGTGCGGCGAGAACGGTGCCGGCAAGTCGACGCTGATGAAGGTGCTCTCGGGCGTGCTGCCGCATCCCGAGTACGAAGGCGAGATCCACTTCGACGGGCAGGAGCGGCGCTTTGCCGGCGTCACCGAAAGCGAGCGCCTGGGCATCGTCATCATCCACCAGGAGCTGGCGCTGGTGCCGCTCATGTCGATCGCCGAGAACCTCTTCCTCGGCCACGAGCCGGGGCGCTTCGGCGTCCTCGATCGCGGCCAGGCGCATGTGCGCGCACGCGAGCTGCTCGCGCGCGTCGGGCTGAAGGAGTCGCCTTCCACGCCGGTGGGCGACCTCGGCGTGGGCAAGCAGCAGTTGGTGGAGATCGCCAAGGCGCTGGCCAAGGACGTGAAGCTGCTGATCCTCGACGAGCCCACCGCCAGCCTGAACGAAAGCGACAGCCAGGCCCTGCTGGACCTGCTGCTCGGCCTGAAGGCGCAGGGCATCTCGTGCATCCTCATCTCGCACAAGCTGCACGAGGTGGCGCGGGTGGCCGATGCGATCACCGTGCTGCGCGACGGCCGCTCCATCACCAGCATCGACTGCCGCGAAGCGCCGGCCCAGGAAGACGCCATCATCCGCGCCATGGTCGGCCGCGAGATGGCCGATCGCTATCCGAAGCGCACGCCGAAGATCGGCGAGCCCCTGTTCGAGCTGCGTGACTGGCGAGTGCACCATCCGTTGCATGCCGAGCGCGAGGCGGTCAAGGGGGTGAACCTGACCGTGCGCCGCGGCGAGATCGTCGGCATCGCCGGCCTCATGGGCGCGGGCCGCACCGAGCTGGCGATGAGCGTCTTCGGCCGCTCCTGGGGCCAGCGCATCAGCGGCACGGCGCGCATGAACGGGCGCGAGGTGGATCTTTCCACCGTGCCGCGCGCCATCGAGGCCGGCCTGGCCTACGTCACCGAAGACCGCAAGTCGCTCGGCCTGGTGCTGAACGACAGCATCGCCCACAACACCACGCTCGCTCATCTTCGCGGCATCTCGCAGCGCGGGGTGATCGACGACGTGCGCGAGTTCAAGGTCGCCGACGACTACCGCCGCCGCCTGGGCACGCGCTGCTCCGGCGTTCAGCAGCAGGTCGTCAACCTCTCCGGCGGCAACCAGCAGAAGGTGGTGCTGGCCAAGTGGCTCTTCGCCGAGCCTTCGCTGCTGATCCTGGACGAACCCACGCGCGGCATCGACGTGGGCGCCAAGTTCGAAATCCACTCCCTCGTCGCCCGCCTGGCCGACGAAGGCCGCGCCATCCTGATGATCTCTTCCGACATGCCCGAACTGCTCGGCATGTGCGACCGCCTCTACGTCATGAACGAGGGCGCCTTCGTCGCCGAGATGACGGCCGCCGAGGCCACGCAGGAAGCCATCATGAAGGCGATCGTCAACGGCGCTGCCGTGCACTGAACACTGAAGACACCATGGACACGACCGCCGCTCCCCTGCCCGCCCCGGGCCTAGGCCACTTCCTGAAGCACCACCTGCGCGAGTACGGCATGCTGCTGTCGCTCGTCGCGATCATGGCCTTCTTCCAGTACCTGACCGATGGCACGCTGCTGCAGCCGCTGAACCTGACCAACCTCGTGCTGCAGAACAGCTACATCGTCGTGATGGCGCTGGGCATGCTGCTGGTGATCGTGGCCGGCCACATCGACCTCTCGGTCGGCTCGGTATGCGGCTTCATCGGTGCGCTGGCCGCCGTGCTGATGGTGCAGTACGAATGGTCCGCCGTGCCGGCCACGCTGATGTGCATCGCCGCCGGGGCCGCCATTGGCGCGCTGCAGGGCTGGTTCGTCGCCTGGTTCAAGATCCCTTCCTTCATCGTCACGCTGGCCGGCATGCTGGTGTTCAAGGGCCTCGCGCTGGCGCTGCTGCAGGGCCAGTCGGTCGGCCCCTTCCCCGAAGCCTTCCAGAGCCTGAGCTCCGGCTTCATCCCGGACCCGCTGGGCGGCGAGGAACTGCGCACCACCTCGCTGGTGCTCGGCGTGGCGGTGGCGGCGCTGGCCGCCGGCCTCGGCTGGCGCTCGCGCCGCTACGAGCTGCAGCACGGCATGGAGGTGGAGCCGGCGGCGCTGTTCGGCCTGCGCCACGCCGCGCTGTCCGCGGCCATCATCGCGCTGACCTGGCTGATGGCCTCGTACAAGGGCCTGCCCAACGTGCTGATCATCATGGCCGTGCTGACCGTGGCCTACGATTTCGTCACCCACCGCACCACGCTCGGCCGGCGCCTGTACGCGCTGGGCGGCAACGAGAAGGCCGCGCGACTCTCCGGCATCCGCACCGAGCGCCTGGCGTGGCTGAGCTTCGTCAACATGGGCGTGCTCGCCGCGCTGGCCGGCCTGATGTTCGCCGCGCGGCTCAACACCGCCACGCCCAAGGCCGGCGTCGGCTTCGAGCTCGACGTGATCGCCGCCTGCTTCATCGGCGGCGCTTCGGCCTCCGGTGGCGTCGGCAAGGTGATGGGCGCCGTCATCGGCGCGTTCGTGATGGGCGTGATGAACAACGGCATGTCCATCCTCGGCATCGGCATCGACTACCAGCAGGTCATCAAGGGGGGTGTGCTGCTGGCGGCGGTGTTCCTCGACGTCTACAACCGCCGAAAAGGCTAGACGGCTTGACGCGCCGCCGCGCCGGGGCAGACGCGCGGCAGCGCGTCCTTCTGGCGGGAGCCTCCGCTTGGAGGGGCTAGCGGGTGCTCACGGACAGCGGCGCCAGCCGGAGCTGCTGTGCCCCCGTCACACCAGCTCCGGACTACGAACAGCGACCAGCACCACCTCGCCCCTGTCCTCCCGCGGCCGGTGGCGCAGCCACCAGACGCCGCCCTTGCGGATGGACCAGGGCAACAGGCCCTCGGGGTCGCCGTGGGTCAGACGCGGGCCGGTCATGAGGTAGGCGGCAGCCAGGCCCAGCGTCGGCTGGTGGCCGACCACGAGCACCGGCTCGCGCGCATCAGGCCAGCGCACCGCGGCCAGCAGGCCGTCGACCGTGCCCTCGGGCGCCAGTGACTCGCTGACCTTGAACTTGCGCTCCAGCGCCTCGGCCGTCTGGCGCGTGCGAAGCGCGGGGCTGACCAGGATCTTGGTCGAATGGGGCAGCACCTGGTTCAGCCACTCGGCCACGCGGCGCGCGTGTCGTTCGCCCTTGGACGTGAGGCCGCGCGCCGGGTCGTCGACACCGGCCGAGAGTTCCTCCGCTTCCGCGTGGCGCCAGAGGATGAGGTCCATGGCGTCAGGCGGGCGAGAAGCGCGCCATCAGGGCCTGCTGGGCGCTGATGCCTTCGGTGCCGGCGCGGAGGTAGCTGCCATCGGGCTGCAAATCCCAGGCGTCGCGGCTGTCGTGCAGGTAGGGCACCAGGCATTCGTCGATCACGCGCTGGCGCAGGCGGGCGTCGCGCACCGGCCAGGCCAGCTCGATGCGGCGGAACATGTTGCGGCCCATCCAGTCGGCGCTGGACAGGTAGAGCACCTCGTCCTCTTCGCCCACGCCCCAGCGGAAGTACAGGATGCGCGAATGCTCCAGGAAGCGGCCGACCACCGAGCGCACGCGGATGCGGTCCGTCTGCCCGGGCACGCCCGGCCGCAGCATGCAGGCCCCTCGCACGATCAGGTCGATCTGGGCTCCGGCGCGCGAGGCCTCGATCAGCGCGTGGATCAGGCCAGGGTCGGTGAGCGCGTTGAACTTGGCGACGATGCGCGCGGGCTGGCCGGCGCGGGCGGCCTCCGCCACCTGGCCGATGTGCCGCACCAGCCGGCGGTGAAGCACGAAGGGCGCCGTCAGCAGATGGCGCGGGGGCTTGACGCGAGTGAGGCTGGCAATCTGCTGGAAGACCGCGTCGGCATCGGCCGCGATGCCGGCGTCCGCAGTCAGGTAGCCGAGGTCGGTGTACAGGCGCGCCGTCTTGGGGTTGTAGTTGCCGGTGGACAGGTGCACATAACGCCGGAGGTGGGTGGCTCCGCGCGGGCCGGTCTCGCGCCGTGTCACCAGCAGCAGCTTGGCATGGGTCTTCAGGCCGACGATGCCGTAGACGACCTGCGCGCCCACCGCCTCCAGCCGCTCGGCCCAGTTGATGTTGGCCTCCTCGTCGAAGCGCGCCTTGAGCTCGACGACGACCATCACCTCCTTGCCTCTTCGAGCGGCCTCGATCAGCAGGTCCATCAGGACTGACTTCGCGCCCGTGCGGTAGACCGTCTGGCGGATGGCCAGCACGTCCGGATCCTCCACCGCCTCCCGCAGGAACTGGACCACCGGCTCGAAGCTCTCGAACGGGTGGTGCAGCAGCAGGTCGCGCTCGCGCAGGGCATCGAAGACGGAGCCGGCCCGTGGCAGCCGGCCGGACGGCCAGGCGGGCTCGTACGGCGGGAAGCGCAGGGAGGCGCCGCCGCGGACGTCGTCCGCCTGGTCGATGAGCTCGTTCAGCCGGACCAGGTTGACGGGGCCGTCCACGCGGTAGCACGCCGCATCCGGCAGGTCGAACTGCTCGAGCAGGAAGCGCCAGAGCTCCTCCGGGCAGCTGGAGACGACCTCCAGCCGGATCGCCAGGCCGAAGTGGCGCGTGGTGAGGCCGCTGCGCAGCGCCTGGCGCAGGTTGGTGACGTCGTCCTCGTCGACCTCCAGCTCGGAATCGCGCGTGACCCGGAACTGCGAGAACGACTCGACCGTGCGACCCATGAACAGCTCGGCCAGGTGGGCCCGGATGACGCTGGACAGCATCACGAAGCCCTGCTCGCCCTTCGCGCACACCTCGGCCGGCAGGCGGATGACCCGTGGCAACACGCGCGGCACCTTGACGATGGCGATCTGGCTCTCGCGGCCGAAGGCATCGCGCCCGCCCAGCCGCACGATGAAGTTCAGCGACTTGTTGGCCACCAGCGGGAAGGGATGGGCCGGATCGAGGCCGACCGGCATCAGCAGCGGCCGCACCTCGCGCTCGAAGAAGGCCGCCACCCATTCACGCTGCGCGGCATTGCGGTCGGCGTGGTTGATGACGCGGATGCCCTGGCGCTCCAGCGCCGGCATCACTTCGTGGTTGAAGACGGCGTACTGCTCGACGATGAGGGCGTGGGCCGCCGATGCCACCGCGGCCAGGTCCGCGGTGGAGGCCTCGCTGGGGGCTGCGCGGGCCGCCTCCAGCACGTCGGCGAAGCGCACCTCGAAGAACTCGTCCAGGTTGGACGAGACGATGGTCACGTAGCGCAGGCGCTCCAGCAGCGGCACGTCCTCTCGCTGGGCCTGGGCCAGCACGCGGCGGTTGAACTCGAGGATCGCCTGTTCGCGGTTCAGGAGCACCGGCGGCACGCTGATTTCGGGGGGCGCCGCTTCGACGAGCTCCGCGCTGGACAAGAGTTCACTCATGGCGCCAGTTTATGAATCTGGTGTGACAGGGGCATGACCCTTTTGACGGTGCCGAAGATACTGCAGCCGGCCTCGGCAGCCCGTCAATCGGCCAGCGTCGCCGGTTCCGGCCAGGTTGGGGGCCGTGCCGCCGGCCGCGGCGCCGAGGCCGTCTCTTCAGGCGCGTGGCTTGCAGGTTCGGGCAAGGATGCGGCCGCCCAGTGCGACCAGTCGAGCAGCTCGAGCCGCCCATCCTCGTGCTCGGCCAGCGCCGTCAGGCTCTCGACCCAGTCGCCGTCGTTGGCGTACAGGATGCCGTCGATGTCTCGCAGCTCGGCGTGGTGGATGTGGCCGCAGACCACGCCCTGCACGCCGCGCCTTCTCGCCTCGCGCGCCAGCGCCTGCTCGAAGTCGCTCACGTAGCTCACGGCGCGCTTGACCTTGAGCTTGAGGTATTTCGACAGGCTCCAATACGGCAGGCCCACCGTCGCCCGCAGGTGGTTGAGGTAGCGGTTGAGCTTGAGCGTGAATTCGTAGAGCGAGTCGCCGACGTAGGCCAGCCACTTCGCGCACTGGATGACGCCGTCGAACAGGTCCCCGTGCGTCACCCACAGGCGCCGCCCGTCGGCCGTCAGGTGGACGCAGTCCTCCACCACTTCCACGCCGCCGAAGCTGTGGCCCAGGTAGCGGCGCGCGAACTCGTCGTGGTTGCCGGGCACGAACACCACGCGGGTGCCCTTGCGCACCTTGCGCAACAGCTTCTGCACCACGTCGTTGTGGGCCTGCGGCCAGTACCAGCCGCGCCTGAGCTGCCAGCCGTCGATGATGTCGCCGACCAGGTAGAGCGTCTCGCACTCGGTGGCCTTGAGGAAGTCCAGCAGCGCGAGTGCCTGGCAGCCCGGCGTGCCGAGATGGATGTCGGAGATCCACAGCGTGCGAAAGCGCAGCGGCTGCGGAGAGTCCTCATGCGGCGCGGTGTGGGCGGGCGTCTGCATGGTCAGGCATCGTGACGCCTCGGCATGACGGCGCCATGAAGCCGCAATGTCGCAACCATGACGTGACGCTGAACGCACAAACAGCGCGATGGGTTTCGCGGCCCGCTTCTTCAACGATGTTCAGGGGCCTGCCTCCATGCCTTGCCGCACCCTGGCCGCGCCGCGATCATGCGCGCCAGCCTGGCCACGAGCCATGCCCACACATCCCTCGAACACAAGGAGTACGTCGTTGACATCGAATCCTCTTCGCCAGGTGGTCCTGGCCTGCGCGGCCCTGTTCACCGCCGCCGCGGCCCACGCCTCACATCCGGCCGACCATCCCCAGGCCGTGGCGCGCGCACTGGCGCACCTGCAGGGTTCCCAGGGCGTGCTGCCCGAGGCGGACAGCTTCGACGCACGTGACGTGATGATCGATGCCGACGGCACCGAGCACGTCCGTTTCGCGCGTCGCTTCCACCACCTGCGCGTGATCGGCGGCGACGTGGTCGTCCATGGCCATGCGAGCGGCGCGCTGCGCGGTCTTTCGCGCACCGTGGCAGCGACGCCGGCGCTGTCCGTGCAACCCACGCTCGACGGCAGCGCCGCCGAACGCGCCGGCCTGAAGACCGCCAACGTGGCCGAAGGCGCCACCGTGAGCCACGAGCTGGTCGTCTTCGCCCACCACCACAAGCCCACGCTGGCCTGGGACGTGCTGTACGTCGGCCAGACGAAGGAAGGCCTGCCCACCGAGCGCCACGTCATCGTGCAGGCGCGCAACGGCCAGGTGCTGGACAGCTTCGACGACATCCAGACCGCCGACGCGGTGGGCACGGGCCGCAGCCTGTTCCTCGGCCGGATCGCCATCCACACCGACTCGCAGGCAGGCGGAGGCTACGTGCTGCGCGACCTCACGCGCGGCGGCCACACCGTCTCCGACCTGAAGGGCAAGTTCGTCGGCAAGGGCACGCTGTTCACCGATGCCGACAACCTGTGGGGCAACGGCACCAACGCCAATCGCCAGACGGTGGCCGTCGACGCCGCTGCGGGCCACGCCTACACCTGGGATTACTACCTCAACGTGCACGGCCGCCACGGCATCGCCGACGATGGCAAGGGCGCGAGCTCCAAGGTCCACCAGAAGCTGTTCGGCCTGCCCTACGTGAACGCGTCGTGGAGCGACAGCTGCTTCTGCATGAGCTACGGCGACGGCGACTCGAGCTACAACCCCCTGGTCGCGCTGGACGTGGCCGGCCACGAGATGACGCACGGCGTCACCTCGCGCACGGCCGCGTTGATCTACTCCGGCGAGTCCGGTGGCCTGAACGAGTCGACCTCGGACATCCTCGGCTCCATGGTCGAGTTCTACGCGAACAACGCGGCCGAGAAGCCGGATTACCTGATCGGCGAGCGCCTGCTCAAGGACGGCAGCGGCACCCCGCTGCGCACCATGATCCAGCCCAGCGTGGACGGCTCTTCCGCCGACTGCTGGTTCAGCGGCGTGGGCGATCTGGACGTGCACTACTCGTCGGGCGTAGGCAACCACCTGTACTACCTGCTGGCCGAGGGCTCGCAGCCGGCCGGCGGCGCCGCATCGCCGACCTGCCAGGCCAGCGATACCCGCGTGGCCACCGGCAATGCCGTGCTCACCGGCATCGGCCGGGACAAGGCCGAGAAGATCTGGTACCGGGCGCTGTCGGTCTACATGACCTCCAGCACCAACTACGCCGGCGCACGCGTCGCCACCCTGGCAGCCGCGGCGGATCTCTATGGCGGCGCAGGCTCGACCACCTGGAACGCCGTCAACGCAGCCTGGGCCGCGGTCAACGTCAAGTAAGGCCGAAGGGCAAAGGGCCACAACAAGCCTCCCAATGCTCCGGAAGGCTTCCTCCCAGGCCACCTTCGGGTGGCCTTTTCTTTTGGGGGGCTACTCGCCGAGGTAGGCGGCGCGGACTTTGGGATCCTCGAGCAGCTGGCGCGCCGGGCCGCTCATGGTGATCTCGCCGGAGTCCATCACGTAGCCGCGGTTGGCCAGCGAGAGCGCGCGGCTGGCGTTCTGCTCGACCAGCAGGATCGTCGTGCCCTGCTTGTGGATCGTGTCGACGACCTCGAAGATCTTGTCCACCATGATGGGGCTCAGGCCCATCGACGGCTCATCGAGCAGCAGCACCTTGGGCCTGGCCATCAGCGCGCGTCCCATGGCGAGCATCTGCTGCTCGCCGCCGCTCATCGTGCCGGCGAGCTGGGTGGCACGCTCCTTCAGGCGCGGGAAGATGCCGAAGACCTTGTCGATGTCCTCGGCGATCCCCGCCTTGTCCGAGCGCGTGTAGGCGCCCATCTGCAGGTTCTCGGTGATGCTCATGCGGGTGAAGGTACCCCGGCCCTCCGGAACCATCACCAGGCCCTGGCGGGCCAGGTCCCACGCGCCCTGGCCCTTGATCGGCCGGCCGAGGAACTCCACCTGCCCGGCGGCGACGTGCTGGATGCCGGTGATGGCCTTGAGCGTGGTGGTCTTGCCCGCGCCGTTCGCGCCGATGAGGCTGACGAGTTCACCGAGGGCGACTTCGAAGCTCACGCCCTTGACGGCCTGGATGCCACCGTAGGCCACCTTCAGGCCGGTCACCTTGAGCACTACTTGTTCGCTCATGTTCATCGTTCCTGGTTGACGGCGCGGCTGGCGCCGCCGCCTTCAAATGGGGGCTCCATCAATGGACCTTGTGGCCCGCGCCCAGGTAGGCCTCGATCACCTTCTCGTTGCGCTGCACTTCGGCTGGCGTGCCTTCGGCGATCTGCTTGCCGTAGTCGAGCACGGTGACGCGGTCGCACAGGCCCATCACGAGCTTCACGTCGTGCTCGATCAGCAGGATGGTGCGGCCGTCCTTGCGGATGCGGTCGATCAGCTCGCGCAGCACCATCTTCTCGGTGGCGTTCATGCCGGCCGCCGGTTCGTCCAGCGCGATCAGCTTGGGGTCGGTGGCCAGCGCGCGGGCGATCTCCAGCCGGCGCTGGTCGCCGTAGCTGAGCGTGCGCGCCTTGAACTCGGCGTACTTGCCGATGCCCACGTAATCCAGCAGCTCCTGTGCGCGCTGGGTGATCTCGGCCTCCTCCTTCTTGAAGCGCGGCGTGCGGAACACCGCGCCGATCAGGCCCGAGTGGGTGCGCACGTGGCGCCCGACCATCACGTTCTCCAGCGCCGTCATCTCGGAGAACAGGCGGATGTTCTGGAAGGTGCGCGCGATGCCGGCCTTGGCCACCTCGTGCACGGTGGTGGGCGTGTAGGGCGCGCCGCCGAGCTCGAAGGTGCCGCCGTCGGGCGTGTACAGGCCGGTGATGACGTTGAAGAAGGTGGTCTTGCCCGCGCCGTTGGGGCCGATCAGGCCGTAGACCTGGCCGGGCAGGATGGTGATGCCCACGTCCGACAGCGCCTGCAGGCCGCCGAAGCGCTTGGACACGCCGCTGACTTTGAGGACGGATGTGCTCATGCTGGGATGCTCCGGCTCACTTGTCGCCCACAGGCACCGGCACGGGTGCCGCCTTGCCGTGCTCGGGCTGCGGCCACAAGCCCCGCGGGCGCAGCAGCATGATCACGATCATGGCGAGTGCCACCAGCAGTTGCCGCAGGATGGCCGCATCGAGCCGGCCATCGGTCATCTGCTGCAAGGGGCCCGCGACATAACGCAGCACCTCGGGCAGGGCTGACAGCAGCAAGGCCCCGAGCACCACCCCGGGCAGGTGACCCAGGCCCCCGAGCACCACCATCGCGACGATCATCACCGACTCCGCCAGCGTGAACGACTCGGGGGAGACGAAGCCCTGGAAGGCAGCGAACATCGCCCCCGACACGCCGCCGAAGGTCGCCCCCATGCCGAAGGCCAGCAGCTTCAGGTTGCGGGTGTTCAGGCCCATCGCCTTGGCCGCGATCTCGTCTTCGCGGATCGCCATCCAGGCACGGCCGATGCGGGAGTCGGCCAGGTGGGTGCACACGATCACCGACCCGATCACCAGCAGCAGGAACAGGTAGTAGTACAGCGCCACCGAAGGGATCTCGAGACCGCCGAGGTGAAGTGTCTTGGCAAAGTTCAGCGGGCCGATGGACATCGCATCGATCTGGCTGACGCCGCGCGGCCCGTTGGTGATGTTGATCGGGTACTCCAGGTTGTTCATGAACACCCGGATGATTTCGCCGAAGCCCAGCGTCACGATGGCCAGGTAGTCGCCGCGCAGCTTGAGCGTGGGCGCCCCGAGCACCACGCCGAACAGGCCGGCCAGGAAGGCCGCGAGCGGAATGATGATCCAGATCGGCGTGTGCAACCCCTGGGGGAAGGCCGCCTTGATCCACTCGAAGTTGTCGGTGAGATGGGGCGAGGCGAGCAAGGCGAACATGTACGCGCCCACCGCATAGAAGGCCACGTAGCCCAGGTCCAGCAGCCCGGCGTAGCCCACCACGATGTTCAGGCCCAGCGCCAGCAGCACGTACAGCAGGGCCAGCGCCATGATGCGCACCCACCCTTGCCCGAACTGCGCCGCGATCAGCGGCAAGGCAAGCAATGCCAGCGCGGCGACGAAGAACACCGCGAGCTTGGCGTTTTGGCTCAGTGCTTTCATTGATGTCTCCAGCAGCGGTATGGTCAGGCTCTGTCGGCGACGCGTTCGCCCATCAGCCCGGAGGGCCGCAACGTGAGCACCAGGATCAGCACCAGGAAGGCGAAGATCTCGACGTACTGGCTGCCGAACACACCGCCCGTCAACTCGCCGAGGTAGCCCGCGCCTATCGCCTCGATGAGGCCGAGCAGCACGCCACCCACCATCGCGCCGGTCAGGTTGCCGATGCCTCCGAACACGGCCGCAGTGAAGGCCTTCAGGCCCGGCAGGAAGCCCATCGAGTGCTGCACCGTGCCGTAGTTCATCGCCCACATGATGCCGGCGATGGCCGCCAGCGTGGCGCCGATGACGAAGGTGGCCGAGATGATGAAGTCGGGCTTCACGCCCATCAGGCCGGCCACCCGCGGGTTCTCGGCCGTGGCGCGCATCGCGCGGCCCAGCTTGGTCGTGTTCACCAGCCATAGCAGTGCGGCCAGCACCACCACCGTGGTCACCAGGATGACGATCTGCGTGGGGGTGATCACCGGGCCGGCGTCCCACAGGAACAGCGGGTCCTGCGGCAGCAGCGGAGGATAGGGCTTGGGATTGGGCTTCCACACGATCATCGCCAGCGTCTGCAGCAGCAGGCTCATGCCCATGGCGGTGATCAGCGGGGCCAACCGCGGCGCACTGCGCAGCGGCCGGTAGGCGATCTTCTCGACCGCGAAGTTCAGGGCCGAGCACGCCACGATGGCGGCCACCAGCGAGATCAGCAGCAGCACCCAGCCGGGCCAGCCGGTGCCGGCCAGCGCGGTGACCACCGTCCAGCTGGTCAGCGCGCCCACCATCAGGATCTCGCCGTGCGCGAAGTTGATCAGCGAGATGATCCCGTACACCATGGTGTAGCCGAGAGCCACCAGCGCGTACATGCTTCCAAGCACCAGGCCGTTGATGACTTGCTGAACGAAGATGTCCATCGCGCGGGCCTTTTCGGGAGTGGTACGGCTCGCGGCGATTGTAGGAAGCGCTTACAGCCCGCTCCCCCGAGATAACCCACGGCTCACAGGTCGCTACGGGCCCTGCACGAGCCCCGTTACTCGGTCTCGTCGTCCTGGCGCCTCGCCTCGTCGTTGAGGCGGCGCAGCTCGGCGAGCTTGTCGCCGATCTTCAGCTCCATCCCGCGCGGGACCGGCTCGTAGAACCGCGGCGGGTCGGCCAGGCCATCGGGCCAGTAGTGCTCGCCGGCGGCAAAGCCGCCCTGCTCGTCGTGGGCGTACCGATAGTCGCGGCCGTAGCCCAGGCCCTTCATCAGCTTGGTCGGCGCATTGCGCAGGTGCACCGGCACGGGCCTCGTCTGGTCCTGCTTGACGAAGCTGCGCACCGCGCCCCAGGCCTTGTAGACGGCATTCGACTTGGGCGCCACGGCGAGGTAGACCACGGCCTGGGCCAGCGCCAGCTCACCCTCGGGCGTGCCAAGGCGCTCGTAGGTCTCGGCCGCGTCGAGCGCCATCCGCAACGCGCGCGGGTCGGCATTGCCGATGTCTTCACTGGCCATGCGGATGAGGCGGCGCGCGAGGTAGCGCGGGTCGGCGCCGCCATCGAGCATTCTCGCGAACCAGTACAGCGAGGCGTCAGGGTCGGACCCGCGCACCGACTTGTGCAGGGCAGAGATGGTGTCGTAGAACTGGTCGCCGCCCTTGTCGTAGCGGCGCAGCTGCTCGCCCAGCGAGCGCTCCAGCATCGCCTCGTCGATCTGCTCGAGGCCCGGGTCGATCTGCGCGACGAGGTTCTCGTAGGCATTGAGCAATCGGCGCGCGTCTCCGTCGGCATAGCCGATGAGGCGCTGGGCGGCGGCAGACTCCAGGGGCGGCGCGGCCAGGGCTTCGCGCGCTCGCTCGAGCAGTTGCTGCTGCTCCTCGTCGTCCAGGGGCTTGAGCACGTGCACGGTCGCGCGCGACAGCAGTGCCGAGTTGACCTCGAACGACGGGTTCTCGGTGGTGGCGCCGATGAAGGTGAACAGGCCCGATTCGACGTGCGGCAGGAAGGCGTCCTGCTGCGACTTGTTGAAGCGGTGGACCTCGTCGACGAAGACGATGGTGCGTTTGCCCTGGGCGCGCGCGAGCTCGGCCTGGGCCACGGCATCGCGAATCTCCTTGACCCCGGCGAGCACGGCCGACAGCACGATGAAGCGGGCATCGATGGCGCCGGCGAGCAGCCGCGCCAGCGTCGTCTTGCCGACTCCGGGCGGGCCCCACAGGATCATCGAGTGCAGCCGCCCCTGCTCGAAGGCCAGTCGCAGCGGCTTGCCCGACCCCAGGAGCTGGGCCTGGCCGATCACCTCGTCGAGCCGGCGCGGGCGCAGGCGCTCGGCCAGCGGCGCATTGGAGGACGCGGGGGCAGCGGCATCCGGAGCCGGCTGCGGGGTGCCGGGCAGATCGTGGTCGTCGAAAAGTGCATCTTGCCGGGGCATCGCGGGATTGTCGCAGCGGTGCCGGAAGCGGCGAATTGCCCGGCGACCCGCCCACTTTTCGAGCGTTGCCACCGTCGGGGCCGGCCGGACACTGAAGGCCTGACTCCAGGAGCGTCACCCGCATGAGTGCCCAACCGACCACCGACAACCGCGTCGCCGCCCCGGCTGGCGCCGCTGCCGCCGCCCCCGCAGCGATGGCCGGCGCGCCTCGCGAGTACCTGTCCTTCAAGCTCGGCAACGAGGAATACGGCATCGACATCCTGCGTGTGCAGGAGATCCGCGGCTACGAGCCGCCGACCCGCATCGCCAACACCCAGCACTTCATCAAGGGCGTGGTGAACCTGCGCGGCGTGATCGTGCCCATCGTCGACATGCGGCTGCGGTTCCAGCTGCCGGACGTCCAGTACAACAGTTTCACCGTCGTGATCATCCTGAACATCGGCCACCGCACGGTGGGCATGGTGGTGGATTCGGTCAGCGACGTGCTCGAACTCGCGCCCGGCCAGATCAAGCCCGCCCCCGACTTCAACGGCGAGATCGACGCGAGCTACATCACCGGCCTGGGCACCGTGAAGCACGGCGATGTCGAGCGCATGCTGATCCTGATGGACATCGAGCAGATGATGATGTCGCCCGACATGGGCCTCATGGACACCGACGCGGCGATGCACTGATCCGCCGCGCATCCTGGATGAACAAGGGCGCCACGACGGCGCCCTTTCTCTTGCGCGGCCCTCGCCGCCTACTGCTCGGATACGTCCGCGCCAGGTGGCACGGCGAATCGGAAGGCCTCCGGCGCCAGCGCCACATCGGTGGCGAGCTTGTCGAACGTCAGCAGCGAGCGCTGGCCGAAGCTGTCGGCGATCTCCACCGCCACCAGCCCCTTGCCCCTGAAGCCGGCCTTGAGCCACTGGATCGTGCCCCCCGAATCCTTGGGCGTGGCCATCACCCATTCCAGGCCGCCCTGGTCGGGCTGGGCCTTCAGGTCGAAGGTCTTCTCGATCGACGAGCCGGTCAGCAGCGCCACCGGCGTGCTGCCCAGGGCGTCGCCCATCTTGCGCACCGTCACCTGGTTCAGGTCGGGGTCGTGGAACCAGACCTTCTGCCCATCGCTGACGATGGTCTGCGCGTAGGGCTTGGCGTAGTCGAAGCGGAAGCGGTTGGGGCGCGCGAAGCTGAAGCTGCCGGAGGAGACCTTCTTCTTCGCGCCGTCCGGCGAGGTGACGGTCTGCGTGAACGTCGACTGCCCGCTCTTCACGTCCTTCACGAACGCCCGAAGCGATTCGGCCGCATCCGCGAAGGCGCTCACGCTCGCAGCAGACAACACCGCCGCCACGGCAACAACCCGGAAACTATTCATCACGCTTGGGCAACATGATCTCGCGGTTGCCATTGGTGGACATGGAGCTTACGAGCCCGGATTGCTCCATTTGTTCCAGCAACCGGGCCGCACGGTTGTAGCCGATGCGGAGGTGCCGCTGGACCAGGGAGATGGAGGCCTTGCGATGCTGCAGCACGATGGCCACCGCCTGGTCGTACATCGGGTCGGCTTCACCGCCACCTGGACCGCCGCCGCCCTCACCCGCCTCGCCGCCCTCCCCATCGAGCGTGCCGCCCTCGAGAATCCCCTCGATGTAGTTCGGCGGCCCTTGCGACTTGAGCGCCTCGACGACGCGATGCACCTCGTCGTCGGAAACGAAGGCCCCGTGCACCCGCACCGGCAGGCCGGTGCCCGAGGCCATGTAGAGCATGTCGCCCATGCCCAGCAATGCTTCGGCGCCCATCTGGTCGAGGATGGTCCGGCTGTCGATCTTGCTCGAGACCTGGAAGGACAGGCGCGTCGGGATGTTGGCCTTGATCAGGCCGGTGATCACGTCGACGCTGGGGCGCTGGGTGGCGAGGATCAGGTGGATGCCGGCCGCACGCGCCTTCTGCGCCAGGCGCGCGATCAGCTCCTCGATCTTCTTGCCCACCACCATCATCAGGTCGGCCAGCTCGTCGATCACGATGACGATGAAGGGCAGGCGCTCGAGCGGCTCGGGCTCCTCCGGCGTCAGGCTGAAGGGGTTGGGGATCAGCTCGCCGCGGGCCTTGGCGTCGTCGAGCTTCTTGTTGTAGCCGGCCAGGTTGCGCACGCCCAGCTTGCTCATCAGCTTGTAGCGCCGCTCCATCTCGGCGACGCACCAGTTGAGCGCGTTGCCGGCCTGCTTCATGTCCGTGACCACCGGGCACAGCAGGTGGCCTATGCCCTCGTAGACGCTCATCTCGAGCATCTTGGGGTCGATCATGATCAGCCGCACGTCGCGCGGCTCGGCCTTGTAGAGCAGGCTCAGGATCATGCCGTTGATGCCCACCGACTTGCCCGAGCCGGTGGTGCCGGCGACGAGGCAGTGCGGCATCTTGGCCAGGTCGGCCACCACCGGCGCGCCGATGATGTCCTTGCCAAGCGCCATCGTCAGCATCGAACCCGCGTCGTTGTAGACCTGCGAGCCGAGGATCTCGGCCAGGCGGATGGTCTGCCGCTTGGCGTTCGGCAGCTCCAGGGCCATCAGGTTCTTGCCCGGGATGGTCTCGACCACGCGGATGGACACCAGCGAGAGCGAGCGCGCCAGGTCCTTGGCCAGGTTGACGACCTGCGAACCCTTCACGCCGGTGGCGGGCTCGATCTCGTAGCGTGTGATCACCGGGCCAGGCTGGGCGGCGACCACGCGCACCTCGACGCCGAAGTCCGACAGCTTCTTCTCGATCAGCCGGCTGGTCATCTCCAGCGATTCGGGCGTCACCGTCTCGACGCGGGCCGGCGCCTTGTCCAGCAGGTCGATCTGCGGCAGCTTGTTGTCGGCGAGCTCGGTGAACAGCGGCTTCTGCCGCTCGCGTGCGACGCGTTCGGACTTGGGCACCTCGAGCACCGGCGGCTCGATCACGATCGGCACGTGTTCCTCGAACTCCTCGCGCTCTTCCTCGACCTCGATCTCGCGCTCGCGCTGGGCCAGCTCGCCCAGCCGCACGTCCTCGGCGATCTCGCGCTTCTCGATGCGGCGCTCGCGGAAGCCCTCGAGCCAGGCGCCGATGGAATCAGCCACGCGCACCCATGAGAAGCGCAAGGCGAGCGGCAGGGCGACGACCAGCCCACTGATCCAAAGGACGCCGGAGGCCAGGAAGCCCAGGCGCATCGACAGGGGGCCTAGCCACCAGCCCAGCACCCCGCCTGCATGGCCGGGCAGGCGCGCCTCCCAGCCGTACAACCTCGTCCATTCCAGCGCGCAGCTGGCCATGATCAGCAGGAGCGCGCCCCCCGCCACCCAGGCCGCGCCACCGAAGCGCAGGGGCTCGGGGCGCGGCGTGCCACGCCACGCCAGCAGCAGCTGCCGGCCCCAGACCAGCACGAGCCACCAGGCCGAGAAGCCGAAGGCCACGAGCATGACATCGGCCGCCCAGGCACCGGGCAGGCCCAGCCAGTTCGCCACGGGCCCTCCGGCGCCGCTGGTGGAGAAGCCCGGGTCGTCCGCACGGCGGCTGAGCAAGGCCAGCAGCATGGCCAGCCAGGCGACGGAAGCCAGCAACAGGCGCAGGCGCTGTCGAAGGGTGGGGGGCTCGGAAGGCGTCGGCGCGGCAAAAGAGCCGGCGCCGGGGTGGGTCAACGGCGCGCTACGCCACATCAGTGAACAACTTTCGACGGGGCTGCCTCACGCGGGCATCACTCGGGCAGCCGGTTCTTCAACACGACCGAGCCGTTCTCCTGGGTCTCGATCACTCCGCGCTCTTCCAGGTCCTTCATCACGCGGCTGACCATCTCGCGCGAGGCGCCGACGATCTTGGCCATGTCCTGGCGCGAGACCTTGCCCCGGATGATCTTCTCGCCGTCGACGTCCTCGGCCATGTCGAGCAGGGTGCGGGCCACGCGGCCATAGACATCCAGCAGGGCGAGCGACTCGATCTGCCGATCGGCGCTGCGCAGCCTCGTCACCAGACCGCGCATGATGGCGTAGGACAGGCTGGAGTTCTCGGGCAGGCAACGAGCGAACTCGGGCCGCCCGAGGATGAGCATGTCGCTCTGCACCTCGCAGCGCACGGTGGCCGAGTGCGACTGGTTGTCGATGAGGCTCATCTCGCCGACGTAGTCGCCGGCTTCGAGCACGGCCAGGATCACTTCACGCCCGCGCGAGTCCGACGTCAGCACCCGCGCCCGGCCGTTGAGCAGGATGAAAAGCGCATTGCTCTTCTTGCCCTGCTCCACCACGATCTCGCCACGCCGGTAGCGGCGTTTGACGACACCGTCGGCGACGGCACGCGCCTGCTCGTTCGTCAGCATCGAGAACAGCGGCACCCGACGAATCAAGTCCAGGTTGGACAGCATCGACATCAGTCATCCCCTCTTCTATCAGCCCTGTGGCGGCACTGGCCCGTCAGGCATGGTTGTATGCCCGCATCTTCAGGGCGGCCAGCGGCCCTCATTAGAATGCGGACCGCCTATTCTTGCGCAGGCGCGAGCATAAGCGGTTTCCCTCGGAGCCGGCGCCTGCCCAGGTCTGCCGCGCCCCTCGCGAGCGACCTTGCAAGCGCCCGACGCGCCCACATCTGCACGCCATGAGCACGCCTACCACGCACGCCCAAGTCCTGATCCTCGGCTCCGGCCCGGCCGGCTACACCGCCGCCCTCTACGCCGCCCGCGCCAATCTCAAGCCCATGCTCGTCACCGGCCTGGCCCAGGGCGGGCAGCTGATGACCACCACCGACGTGGACAACTGGCCCGCCGACGTGATGGGCGTGCAAGGGCCCGAGCTGATGCAGCGCTTCCTGCAGCACGCCGAGCGCTTCCAGACCCAGATGGTGTTCGACCACGTCAACGAGGTCGACCTGTCCACGCGTCCGTTCAAGCTCAAGGGCGATTCGGGCAGCTACACCTGCGACGCGCTGATCATCGCCACCGGCGCCTCGGCCAAGTACCTGGGCCTGCCGTCGGAGGAGGCCTTCATGGGCCGCGGCGTCAGCGGCTGCGCCACCTGCGACGGCTTCTTCTACCGCGGCGACACGGTCGCGGTGGTGGGCGGCGGCAACACCGCGGTCGAGGAGGCGCTGTACCTGTCCAACATCGCCGACAAGGTGCACCTGGTCCACCGGCGCGACAAGTTCCGCGCCGAGCCCATCATGATCGACAAGCTGATGGACAAGGTCGCCGCCGGCAAGATCGAGCTGCACCTGCACAAGACGCTGGACGAGGTGCTGGGCGACCAGAGCGGCGTCACCGGCGTGCGGCTGGCCGACGTGAACGGCGGCCCGAAGACCGAACTCGCGCTGAAGGGCTGCTTCATCGCCATCGGCCACCATCCCAACACCGGCATCTTCGAAGGCCAGCTGGAAATGAAGGATGGCTACATCCTCACCAAGTCGGGCCAGAACGGGTTCGCCACCATGACCAGTGTGCCGGGCGTGTTTGCGGCCGGCGACGTGCAGGACCACGTCTACCGGCAGGCCATCACCTCCGCCGGCACGGGCTGCATGGCCGCGCTGGACGCCCAGCGGTTCCTCGAGCAGGAGGCCTGAGCCATCCGCCCGGCAGCCGGGCTGGCCACAGACGCTGGAATCCCGCTATAATCGTCGTCTTTGCCGGAAACGGGTAACCCCTGAGTCCGGTCCACGGGTGCCCACCCAAGCGTCGCGCGAAGCTGCCGAACCACGGAACCACGGAAGTGGGGCCGCAGCACCTCCGCAGGCCCCTGCTCTAGGCACCAGCGCCGACAACACTGGACGAAGAACTGGAGAAGCGTCATGGCACGCGTCTGTCAAGTCACGGGCAAGGGCCCGATGGTGGGGAACAACGTCTCCCACGCCAACAACAAAACGAAGCGCCGCTTCCTGCCCAACCTGCAGTACCGCCGCTTCTGGGTCGAGAGCGAAAACCGTTGGGTGCGCCTGCGCATCAGCAACGCCGCCTTGCGCCTGATCGACAAGGTGGGCATCGACCAGGTCGTGGCCGACCTGCGCGCCAAGGGCACGCTGTAAGGCGCCCTGTAGTCTCAACCGAACGCACAGGAGTCAAGCACCATGGCAAGCAAAGGCGGCCGCGAAAAGATCAAGCTGGAGTCCACCGCGGGCACCGGCCACTTCTACACCACCAACAAGAACAAGAAGACCACGCCCGAGAAGCTCGAATTCATGAAGTTCGACCCGAAGGCGCGCAAGCATGTGCTGTACAAGGAAATCAAGCTGAAGTAAGCCACCGGCTGCGCAGCGCAAGGAAGCCCACCTCGGTGGGCTTTTTCTTTGCCCTTTCGGCTGGCTTGCGCTACGGACTGCACCTCGTACAGAGGACGCCGGATCCAATCGAAGAAAAGCCCACCAAGGTGGGCTTCTTCCTCATCTACGGACTGGCCCGCCGAAGGCCGGACCCATTCAAGGGCGTGCGCGGATCCGGCTTTGCCGGTCCGCTGCGCGAGCCCCTGGAAAGGGGCGTGGGGGCTAGTTGACCGCGCGAAGCTGCACGGAAAATTCGCGCAGCGCCGAGATACCGCTCTCCTCGGCCCGGCGACACCAGTCCTGCAGGTCCGCCACGAGCTGCTCCGCGGACACGTTGGTGCGAGTCCAGAGCTGGCGCAGTTCTTCGCGCATGGTGACCAGCTTCTTCAGCACCGGGGAGTCGTCCATGGCGCTGTCGAGCTGGGTCCGCAGGTTGCTGGGGATCTTCTCGGCATCCCGGTGCAGCCAGCGCTCGGCGATGCGCAGGTTCGTCCAGGCGGCGCCCGTCTTGGCAGCCCCCTCGGCCTTCATGCGGGCGAGCTCGATGGCACAGGTGCGGCGCAGGTGCTTGGCGTAGTTGGCCATCACCTCGTAGCGGTTGGCGATGATGGCTTCCAGCGTCTGGCTGTCTGCCACCGGCTTCACCGACCCGAGCACGAGCTGAGGCGGCGTCTTGCGCACCTTGGCCAGGCCCATCGCCTCGAGTGCCCGGATGTAGGCCCAGCCGATGTCGAATTCATACGGCTTGACGGACAGCTTGGCGGACGTCGGGTAGGTATGGTGGTTGTTGTGCAACTCCTCGCCGCCGATGATGATTCCCCAGGGCGAGATGTTGGTCGAGGCGTCGGTGGCCTCGAAGTTGCGATAGCCCCACCAATGGCCCAGGCCGTTGATGATGCCGGCCGCGGTGATCGGGATCCACAGCATCTGCACGGCCCACACCGTGGCACCGACGGCGCCGAACAGCAGCAGGTCGATGATCATCATCAGTGCGACGCCTTGCCAGGCGAAACGGCTGTACAAGTTGCGCTCGATCCAGTCGTTCGGCGTGTTGTGGCCGAACTTGTCCAGCGTTTCCTGGACCTTGGCCTCGGCGCGGTAGAGCTCGCTGCCCGTCAGCAGGACGGTCTTGATGCCCTTGGCCACGGGGCTGTGCGGGTCGTCGGCGGTTTCGCACTTCGCGTGGTGCTTGCGGTGGATGGCCACCCACTCCTTGGTGACCATGCCAGTGGTCAGCCACAGCCAGAAGCGGAAGAAATGCGAAGGAATCGCGTGCAGCTCCAGGGCGCGGTGGGCCTGCGCGCGGTGCAGGAAGATCGTGACCGCCGCGATCGTGATGTGGGTCGCCACCAGCGTGAAAGCGACCAATTGCCACCAGGTTGTATCGACCAGCCCGTTCGCAGCCCAGTCGATGAAGGCAGAAAAGATCGCTTGAAAAGTACTCATGAAGCTGGTCGAAACCCCGGAAATGACGGGAAGATGGGCGATTGTAGTGACGGCCGGTCACACGGAATGGGGGAAATTACCTGCCGTCGGACGTCCAATCCGACAGATTGACCTCATTGGGCATAAATCAAGCCACGGTGCCTCACAGCGACGAAACTGACCGCGGCGAGCGCCCGATCAGGCGCGCCGCTGCCACGCCGCCGCGAAGAACCCGTCGGTCCCGTGACGATGAGGCCACAGGCGTAGATGCCCGCTGCTTTCCAGCTCCTCGGCACGCGATACCTGCGACGACGCGAGTGCCGGGCCCGCCGCCAGGGGCTCGAAGTCGGGATGTTCGGTGCCGAAGGCCTCGGCCACGGCTTCGTTTTCCTTCCTGAGCAGGCTGCAGGTGGCGTAGACCAGCCGCCCGCCCGGCTTCACCAGGCGCGCGGCACTGGCCAGGATGTCGTGCTGCTTGACGCTCAGCTCCTCCAGGGCCTTTGGCGACTGGCGCCATTTCAGGTCGGGATTGCGACGCAGCGTGCCGAGGCCGGAGCAAGGCGCGTCGACGAGCACCCGGTCGATCTTGCCGGCCAGACGCTTGACCCGGTCGTCCCGCTCGTGGGCGATCTGGGCGGGGTAGACGTTGGACAGGCCGCTGCGTGCCAGGCGAGGCTTGAGCGCGTCGAGCCGATGCCCGGACACGTCGAAGGCGTACAGCCGCCCGGTGTTGCGCATGCATGCGCCCAGCGCGAGGGTCTTGCCGCCGGCGCCGGCGCAGAAATCGACCACCATCTCGCCGCGCTTGGGTGCCAGCAGCGCGGCCAGCAGCTGGCTGCCCTCGTCCTGCACCTCGACATCGCCGCGGATGAAGAGCTCCAGCTTCTGCAGGGCCGGCTTGCCGTGGATGCGCAAGCCCCACAACGAGTACGGCGTGAGCTCGGCCTGCACGCCGGCCGCGGCGAGCGCCGCCTGGACCTCCTCGCGCTTGGCCTTCAGCGTGTTCACGCGCAGGTCCAGCGGCGCCGGCTGATCGAGGGCCTGGACCAGCGGCCAGAAGTCCTCGCCCAGTTCGTTTTTGAGCAACGCTGCCAGCCAGTCGGGCAGGTTGTGGCGCAGCTTTTCGGGCAGTCCGGCCGTGTCGACGGCCTTGACCTCGGCCAGCCATTTCTGCTCCTGCGGCCCCAGCGCGCCGCGCAGGAAGGTGTCGCTGCCCTGCCATGCGAGCGCCGCAAGCCGGCGCTCGAGCGCGCCCGAACCGCTTTGGGCCAGGTGCGCCAGCAGCAGCCGCCGGCGCAGGACGGCATAGGCGGTCTCGGCGAGGCTGTGGCGCTCGCGCGGGCCGAGGTTGCGATGCTGGCGGAGGAAGGAAGAGACGACCGAGTCGGCCGGCTGGTCGAGTTTGAGCACTTGGCGCAGCAGGTCGGTGGCCAGGTCCAGCAGGGCATTAGGATGCATGGATGGATTATCCCGTGGCACCGTGAAGCGGCTGTGGATTCACGTCGCGGTGCGGCCGAGGATGTCGGTGGCCGTCCTGATCGGCCTGGTCGGCGGCTGGCTCGCACCGGCCAGCACGGTCATCGGCCGGGTGCTGGCCGGATGGAACGTCGGCGTATGGGCCTACCTCGCGCTCATGACGTGGCTGATGCTGCGTTCCGACCATGCACACCTGCGACGCAGCGCCATCGCGCAGACGCCCGGTGCAGCCGTGGTGCTCGGGCTGGTGGTGGGTGCGTCGGTGGCCAGTCTCGCGGCCATCGTGGCCGAGCTGGCCTCGGTGCACCATGGTCAGGCCGGCGCACCGCTGGCGTTGGGCCACGTTGCCCTGACGGTCAGCACGGTCGTGGGGGCCTGGCTGCTGCTGCCGGTGGTCTTCACGCTCAACTACGCGAGCCACTACTACCGTCACCGCCCGCCGGCCGGCCTGAGGTTCCCGGACGACGATCCCGAGTTCAAGCCGAACTACGCCGACTTCCTGTATTTCTCGTTCACCATCGCCGTGGCCGCCCAGACCTCGGACGTGGTGATCACCAGCCGCCCGATGCGCCGGCTGGTGCTGCTGCAGGCCCTGTTGTCCTTCGGCTTCAACACCGCCATCCTGGCCCTGGCGATCAACATAGGCGCGGGCCTGCTGCCCATCAGTCCCTGAGGCGGTTCAGCCGCAGATCAGCTGCGGCTCGCCGGCCAGCTGCGTGACCACGCCATCGGCCACCTTCAGCTGATCCTGCACGAACCAGCGCACGGCCATCGGATAGAGCCGGTGCTCCTGCTCCAGCACGCGGGCCGAAAGCGAGGCCTCGTCGTCGCCCGGCAGCACGGGCACGGCGGCCTGCGCCACGATCGGACCGTGGTCGAGCTCCGGGGTCACGAAGTGCACGCTCGCACCTGCCACCTTGCACCCGGCCTCTATCGCCCTGCGATGGGTGTGCAGCCCGGTGAACGCCGGCAGCAGCGACGGATGGATGTTGAGCAGGCGCCCCTCATAGTGGCGCACGAAGGCTGCGCCCAGGATGCGCATGAAGCCGGCGAGCACGACCACGTCCGGCTGCCACAGGTCGATGACCCTGCGCAATTCGGCGTCGAAGGCCTCGCGCGACACGAAGCCCTTGTGATCGACCGCCGCCGTCGCGATGCCCCGCCCGGCTGCCCAGGCGAGCGCCGGGGCCCCGGGCTGGTTGCTGGCCACGCCGACGACCTTCGCCGGCCAGCCTTCGGCGGCACAACGCTCGACGATGGCCTGCATGTTGCTGCCTCGGCCGGACACCAGGATGACGATGCTTTTCATGAGGGGCGAGAGTGTATGCGTCTGCCAGAATCGGCCCCCATGCGAGCCCGCGTCGTCTCCGGCATGCGCCCCACCGGCGCCCTGCACCTCGGCCACTACCACGGCGCCCTGAAGAACTGGGTGCGTCTGCAGCAGGATCACGACTGCTTCTTCTTCGTGGCCGACTGGCATGCCCTGACCACCCACTACCAGGAGCGCCAGGTCATAGAGCACACGGTGTACGACATGGTGGTCGACTGGCTGGCCGCGGGCGTGGACCCGAAGCGCGCCACCCTGTTCATCC
Source organism: Ideonella flava (assembly GCF_051857595.1). NCBI lineage: Bacteria > Pseudomonadati > Pseudomonadota > Betaproteobacteria > Burkholderiales > Sphaerotilaceae > Ideonella > Ideonella flava. The sequence continues at coordinate 105,956 of NZ_JBPZHD010000010.1, forward strand.
AGAGCCGCCTACCGGAGCACGCCGAGCTCTTCGCCTTGCTGGCCATGGGCACGCCGGTGTCCTGGCTGGAACGGGTGCCGACCTACAAGCACCAGATCTCGACCCAGCCCGGCCGGGACCTGTCGACCTATGGCTTCCTGGGCTATCCGCTGCTGCAGGCGGCCGACATCCTGATCTACCGCGCCAACTTCGTGCCGGTGGGCGAAGACCAGGCCGCGCACGTCGAGGTCACGCGCGAGATCGCGCGCCGCTTCAATCACCTGTACGGCCGCGACCGCGATGAGCCTGTGCTGCCGGAGCCGGCCGCGCTGTTCACCGAGACGTCGCGACTGCCTGGGCTCGACGGCGAGAAGATGAGCAAGAGCGCCGGCAACGCCATCGAGATGCGCGATGCCCCCGAGGTGGTGGAGCAGAAGGTCCGGCGCATGCCAACGGATCCGCAGCGCGTAAGGCGCACCGACGCGGGTGACCCGGCCCGCTGCCCGGTCTGGCCCTTCCACCAGCTCTACTCCAGCCAGGAGACACAGGCCTGGGCGAAGCAAGGTTGCACCACCGCCGGCATCGGCTGCCTGGATTGCAAGCAGCCGGTGATAGAGGCCATCCAGCGCGAGCAGTTGCCGTGGCGCGAGCGGGCCGAGAACTACCTCGCCAATCCCAAGCAGGTCCACTGGATCGTCGAGATGGGCACCGAGCGGGCCCGCACCATCGCCCGCCAGACGATGAAGGACGTGCGCGAAGCGATGGGGTTGAGCGGCTGAGCATGTCCGCGCCTGTCCTGATGCTGCTGGCGTCGTTGCTGTTCTCGACGATGGGCGTGTGCGTGAAGCTCGCTTCGGCCCACTACAACGCCGGCGAGATCGTGCTCTACCGCAGCCTGGTGGGCATGCTGTTCATCGCCGGCCTGACGAGCGTGCGCGGCGGCAGCCTGCGGACCGGCGTGCCGGGGATGCATTTCTGGCGCAGCCTCATCGGCGTGGTCTCGCTGGTGCTGTGGTTCTACGCCATCGGACAGCTGCCCCTGGCCACCGCCATCACCCTGAACTACATGAGTTCGGTCTGGATGGCGCTGTTCCTGATCGGCGGCGCCGTCCTGCTCGGCTCGGCACGCATCGACCCGCGCCTCATCGCCACGGTGCTCACCGGTTTCGCCGGCGTGGCGCTGGTGCTCCAGCCCACGCTGGAGCGAGACCAGTTCCGCGGTGCGCTGGCAGGCCTCGCGTCGGGAGTCTGCGCGGCGATGGCCTACATGCAGGTCACGGCCCTCGGACGCGTCGGCGAGCCGGAGTACCGCGTGGTCTTCTACTTCTCCTTGGGCGGCCTGGTCGCTGGCGGGCTGCTAACGCTCGCCACGGGCGCCCATGCCCACGCCTGGGAGGGCATCGCCCTGTTGCTGGCGACCGGCGTGCTCGCCACCGTGGCCCAGATGCTCATGACCCGCGCCTATGCGATCGGCAAGGCCTTGTCGAACGCGAGCCTGCAGTACATGGGGATCGTGTTCTCCTTCGTCTACGGCGTGCTGCTGTTCGACGATCCGGTCACGGCCAGTGCGCTGGCCGGCATGGCGCTGATCATCGGGGCCGGACTGGCCGCCACGCGCCTGCGTCAGCGCAGCGCCGCCGCCGCGGCCCACGACACCTCCACCTTCGAATCCTGAAACCAACATGGCCCAGCCGCTTGCCACCCCACTGATCAGCGCCGACGACCTTCTCGCCCGCCACGGCACGCCTGGCTGGCCAGTGGTGCTGGATTGCAGCTTCGACCTGGCCGATGTCAACGCCGGCGAGGCCGCGTTCGCCGCTCGGCATCTGCCTGAAGCACGCTACGCGCACCTGGACCGCGACCTGTGCGGACAGAAGACCACGCGCGGCCCGGTCGACGGCGGCAGGCATCCCTTGCCCACGAGGGAGGCCTTCGCGGCGACGCTGGCGCGCTGGGGCGTGCACGCCAGCACGCCGGTCGTCGCATATGACGCGCAGGGCGGCCCGTACGCGGCTCGCGCGTGGTGGCTGCTGCGCTGGATGGGCCACGCCGAAGTCGCGGTGCTGGATGGCGGGCTCGCCGCCTGGCAGTCCGCCGGCGGGCCATTGGAGGAAGGCGCGACGCCCCATGCGTCCGTGGCGCAGGGCTATCCGCTGCGCCCCTCCGGCATGCCGACCATCGACGCCTCCAGCCTCCTGGCCGACCCCGGTGCCACCCTGTTGATCGACGCCCGGGCGCCGGAACGCTTTCGCGGCGAAGTCGAACCCCTGGACACCCAGGCCGGCCACATCCCGGGCGCCCGCAACCGCTTCTTCAAGGACAACCTGGAAGCCAGCGGTCGCTTTCGCGCTTCAACTGAACTGCGCCGCGTCTTCGAGGGCTTCGGCGCCGCGCCGGAACGCATCGCGCACTACTGCGGTTCCGGCGTGACCGCCTGCCAGAACCTGTTGGCGATGGAGGCCGCAGGGTTGCGGGGCTCCGCGCTGTACCCCGGATCCTGGAGCGAGTGGTCGGCCGACGCGGACCGGCCGATCGCGCGGTCCTGAAGGCGGCCCGAGCAGGACCGAAGAGACGACGCGACCCGCCCTTGACAGGGGTCAAGACAAGCGGCGGCGAACGCGCAACACTTCGCTCGTGCCCGGCCGCGGCCCGGCCATCACGAGAAAGGACTGCCGCATGTACCGCAACATCCTCGTCCCGACCGACGGCTCGGACATCACCGCCAAGGCCGTCACGACCGCGATCACGCTGGCCAAGACCCTGGGAGCCAAGCTGTCGACGATCAGTGTGAAGGAGCCCTTCCCCTACAGCGCCATTTCGGAGATGCAGCCGGTGCCGCCGCAGGAGTTCTACGACGCGCAGGAGCGCATCGCCTCGGCCCGCGTGAAGGCCGTCGTCGACGAGGCTGCGAAGGAGGGCCTGGCCTGTGCCGGCCACACGATCGAAGCCCTGCACCCCTGGGAAGCGATCACCGACCACGCCAAGAACCAGGGCTGCGACCTGATCGTCATGGCGTCGCATGGGCGGCGTGGCGTGAGCGCGCTGCTGCTGGGCAGCGAGACGCAGAAGGTGCTGACCCATTGCACCGTGCCCATCCTGGTCGTCAAGTGACGCCGCGGCACGGCGACGGGCGCTCCGTCAGCCGCCGTGCAACCAGTGCGTGGCGACGAGGATGAGCGCCAGGCCGGCGCCTATCCAGGCCACCTGGGCCAGCAGTTCGCGCCAGGGCAGGTGGCGTTGCATCTGCGGGATGAGATCGGCCACGGCCACGTAGATGAAGCTGCTCGAGGCCACCACCAGCAGGTACGGAAATACCGGCTGCCAGGCGCCGACCACGAAGTAGCCGAGCACTCCGCCGACCACGGCCGTCAGGCCCGACAAGGCGTTGTACAGCAGCGCCTTGCGGCGGCTGAAGCCCGCGTTGATCAGCACGATGGTGTCGCCCACCTCCTGCGGGATCTCGTGCAGGATGATGGCCAGCGAGGTGGTGGCGCCCAACTCCGGGCTCACGAGGAAGGCGGCAGCGATGATGATGCCGTCGCAGAAGTTGTGGATGCTGTCGCCCACCAGCACGCTGAAGCCGCCGCGCCCGGCCTGTTCGGCATCGAAGTGATGATGGTGGCCGTGCCCGTCGCCCTCGTGGTGGTGGGCGTGCCGGTACAGCTCGGCCTTCTCGAGCAGGAAGAAGAAAAGCAGCCCGCCGAGCAGGGTGGCGAACAGCGCATGCGGACTGACGCTGCTTTCGAAAGCCTCGGGCAGCACGTGCAGCAGGGCGGTGGCCAGCAGCACGCCGGTGGAAAGGCTGACCAGGTGCTTGACCAGCCAGCCCAGCACCGCGAAGGTCATCGATGCGGCGATCACCACCGACAGCACGCCGCCGATCAGCGTGGCGGCGATGATGTAGAGCAGGGTCATTCGGCGGCAGGCGAAAGCAAAGCCGCGCCCGGTGGGGCGCGGCGACAGGAGCGGATCTTAGTTCATGCGGCGCGGCGGGCCGCCCCGGCATGCTGGGCTCAGCTGCCCAGGCGCAGCACCTTGGCCTTGGACGGCACGCCCTGCGCATCGATCGCGAACAGCATGTAGAAGCCCGGCGGCGCGTTGTGGGCCGATGCCGGCAGGGTCACCGTCAGGTTCTTGCCGCTTTGCGTGAAGCCCACGTCCTGGAAGCGCTGCTCGTTGCTGAAGGCGTGGGTGACGGCACCGAAGCGCACCAGCGTCACGCGGGCCACGGCGTTCTTGTTGTTCATCGTCACCGGAATCGCATCGCCCCAGTTGGCGGCCGAAGGCGCGGTCACGATGCCGGGGCGGGTCGCCGGCAGACCGGAGCCGTCCTTCTTGTACAGGTACGGCGGGAAGTAGATCTCGGCATTCATGTTCGACACCGGGCCCGGCGCTCCCCCGCCGCCGGTGAGCACGGTGCCGTCCGGCATCAGCATCGAGATGCTGTGGTACAGGCGCGCCTTGGCCGCGGTGGCTGCCGGTGTCCAAACGCCGGTCGCCGGGTCCCAGGTCTCGGAGTCGTAGAAGGCCCCGACCAGGTCGTTGGCGGTCGACGAGCCGCCATTGGCCCAGACCTTGCCGTCCGCGAGAACGGTGGCATTGCCGAACTGCCGGTCCCCCATCAGCGAGGCGGTCGGCGTCACCACGGGCGTTGCTCCATTCACGTCGACGACCACGGCCTGGCCGGCGTCACGCACCGAAAGAATCTTGCCCGGCTGGTACATCGCCGCCGGCAGGTTGTAGTTGCCCGGGGGCAGCGTCCCGGGCAACTGGACGACCGTGCCGGTGCCGCTGACATCGAGCGAGAAGATCTTGCCGGAGGTGACCAGGATGAGGACCTTGCCGTCCGGGCTCCACCAGGCGCGCGGGTAGTTCCAGCTCTGCAGCACCGAGCCATAGGCGAAGTCGCTCTTGGCGGTGGTGAGCGTGCGCCAGCCGGTGGTCGCGCTGTAGACCTCTGGGGTGCTGGCGTAGGTGTCCTCGGTCGGCGGGTACTGGGCGTCGCCTTCGTAGTACCGGTCGTCCCGGCCGCCTATCACCGCCTGCTCGCCGCTGGCTGTGGTGACCAAGGTGGCATACCAGCGCTGGTAGGCCATCGACTGGCTTTGCTTCGTCAGCGCGTTGTCTGCCGGCGTGAACAGATTGACGTCGCGGTTTGCGTAGTTGCGCTGGCCATTGACGATGCGGTCCCCACCGACGATCAGCACGTTGCCGCTGCCGGGCAGCAAGGCCTGACCGGCGCAGAAGATGTCGGTGCCGGTGGTGTTGGACAGCATCAGCTTGGACTTCGCCCCCATGCCCAGTGCCGGATCCCACAGGGCGTACTGCAGCAGTGCCCCCTGGACGCCGCTGGGCTTGCTGCCATAGCTCAGCACCCGGCCGTCGGGCAGCAGGATGGTGTGCAGCGGGATGATGGGCCAGGTGAAGGGCGCGCCGAAGACGCCCTTGACATTGGCGTCCGCCGGGCCGGTGGGCACGGTGATGCCCGCGATCTGCTGCTGGGCCAGGGCGGACTCTCGCCCCAGGTCCTGCGGTTCGTCGTACGCCACGCCAGGGCCGGCGCCGTAATCGACCGGCGCGGCGGCGTGGTTGCGCTGGCGATCCTCCTCGACCTGCGACGACTCGTCCGGCCCGAGCGAACCGCCGCATCCGGCGAGCGCGGCCAGGGCCACCAGCTTCAGGGCATGCCGGCTGGCGCGCAGCAGGGGCGCGGGTTTCTCGAACCGGGATGTCATCCGCAACATGTCTTTCTTCGCTCCACTGAGGGCCCCAGGGCCGGACTGCGCGCAGCCCGCCCCCGCGGGGGTTCAAGCCAGTGGCGAAGCCACATTCGGCTCGAGAGGTCGTTTGGGGCGAATTCTGCCGGGTCGCCTTCCGCTTCGCCTGCACAATTCGTGGCCATGTCCCTAACTTTGCCCTCCCCCTCCGGCCTGCTCGCGGCCATCGACATGGGCTCCAACAGCTTCCGGCTGGAAATAGGCCAGATCCGCGAAGGCCGCTACCGCCGCCAGCTCTACCTGAAGGAAACCGTTCGCCTCGGCGCCGGGCTCGACGAGGAGGGCATGCTCACCGACGAAGCCGCCCAGCGCGGCCTGGCGTGCCTCAAGCGCTTCCGCGAGAGCCTGGCCGGGCTGGAGCCGGCGCAGGTGCGCGCCGTGGCCACCCAGACGCTGCGCGAGGCCCGCAACCGCAACGCGTTCCTCGAGCGCGCACAAGCCGTGCTCGGCCTGCCGATCGAGGTGATCTCCGGCCGCGAAGAGGCCCGCCTGATCTACGCCGGCGTGTCGCACCTGCAGCCCTCGAACGAGCCGCGGCTGGTGATAGACATAGGCGGCCGATCGACAGAAATGATCCTCGGCAAGGGCCGCACACCCCGTCAGGCCGAATCGTTCCGCGTCGGCAGCGTCAGCCTGTCGATGCGCTATTTCCCGGACGGCCGCTACACCGCCGAGGCCTTTCGCGCCGCGCAGGTCGCCGCCGGGGCGGAGCTGGAAGAAGCGCTGGCCGCCTACACGCCCGACCGCTGGCGCGAGGCGCTCGGCTCCTCGGGCACGGCCGGCGCGGTTTCCGAAGTGCTCGCGGCCAGCGGCCGAACCGACGGCCGCATCACGCCCGAAGGTCTTCGCTGGCTGATCGGCGAATGCCTCGCGGCCGGCTCGGCGGACAGGATCTCGCTGCCCGGCCTCAAGCCTGAACGCAAGGCGGTGCTGGCGGGCGGAGTGGCCATCCTGTACACGCTGGCGACCCACTTCCGCATCGACACCCTCCTGCCGGCCAAGGGAGCCCTGCGGCAAGGCGTGATCATCGACCTGCATGACCGCCTGCTCGCCCGCCACCAGGAACGCGGCCACGACCTTCGTGACGACTCCGTCCAGCGTCTGCAGCACCGCTTCGCCGTCGACCTGGAGCAGGCCCGCCGGGTCCGCGAGCAGGCGCTGCGCTGGCATCGCCAGCTCGAACCCCAGGCTGACACCGAGCGGCGCAACGAGTTGCGCTGGGCCGCCGACCTGCACGAGGTCGGGCTGATGGTGTCGCACCACGACCACCACCGCCACAGCTCGTATCTCGTCGCCAATGTGGATGCAGCCGGCTTCTCGCAGAGCCAGCAGCGGCGCGTGGCCGATCTCGTGCTGGGCCAGCGCGGCGGCCTGCGCAAGATCGACGAGGCTTTGACGCGGCATGGCGTTGCCTGGCAGTTGCTGTGCCTGCGGCTGGCCGTCATCAAGTGCCACGCCCGCGCGCCGGTCGACAGCGACGCCATCGATCTCGAAAGGCGCGGCCAGAACGCCCGTTTGCGCTGGCGGCCCGACTGGGCAGCGACCCAGCCGCGCACGGTCCATCTGCTGCGCGAGGAGGCCGAGGCCTGGTCGCGCAGCGGCACCTTGCAGCTGGAACTGCCTGCCGGCTGACGCCGGGCGTCAGGCCATGAAGCCGAGAGAGCGTTTGGTGCCGAAGGCAGCGAGGCCCGGCAGGATGGTGTCGATCTGCGCGCCGGTGGCGCCGAACCAGCTCAGCAACGTCGAGGCGTACTGGTCGACGCTGGCCGTCGGGATCCAGCGGCCCTGCATCTCCCAGGCCTGCACGCCCACGTCGTCGGGGCCGCCCAGCACGGGCGTCGGGTAGGTGCCGTAGGTCGTCCCCCCCTGCACAGCGCCGCCGCAGATGAGCTGGATGCCGCCCCAGCCGTGGTCGGACCCATGGCTGTTGTTGGGCACGAAGGTGCGACCGAAGTCGCTCTGCGTGAAAGCGGTGACCTGCTGGCCCAGGCCCAGGCCCTGCATGGCGTTGTCGAAGGCAGCCATGGCATCGGCCACTTCCGCCAGCAGGCCGGCATGCAGGCCTTGCGTGCTGTCGCCGTTGTCGATCTGTCCGGCGTGCGTGTCGAAGCCGCCGATGCCGGCGAAATAGATGTGGCGATCGCCCTGCACCTGCTGGCGGCCGGCGATCAGCTTGGCGATCTGGTAGAGCTGGCCTGCCAGATCGGTGGCGAGGCCGGTGCCTTCGATGAGCGGGGCGAAGGCGGCATCGATCGCCGCGGGGACCGAGGGATCACCCGGTTTGCTGGCGACGAGCCCGGCCAGGCGGTCGGACATGGTGAACGCGTCGCGTTGCATGGCCGCGAACACTTCGCCCAGCTGACTGGCCTGACCCGGCGCGTAAAGGGCATCCACCGCCGCCTTGCGCTTCTGGTTGGCCACCCAGGACATGTCTTCGGGGCGCAGCCCGCTGGCGGCGAACTGGCCGCCCGGGCCCGGGAGCACCAGGCCGAAGCCGGTGTCGCCCGTGCTGAAGCGGCTGTTGCCGCCGAGCGAGATCACGGGATAGGTCGTGGCCAGCGCCTCGGCCGTGCGGGCGCCCCAGCCGGTGCGCGCCAGGCTGCTGGAGCTGGCACCCTCCCAGGCGCGCTGCTGGTCGGAGTGGGAGAACAGGTTGTCGGGCACCAGCGGCGAATTGGCGCCCGCGGCCAGGTACTGGTCCTTAGTCAGCGGCGCGGCCAGCGGGCCGACGTTGAGCACGGGCGCCAGGCGCTTGGCGGACCAGGCCGGCAGCAGCGACTGCATCGCCGGGTGGAAACCGTACTGGCTGCCCGCCAGCGGCAGCAGCGCCGCCTGCGGCAGGGCCAGCTCGCCACGGGCGGCGAAGTACTGACCATGGCGGGTGCCATCGGTGGGCACCAGCATGTTGAAGCTGTCGTTGCCGCCGAACAGGTGGATGCAGACCAGGGCACGGTAGTCCGCAGCCTGGACGGTGCGAGGCGCGGCGAGAGTGCCGATGCCGCCGAGGGCGGCCAGGCCGGCCGCGCCACCGAACAGGCGCAGCCAGTCGCGCCGACGAATTTGAGCAGGATGAGGGCGGGTCATGGTGAGGCTCGCGGTGTTTCGGGTGTCAGCGGACGATCTGGTATTGCGGCGACGCCAGCACCAGCCAGGCGGCGCGGCGCACACGCCATTGGCGCCAGGTGTCGGGCCAGGACTTGTCGTTGAACTGCGCCACGGCGTCGATCACCTTGCCTCGCGCCGGCTCGGGCAGCGTGGTGCCCAGCACCAGGCGGCTCATGCGGTCGACGAGCACGCCGGCGTCGGTGGCGTCGGCCACCCAGGCGTCGTACTTGACGAAGGTGCCGATGGCGCCGGGGATGTCGGCTTCCGGCTTGGAGCCGCCCCAGTCGAACAGCATGCTCAGGTAGTTCATGCGGTTCAGCGTGGTGCTGGCGTTGTTGATGCCGAAGGCCGGGCCGACGAGGCTGGTGCCGCTGACGGGGAAATCCGGCGCGTAGTAGTTGAAGACCGTGGGCGAACGGAAGGCATGCTGGCTCAGCGCCTCGCCCTGCCAGTAGCCGAACACCGCGCCGTCGGTGTTGCCGCCGATCGCGCGGATCGCGCCGGTGAACAACTGGATCGGCTCGCGCAGGCGCCCGGCGGCCGCCGTCGGGGTGGCGCTGCGGGCTTCCTTGTCGAGCAGGACCGCGGCCACGGTGGCCTTGAGGTCACCCTTGACGCCGCTGCCGATGTCCACGTACAGGCCGGTGTTGAAGGCCTTGGCGACGCGAGCCACGTACGTCGGCGTGGGATTGCTCGTCACCAACTGCTGGATGAGGTGGCGAGAGACGTAGGGCCCGATGTTCGGATGGGCCATCAGGCTGTCGAGCACCTTCTCGAGCGAGGCGGTGGCGCTCGAGCCGGCCGGCACGACGACGCCCTGCAGCAGCTTGCGTGACTGGGTGTCGCGCAGCGTGCCCCCCGCCTCGACCATGTCGCCACCGAGGTAGTGGCAATTGGCGCCAGTCGGCCAGCAACCCCAGCGGTTGGCGCCGCCGGCGGGATACGTCCAGCCGGTCAGTGCATACGCGTAGGAGCGGATGCGGTCGTTGTCGTAGGTCGCCGTGCAACTGCCGCCGTACAGGCTGCCGTCGGTGTTGAGCCTGCAGGGTCCGATGGTGAACAGCTGCAGCAGCTCGCGGGCGAAGTTCTCGTTCGGCGCCGCGGCATCGTTGTTCACGTGGTTCAGGTACTCGCCCATCATCGGCGAGCGGGCCACCTTGCGCAGCAGGTCGCGGTAGTTGCCGAGCGCGCCGTTGAGCAGGGCGTTGTGGTACAGGCGCAGGCCGTAGGTGCCGTCGACGTCGACGTTGCTGATCACCAGCAGCTGCGACAGGGCAAGCGCCACGCGTTGGCGCAGCTGGTCCGGGTTGCGCACCGCGTTGCGGTAGAAGTCCCACACCAGCGGTTCGGCCGAGTAGTAGTCGCGCCAGCAGTTCTTGTTGTTGATCTGGTCGGGCAGCGAACAGAAGTCGGTGCGCGAGGTGTTCTTGTCCGCCGAGTCGTCGCCGCCCAGCGTGTAGCGCGAAGTGGCCAGGCCGAACTGCTCGACGATCCAGGGCTTGGCCCCCTTGGCCTGGATGTCCGCCACCAGCGCCTCGGTCGGGCCGAAGGTGGCCTGGTGGGCGAGGCGGACCGCATCGGCCTGCGTTGCCAGCGCCCCCAGGCCTTCGGCCCCGGCGGCCTGTGCCTGCCGCCTTTCGGCCTCCTGCGTGTCGGCGCTGTCTTCGCCGCCCCCGCCGCTACAGGCGGCGAGCACGACCAGGGCAATCAGGCTGAGCGGGCCAGCGCAAGGCCAGCGCCGACGAGGGAGACCCTCGCGGTCGGGATGTTCGATCATGGTGGGTAGCGGCTTCAGCAGGGGCTGCTCGACCCGAGCAGCGCTGCATGCGGAATCGGCCGAAGCCGGCGATGATGTAGTGCCGAACCGGTCCAGCCGGCCGCCCTTCGTCACCAGTTGTGACCGGTCAGTACACCCTCCCGGGTGCACCCCTTGCAGCCAGTCACAAATTGAACAATCAGTTCCGAGTCAGTCGCTTTTCCCACTCGGCCGGCGAGAAGCCGACGCTGACCGATCCTCCGGGCCATTCGACCACCGGCCGCTTGATCACGCTCGTCTGAGCCTGCATCAGCCGGCGGGCGCTGGCTTCGTCGACGATCCCGGACTGAACGGCCGGGTCCAGCTTGCGCCACGTCGTGCCCTGCCGGTTGAGCAATTGCTGCCAGCCGACGGCGGCGGCCCAGCGCTGAAGGTCGGCACCGCTGGCGCCGGCCTTCTTGAAATCGATGAACTCGTGCGCCACGCCTTGGTCGGTCAGCCAGGCGCGGGCGCGCTTGACGGTGTCGCAGTTGGGGATGCCGTGCAGTCGGATCGTCATGGGAGGTCGTCGCGGTCGTTCACTTCACACAAGGGGTCGGGGCCGTAGCCGGCGTCGCGCACGTGACCGTAGGGCTCGACCGTCACCTGGAACCACTGGCAGAACGGCGATTCGTAGCGCCAGGACCAGACCGTGGCGCCACGCCATATTCCGTTCACGTGGCTGGGCCGGCCGAAGCGAAAGCGCAGCTCTTCGCTGGTCATCCCGGGCACGACCTGGTTGAACAGGTCCTCGCGCAGCACCTGGTCCCAGTGGCGCACGTGGCCGTCGGCGTCCAGGTCGACCATGTACGTGTGCTTGCCGAAGGGGCCGCGAGCGAATTCCAGCCGGCTGCCGCCGCCGGGCAGAGGATAACGCCCGGTGGGAGGGCCCATGTCCTTCAGCACCTCGCTTGCGGTGTCGCCGCCTCGCAGCGATCCCGTGCCGTAGCTGGTGCAGGCCGAGACCAGCCCGGCCAGCACGGCGGCCACGGGCCAGGACAACAGGCGTGGTGCCTTGCTCATGAGGATCTCCGGACAGGCGCGGCAGGGTCGCTCGAGCAATGGGCGCGCCTAGAATCGACATTTTCGCCACGGCGACAAGACATCGTTCCCAACCGGCGCCCCGCCATGACCCGCAAGCTCTTCGTCACCACCGCCCTGCCCTACGCCAATGCGCCCTTCCACATCGGGCACATGATGGAGTACATCCAGGCGGACATCTGGGTGCGGTTCCAGCGCATGCGCGGCGGCGAAGTGCACTTCGTCTGCGCGGACGACACGCACGGCGCGCCGATCATGATCGCCGCCGAGAAGGCCGGCAAGACGCCGCAGGCCTATGTGGCCGAGGTGGCCGCCGGCCGCCAGCGCTACCTCGAGGGCTTCCACATCGCCTTCGACAACTGGCACTCGACCGACGCGCCCGAGAACCATGCACTGGCCAAGGAGGTCTACCTCGCGCTGCGCAAGAACGAGCTGATCGACGTGCGCACCATCGAGCAGTTCTTCGACCCCGACAAGGGCATGTTCCTGCCCGACCGCTTCATCAAGGGCGAGTGCCCCCGCTGCGGCTCCAAGGACCAGTACGGCGACAACTGCGAGGTCTGCGGCGCGGTCTACACGCCCACCGAGCTGAAGAACCCGTACTCGGCCCTGTCCGGCGCGACGCCGGTGATCAAGAGCAGCGAGCACTACTTCTTCCGCCTGTCGGATCCGCGCTGCGTCGAGTTCCTCCAGGGCTGGATGAACGAGCCGGGCCGGCTGCAGCCCGAGGTCCTGAACAAGGTCCGGGAGTGGTTCGCCACCGATGCCGAAGGCAAGTCGGGCCTGGGCGACTGGGACATCTCGCGCGACGCGCCCTACTTCGGCATCGAGATCCCCGATGCGCCCGGCAAGTACTTCTACGTCTGGCTGGATGCGCCGGTCGGCTACCTCGCCTCGCTGGCCAACTACTGCGCCAAGCGCGGCGTGGACATGAACGCCCTGCTCGCCGACCCGGCGCTGGAGCAGGTCCATTTCATCGGCAAGGACATCACCACCTTCCACACCCTGTTCTGGCCGGCGATGCTGCACTTCTCGGGCCGCAAGGTGCCGGATCATGTCTTCGTGCACGGCTTCATCACCGTCAGCGGCGAGAAGATGAGCAAGAGCCGCGGCACCGGCATCTCGCCGCTGAAGTATCTCGAGCTCGGCATGCACCCCGAGTGGCTGCGCTACTACATCGCCGCCAAGCTCAACGCCCGCGTCGAAGACATCGACTTCAACCCCGACGACTTCATCGCCCGCGTCAACTCCGACCTGGTGGGCAAGTACGTCAACATCGCCAGCCGCGCCGCGGGCTTCCTGGCCAAGCGCTTCGGCGGCACGCTGTCGGGCGATCTCGGCGTGGAAGGGTCCAGCCTGCTGGAGACGCTGCGGGCCCACCGCACCACCGTCGAGTCGCTCTACGAGGAGCGCGAGTTCGGCAAGGCGCTGCGCGAGATCATGTCCCTGGCCGACAAGGTCAACGAGTACGTCGACCAGCACAAGCCCTGGGACCTGGCCAAGAACCCCGACAACTCGGCCGCGCTGCACGACGTGTGCAGCACCTGCATCGAGGCCTTCCGGCTGCTGACGATCTACCTCAAGCCGGTGCTGCCGGCGATGGCGGCCAGGGTCGAGGCCTTCCTGCGCGTGGAGCCGCTGGTCCTGGCCGATGCCGCCCGGGCGCTCGGCGCGCACACCATCGGCGCCTACGAGCACCTGATGCAGCGCGTCGATGCGAAGCTGCTCGATGCGCTGTTCGAGCCGCCGGCGGCGGCCTCCGAGGCCGCTGCCCTGCCGGGCGGCGAGCCGATCGGGCCCGAGATCAAGATCGACACCTTCGCCGCGGTCGACCTGCGCATCGCGAAGATCGTCGACGCCGAGCACGTGGAGGGCTCGGACAAGCTGCTGCGGCTGACGCTCGACGTCGGCGAAGGCCGCACGCGCAACGTCTTCTCCGGCATCAAGAGCGCCTACCGGCCCGAAGACCTGATCGGCAAGTTGACCGTGATGGTCGCCAACCTGGCGCCGCGCAAGATGAAATTCGGCTTGTCCGAAGGCATGGTGCTCGCCGCCAGCCATGCGGACGAGAAGAGCCACCCGGGCATCTTCGTGCTCGAACCCTTCCCCGGCGCCCAGCCGGGCATGCGGGTGCGCTGATGCGCCCGCTGCGGCAGGCCGGTCATGCGCGACGCGAGTCGCAGGTGACAGGCTTGTCGCCACGCCGCCGCTTCATGGCGCGCGTCCACCACTGCGGTCCTCCGGTGCGGCTCGTCATCGCCGCACACCCTGTCTCCCGGAGGACCCATGCCGCTGCCGATCTCACTTCACCGCTTCCGCCCACGTCTGGTTGACGCGCTGGCGGGCTATCGCCGTTCGCACTTCTTCGCCGACCTGGGGGCCGGCCTCACCGTGGGCATCGTGGCCCTGCCCCTGGCCATGGCGTTTGCCATCGCCGCAGGCGTCAAGCCCGAGCAGGGGCTGTTCACCGCCATCATCGCGGGCTTTCTCATCTCCGCCCTGGGCGGCTCCAGCGTCCAGATCGGCGGCCCGGCCGGAGCCTTCATCGTCATCGTCTACGGCATCGTCGAGCGATACGGCCTGGCCAACCTGCTCATCGCCACCTCGCTGGCCGGCGTGCTGCTGTTCGTGATGGGCCTGCTGAAGCTCGGCGCGCTGGTTCGCTACATCCCCGTCAGCATCGTCATCGGCTTCACCAACGGCATCGCGGTGCTGATCGGCCTGTCGCAGGTGAAGGACCTGCTGGGCCTGGCCATCCCCAAGCTGCCCGCCGACTTCTTCACCCAGATCGGCACGCTGGCGCGGCACCTCGACACCTTCAATCCCTGGGCCCTGGCGGTGGGCGGGGCCAGCCTCGCGATCGTCGTGCTGTGGCCCAAGACCTATGCCATGCCGATGGCCCCGGTGGGCGTGATGCAGAAGCTGCGGCGCCATGCCGCCCAGCTGCCGGGCACGGTGGTGGCGCTGGCCGCGACGACCCTGGCAGCCCACCTCCTTTCGCTGCCGGTGGAGACCATAGGCACGCGCTTCGGCGGCATCCCGCAGTCCCTGCCCGCCTTTGCCCTGCCGGCCTTCGAATGGGCCACCGTCAAGCAACTGGTGATTCCGACGGTCACCATCGCCTTGCTCGGTGCCATCGAGTCGCTGCTGTGCGCCCGGGTGGCCGACAACCTCACCGCGCTGCCGCGCCACGATCCCAACCAGGAGCTGATGGCCCAGGGCGCCGCCAACTTCGTCGCGCCTTTCTTCGGCGGCATCCCCGCCACCGGCACGATCGCCCGCACGGTCACCAACGTGCGGGCCGGCGCCGCCAGCCCGGTGGCCGGCATCATCCATTCGGTGACGCTGCTGGCGATCATGCTGGCGGCCGCTCCGCTCGCCCTGCACGTGCCGCTCGCCGCGCTGGCCGGCATCCTGCTCTTCGTGGCCTGGAACATGGGCGAGTGGCGCGAGTTCGCCCGCCTCAGGCGCTTCCTGCTGCCCTATCGCGTGGTGCTGCTCGGCACCTTCGTGCTGACGGTGGTCTTCGACCTCACCGTGGCCGTCGAGATGGGCCTGCTGGCGGCCTGTGCGTTCTTCATCTACCGGATGAGCGACCTGTTCCGCGTCTCGCCCCATGCCAGCGGCGAGCTGCAGCCGGGCGTGCAGGTGTTCGAACTCTTCGGCGCGTTGTTCTTCGGTGCGGTCGGCAAGGTCGAGGCCCTGCCATCGCAGGTGCCCGAAGGCACCCGAGCCGTGGTGCTCGAGATGCATCGGCTGATCTCGCTCGACACCTCGGGGCTGGACGCGCTGGAGCAGCTCCATCGGGTGCTCGAGCGGCGGGGCATCGCGCTGGTGCTGGCCAACGTCAACGAGCAGCCGCTTGGCCTGGTGCGGCGCTCCGGCTTCGAGGCGATCCTCGGCGCGCAGAACATCGTGCCGACGCTGGCGCATGTCCGGCTGGACGATGGCCCCCCGTCAGGGTCGGCCGGCTAAAATGGCCCGTTGCCCTGCCCCTCACCCGCCTGAGCCTCAAGCCATGCCGCTGTTCTGGAAACCCTACAAGTCCGACGTCACCCAGTTCATCGATGAGCTCAGGGCGAAGAAGCCCACGCTGGAGGCCGAGCAGCGCGCCGGCCGCGGCCTGCTGTGGGACCGTCCGCAGGACCGTGAAGCCCTGGCCGAATACTCTGCCGCCCGGGTGCCGCAGAAGCCCTACGTCTACCAGACCGAGCCGAAGCAGTGAGTTCGAGCGCGGGCGCGGCGGCGGCCGGCCTGCCGCCCCCGGTGGCGCCTGAAGTGGACACACCGCAGGAGATCGACGGCGTCGCGGTGGCCCGCCTGTACGGCGAGCCGCTGTTCGCGCTGCCGACCGACCTGTACATCCCGCCCGACGCGCTGGAGGTCTTCCTCGAGGCCTTCCAGGGCCCGCTGGACCTGCTGCTGTACCTGATCCGCAAGCAGAACTTCAACATCCTCGACATCCCGATGGCGGATGTCACCCGGCAGTACCTGCAATACGTCGACCAGATCCGCCAGCACAACCTGGAGCTGGCGGCCGACTACCTGCTGATGGCCGCGATGCTGATCGAGATCAAGTCGCGCATGCTGCTGCCGCCCAAGAAGACGGACGACGGCGCCGAGCCCGAGGATCCCCGGGCCGAGCTGGTGCGCCGCCTGCTCGAGTACGAGCAGATGAAGCTGGCCGCCGCGCGCCTGGACGCCCTGCCCCAGATGGGCCGCGACTTCTGGCGTGCCCAGGTCACGGTCGAGCAGTCGCTCGCTCCCCGCTTCCCGGATGTCTCGGTGGACGAACTGCGCGACGCCTGGCTCGACATCCTCAAGCGGGCCAAGCTGCACCAGCACCACAAGATCTCGCGCGAGCAGCTCTCGGTGCGCGAGTACATGAGCGTGGTGCTGCGCCGCCTGCAGGGCGAGCGCTTCGTCGAGTTCCAGGACCTGTTCGACGTCAGCCGGGGCACCCCGGTGATGGTGGTGACCTTCATCGCCATGCTGGAGCTGGCGCGCGAGCGCCTGCTCGAGATCACCCAGGCCGAGGCCTTCGCGCCCATCTACGTGCGCATCGCCTATACGCCGGCCTGAGGCGCCACCCCCTCGCGTTCACACCGCCGGATAGGCCAGGCGCTGCAGGCCATCGAGGTCATGCAGGGTGACGTCGTAGCCGCGCACCGCGATCAAGCCGTCATCGGTCAGGCGCCTGAACGCCCGCGAAAGCGACTCCGAGGTCGTGCCGAGGTGGCGTGCGATGGCCTGCTTGCGCTCGGTCAGCCGCAGCTGCGTGAGCCCATCCACATCCTTCTCGCAGGCTTGCCGCAGCAGCCAGCGCGCCACGCGACCGGTCACGTCGGCCCCGGTCAGGTCCTGCAGGTTGTCGTTGAGTTCGCGGATGCGACGCGCCAGCACGGCGGCGTAGGCCTGCGGGAAGGCCGGATCGATCGCGCAGGCCTCGTTCAGCGAATCCAGCGGGATGGCCAGCAACTCCACCGCGGTGCGGCATTCGGCCGCCTCCAGCCAGGTGCCCGGGGCCGACATCGCGCCGGCCGTCTCCAGCCATTCGCCCGGGGCGATGCCGCGCCGCTCGACGAACTGTCCGGAAGGAGCTCGCGCGCCCAGCGCGATCCGACCCCGCGCGAGCAGCCACCAGGAAGGCTCGGGACGGCGGGGCGTGGCGATGAGGAAGGGGCCCGGCGCGCAGCGCACGAGCCGCGCCGCATCGAGGAGATGCGCCACGACGGCATCGGACAAGATCGCCGGTGCGAAGGCCCGGCGCAGCAGCTCGGCCTCCGACAGGGGTGGCGCGAGTTCCACGCTCCAGCCGCGCGATTCGAGCGCTTGCGGCAAGGCGGGCAGCGAGTGAGTCGGTGTGTGGGTCGGCAGCATGGTGTCGTCCTCCAGGTCCATGCACCCGACTGTGGAGAGCCTTCGACGAAGAGGTTTTGCGACAACACAAACCTTGTTGCCGCGGCGCGAGGCCCCTCAGGGTCGTTGCTGAGGCCTCACTCCGGCACGTAGAAGCTCGCTGCCGCGCTGGCCTGGTCGCTCTTTCGGCCGTCCACGCGGCTGACCGTCAGCTGCACGGCATGAGAGCCCCGGCTTGCAGCCGCGGCCTGATCCTGCGGCAGTCCCAGCCGCACGGGCAGCGAGGCGATCCCCGCCGGCTCCAGCACCACTTCGCTGGCATCGAGCACCTGCAGACCCGGCAGCCCGGAGGCCTGCAGGCGCACGGTCTGCCGTTGCTCGCTGCGGTTGCCGATGTGGATGCGGTACAGATTCTCGATGCCGCCATCCTCGCCCTGGCGCGCCAGCGCAGCGCGGTCCTTGAGCACGTCGACCTGATAGGGGGCGCGGGTTGCAAGCGAGAGCACGAAGGCGAGACTCACGGCCGACAGCACGGTGAAGTAGACCAGCACCCTCGGCCGCAGCACGCGGCGCAGCATCTGCAGTCGCGTCCAGCCGCGCTCCATGCCCTGGGCCGTGGCGTAGCGGATGAGGCCGCGCGGCGCCCCCAGCTTGTCCATCACCCCGTCGCAGGCGTCTATGCAGGCGGCGCAGCCTATGCACTCGTTCTGCAGGCCCTTGCGGATGTCTATGCCCGTCGGGCAGACCTGGACGCACAGGGTGCAGTCCACGCAGTCACCTCGGCCGATGGCGCGTGCCTCGGTGTGGCGCGGACGCGAGCCGCGAGGCTCGCCGCGCGTCGCGTCGTAGGTGATGATCAGCGAATCCTTGTCGATCAAGGCACTCTGGAAGCGCGCGTAGGGGCAGATGTACTTGCACATCTGCTCGCGCACCCAGGCGGCGTTGCCGTAGGTGAGACCGGCGTAGAACAGGATCCAGAACACCGTCCAGCCCGAAAGCTGCAGCCCCGCGGCGGAGCTCGCCAGTTCACGGATGGGGGTGAAGTAGCCGACGAAGCTGAAGCCGGTGGCCAGGGCCAGCAGTCCCCAGGCCAGGTGCTTGCCGCCCTTGCGCCACAGCTTTTCGAGGCTCCAGGGCGCCTTGTCCAGCCGCATGCGCGCGCCGCGGTCGCCCTCCAGCCGGCGCTCTATCCACATGAACATTTCCGTGTAGACCGTCTGCGGGCAGGCGTAGCCGCACCACAGCCGCCCGGCCACCGCGGTGAACAGGAACAGGCCCAGGGCGCTGATGACCAGCAGCGCGGCGAGGTAGATGAAGTCCTGCGGGAACAACATCAGCCCGAAGACATAGAAGCGCCGCGTCTCCAGGTCGAACAGCATGGCCTGGCGCCCGTTCCAGGCCAGCCAGGGCATGCCGTAGAAGAAGGCCTGGGTGAGCCACACCATCACCCATCGCCAACGGTCGTAGCGACCGGTGACGCTGCGCGGGTAGATCTTGATCGGCGCCGCATACAACGGCATCGAGGCGGTGGTGCTTTTGCTGACGCCAGTCGCGCCAACGAGATCGGGGCAGGCCATGGAAAGGTGCAAATTGAATGCACCTATTTTCGGCGGAGATGCCTTCCGTCAAGGCGGGCTGCCGCCGCCGCGTTTGATCTGGCGCAAGCCACGACCCCTCAGTCGTCGCCCGCCCCCTGGCCCGACCTCCCCAACCCAGGGCGTGCGCGGATCCGGCTCTGCCGGTCCGCAGCGCGAGCCCCCCTGGGGGGCAGCCCCCGGAGGGGGCGTGGGGGCCAACGTTCCTTCCGCTGCGCGAGCTTCCCCTCGGGGGGCAGCCCCGGGACGGGGCGTGGGGGCCCTATTTATTCCGTCGCCTCTGGGTCATCTGGCCGACCGCCAGCACGGCCTGCGTGCGTGAGCTGACGCCCAGTGCGCGCAGCACCGCCTGCACGTGGTCTTTGATGGTCTCGACGGACAAGCCGAGGCGGCGGGCGATGTCCTTGTTGGACTTGCCCTGCAGCAGCAGGGTCAGCACGTCGGCCTGCCGCGGGGTGATGCCGAGTTCCTCGAAGGACGGCAGGCTATCGCCGCCGCCGGCGGGTGCGGCCGCCGCGGCCGGCGCCGGCTCGTCGGCGTCGCGCACGGGGTTGACGCTCATCGTGGGCACGAAGATGCCGCCGGCCATCACCAGCCGGATGGCATCGGCCAGGTCCTCAGTGGTCATGCGCTTGGGCAGGAAGCCCATGGCCCCCAGGTCGATCGCCTGGATGACGTCGCTGGCACGGTCCGACGAACTCAGCACGACGACCGACAGCTCGGGGTCGGTCTTGCGGACTTCGGTCAGGAGGTCGAAGCCGTTGGCGTCGCCGAGCTGCAGGTCGAGCAGCATCAGGTCGTGGTCACGCTGCACCTTCAGCGTGAAGCGCGCCTCCTTGGCGCTGGACACGGCGTTGACCACCACCCCCGGCACGAGGTTCTCGATCATCGCCTTCAGGGCGGACAGGATCAGGGGGTGGTCGTCGACCAGCAGGACTTTCATGGCGCCTTTGTTGTTTTGCCCTGCGGCGATCGTAGCGCGGTCAGGCAAAGCAACGCGAGATCGACTCCGCCACGCACACCGGCTTGTCGCCGCCTTCCCGCTCCACCTTCACCTCGACCTTCATCTGCGCACCGCCTCCGGCAAGCGGTTCGAACGCGAGCAGGCGAAATCGCGCACGCAGCCGGCTGCCCACCGGGACGGGTGCCGGAAAGCGCACCTTGTCGAAGCCGTAGTTCAGTCCCATGCGAACGTCGTCTATGCCGTAGGCGCTGGCGTAGAACCAGGGCAGCAGCGAAAGGGTGAGCAGGCCGTGGGCCACGGTGCGGCCGAAGGGGCCGGCGGCCGCGCGCTCGGCGTCGACGTGGATCCACTGGTGGTCGCCGGTCGCTTCAGCGAAGGCGTCGATGCGGGCCTGGTCGATGGTGATCCAGTCGCTCACCCCGAGTTCCTCGCCGACGAGGCCGGCGAGATCGGCCAGGCGCGGGATGCGCGCCGTCATGCGCGGGCCACCCATTCCAGCAGCGGCTCCCACTGCGCGAGGTCGCGCTCGACACGGCTGGGCGCTATGTCCCACACGGTCAGCCCGTGCGCGGCCACGTGGACGTAGTTCTGCGTGTCGCGCAGCGTGGCCACCATGGGCGCGTTCAGCGTCGCGGCGTACTCCTGCAACCGCTCCTGCGAGATGGTGTGGTCCTTCACCCTCATGCCGACCAGCCCGAGGCGGATGCGCGCGCTCTTCGGGAACTCGCGCAGCTCCGACAGGAAGGCATGCGTGGCCTGGATGTCGAACAAGCTGGGCTGCAGGGGCACCAGCATGATGTCGGTGACGTTCAGCAGCGCACTGAGCTTCTTGCCGTGCAACGCCGCCGGGGCGTCTATCACCACGTGGGTCGTGCCCTTCGGCGGGCGCACCTGGCCTGTGTCCTCGCGAATTTCCCAGTGGGTGATGCGTGGCGCGGCATCGGGCCGAAGCTTCAGCCATTGGCGGGCCGACTGCTGGCGATCCAGGTCGCCCAGCATCACCGCATGGCCCTGGCGCGCAAAGGCGCCGGCCAGGTTGGTGGCCAGCGTGCTCTTGCCCACGCCCCCCTTGGGATTCGCGATCGCGATCACCGGCATGCGCTCGATCCTCCTGCTGCCATCGGTTTCGCGGGTATGGTAACGGCCGGTCCCGCCCGGACCGACCCGGATCAACCCATGCCTCCACCCGCCCCGACTCCGCCGGAGATCGTCGTGCTCGCGGCTCATCCGCGCCTCGAGCATTCCCGCGTCAACAGTGCCCTGCTGCAGGCGGCGCGCGCCCTGCCGCCCGGTCGGGCCGACGTGCGGGACCTGTACCGCCTCTACCCCGACTACCTGATCGACGTGGAGGCCGAGCGTGCCGCGCTGGCCGCGGCGCGGCTGGTGGTCTGGCAGTACCCGTTCTACTGGTACGGCATGCCGCCGCTGCTCAAGCTGTGGCTGGACGAGGTCTTCGGCTGGGGCTGGGCCTACGGCCCGGGCGGCACGGCCCTGCGAGGCAAGGACCTGTGGCTGGTCGTGAGCACCGGCGGCGGCGAATCCGCCTACCACCCCAGCGGGCACAACCGGCACTTCATCGATGCCTTCTGGCCACCGGCCGAGCAGACCGCCGCGCTGGCCGGCATGCGCTTCCTGCCGCCGATGGTGATGCACGGCGCGCACCGGGTGCCTCAGTCGGACCTGGTCGCCCACGCGGGGCTGTACGCCGATCGTCTTGCCCGTTACCCGGACTGGCCCGAGCTCGCCGAGCTCGAAGCCGACACCAGCTGCATCGTCCCCGCCGGGGACCGGCCGGAGGACTGATGGAAGCCGCTTCGCACGCCTCCTCCACCAGCTGGCTGCTGACCAGCCTGGTCTACCTCGGCGCCGCCGTGCTGGCCGTGCCGCTGGCGCGCCTGGCCGGGCTCGGCTCGATCATCGGCTACCTGGCCGCCGGCATCGTCATCGGCCCCTGGGGCCTGCACCTGGTGACCGATCCGCAGACGATGCTGCACTTCGCGGAATTCGGCGTGGTGCTGATGCTGTTCCTGGTCGGGCTGGAGCTGGAGCCGCAGCGACTGTGGGCCCTGCGCCGGCCCATCTTCGGCTGGGGTGCCGTGCAGACGCTGGGCTCGGCAGCGCTCATGTGGGGCGCCGCCGTGGCCCTGGGTGCGGAATGGCGGCTGGCGCTGGTGGCTGCGCTCGGGCTGGCGCTGTCGTCCACGGCCATCGGCCTGGGCGTGCTGGCCGAACGCAACCTGATGGCGACCACCTCGGGCCAAAGCGTGCTCAGCGTCGCGCTGTTCCAGGATGTGGCGGCCATCCCCATCCTCGCGCTGGTGCCTATGCTCGCCGGCGAGCACGCCCAGGGCGGCGGCTGGCTGGGGGCGCTGAAGGCCGTGGCGGTGATCGCGCTCATCGTGCTCGGCGGGCGGCTGCTGCTGCGCCCGGCCCTGCGCTGGATCGCGGGCAGCAAGACCCCCGAGATCTTCACCGCCGCCTCGCTGCTGCTGGTGGTGGCCACGGCGTCGCTGATGCAGGCGGTCGGGCTGTCGATGGCGCTGGGGGCTTTCCTCGCTGGCGTGCTGCTGGCCGAGAGCGAATACCGGCGCGAGCTGGAGACCGACCTGGAGCCCTTCAAGGGCCTGCTGCTGGGCCTGTTCTTCATCGCGGTCGGCATGAGCATCGACTTCGGTGCGGTGTGGGCCCATCCCTGGTGGGTGGCGGGCATCGTCGCAGGCTTCCTCCTGCTCAAGACGGTCGTGCTCTGGGCCATGGGACGCCTGATGCCCATTCCCCCGGCCGAGCGGGCGGTGTTCGTGATCCTGCTCGCGCAAGGGGGCGAATTCGGCTTCGTCGTCTTCCAGGCCGCGGCCCAGGCGGGGGTGATCGAGGCGCAGACCTCGTCATTGCTGGTCGCAGCGGTGGCGCTGTCCATGCTGCTGACGCCCTTGCTGCTGGTCGCCGCAGACCGCTGGTGGGCCAGCCACCTCGGTGACCGGCGTGGTGGCGAAGGGCCCAAGCCGATCTCGGAAGCGCAGGACGCGCCCATCATCATCGCGGGCTTCGGACGCTACGGGCAGATCGTCGGCCGCCTGCTCTTTGCCAACGGCCTGCGGGCCACGGTGCTCGAGCACGACGCCGAGCAGGTCGAGAGCCTGCGCAAGTTCGGCTGGCGCGTCTTCTACGGCGATGCGACGAGGCTCGACTTGCTGCGCGTCGCCGGCGCTGCGACCGCCAGGGTGCTGGTGGTGGCGATAGACGACATGGAGCAGAGCCTGAAGGTGGTGGACGTGGCGCGCCAGCACTTCCCCGAGCTGAAGCTGGTCGTGCGGGCCCGCAACGCGCAGCATTGGTATGAACTGCACCGGCGGGGGGTGGAGCACGTCGAACGCGAGACCTTCGATGCCGCCTTGATGTCCGGGCGAACGGTGCTCGAGACCGTCGGCTTCGAGCCGCACCAGGCTCGCACGCTGGCCATGAAGTTCCGCCGTCACAGCATCGGGCAGTTGCACCGCATGGCCCCGCACTACGGCGGTGACCAGGCCAACCTCATCGCCCTGGCCAAGCTGGGCCGGCAGCAGCTGGAGGAATTGTTTGCCCAGGAGCGCGCGCGCCAGGCCGAGCGACCGGGAGGCACCGGCTGGCATGCGGCGGACGACGGGGGGCCCGGGGGAGCCTGAACGGCAAGCGCCCAAGGTGCGTGAGCTCGCCCGGGCCCATAGAAGAAAAGGCGGCACGGGGCCGCCTTCTTGGTCAGATCACGAGCTCAGGGGTCAGTTGCCGCTGGGCTTGTCGCTGCTCGGCGCCTCGGGCGTCGGTTGCGGGACAGGCATCGGCGATGGCGGCTGGATCGCCTGTTGCGCGGGCGCGGGCATCTCGGGAGCCGGAGTGGGCGTCACCACCGGTGGCGCTGGCGTCGCAGGCATTTCGGCGGGCATGCTGCGCGGCGCGGCCATCGGTTCCGGATCCGGCACCGCAGGGCGCGGGGCCGGAGTCACGGCGCGAGGAGCCGCACGCTCGGCACGTTCGGCGCGCGGCGCCGGGGTGGGCGGCGGCGGCGGCGCGGCGGCCGGCGTGGTGTCCGGGGGCGGTACAGCGGCGGACTGTTCGGCCGGCTGCGAAGTGGTCGTTTCGCTGCTGGTCGAGCCCGCCGACGGCGGGGCCTGGTTGATCATCGACTCGACGGCCGGGCCCTGGGCCAAGGTCGTCGTGGGTTGCTCGGACTTGTGGCTGAACTTGTAGTCCATGCCCACGGCCAGTCCCACCACGGCGACACCGATCACGACGGCGGGAATGAACTTGCGCTTGCCGGGGCTCTCCCACCGGGCCGTGGCGCGATCGAGTGGCAGATCCATGGAACTCCGGGCAGCCGTGTCGCGCTCGTCGTCCAGGGCGGAAAAGTTCGCTTGGGGGTAGGTCGGTTTGTCCATGGCCCTCAGCTTGAAGGGTTGACCGAAGGCCTGCCATGAGACGAGGCCACGAGCTGCTGTCGGCAGGCTCCTACAGCTAACGTGACCAGTCGTGAGCGCGGTGAGCGGATGCGTTCGACCCACGATCCGCTCCCCTCCGCTGCCCTGTTGTCAGGCCAGGATGCAGGCCTCTTCGAAGCTCAGCCGCGGGTCGCGAGGGCGTTGCCGGCTCGCATCGGCATGACCGAGCGTGCAGACGACGATGCTGCGCCGTGGCGTGGCGGGCCAGAAGGCCGCATCCACGGCACCGGCATCGAAGCCTCCCATGGGACCGGCATCCAGCCCCAGCGCACGCGCCGCGATGATGAAGTAGCCAACCTGGATGTGCGAGTTGCGCAAGGCCGCGTCGGTCACCTTGGCCGGATTGCCGGCGTACCAGGCGCGTGAATCGGTGTGGGGGAACAGCTTCGGCAACTGCGCCACGAAATCCAGGTCCATGCCGAGGATGGCGCTGACCGGCGCCTCGCGCACCTTGGCCTGGTTGCCGCCCGGGTTCATGCACACCGCCAGACGCTCGCGCGCCTCGGGCGTGCGAACGAAGACGATGCGCAGCGGTGTGCAGTTGCCGGAGGTCGGACCGAACTTCACGTGGTCGTAAAGCGCGCGCAGCGTGGTGTCGGGCACCTCGCCGGTTAGATAGGCTCGCGCGGTGCGGGCTTCGGTGAAGAGTTGTTCGGTGGTGACCTGCATGGGGAGGTGGTAAGACACGAAAGGCGACAATTGTCGAATGTTCCAGCCCTCCCAGCATGACGTGCGGCGCTTCTTCTGCGAAGTGGCCGCGAAGCAGAAGCAGCGCACGCCGCTGTCACCGATAGAGACGCTGGCCGGCGGCTGGGTCGACGAGCACCCCGAATACGCCGCCGATCTGGCCGACGTGGAGGCCGCACTGGCCGCCGAGTACAGCGTGGAGGCGGGCCGCACCAACCCCTTCCTGCACCTGGCGATGCACCTGACGATCAGCGAGCAGGTCTCGATCGACCAGCCCCGCGGCATCCGCCAGGCCGTGGAACTGCTGGCCGCCCGGCGCGGCTCGCTTCACGAGGCCCAGCACGAGGTGATGGAGTGCCTGGGCGAGATGCTCTGGGAGTCCCAGCGCAGCGGCCTGCCGCCCGACGGCATCGCCTACCTCGACAGGGTTCGCCAACGCGCGACCCGGGATTAGCCAAGCTTCTTGCGCGGCTCCGGCTCTGCCGGTCCGCTGCAAGCGCCCCCTGGGGGGCAGCCCCCGGAAGGGGGCGTGGGGGCCCTACATCTTGATCCACTGCCACTCGAGCCAGTTGTCCGGCCGGTGCACCACGGTGACGTTCTTGCGCGCCGCCCAGGGGATGAACTGGCGGTGCAGCGGAATGTGGTGCACCTGTTCGTTGTGGCGCAGCATGGCTTTCTTGATGAGGGCCTTGCGCTTCTCGGGGTCGACCTCCTTGCTGGAAGCCGCCACCAGAGCGTCGAGCTCGTCGTCCTTGAAGTTGCCGCGGTTGTAGTCACCGATGCCGCCGGTGCCGCGGTTGCGGTAGATCTGGGTGAAGGTGGTCTCCGCATCGGTGATGGAGCCGCCCCAGCCCAGCATGTACATCGAGACGTCCAGCTTCTCCTGCTTGGGGAAGTAGGTCGCCTTGGGCATGGCGTTGACGCGAACCTTGACCTTGATCTTCTCCCACATGCCGGCCAGGGCGACGCAGATGCGCTCGTCGTTGATGTAGCGGTTGTTGGGGCAGTCCAGCGTGACCTCGAAGCCATCCGGGTAGCCTGCCTCGGTGAGCAACGCACGGGCGGCGTTCAGGTCATAGGGCAGGCGCTTCTCGATCTCCGGATCATTGAAGTCGCCCAGCGGAGAAGGCATCACGGCACCGGTGGGCGTGGCCTGGCCGTTCATCAGTTTGGTGCGGATGGCCTCGATGTCGATGGCCTGGTAGAGCGCCCGGCGCACGCGCACGTCCTTGAACGGGTTCTTGCCCTTCACGCTGCTGTAGAGCAGCTCGTCGCGCGCCTGGTCCAGGCCGATGAAGATGACCCGGTTCTCGGGCCCGTCGATGACCTTCACGCCGTCGGTGTTGCGCAGGCGCTCCAGGTCGCGCGGCGGCGGGTCGAGGATGAAATCGACCTCGCCTGACATCAGCGCCGCCACGCGCGTGGCGTCGCTCTTGATCGGCGTGTAGACCACCTCCTGCACGTTGCCTTCGATCTTGCCCCACCAGTTCGGGTTGCGCTTGTAGACCGTCTTGATGTCGGGTGCACGGGAGACGAGGATCCACGGGCCGGTGCCGTTGGCGTGCAGCGCAGCGTAGGTCTCTTCCTTGTTGGTGAAGTCCTGCGGCTTGGTGACCTTGTGCTCCTCGCACCAGGCCTTGCTCATGATGTAGACCGTGTTCAGGTGCTCCAGGAAGATCGGATCGAACTGCTTGAGATTGAACTCGACCGTGTAGTCGTCGATCTTCTTCGGCTCGCCCAGGGCGGCGGCGTACGGGGCGATCTGCGAGGTCTTCTCCTTCGACCGATTCACCGAGAACACGACGTCGTCGGCGGTGAAGGGCTGGCCCTCGTGGAACTTGACGCCCCGGCGCAGCTTGAAGGTCCACTTCAAGGGCCCGTCCTGCTTCCATTCGGTGGCCAGTGCCGGCACCAGGCCGAGCTGCTTGTCGCGCGCCACCAGGAATTCGTAGACCTGGCCGTTCATGGCATTGGTGAAGGATTCGTTCTGCGACACCGGGTCCAGCGTCTGCGGATCGCCCTGGCCGGACCAGCGGAAGGTCTGCGCCTGGGCGGCACCCGAGGCCAGGGCCAGCGCAATCAGCGCGGCGGTGAATTGGCGATGCATCGGCTCTCCTCGACGCCCCGTTCATGGGGCAAGCGATGGCGAGTGTAGGCAAGGCCCGGGCCAGGACGCGGCGCGGGGTTTCCCGCGCTTCGGCCGGCACGGCGGGAGAGGACCCGCCGCGCAAGCCTGCGGACAACACCGCGTCAGAAAAACGAAAGCCGCTGCATGGGCAGCGGCTTGTCAGGAGGCGTTCGCCTGAAGGCTCAGCGGAACTTGCCGTGCGGCACCGTCTTCAGCTCGCCGGGCAGATCGGCGATGTAGCTGGCGATCTGCTTGATCTCGTCTTCCTTCAGGGGCTTGGCCATGGCGCCCATGGTCGCGTTGGCGCGGCCGAAGATATGGTTGCCTTCGGTCTGGTAGGAGCGCAGGGCCACCTGGATGTAGTCGGCGTACTGGCCGGCCAGCCGCGGGTTGGCCGGATCGGTCGTGTTGTTGAAGTTGGCACCGTGGCAGGCCACGCAGGCCGCCAGCTTGTCCTTGACCGCCGCCGGCGCTTCAGGCGCCGCGGCCGGCACCGCGGCCGCGCTGGCTTCCTTGCCGTTGGCCTCGTAGAAGGCGGCGAGGTCGGCGATGTCCTGGTCGGTCAGCGAGCCGGCCACGCCGCGCATGGACGGGTGCTTGCGGTCGCCCTTGCGGTAGGCCTCCAGCGCGGCGGCGATGTACTTGCCGTTCTGGCCAGAGATCTTGGGGACCTTGTAGATGACCGGGAAGCTCGCCTGGTAACCCACGATGTTGTGGCACCCGATGCACATGGCGTTCTTCTTTTCGCCCGCCTTCGCGTCGCCCTTGATCTCCTGCGCGTGGGCCAGGGAAGCTGCACCCACCAGGGTCGCGACGGCCAGCCAGAGGGTAGTTGCCTTCATGTTCTTCATCGCCGGGTCGTTCTCGAGCTCTCGTTCGAGCGGTGTTGACAAAGGGGGCCCGCCTTTGCGGTCGATCAAAGATTATAGGGGGCGCCCTATACTGCCCCGATGAAATTCGAAGGCACCGACAAGTACGTCGCCACCCCTGACCTGATGCTCGCGGTCAACGCCGCGATGACCCTGAAGCGCCCGCTGCTGGTCAAGGGCGAGCCGGGCACCGGCAAGACGATGCTGGCCGAAGAAGCCGCCTCGGCGCTGGGCCTGCGGCTGCTCGAGTGGCACATCAAGAGCACCACCAAGGCCCACCAGGGCCTGTACGAATACGACGCGGTGAGTCGCCTGCGCGACAGCCAGCTCGCTGACGTCGAGAATTCGGAGCGCGTCAAGGACATCCGGAACTACATCGTCAAGGGCGTGCTGTGGCAGGCCTTCGAATCCGATGAGCCGGTGGCGCTGCTGATCGACGAGATCGACAAGGCCGACATCGAATTCCCCAACGACCTTCTGCGCGAGCTCGACCGCATGGAGTTCCACGTCTACGAGACGCGGCAGACCATCCGCGCGAAGCACCGTCAGCTGGTCTTCATCACCTCCAACAACGAGAAGGAGCTGCCCGACGCCTTCCTGCGCCGCTGCTTCTTCCACTACATCAAGTTCCCGGATGCCGAGACGATGGGCCGGATCGTCGACGTGCACTTCCCGAACCTGAAGAAGGATCTGCTGGCCTCGGCCCTCAAGAGCTTCTACGACGTGCGGGGATTGCCCGGCCTGAAGAAGAAGCCGTCGACCTCCGAACTGCTGGACTGGCTCAAGCTCCTCGTGGCCGAGGACATCCCGGTCGAGGCCCTGCGCAGCCAGGACGACAAGGTGGCGCTGCCGCCGCTGGTGGGTGCGCTGCTGAAGAACGAGCAGGACGTGACCCTGTTCGAGAAGCTCGTCTTCATGCAGAAGCACAACCGTTGACCCCCACGCCCCCTCCCGGGGGCTGCCCCCCATGGGGGCTCGCGCAGCGGACCGGCAAAGCCGGATCCGCGCACGCCCTTGGAGTGGGCGACGCTGCGCGCGCCCCGAGCCGGACCAGCCCGATGATCAACGTTCAAGCAGTCACTTTGGAGAGGGCACCTGTGCGGCTGGAGCCGCTGGGGCTGGAGCATGAAGAAGGCTTGAAGCGCGCAGCGGCTGATGGCGAGCTGTGGAACCTGCGCTTCACCTCGGTGCCTGAGCCGGCGAACACGCGGGCCTACATCGAAGCGGCGCTGTCGCACCGTGAGGCGGGCCACCGCTTCCCGTTCGTGGTGATCGAATCGGCCACGGGCGAGGTGCTGGGCAGCACCAGCTACCACGACATCGTGCCGGCGGTCGACCGGCTCGAGATCGGCTGGACCTGGTACGCCCGGCGGGCGCAGCGCACGGCCGTCAACACGACTGCCAAGTTGCTGCTGCTCACCCATGCCTTCGACACCCTCGGCGCGAAGCTCGTGGGCTGGCGAACCGACAACTACAACTTCGCCTCGCAGCGCGCCATCGAGCGCCTGGGCGCGAAGAAGGACGGTGTGCTGCGCCACCACGCGCTGCGGCGCGATGGCACGGTACGAGACACGGTGATGTACAGCCTTACCGCCGGTGAATGGCCCGAAGTGCGCGCGCATCTCGAGTGGCAGCTCGCCCGGCCGCGCTGAGGCGGGCGCTCCGCCTTAGCTCGGCACCGGGAGCTGCGTCACAAGCCGAGCTCCTTCAGCAAGGCATCCCTCAAGTCCTGCGCCTCGGGGCTGGCCAGCCGGCGCGGATGCGGCAGGTTCACCTCGAAGCTCGCCTGGATGGTCGTCGGCCGAGGCGAGAGCACGAGGATCCGGTCGGCCATGTAGATGGCCTCGTCCACGTCGTGCGTGATGAGCAGGACGGTGTGGCGCTCTTCTTCCAGGATGCGCATCAGCTCGTTGCGCATGCGCAGGTTCATCAGCGCATCCAGCGCGGAGAAGGGCTCGTCCAGGTAGAGGATCTCAGGCTTGACGATGAAGGCACGCGCCAGCTCCACGCGCTTGAGCATGCCGCCCGACAACTCGTGCGGGTAGTGCGCCTCGAAGCCCTTCAGGCCGACCATCGCAGCGTAGTGGTCGGCCAGCGCGGCTCTCTCGGACGGATCAGTCTCGTGCCGTGCCCCGTTCAGCCCGAACATCAGGTTCTGCTGCACGGTCAGCCAGGGGAAGACCGAGCCGTGCTGCGAGATCACGATGCCGCGCGGGCTCGGGCCGGCCATCGGTGCGCCGTCGATCCTCACCTCGCCGCTGTCGGGCTTCTCGAAGCCGGCGATGGTGTTCATCAACGTCGACTTGCCGCAGCCCGAGGGCCCGACGATCGCAACGAACTCGCCGTCCCCGATGGCAAAGCTCACGCCCCCAATGACGGGCAAGGCGCCGAAGCCCTTGTGCAGTGCATCGACCTGGATCTTTGGAGCCAAGGGATTGGCGCGGATCTGGCTCTGCCAGTCCGCTGCCAAAGCCCCCTCGGGGGGCAGCCCCCTGGCAGGGGGGCGTGGGGGCTCCATTCCCCCCTCGGGGGGCAGCCCCCTGGCAGGGGGGCGTGGGGGTTTCATATCACCGGACATAGCGCCACCGCACCGTCTTGAGCTTCTCGAGCAGCCGCGTGATGCCGTCCAGCATCAGGCCAATCGTGCCGATGATGATCATCGCGGCGATCACCAGGTCGTAGCGGTTGCCGGCATTGCGCGAATCCATGATGAGGTAGCCCAGGCCTGAGCGCAGGGCGATCATCTCGGCCGCGACCACCACCAGCCAGGCCACGCCTATGCCGATGCGCATGCCGACGATGATCTCCGGCAGCACGGCCGGAATCACCACCTGTCGGAACAGCACCGAGCGCGGCACGCCGAAGTTGGCAGCGGCACGCAGGTAGCGCCGGTCGATGGTGTGCACGCCCGAGGTCGTCTGCACGATCAGCGGGAACACCGAAGAGATGAAGATGAGGAAGATGGGCGAGACCTCGCCCACCCCGAACCAGAGGATCGCCACCGGGATCCAGGCGATGGGCGAGATCGGCCGCAGCATCTGGAAGATCGGGTTGAAGGTGCGATAGGCAGCGCCGACCCAGCCCATCCACAGACCGAGGGGGATACCCACCAGCACCGCCAGGCCGAAGCCCGCGCCGACGCGGAAAAGCGATGCGCGGATGTGCTCCCACAGCGTGCCGTCCTCGACCAGCTCCATCGCGCCCGTCACCACCTGCCACGGGGTCGGGAAGATGGCGCTCTCGGTCTTCACCACCACGGCCCACCAGACGGCGACGACCACGCCCAGCACCATCAGTGGCGGCAGCACCTTGCCCAGTCGCTCGCCCAGCGGGTGGACAGTCCTTGCATTCGCGCTCAACGCGCCCTCCTTCGTGATCCACGGTTCATTCCCTCGCCCTCCAATGCCGCCAGCGCCATTGCAGCCGCGGCCAGCCGGGCGGCGGCGTGGGGGCCACCACCACGGTCATCTGCCCGCTCGCATGCGCGCTGCAGGCGAAGCTGTAGGTCGAAGCCACTTCGAATGGCAGGCGAAAACTTTGCCCCGGCATGATGACCACCGGCCCGAACTGCTGCGGGACCTCGTCGTCGTTGCGCAGCAGCAGGATGTCGTCCAGGCCCAGCGTCAGGTCGATGCGGTCGGGCAGGATCTCGACCTTGTTGCCCGCCATGCGCCGCGCCCAGGTGCCCTTGGGGATGACGAACAAGGCATCACGCGTATCCGCGCGGACGGGCGCGAGGGCGGCCCAAGCCAGGCCGCCCAGCAGCACCGTCACGAGCAGGCCGACGGCCCACCAGGCGATTCGCCGAGCGCTCACCGCGCCGCCAGCAGCCGCTGGAAGTCGTGCACGAAATCCTTGGCTTCGTGCCCGTAGGGCATCAGGGCGCGCAACCGCCCCTCGCGGTCGATCAGGTAGACCGAGCTGGAGTGGTTCATCGCGTAGCCGCCGCCGGCCATGGGCACCTTCACCGCCGTGACGCCATAGCGCTTGAAGACCTCGGCCAGGGCCGCCGGCGTGCCGGTGCCGCCGACGAAGGTCTTGTCGAAGGCGCTCAGGTAGGCGTTCATGGCCGCGAGCTCGTCCCGCTCGGGGTCGACCGTCACGTAGACGACCTGCACGCCTTTCGCTTCGGCGCCCAGGCCCTTGCGCGCTTCGGCCAGCGTGGCCAGGGTCGTGGGGCACACCGCCGGGCAATGGGTGAATCCGAAGACCAGCGCGACCACCTTGCCGCGGTAGCGAGACAAGGCCAGGGCCCCTCCATCGGTGGCCTTCAGCGCGGCCAGCTCGGGCGCCTGCTGCGGCGGATCGAAGACCCCTGCCTTCAGCTCGGGCGCCCCGGCGGCCTGCACGGCGAGGGCGGCGCACACCGCCACCGCCCCCAGGGCAGCACGAGCCTTCACAGCGCGATCGGGGCCGCCTTGGCGGCCTTGGCAAAGCTCTCGTCCACGTACTTCTCGTAGGGCACGGGCGCCTTCAGCGTGCCGGCCTCCATCGACAGCTGCATCAGCTCGTCGAACTCGGCGCGGATCATCCGCAGGTCGCCGTAGGTCACGCGATCGGTCGGGTTCTCCATCACGAACTTCAGGATGTTCGGATCCTGGTTGAAGAACTTGCGGCCGGCGGCGATGGCCACCGCCTTGTCGCGGTTGGCCTGTTGCTGGTCCAGCCACTGCCCGGCGCCGAGCACGTGGTCGACCAGGTTCTGGACCAGCGGGCGGTTCTCCTGGATCAGCTCTTCGCGCACCGTCAGCACGCAGCAGATGTAGTTGCGCCACTCGTCGCGCGTCATGCGCAGCGGCGTGGCGTAGCCGGCCCGCTGCGCGGCAGCGCCGAAGGGCTCGCCGGTGCAGTACGCATCCACCGCCTTGGCGTAGAGCGCCGCCGGCATGTCTGGCGGCGGCATCTCGACGATCTGGATGTCCTTGGGCGTCATGCCCTCGCGCGCCAGCATCTTGCGCAGGAAGAGGAAGTCGACGGCGAAGCGGCTCGGGATGGCGATGCGCTTGCCGGTGAGATCCTTGAACTTCTTGTAAGGCGAATCGGTGCGCACCATGATCACCGCGCCGGAGCGGTGGCCCAGCGAGACGATCTTGACCGGGATCTTCTTGTCGGCCAGGTCCATCACCAGCGGCGCCAGCATGTAGGCCGCCTGGATGCTGCCGGTCATCAGCGACTCCTTCACCTCCGGCCAGCCGTTGTACTTGCTGTACTCGAAGGCGAAGGCCGGGGCGGCGCCCTTGGCGTTGGCAGCGGCCCGCGCGGTGCAGGCCACGGGCAGGGTCAGGTTGCAGGTGACGGGCAGGCCGCCGACCAGCAGCGGCGAGGGCGCGGCCCAAGCGGGCCAGGTCGGCAGCAGCGATGCGGCGGCTGCCCCGCCCAGCAGGCGGCGGCGGGACGGCGAAGCAGGTAAAGAAGCGTAAGAAGACATCGGCTCACCTGGGAAGACCCACCTGACCAGCGGGTCCGCCATTGTCGCCGAGCGGCATACTGTCGGGCTCACCCGATGCCGGGGCCGACCTCAACGAAATCCACGATGGCCAAGAAGAAGTTCGATGTCGATGCATTGTGGAAAGTCGAACGGCTGGGATCACCCAGCCTCGGCCCCGACGGCGCCCAGGCCGCTGTGTCGGTCACCCGGCACGACATGGGGGAGAACAAGGCCCACGCCTCGCTGTGGCTGCTGTCCACCCTCGGCGGCCGGCCGCGCCGGCTGACCCACGCCGGCGACAAGGATGGCCACCCGCGCTTCTCGCCCCGAGGCGACCTGATCGCCTTTGTCGCCCGGCGCGAGCAGGAGGGCCACAAGGACGACGAGCCCCAGCTCTACGTCATTCCCCCGGATGGCGGCGAGGCCCGCCGCGTGGGCAGCGTGCCGACCGGAGTCGAGGCCTTCAAGTGGTTCCCCGACGGCAAGCGCATCGCCTTCGTCTCCTACGTCTGGCCCGAGCTGCGCGGCGCCGCCGCCCAGGCCAAGGCCTACAAGGCCTGGAAGGACCGCAAGGAAACCGGCTACGCCACCAGCGAGGCCACCTACCGCCACTGGGACCACTTCATCCCCATGGGGCGGGTGCCGCACCTGCTCGTGATCGAGGTCGAGAGCGGCAAGGTCGTCGACCTGTTCGAGGGCACCAGCCTCGAGCTCAGCCGCACCGAGCCCGATGCCGAGTCCTTCGACATCTCGTTCGACGGCCGGCGCATCGTCTTCTCGCACGACCTCTCGCCGCTGCACCCGGTGGATGCCTGCCACGCGATCGCCGAAATGGAGGTCCGCAGCCGCCGTGTCACCGAGTTGGCGCGCGACCCGGCCTGGGACCTCACCGCCCCGCATTACAGCCCCGACGGCGAGCGCCTCGCCTTCCTGGCGGCCAACCAGGGCCGCAAGCACACCATGCCGCGCCAGCTGGCGCTGATCGAGCGCGAAGGCGGGCGCTGGCAGCGCCGCTGGGAGGTCGTCAGCGCCGAGTGGGACCACGAGCTCAACCCGCCCCTGCGCTGGGAGGAGGACGGCCTGGCCGTGCTCTTCCTCGCCGAGCAACGCGGCCGCACCCACCTCTGGCGCTTCGACCTGGCCGACCGCCGCGCGGAGATCGTCGTCGAGGGCGGCACCCTCGGCGGCTTCGACAAGGCCGCCGGCACGCTGGTGACCTTGGCCGATACCGCCGACCATCCGGCGCGCCTGACCGCCCATCTGCCGGGCGAGCAGCCGCGCCGCATCGAGACCTTCAACGACGCCCTGCTCGCCGGCTACTCGCTCGGCCCGCACGAAGAGCGCTGGATCACCGGCGCCCAGGGCGACAAGGTGCAGATGTGGGTCTTCTACCCGCCGGGCTTCGACCCGAAGAAGAAGTACCCGGTGATGCACACGCTCCACGGCGGCCCGCACACCGGCCCGGGCGACCACTGGCACTACCGCTGGAACTACAAGCTCTTCGCCGCGCAGGGCTACGTGGTGGTGAACGTGAACTACCACGGCTCGTCCGGCTTCGGCCACGTCTTCCTCGACTCCATCACCCACCGCTGGGGCGAGCTGGAGCTGCAGGACATCGAGGCCGCCACCGACTGGGTGCTCAAGCAGCCCTGGGCCGACCGCCGGCGCGTGTTCGCCACCGGCGGCAGCTACGGCGGCTTCATGGTGGCGTGGATGAACGGCCACCTGAAGCCCGGCCGCTACGCCGCCTACATCTGCCACGCCGGCTGCTTCGACTGGACAGCCATGTTCGCCGACGACGCCTACGCCTGGCATGCCAAGGAACTCGGCGCCTGGTACTGGGACGACCTGGCCCGGGTGAACGCCCAGAGCCCGCACGCCTTCGCCGGCGCCATGAAGACGCCGACGCTCGTCATCCACGGCGCCCTCGACTACCGCGTG
The DNA here is from genome assembly GCF_051857595.1 of Ideonella flava. NCBI lineage: Bacteria > Pseudomonadati > Pseudomonadota > Betaproteobacteria > Burkholderiales > Sphaerotilaceae > Ideonella > Ideonella flava. The sequence goes on from NZ_JBPZHD010000010.1 coordinate 141,596, forward strand.
CCCGACCAGCAGGGCCTGGCGTACTACAACACGCTCAAGGCCCGAGGCGTCGAGGCGCGGCTGCTGTGGTTCCCCGACGAGAACCACTGGATCCTCAAGCCGCGCAATTCGAAGCTCTGGCACGAGGAGTTCTTCGGCTGGCTGGCCGCGCATGACCCCGGGCCGCGCAAGCCCTCGGCCAAAGGCTGAACAGCCGTGACTGTGGCACCATCGCCCGGACCCTCCCGCGCCATGCTCACCGACTTCTTCTTCACCCTTCGCGCCGCCAAACTGCCGGTCTCCGTCAAGGAGTACCTGACCCTGCTCGAGGCGCTGAAGGAAGGCGTCATCGGCCCGTCCATCGACGACTTCTACTTCCTCGCCCGCACCACGCTCGTCAAGGACGAGGCCCTGTTCGACAAGTTCGACCGCGCCTTCTCGGCCTACTTCAAGGGCGTGGAGATGCTGACCGACTTCGGCAAGGAAATCCCGCTCGAATGGCTGCAGAAGATCCTCGAGAAGGAGCTCAGCCCCGAGGAGAAGGCGGCCATCGAGAAGATGGGCTGGGAAGAGCTGATGGACACGCTGAAGAAGCGCCTCGAAGAGCAGAAGGAGCGCCACGAGGGCGGCAGCAAGTGGATAGGCACCGGCGGCACCAGCCCCTTCGGCCACGGCGGCTACAACCCGCAGGGCGTGCGCATAGGCGGCCCGGGGCGCAACCGCAGCGCAGTCAAGGTCTGGGACCAGCGCGCCTACGCCGATTACGACGATTCACGCGAGCTGGGCACCCGCAACATCAAGGTCGCGCTGCGCCGGCTGCGCCGCTTCGCGCGCGAGGGCTCCGAGCTCGAGCTGGACCTGGACGACACCATCCACGCCACTGCCGCCAATGCAGGCCTGCTGGACATCAAGCTCGTGCCCGAGCGGCACAACAAGGTCAAGGTGCTGCTGCTGATGGACGTGGGCGGCACCATGGACGAGCACATCCACCGAGTGGAGGAGATGTTCTCGGCCGCCAAGAGCGAGTTCAAGCACCTGGAGTTCTTCTACTTCCACAACTGCGTCTACGACTTCATGTGGAAGAACAACCGCCGGCGCTTCAGCGAGAAGACGCCCACCTGGGACATCATCCGCAAGTACAACAAGGACTGGCGGCTGATCCTCGTCGGCGACGCGACGATGAGCCCCTACGAGATCCTGCAGCCCGGCGGCAGCGTCGAATACAACAACGAGGAGCCTGGCGCCGAATGGCTGCAGCGGCTCACGCATGCATTCCCCAAGTACGCCTGGATCAACCCCGAGCCGCAAGGCGTCTGGCAGTACCGGCAGAGCATCGCGATCATGCAGCAGCTGATGCACCAGCGCATGTTCCCGCTCACCCTCGCCGGGCTCGAAGGAGCGATGCGCCTGCTGAGCAAATGAAGCGGGCACGCTTGCTGCCATTCCTCGTGCTGGGCGTTTGCCTGGGCATGGCCGCGCCAGCCTGGGCGCAAGAAGAAGCCCCGCAGCCTGTCGCCACGCCCGCAACTACCACCGGCCCGGTGCCTCAGCTCGAGGTCGTCGCGCCCGGGGACCTGCGCAAGCTGCTCGAGCGGCACCTGGACCTGGCCCGCGCCATCGCCGACCAGCTCGCCACCCAGCAAGCCAGCCGCCCCGCAGCCGCTGCCCCGGCCGCGTCCGCCGCCAGTGCGCCGGACTCGGCCATCGAGATCAACGAGGCCGAATGGTCGCGCCTGATCGCCGCCGCGCCGGGGCAGGCGCGCCAGCTGGTCCAGACCGAGGGCTATTTCGCGGCGCAGGCCCAGGTCGAGCGCCAGGGCCGGCGAGTCGTGCTGACGCTGGAGCCGGGGCCGGTGGCCCGGGTCGACAAGCTCGTCATCGACATCCAGGGCGAGCTCGGCGACGCACTGGAGCGCCGCGACCGCGGCGCGCGCGAACTGCACAACAGCCTGCTGCAGGACTGGGGCCTGCCGGTCGGGGCAGCTTTCCGCCAGGCCGACTGGGCCAGCGCCAAGAACGCGGTGATCGCCCGCCTGCACGCCGAGGGCTATGCCGCGGCCACCTGGAGCGGCACCAGCGCCGAGGTGGTCTCGCCGGGCGAAGGGTCGCAGGTGCCCCAGGTGCACATCTTCGCCGTGGCCGACTCGGGGCCGCTCTTCCTGGCCGGCGGGCCGGAGACGATCGTGGTCCAGGGCCTGGCCGTGCACGACGCCGAGCGGGTCCGCGCACTGGCGGGCTTCGGCGAAGGCGCTCCGCTGACCGAGTTGCGCCTGCTCGACTACCAGGAGCGGCTGCTGCGCACCGGCCTGTTCGACCAGGCCGTCGTGACCCTGGACACCGACGCCGCCGCCGTCGGGCAATCGCGCGTGCTGGTGCAGCTGAAGGAGGCGCCGCTGCAGAACGCGACGCTGGGCGTGGGCTACGGCACCGACACGGGCCCGCGCGTCAGCGCCGAGCACATCCACCGGCGCGTGTTCGGCTTCGCGGCCACCGCCCGCAACAAGATCGAGTACGGCCGCGACAAGCAGGCCTGGGACGGCGAGATCTCGCTGCACCCCAACGAGAAGATGCAGCGCTACCTCCTCGGCGGCACCTACGAGCTGCTCAAGACGGACGAGGACCGCACCATCTCGCAACGCGTGCGCCTGGGCCGCTCCGAGGACCTTCCCCGGCTGGAGCGCCTGGCCTTCGTGCAGGTGGAGCGCAGCAACGAGTGCACCTACGTCGACAGCACCTGCACCGACCCGCTGACGCTCAAGGCCGTGTCGGCCAACCTGCACAACACCTGGCGCCGCCTCGACAACGAACTGCTGCCCACCCGCGGCTATTCGCTGAACCTGCAGATGGGCACCGGCTGGGCCACCGGCGAGGCACCGCAGCGCGTGGCGAGCGAGCAGCCCGCCCCCGGCCCGTACGCGCGGCTGTACGGCCGGCTCACGGGCTATTGGCCGCTGCCGCGCGGCTTCTACGGCGAGGCGCGCGTGGAGCTCGGCGGGGTGCTGTCCAAGAACGACGTCATCGTGCCGGACTCGCAGCGCTTTCGCGCCGGCGGCGACGACTCGGTCCGCGGCTACGACTACCGCACCCTGGCCCCCACGACGCCCGAAGGCGGCCTGACCGGCGGCAAGCTGCTGTTCACCACCAGCGTGGAGGTCGCGCACCCGATCTCGCGCAACCTGCCCAGCATCTGGTGGGCCGCCTTCGTCGACGCCGGCCGTGCCGCCGACAGCATGGGCCGCACCTCGGACCCCAGCGACCCGGATGGGAAGCGCACCCTGCCCGGCCTGCGCGAGCCGGCCGTCGGCTATGGCGTCGGCGTACGGTGGCGCAGCCCGGTGGGCCCGCTCAAGCTCGATCTCGCCTACGGCCAGGAACTCGCGCAGTGGCGGGTGCACCTGAGCGTGGGTGTCGCCTTCTGACCGCGCGATGAATCCGGCCGCCCCTGCCTCTGCCCGTCCACCTCGCCGTCCATGGCGGGCCGTGGGGCTGGCCGTCGGCGTGCTGGTGCTGCTGCTCGTGTCGGCCATCATCGGCGGCGGTGCCTGGCTGGGCCGAAGCGAAGGCGGCAGTGCCTGGTTGCTGGCCCAGGTCCCGGGGCTCAAGGTCGAGGGCCTGAAAGGCTCGCTGCTCGGCAACCGGCTCTCCGCCGACCGGCTGACCTACGCAACGGGGGGCAGCGCGCTGGAGCTGCGCGGCGTCCTGCTCGAAGGACTTCACGGCGACTGGACCACCCGCCCCATGCCGGGCGAGCCCTGGCTGCACATCGGGCTGGACACGCTGGGCGCCGCCGAGGCGCGCTGGCGTTCCGGGCCGCCCAGCGGTACGCCGGCCGCCGCGCCGGCCGATCTCCGCCTGCCGGTGTCGCTGTCGATCGGCCAGGCCCGCGTCGGGCGCCTGCAGGTGGACGACGGCCCCGTGCTGACCGCCTTGCAGGCCGATCAGCTCGCCCTCGGCGACGGCCGTGGCGCCCGCCATCGCGTGCAGTCCTTCAGCGTGCGCAGCGAGCGCTGGCAAGCCCAGGCTCGCGCCGAGATCGGTGCCGATGCCCCCATGACGCTCGGCCTGCACGCGCAGGTGCGCAGCGAGGGCGATGTCGGCCCGCCCTGGCAGGCCACCGTGCAGCTCGATGGCCCGCTCGCCCGGCTGCAGGCGCGCGCCCACCTGGCCGGCCGCGATGCCGGCGGTCCGGCGCTGGACGCAGATGCCACGCTGGCGCCGTTCGCGCCCTGGCCGCTGCCGGAGCTCAACCTGCGCACCCAGGCGCTGGACCTGTCGGCCCTGCAGGCCGGCGCGCCCCAGACGAAGCTGCGCGGCCAGGCGAGGATACGCACCAGCGGCCTGAAGGAGCCTGCCGAGGCCGAGGCCACCCTGACGAACGACGCGCCGGGCCGGTGGGACCAGGGTCGCCTGCCGCTGCGGCACCTGCAGATCTCCGCGCAAGGCGAGCCGCGGTCCCTGGGCGAGCTGACCCTGAAGGCCTTTTCGCTGGAGCTGGGTGGCGAGGCCCCCGGCGGCGAGCTCAGCGGCTCCGGCGCGCTGGCACCCGCGGCGGGCAGCGAGCCCGGCGAGAAGCTCAGCCTCAAGCTCGCCCTGGCCGGCCTGCGCCCGGCGGCCCTGGACAAGCGCCTGCCGGCCATGACGCTCGCCGGGCCGGTGGCACTGGAGCTCGACGGCCTGCCGGCCTGGGAGACCGCGCCGGCCGACAAGGCCTCGGCTCCCGTGGCCGCCGCCAGCGCCGCGTCGTCGACGGGCGCCAGTGTCATGGACCGCTGGCGTGCCCGGATCGACGCCAAGCTGGATGGCCGGCTTGACCCGCCCGCTCCGCCGCCTGCGCCAGCCGGCGCGAAGAAGAAGTCGACGGCGCCAGCGCCCCCGCCGCAGCCGGTCACGCTGCCGGCCGTCCAGCTGGCGCTGCAGGCCACGGTCGACGCCCGCGAAGCGATCCTGAGCCAGGCGCTCGCCCGCTCCGGCGACGCCAGCGCCCGTGTCAGCGGCCGCGTGGCCTTCGGTGCCGCCGAGCGACCCTGGTCCTGGCAGGCCAAGGGAGAGCTCAAGGACTTCGAGCCGCGGGTGTGGTGGCCCGGCGCGCCGGCCACCGGTCGGCGGGGCGCGAACCGCCTCAACGCCACCCTGGCCAGCGAAGGCCGCTGGCACGCGCCGGGCAGCGCCGCGCCGGCCTGGACCGGCCTCGACGGGCAGGTCGATGCGACCATCCAGCCCAGCCAGTGGGCCGGGCTCCCGCTGCAAGGCGAGCTGAACGCCAGGCGCGAGGCCGCCGGCACGGCGAGCCTGCAGGGCCGGGTGGAAATCGCGGGCAACCGCGTCAGCGGCACGGCGCAGGACGGCAGCGGCCGGGCGCGCGAGGTGACCCTGCGTGTCGAGGCACCAGCCCTCACGGCCCTGGCCCCGTGGCTGAGCGGCCTGGCCGAAGGCGATCCGCTCGCGTGGCTGCCCCGCGCCGGCACGCTGCAGGCCGACGCGAGCGCCCGCTGGGCCACGGCCGATGCGGCGCCGCAATGGCAGGGCCAGCTCCGCGCGTCCGCCTTGACCCACCCGGCCTGGCAGGCGCGCCGGCTTGAGGCCAGGGCCGAAGGCACCGGACTGGGCAGCACGCCTTTGCACGCCACGGTGTCGGGCGAGGGCCTGGGCTGGCAGGTCGCCACGGCGGACAAGCTGCAGGCTGAGCTGCAGGGCAGCCTCGCGGAGCACCGCTTCGACCTGTCCCTGCTGAGCCCGGCCCGTCCACCGGTGTGGGCTCAACAGGTGCTCGGCGCCCACTCGAACACCGGCACGCGCTTGCAGCTGGCAGCCACCGGCCGCTGGCAACCGGCGGTGGCCGGCGGCAGGCCGCTCGATGCCGGCCGCTGGCAGGGCCGCCTGCAGCAGATCCAGGGCAGTGCCGGCGACGGCTCGGGCCAGCCCTGGCTGGCCGGACAGGACCTCGCCCTCGGCGTCGCCTGGAACGACGACGGCCAGCTCGTCGAGGCGCAGGCCGACCCCGGCCGACTCGTGCTGCCGGGCACCGCGCTGCGGTGGAGCGAGGCGCGCTGGCACGCGGGCGCGGGCCCGGGGCAACTGGCCCTGAAGGCGCAGCTGGAGGCCTTCGAGATCGCCCCCCTGCTGGCCCGCGCACAGCCCGAACTCGGCTGGAAGGGCGACCTGGTGCTGGGCGCCGACATCAACGTCGTCGCCGGCGATCGCTTCGATGCGGACGTCGTCTTCCAGCGCCAGCGCGGCGATCTCAGCGTCGCCGACGAAGTGCGCGACACCACCACCGCGCACCGAGCCCTCGGGCTGACGGACCTGCGCCTCGCGCTCGCCGCACACGATGGCACCTGGCATTTCACGGCCGGACTGGCCGGCCGCCAGCTCGGCGAGATGGCCGGCGTGGCCAGCGTGCGAACGACCCCGCAGGCCCGCTGGCCCGGACCGGAAGCGCCGCTGGAGGGGACGTTCCAGCTCCACGTCGCGCAGCTCGGCGCCTGGGGCGCCTGGGTGCCGCCCGGCTGGCGGCTGGGCGGCGATCTGCAAAGCGCCGCCACGCTCGGCGGCCGCTGGGGCTCGCCAGAGTTCAGCGGGCGCCTCACCGGCCGCCAGCTGGAGGTCCGCAACGGCCTGCAAGGCGTGCAGCTCAACGACGGCATGGTGGACGTGAGCCTGCGCGGCGACCATGCTCAGATCGAGCGCTTTTCCTGGCGCGGCGGGGACGGCACCCTCACCGTCACGGGCGAAGCGTCGCTGGGCAGCGAACCGCAAGCCGAGCTGAAGCTGCAGGCCGACAAGCTGCGCGTGCTGGGACGCCTGGATCGACGCCTCATCGCCTCCGGCCAGGCGACGCTGGCGCTGAAGCCGCAGTCGGCCAACCTGAGCGGCCGCTTGCGAGTCGACGAAGGGCTGATCGACTTCAGCCGGGCCGGCGCGCCGACGCTGGACGAGGATGTGCGCGTGGTCGGCGCAGCGCCCGTGTCCACCACGGCGGAGCCCGCCAACGGCGCCGGCGCGACGCCCGGCGCGGAGCAGCGCGACCTGGCCACCAAGCTCGATATCGCGCTGGATCTAGGCCCCGCGCTGCGCATCAAGGGCCGCGGCATCGACACCTTCCTGCGCGGCACGCTGCAGATCACCAACCCCGGCAAGCAGCTCGCCGTGCGCGGCGACGTGCGGGCCGAACGCGGCACCTACCGGGCCTATGGCCAGAAGCTGGAGATCGAGCGGGGCCTGCTGTCCTTCGTCGGCCCGGTCGAGGACCCACGGCTGGACATCCTCGCCGTGCGGCCCAACCTCGACGTGCAGGTGGGCGTGGCGGTGAGCGGCAGCGCGCTGAACCCGCGCGTCAAGCTCTACAGCGACCAGGACATGAGCGACACCGACAAGCTAAGCTGGCTGATGCTGGGCCGCGCGTCCGATGGCCTGGGCCGCGCGGACACGGCCCTGCTGCAGCGCGCGGCGCTCGCGCTGCTGGCCGGCGAAGGCGAGTCGCCGACCGACACCTTCCTCTCGGCCATCGGGCTCTCGGATTTCGGCGTTCGGCAGACCGGCGAAGGCACCGAGCAGACCACCACCGTATCGCTGGGCAAGCAGCTCTCCCGCCGCTGGTACGTGGGCTACGAGCGCAGTATCAATGCCACCGCGGGAACCTGGCAGCTCATCTACCGCGTCGCACAACGTTTCACCGTGCGAGCCCAATCGGGCGAAGACAGCGCGCTGGACCTGATCTGGTCCTGGCGCTGGAACTAGGGATCTCGGGCGGCAGAAGCCGCTCGGGAACCCTGGTTCGATGAACGAACGTGGGCTCCCCCGGGCCCCCTCCGGGAAGGGCTCCAGCTGGATGGACTGCTCCCTCCAGCCTCCCTCCGTGAGGGAGGCTCCAGCTTGTCTAGACGAGCCGGCCTGGCGGCCGGCCCTGCTCGAGGCGAGCCGGACCGAAGCTCGTAGGGCTCGACCTACAGCACGGCGCGGCACTGGCCGCTGGCCGCCACGATCACTTCTGCCCACTATCGGGGCCAGCCTGTCGTGCGCGGCACTTCCCGCCGGCGGCCCATCAGCTGTGTTCATCGCATGAAGGAGAAAACCATGATGCGTACCCCCCTCGCCCATGCCCTGCTGGCCCTCGCGTTGGCTGCGGCCGGCGGTGCCGCCCAGGCCACCAACTACTCCAAGTCGGTGCTCAACGGCGCCCGCGACGACATCAAGGCCACCTACAAGATCGAGAAGGACGGCTGCAACAAGCTGGCCGGCAACGCCAAGGACGTCTGCGTCGAAGAAGCCAAGGGCCACGAGAAGATCGCGCTGGCCTGGCTGGACTACAACTACAGCGGCTCCACCTCGGACCAGGCCAAGCTGAACGAGGCCATCTACGAGGCCCGCTACGAGGTGGCGAAGGAACGCTGCGACGACCTGGCCGGCCAGCCGAAGGATGTCTGCCAGCGCGAAGCCACGACGGCGCGCGACAAGGCCAAGGCCGACGCCAAGGCCAACCAGAAGATCATGGAGGCGCAGGATGACGCCGCCGTCGCCAAGATGAAGGCCGACTACAAGCTGGCCGCCGAGCGCTGCGACACCCTGGCGGGCGAGCGCAAGGACGTCTGCGTGGCCTCGGCCAAGGCGCGGTATCACGAGAAGTGGTGAGATAGGGCCCCCACGGCCCCTGCCGGGGCCTGCCCCCCGACGGGGCTCGCGCAGCGGACCGGCAGAGCCGGAGAAGTTGTTGACCCCCACGGCCCCTCCGGGGCCTGCCCCCCAGGGGGGCTCGCGCGGCGGACCGGCAGAGCCGGATCCGCGCACGCCCTGGTAGGGAGCGGCGCTTCGCGCGCTCGGAAGGGGTTGCTGAACCGCACCGGGGTCAGAGGCCGGCGGGGTAGGTCTCGGGGACTTCGGAGCTCCACTCGGCATCGGGTTCGAGGGGCTCGACGGCGCGGGTCTGGTCGATGTGGATGAGGGCGTCGAATTGCTGGGCCAGGCGGGCGAAGTAGTAGTGGCTCTGGCGTTCGTTGTCCGGCCGGTAGATGACCCCGATGGCGCGCTGCAGGCGCGGCGTGCTCAGCAGCCCCGCTTGGCGCTGCGCCCCCTGGTCGCCATGGCCGCGCAGGGGCAGCATGAAACGTTGCAGCCCCACTTCGTGCATCAGGCCCTCGTAGCTGTCACGCCGCGAAGGCAGAACGAGCTTGCGCTCGGCCATGCCGTCCCATTCGCTGGCCGCCGTGACGCTCCCGGAGTGGGTGGACAGGCCCACCAGCACGGCATCGGCTCCATGCCGCTCCCGCACCAGCTGCCCGAGGTTCAGCTCGCCGTGCCGCCCCATCTCGGTGGCCCGCGCGTCGCCGAGGTGCGAGTTGTGCGCCCACAGCACGATCTTCGGCTTGTCCCCGCCCTGGCGCCCGAGGTGCTGCTCCAGCTCGTTGAGCGTCTCCATCATGTGGCGGTCGCGCAGGTTCCAGCTCGACACCTGGCCCAGGTACATGGAGCGGTAGTAGGCCTCGGCATTCATCACCAGACGAGCGTTCTGCTCGGCATCGAACAGCTCCTCGCTCCCGCGGCCTTCGCCTGCCTGGCGGGCAGCCCGGCGGCGCAGGTCGACGAGCATGCCGATCACCTCTCGTTCGCAGTCGCTCGTCGCGCCCAGACCCGTCATCAGGCCGCGGGTCTGGTTGTCGGTGTCGAACTGGTCGAAGCAGGCATAGCGCTCGCGGGCGCGCCGCGCGGCCGCCGGGTCCACGCCGTTCAGGTACTGCAGCACCGCGCTCATCGAGCCGTGCAGGCTGTACAGGTCGAGCCCGTAGAAGCCGGCGCGCTCGTCGACCGAACGGGTGTCGTTGAAATCGCGCAGCCAGTCGATGAACTCGGTGACCACGGTGTTGCGCCACATCCAGGTCGGGAACCGCTTGAAGCCGACCAGCGCGGCCTCGGCCGAGGCGTCGTCGCTCAACGCCCTCACGTAGCGGTTGACACGGTAGCTGTCGGGCCAGTCGCCCTCCACGGCCACGGCGCTGAAGCCCTTCTCGGCGATGAGCCGCTGCGTGATCAGGGCGCGCTCCCGGTAGAACTCGTGCGTGCCGTGAGACGCCTCGCCGATCAGCACGAAGCGCGCGTCGCCAATGAGCGCGAGCAGCGCATCGTGGTCGCGCTCGCCGCCGGACAGCGGATGCAACACCTGGCGCAGCGTGTCGACGGCCCGGCCGTCGAGTGCGGCAGTCGTGGGATGCATCCTCATCGCGTGTTTCCTCGTGGGTCGGCCTCGGCCTGGAACTGCCGCGCCTCGGCCAGCAGCGCACACACCTCGTCATCGTCGGTCTGGGTGAAATCCTCGTACCAGCGGCCGACCGATCGCAGCGGGTCCGGCATCGACGCGCAGACCACCTCGTCGGCCTCGCTGCGGAGCTGCTCGCACACCTCGCGCGAGGCCGTGGGCACCGCCACCACCAGGCGGGCGGGCTGCTGCACCTTCAGGGCCCTGACGGCCGCCATCATGGTCGCGCCGGTGGCCAGGCCGTCGTCCACCAGGATCACGCTGCGGTTCTTCACCTCGGGCGGCGGCAGGCCTGCGCGGTAGAGCTTCTCGCGCCGGTCCAGCTCGGCCTGCTCGGCGCGGAGTTCCGCCTCGATCGCGGCCTCGTCGATCCCGAGCATGTGGATGACGTTCTGGTTCAGTACCTTCACGCCGCCGCTGGCCAGGGCGCCCATGGCCAGTTCCTCGTGGCCAGGCACGCCCAGCTTGCGCACGAGGAAGACATCGAGCGGCGCCTGCAACACCCTGGCCACCTCATAGGCGACGGGCACGCCGCCCCGCGGCAACGCCAGCACGATCACATCCGGCCGCCGGGCGTAGCCGGTCAAGGATGGCGCCAGCATCCGCCCGGCATGGCGGCGGTCTCGGTAGACGACATCGATGGGGGACATGGCGACTCTCCCTGCAGCGCTCCACCGCTGCGGGGCAAACCGCATTCCGCCGGGATGATCCGGTCAGGGCTTGGTCGGCGAGTCGGCTGTCCTGGCGGCGACGGGCGGTGAATCCACGGCGGCCTGCGAGCCGGCTCCGATGTGCTTGTCGAGGAAGGCCAGCATGGCGTTGCTGAACTTGTACTGGCTGCGCAGGTAGTGGATGCCGTGGCCTTCGTTGTCGAGCATCACCCACTCGTACGGCTTGCCTTGCGCGTCCAGCGCCTTCATCAGCTTCTTCGCATGGGACATCGGCACCCGCGCGTCATCGTCGCCGTGGGCGATGAGCAGTGGCGCCCGGATGCGGTCGGCGTGCTTCAACGGCGAGACCTGTTCGAATTTCGCGCGGTCGCGCTGGCGATCCCCGACCGTGAAGCGCATCCACTCACGCGACGACTTGTCGGCATTGGAGTCCGACCAGTCCGTCAGCATGTACTCGATGTCCGACACGCCGGCCAGCGTCACGCCGCAGCGATACAGCTCGGGCGTCTTGGCCAGGCCCCAGACGGCCGCGTAGCCCCCGTAGCTGGCACCGTAGATGCAGATGCGGCGCGAGTCGGCCACGCCTTGCTTGACGAGGTGCTCGACGCCAGCCGTGATGTCGTCCTGCATGGCCAGGCCCCACTGGCCGTAGCCCGCTTGCTGGAAAGACTTGCCGAAACCGGCCGAGCCGCGGAACTGGGGCTGGAAGACCACATAGCCGCGCGAAGCCAGCAGTTGCACCTCGGGATCGAAGTCCCATTCGTCGCGCACGGCAGGCCCGCCATGGACCAGCACCACCATGGGTTTCGGACCGTCGCCCGCCGGACGCGTCAGATAGGCCGGGATCTGCAGCCCGTCCGGCGCGGCATAGGAGATGACCTCCATCGGACGCATTTGCGCCGGATCCAGGCGCGAGCGCGCCACCAGCAGAGGCCGCATGTTCATGGTGGGGACGTCGAGCAGGAACCAGCGCCCGGGGTCCACGTCACCGTACGAGAAGACCAGGACCAGTCCCTCCGGATTTCCCGAAAGCACGTTCACCCGCTGGGGCAGCGCCTGGTCCACGGCGGCCTGCAGTCCCGCCAGCTTGCCGTCGAACCAGTAGCGCAGGGGCTTCATGCCGTAGGTCACCACGCCACGGTACTCGTCGGCGTCCAGGTCGTCCACGATCCGGATGTCCTGCGTCGGGTGGCCGGCGAGCATCTCGCCCCGGACCCGCTTGATCGGGTCGTAGGTGAAGATGGCCCTGGTGTCGCGACCCTCGCTGGAGGAGATCACCAGCTCGTCGGAACGGGAGGAGGCGCGCAACGCGCTCCAGTGCTCGTCGGTGATGCCGACCTCCTCGAGCTGGCGCCACTGCTGCGTTCCGACCGGCAGGTACCACCAGGTCACGAGGGTCTTGTCTTCCCAGAACTTCGAGTTCGCCATGGCGGCGACCCGCAGTTGCCCCTGGTCGTCGAATGCCCAGTCCACCAGCCGCCCGGACCCGGGGGTCGACAGCGAGCGCTTCTTGCGCGTCTTCATGTCGACGATCGCCAGCGACTCGTGCTTGTCATCGTCGTAGACCACCATCAGCGGCGACTCCGCAGGGGAGCCCGGCGCCTTGCCGATGGAGCGCGTGCCCAGGTCGGCCACGCGCCGGCCGGTCAGGTCCACCGCCTCGGCCGAGAACGGGTAGTCGACGGCCAGCCATTCCGAGGTGATCCAGCGCACCCTGAACGGGTCCTTCTTGACCTTGTAGAACCCGTCCTGCACCCACTTCGACGTGATGATCGTGCGGCTGGTCAGCGTGTCGGTGTCTATCATGACCACCATGCCGCTGGCGCCTGTCGAGGCGATCGCGGCCACGTGCTTGCCATCCGGCGAGAGGGCCACGCTGCTCATGCCGACCGAGGTGTAGGCGTCTATGACCGACAGGGGCTCGGCCCCGCCCGCCCAAGCCGCCGGCATCACCAACCACGCGCAGCTCCACCCGACGACCCTGCGCCGCATCCATTCGCCCACGGTGCCCCTCCCGGCATCAAACCCAAAATTTTGTCATCGGCTCCGGCTCATCGGGAGGGTTCGCGGCGTCTGAGACCTTGCCGGCATGTGAAAATCCACGCCTCGCCGCCGTAGTTCAATGGATAGAACGGGGACCTCCTAAGTCTCAGATGCAGGTTCGATTCCTGCCGGGGGCGCCACCAGCGTCTTGGTGTAGACACGGAACACCGTGTCCCGCGTCCAGCCCAGCGACTCGTACAGCGCCTGCGCCGGCCGGTTGGATTCGGCGGTCTGCAGGTCCATGCGGGCCGCGCCGGCCTCGATGGCATGGCGCTCCGCCGCCAGCATCAGCGCCCTCGCGGCGCCCGAGCGACGAGCGTCAGGCCGCACGAACAGGTCATAAAGCACCAGGATGGGCTCGGCCAGCACCGAGCAGAAGCTCGGATAGAGCTGGCAGAAGCCGGCGATCGCGCCCGCCTCGTCCTGCGCCACCAGGATGACCGACTGCTTCTTCTGCATGCGCTCGGCGATGTAGGCCCGCGCACGGGCGGCATCCGGCGGCATCTCGTAGAACTGGCGGTAGGCGTCGAAGAGCGTGGCGACGGCGTCGAGGTCCGGCGGGCCGGCGTAGCGGGTGATCGGTTCGGTCATGGCTCCGAGGTCTCCTGATCGGGGCGGCGATGTTGCCTCAACGGGCATGACCACCGGCGTGCGTGTCGATAAACTCGGCGCGCCGCGATGCTGCGGCGGGGAGCCTGCCATGCCCGGTACCGAAAGCCCTGGCCAACCGACGCTGCTGGTCGTCGACGACGAGCCGGAGCTGCGATCCCTGCTGGCCGAGTACTTCGGCCGCCACGGGTTCACCGTGCACAGCGCGCCGGATGCGGCGGTGGCCCGCCAGGCCATCGCTGCCGAGCTGCCGGCGCTCGCCATCCTCGACATCAACATGCCCGGCGAGAACGGCCTGTCCCTGGCGCGCTGGTTGCGCGACGCGCACCCCGGCGTCGGCCTGGTGATGCTCACCACCGCCGGCGAATCGGTCGACCGCATCGTCGGGCTGGAACTCGGGGCCGACGACTACCTGCCCAAGCCTTTCGACCTGCGCGAGCTGCTGGCCCGGGTTCGTTCGGTGCTGCGCCGCATGCAATCGGCCGCCGGCCTGGCCCTGGCGCCCACGCCAGCCCCGGCCCCTGCCGCGCCGCCATCGCGCCGTGTCGCCTTCGGCAGCTGCCAGCTCGACCTCGACGAGCGCCGCCTGCTCGCCGCCGACAACACCGACATCGAGATCAGCGCCGCCGAGTTCGACCTGCTCGCTCTGTTCGCCCGCAACCCGAACCGCCCGCTCAACCGCGACCAGATCATGGAGCAGGCGCACCACCGCGGCTGGGACGTGTTCGACCGCTCGATCGACCTGCGTGTGATGCGCCTGCGCCGCAAGATCGAGCGCAACCCCGACAAGCCCGAGCTCATCAAGACCGTCCGCAACGTCGGCTACGTCTTCGTGCCCGCCGATCCCGGAAGCCGCCGTCCATGAGCCCCGCACCGCTCGCTGGTCGCCGCACGGCAGGCCCGGCTGCCGCTCGCACGGTGTCGCCATGACCGGCGGCCTGCCACCCGACCTGGCGGGCCTGCGTCCCCTGCTGGATCACATCCCGGGCCGCGTCATCGTCCTCGGGCCCGACCGCCGCTACCTCTACGTCAACCGCGAATTCCTCGACTTCTTCAACCTGCGGGAGGATGAGGCGGTGGGCCGCCACATGGCCGAGGTGATGGGCGAGGAGATCCACCGCACCTTCGAGCCGGTGGCCGAGAAGCTGTTCCACGGCGAGCCGCAGCGCTGGGAGGGATGGATCGATTACCCCACCCAGGGCCGCCACTACCTGCAGCAGCACCTGATGCCCTACGCGCCCGACGGCGGCGCCGTGCGCGCCGTGATCGCCTTCGGCCGCGACCTCACGGAACTGAAGCTGCACGAGCTGGAGCTGGCCACCCGGGTGCAGGAGCTGCAGGCGAGCGAAGCCCTGAAATCGGCCATCGTGGACCACGCCCTCGCGGCCCTCATTTCCACCGACGGCCAGGGCCGCATTGTGGAGTTCAACCCCTCGGCCGAAGCCATGTTCCAGCGCCGCCGCGCCGACGTGCTCGGCCAGCGCGTGAGCGAGGTGGTGATGCCGGAGCGCTTTCGCGTGCCGCATGAAGAGGGAATGGCACGCGTGCAGGCCGGCGGCGAGCCGCGGCTGCTGGGCCGGCGCGTGCAGCTGCACGCCCTGCGCGCCGACGGCAGCGAATTCCCGATCGAGATGGTGCTGTGGCGCACCGACGTCCACGGCGCCGTGCGCTACACCGCCTCGCTGATGGACATGACCGAGGTCCAGCAGGCCAACCGCGAGATCGAGCGCCAGCGCGAGGCCCTGCGCCAGAGCGAAAAGCTCACCGCCATGGGCAGCCTGCTCGCCGGCGTGGCGCACGAGCTGAACAACCCGCTGGCCATCGTGATGGGCCGGGCCAGCCTGCTCGAGGAGCGCTGCGAAGACCACCCTCAGCTGCGGGCCGACGCCCAGCGCATCCGCGAGGCCGCCGAGCGCTGCGGCCGCATCGTGCGCACCTTCCTCAACATGGCCCGCAGCCGGCCCAGCCAGCGTGCGCCCGTGAGCCTGAACGAGATGGTGCGCGCGGCGACAGACATGCTGCAGTACGGCTACCGCACGCACGGCATCGAGCTGGAGCTGGCGCTGGGCGGGGCGCTGCCGCCGGTCATCGCCGACACCGACGAGATCGGCCAGGTGGTGATGAACCTCCTGGTCAATGCCCAGCAGGCGCTGGCGGGTCGGGAGGGCCCGCGCCGGGTGCGCATCCAGTCGGGCCTGGAGCCGCGGCGGGAGACCCGCGAGCCGCGCGTCTGGCTGCGGGTGGAGGACAACGGATCCGGCGTGCCGGCCGACCTGCGCGCCCACGTCTTCGATGCCTACTTCACCACCAAGCCCGAGGGCATAGGCACCGGCCTCGGGCTGGCAGTGTCGCGCTCGCTGGCGCGCGCCCACGGAGGCGAACTGGTGCTGGAGGCCCACTCGACGCTCGGCGGGGCCTGCTTCCGGCTGAGCCTGCCGATCAGCGGCGAGGCGGCACCCGACACCGCGCCCGGCGAACTCCACGCCTCGCCGGGCACTTCGCCCCAGTCGCGGGTGCTGGTGGTGGATGACGAGCCGGAGCTCGCCGCGCTGATGCGCGAGATGCTGGAAGGCGCCGGCTACGAGGTGGCCACGGCGGAATCCGGCGCGGTCGCGCTGGAGATGCTGGAGCTCGCGCGCTTCGACGCCATCGTCTCCGACCTGCGCATGCCCGACATGGACGGCGCGGCCCTGTGGCGCGAAGTGTCCACGCGCCAGCCGCACCTGGCCCGCTCGATGCTGTTCGTCACCGGCGACACGCTCTCGCCGGACGCCCGCGGCTTCCTGCGCAGCGCGCACTGCGATTCGCTGGACAAGCCCTTCTCGCGCGCCGATCTGCTGGCCAAGGTCGCCGCGCTGTTCGGCTGACCTTGCGCCCTGAGGAAAGAGGCCCTCCGGGCCGATCACTGCCGGCCACCCGGCCGGCTCGTCCAGCATGCTGGAGCCGCCCTCGCGGAGGGAGGCTGGAGGGAGCTGTCCGACAAACTGGAACCCCCGCCTGGAGGGGGCCCGGGGGAGCCCAACATTCGGCCACAGGCCGGAGATGGGGGCGGCCCTTGCCGTCCCATCTCCGGCTAGATCGCGTCTGCGGTCTCCAGCGAGCCTTCCATCATCGTGCGGCTGACCACGCCATAGAGCGTGACCCAGGCCTCGCGAACCTCGGGCGTGAAGGCATCTCCGAGCCCCTGCTCCAGCGTCTCGATCAGGGCCGCACCGACGGTGGCGTAGTGGTGGTCACGCACGCCGTAGCCGACATGCCGCCCGCCCAGGTTGCGCAGCACCGGCACCAGCGCATCGGGCCGTTCGAGCAGGCCGACGGCCGCGCCGATCATGCTCATCAGGCGCTCGCCCTGCGCGACCATGTCGCCGCGGAACATGCCGCGCAGCGAGGGGTCGCTGTCGAACAGGTTGTCGTAGAACAGCGCCGCGGCCTGGCTGGCGATGGGCTGCACGAGCGCGAAGCTTTCGCGGACGAGTCGGACTTGCTGGGCGTTCATGGCGGTCTCCTGTGTGAGGCCGCCAGCTTCGGGCGCGGGCGTTTCAGCGGTGCTTCACCGGCAGGGGCGCCTTTGTTTCGTTTGTTGGGGCGCTATCCGCCAGCGCGTTTGACGGTGTGCCCATCGGCCTGTAGCAACGCCATCACCCGCTCGACATGGTCACCCTGCACCTCGACGATGCCGTCCTTGGCCGTCCCGCCACTGCCGCAGGCGCTGCGCAGCTTGCGGCCATAGGCGGACAGGGCCTCGGCATCGAGTACCAGCCCGCGCACCACCGTCACCGTCTTGCCGCCGCGCCCCTGCTTCTCGCGGCTGACCCGCACGACGCCGTCGCCGCGCGGCGCGGGCGTGGCGGCGCAGGTGCACTGGGCCACCGGTCGCCGGCAGCCGGGGCACATCTGCCCGCCTTCCGTGGAATAGACCAGGCCACCGGTGCCGCGTTGCTTCATGAGGCCGGATTGTCGCGTGAGTGCGCCTGATCGCCCGCCTCCCGTGGGTGCTACAAGCGCGTGCATGCACCGCCTCAACTGCGACCCCGTGTGCATGCCTCGCTCCGGCGAACGACCGGCCGAGCGCCTGGCGCGCGCGTTCCCGCTCGAAGGCACGCCGGGCCAGGCCTACGTCGAGCGGCGCGGCATCCCGCTCGCCATCGCTCACGCTGCCGGCCTGCGCTTCGATCCGGATTGGGATGGCCGCGCAGCCGTCCTCGTCGGCATGCGAGACGAGGCCGGAGCGCTGGTGGCGGTGCATGGCCGATACCTGACGACCCTGCGCGGCCAGGACAAGATGCTCACGGTCGGCCTCGGCGGAGGCGTCACGTGCGTCGGCGATGGCTGGCATGGCGAGCCGCTGATCCTCGTCGAAGGCCTCTTCGACGCCCTGGCGCTGGCCGCCTGCGGCCGCAGCGCGGTGGCCACCATAGGCCGGTGGGCGCCCTGGCTGCCCGGGGTATGCACCGGGCGCCTCGCGTGGATCGGCTTCGATGCCAACCGGCCCGGCGAGCGCGAAGCGGCGCTGTATGCGCAACGGCTTCCGCACGTGCGCCGCCTGTTGCCTCCCCCGCGCTGCAAGGACTGGAACACGGCGCTGGTCAAGCGAGGCCCGGCGGAGGTCTCCCGCTGGCTGCGCGACGGCCTGGCCTGCGCGGATACTGCCAACGCATGAACGACAAGACTCGAACCGAGATCTACGTCAGCACCGATGTCGAGGTCGATGGCCCCATCCCCGGCCCGCACTCGATGCTGAGCTTCGCGTCCGCCGCCTACCTGGCCGACAAGACGCTGGTGGCCACCTTCTCGGCCAACCTGGAGGCCCTGCCCGATGCTGCGGGCCACCCCGACACCATGGCCTGGTGGGCGAAGCATCCCGAGGCCTGGCAGGCCTCGCGCACCGACCAGCGCCCGCCGCAGGTGGCGATGACCGACTACGCCACATGGCTGGAGGCCCTGCCCGGCCTGCCCGTGTTCGTCGGCTATCCCGCCGCCTTCGACTTCATGTTCGTCTACTGGTACCTGATGCGCTTCGCCGGACGCAGCCCGTTCAGCTTCTCCGCCCTCGACGTGAAGACCATGGCCATGGTCATGCTGCGCCGCGACTATCGCCGCAGCACCAAGAGTGCGATGCCCAGGCGCTGGTTCGACGACCTGCCGCACAGCCACGTGGCGCTTGACGATGCCATAGAGCAGGGCGCACTCTTTTGCAACATGCTCGCGGAGAGCCGGCAGCGTTGACGCGGGCCACGCCGGGCCAGGGAGAGTCGCCGCCATGGACCTGCGTCTGCCTTCAACGGTGTGCTTTCGAGTGACGCGCTACTGCAATGCGCGTTGCGGGTTCTGCCTCGCGCCACCCGACGGCGCCCACCCGGCGGCCGACCTCCTGAAGCAGCGCCTGGACTGGCTCGCCGCCCAGGGCGTGCACACCATCCACTTCTGCGGCGGCGAACCGACCATCCACCCGGCCCTGCCGGAGTTGCTGGGCCACGCGCAGGCCCGTCACTGCGCCGTGCGCCTGACGACGAACGGCATCGTGCTGCCCGACCCGCTGCTGAGCGCCCTGCGCACGACGCAGGCCCAGGTCAAGCTGAGCCTGCACGGCGACCGGGCCCACCACGACACCATCGTCGGCCGACCCGCCTTCGACCTCGCCACCCGGCACCTGCGCGAGCTGCTGGCCGCCGGCGTATCGGCCCACGTGCAGACGACGGTCGTGGCCGGCGCCGAATGGGTGCTGGACTGGGTGGCGGACTATTGCCTGGCCCAGGGCGTGCGGCGCCTCAGCATCCTGCCCTTCATCCCCCGCGGCAGCGGCTACCGAACCCAAACTGAATACGGCCTGACCGCCGCGCAACGCATCCACCTGCGCGAGCGCGTGCGGCGCAAGCGGCATGCCCTGCAAGGCCGGCTCGACGTGCGTTGGCTCGACTTCGCGTCACAGCCGCTGCATGTGATCGAGGCCGATGGGCGCGTGGTGCTCGAGCGGGCCAGCGAAGCGATGGACACGGTGCTGGGGGTGATCCCCGGGAGCACGCTGGAGAGAAAGCGGGTCGCGGTGAGGGCCGTCGCGACCCCCGGCTGACGGCGCCTCAGCCGAAGCGCTCGTTCACATTGAGCGTCGAACGGCGGCCGATGTCCGCGGCATCACCCGACAGCCAGGCCACCGCACGTTCGCGGCCCTGCTCGCGCAAGCGCTCCAGGAAGGGACCGTAGGCCAGCAGCTTGGTATCCGTGCGCTGCAGGCTCGGCAGATCGTTCGAATCGATCATGTGGAACCGCATCTGCCTCAGGCGCCTTTCGAGTCGGCCTCGCGTCAGGAAGCTCGGCCGCGCGAAGGCCGTGGCCTGGGCGAACATGCGCATCTCCCGCATGAAGTGGGCGCTGAAGGCCAGCTCGGCGATGCGGGCCTCGATTTCTTCCAGGGTTCGCGGCGTGCCTTCGCGCTTGAGCGGACTCAGCAGCACCAGCAGCACATCGCGTGCATCGCAGTGGTAGAACAACGGAAACACGGCCGGGTTGGCCGAGTAGCCGCCGTCCCAATAGGGCTCGCCGTCGATCTGAACGGCATGGTGGATCCTGGGCAGGCAGGCCGATGCCAGCAGGACTTCGACCGACAGCTCGTTCTCCCGGAACACCCGCAGCTTGCCGCTGCCGGCGTGGGTGGCGCCGATGAACAGCTTGAACGGACTCGCGGCACGCAGGCGATCGAAATCGACCGTTCGCTCGAGCAGGGCGCGCAAGGGATTGAGGTCGAACGGGTTGATCTGGGAGGGCGAGAAATACCCGGCCCAGCTCGCCAGCAGCTTGCTGGCGGGTGCCAGGTCGATGGCGTCGCTTTCGCCTTGCGTGACCATCCCCGCAGGCAGCTGTCGCCCCACCTCCGTCCAGAAATCGCCCAGGCCTCGCCGCGCGCCTTCTCGTCCGCCCTTCAGCCAGCCGTCGGCCAGGACCACGGCATTCATCGCGCCGGCGCTGCTGCCGCTCAACCCCTCGAACTGCAGGCGCGGGTCCTCGAGCAACGCATCGAGCACCCCCCAGGTGAACGCGCCATGCGCCCCACCGCCTTGCAGGGCCAGGTTGAGTCGCGACGGCCGGCTGCGCAGGCCCTCCCACCATCTCGAGAGGACCCCGGGGCTGGGGACGAGGCTGGCTGCCGGGCCGAGGCCCTGGCGCGGGATGGAAGCCGTGCTGTCGTTCAATCAATCTCCCTCGCAGCAGGTCGAAGGACCCACGATAGCCGGCGAGTATGGGGTTTTCCCTTATGTCTATCGGTGGCAAGTCATTGCAAGAAGCAAGGTGATACGCCCCACGCCGGGGGCGACATCCGGGCCCGGACCGCTTCAGGGGCGCGGCGCCGACTTTGAAGGCTTGGGCGCCGAAGCCGGCTCGCTCACCGGGGCGGGCGGCATCGTCATGCCAGGCCGGGGCGAAGGGCCGCGCTTGTCGAGCCATTCGAGGGCGCGCTCGCGCTCGGCCTGGTTCACCGGCAGCCGGCCTTCCGGCACTGCCGGTGCGGCTGGCGACGGCGCGGCCCCTCGGCTGCGCGTGGTCGCCCTGGTGCGCTCTTCGGCTGCGGGCTTCGGAGCGGGCGGGGCGGCGGCCATCCGAGGCGGTGCGGTCTGTCTTGCAGGCTCTATGGCCGCCGGCGGTGCGGTCGGTGGCTCGGACCTGGCCGTGGTCTGTGCAGTGGCTGCGTCCAATTCAGCGGGCCCGGTAGGCGGACGGGTGGTCACGACGGGTGAAGGTGGAGGTGATGGCGGCAGCGCCGGCGCCGATGCGGCCCTCGGAGCAGGCAACAGGGCCGCCGTGCTCGACGCCTCCGCTGGCGCCCTCAGTGCCGCATCCGCGCGTTGCTCCGTGGACGGCCGCGGCTGCATCGCCCACCACCAGGTGCCGAGCAGCGGCACCCCGATGGCCGCCACCGTGATCCAGCCTTGCGTCCAGGCCGCTCGTCGAGCGGCGGGCTGGCGCCCTGCGGCGAAATGGGCCTCCGCAGCCATCTCCGGTTCGGGGAACGGCATGCCGGAGCTGGCTGGCAAGGCGACGCGCGTGAGCGGCGTGGCCAGGTCCGATGCCGGTGATGCGCCGTCGCCCGCGAGCACCCAGCCCCGCTTCAGCGAAGCCGACACCTCGGCGTCGGCCAGCGCCTGTTTCGTCAACGCGATCAGGGCCTGGTGAGGCCTTTGCGCCGGCTCGTTCGCATCGTGGGCCTCCAGCAATCGGCGGATCAGGGCGCGCGCCTGCTCCAGATGCCACAGGGTCCAGCTGCCCTGCGGTGACGCCTCCGAGCCCGGCAGGTAGCGCCGCAGCATCGCCGCGAGGCTGAAGATGTCGCAACGCCAGTCCAGCTGCCGGGTCGCCGTCAGGTCGCCTTTGCGGCCGGCCTCGAGCGCGTTGAAAAGGCGTGGCGATTGGTAGTCGTATTCGGTCTGTCCTGCCAGCGGCAGCGGCTGGTCCAGGCCTTCGTCCAGGATCAGCGAGAAGGCAAAGTCGATGAAGGCCAGCTCCTCGAAGCGGGGCTTCAACACCGCGCCGGGCACGGCCGGGTCGAAGCCCTCCGGGTCCAGCGGAATGCAGATGTTGTCGGCCTTCAGGTCCAGGTGGACCATACCCGCCTCGTGAAGCGTGTCCAGTGCCATCAGGCAGTGGCGCGCCAGCGCCCACCAGTGGGCGCAATCCTCGAACACATGCCGATATCGCGTGCCATCCCGCTGCACGGGCAGCAAGGTCGCCCAGTGGTCCACCGTCACGCCGGCGTCGTAGGTCCTCAGCAGCTCCAGCCGGCCATACGCGCCGTGATCGAAAGGCTCGACCAGCGCCATGGGCGCGACGCCGAGGCCGGCCAGGCGCGTCAGGATGTGGGCCTCGCGTTCGGTCCAGTGGCGCAGGTCGCCCGCCTGGGTGACGAGGAAGCGCTTGCTGTAGCGCCGCCTTTCACCCGGTTGCGACTCCTCACGAAAAACCTCCACATGTTGGCCCGTGGCCATGCGCAGGCGCCCTCGGCCGAAGACGAGGTCGATGTCGGGGCGGTTCATCAAAGCTTCCTTGATCGCTTGGCACGGGCCGTGCGTCAGTCGCTGCCGGCATTTCGTGCAGCGTGCCGGGACACCGGCCCATCTTGCCGCAGCCGCCTGCCGGCCCCATGCGGCTCTCGGGTATTGCGGCAAGCGGCGGGCCGGGCGGAGCTTGACCCGGCCGGCTCCCTAGGCGTTGACGCGGGCGTCGCGGTCGGGCTCGAGCTGTGCGCGGCCGGCGCAAAGATTGATCAACGGGCCGGTCATGGCCGTCGTCACGAGCGCCATGAGCAACAGCAAGGTGAAGAGTTCAGGCCCGATCAGGCCGGCGTCCAGCCCGACCTTCATGACGATCAACTCCATCAGGCCGCGCGCGTTCATCAGGGTCCCCGTGGCGAGGCTGTCGCGCCAGCCATAGCCGGCGATGCGCGCGCCCACGGCGCCACCGGCGATCTTGCCGACCACGGCGACCCCCAGGATCAGGGCCATGGCGCCGAAGCCTGTGCCGGAGAACGCGCCGGGCGTCGTCCCCAGGCCGGCCAGCGCGAAGAACAGCGGCATCAGCACGACGATCGACAGCGGCTCTATGCGTTTGGCCAGTGAATCCAGAAGGCGGTCGTCGCGGGGCAGGCAGGCGCCGAACAGGAACGCCCCGAACACGGCGTGCAGGTGCAGCCACTCGGTCAGCATGGCGCAGCCGAGCAGGCCGATCATGAGCGCGGCCAGCACCGTCGTAGAAGCCTCGCCGGCCGGCGCATACCGGCGCAGGAGCCAGGCATAGCCGGGCTTGAGCACGAGGAACACGAAGACACACAGCGCCGCCGCTCCGCCGGTCGTTCTCAGCAATCCGGCGTAGCCTTCACCCGCGCCAGCGAGCGCCACCACCAGCGCCAGCAGCACCCAGGCGAACACATCGACGACGGCCGCAGCGCTGAGCGACAGCTGGCCGAAGGAAGTGCGCGACAGGCCCCTGTCCTTCAGGATGCGCGCCATCACCGGGAAGGCGGTGATCGACAGCGCCACCGCCAGGAAAAGCGCGAAGGGCCAGAACGCCACGCCCTTCGGAGCCAGCGTGGGATGGAGCACGGGCGCGATGGCCAGTCCGAGCACCATCGGCACCGCCGTGCTGATGAGGCCCACCCAGCCGGCGGCCTTCAACTGCGCCTTCATGCCGTGCTGAGCACGCAGCTCCAGCCCGATCACGAACATGAAGAGCACCAGGCCCAGCGTCGACAAGGCGGAAAGCCCCGGCAGCGATGCCTTGGAGAACAGCTGCGCGTGCAGCTCGGGCCACAGGGCGCCCGCGACCACCGGGCCCAGCAGCAGGCCCGCCGCCATTTCGCCGACGACGCCGGGCTGGCCCACGTGGCGCAGCAGCCAGCCGCAGGCCCGCGCGGTGACGAGGATGGTGATGAGCTGCATCAGCAGCACGGTGGTGGACATGGGTGTGGTTCCGGCAGGCGCGGCGCGCGCGGGCGGTCCGGGCAGGCGATGGGAGGGCCGCCTCGGACCGGAAGGCGAGAGCCCATGTTAAATAATGCCGCGATGCAAAAACAGGAATGTGACGTGCTGGTGATCGGCGGCGGCCCGGCCGGATCGACGATCGCCGCACTGCTGGCCCGCCAGGGTCGCCGCGTCGTGCTGCTCGAGAAGGACCACCACCCGCGCTTCCACATCGGCGAATCGCTCCTGCCCGGCAACGTGGAACTGTTCGAACGCCTGGGGGTGCGGGAGCAGGTCGAGAAGATCGGCATGCCGAAGTTCGGCATCGAGTTCGTGCCGCCCGATCACGATGAACGCAGCTACGTGGATTTCAGCGAGGGCTGGGACCCGTCCAAGGATTCCGCGTGGCAGGTGCGCCGGTCCGAGCTCGACGAGCTGCTGTTCAGGAACGCGGCCAAGACCGGTGCCCTGGCAATAGAAGGCGCCAAGGTCCGGCAGGTGAGTTTCGACGACACCGGAGCCTCGGTGCAGGCCACTCTTGAAGACGGCACGAAGTCGGATTGGCGTGCGCGCTTCGTCGTCGACGCGAGCGGACGCGACACGGTGCTGGCGACCAAGTTCAAGGCCAAGAAGAAGAACCCGGACCACAACAGCACCGCCCTGTTCGGCCACTTCCGCAACGCGCGGCGCCTGCCCGGCAAGCGCGAGGGCAACATCAGCATCTGCTGGTTCGAGCACGGCTGGTTCTGGTTCATCCCGCTCGCCGACGGCACCACCAGCGTCGGCGCGGTGTGCTGGGCCTACTACCTCAAGGCCCGCGACAAGCCGCTCAAGGACTACTTCTTCGACACCATCGCCCTGTGCCCCGAGTTGCACGACAGGCTGAAGGAAGCGACGCTCGTCGACGACGCGGTGCATGCCACCGGCAATTTCTCCTACGCCAGCACGCATGCGACGGGCGATCGCTACCTGCTGGTCGGCGATGCCTTCACGTTCATCGACCCGATGTTCTCGTCGGGCGTCTTCCTGGCGATGCAGAGCGCCTTCGACGGCGCCGAGCTCGTGGCCACCGCGCTCGACCGTCCCGAACAGCTGCCGGCCGCGCGGCGTGCTGTCGAGAAGCGCATGCGTGCCGGCCCTCGGGACTATTCGTGGTTCATCTACCGCGTGACGAACCCGACCATCCGCGACATGTTCATGCACCCGAAGAACACGTTCAAGGTCAAGCAGGGGCTGATGTCCTTGCTGGCCGCGGACCTCCGCCACGGCTTGCCCTACCGCCTGTCGCTGCTGATGTTCAAGGTGGTGTATTACGTGGTATCGCTGAAGAACTGGCGCCGGACCTACGAGGGCTGGAAGCGCCACCGCTTCAACCTCCGCGACATGGGACTGCTCAAGGGCGAGACCATCATCAGGGCGGACGCCGAGACGAACTGAGCCGCGCGGCGGGCCGGCCAATCGTCAAGAAACTTCAAAGGCCAGGCTCGACGGTCCGCCTTCCGGCCCTGTCGGAGGCGCCCTCCCCCACGCTCGCAGCTTGGCCGCCCGCAGGCCCTGTGCTGGAATCCTCCGGTCCCCATGCCGCCGCCGGAGGCTGTTCGATGTCGTTGCGCCTGCGCTCCCACTTCTGCCTGTTCGCTGTCTGGTCGACGTGGCTCGCTGCCGCACTGCCGGCCGCGGCCGCCACGCTGGCCGAGTTGCCGGTGCTGCAAGGCCAGGACGGCATGCTCGACCTGCTGGTCGTCGCGCGTCCCGAGCCGATCACCACCTTCTCGCCCTACCAGCCCGAGGGCTGGGTCTACGACATCTGCCCGCGCCCGACCGACGGCAGCGAGACGTGCCCCGCCAGGCCGCCGGGCACCAACCTCTACGGCGGCACGCGGCTGCAATTGCAGCCCGGCGACACGCTGAAGATGCACCTGGTCAACAAGCTGCCCGTGGTGCTCGATTCGGAGCACGCGCGCGAGCGGGGCTTCCACTACCTGGCCTCCAACCCGACGAACCTGCACACGCACGGGATGCTCGTCTCGCCGCACTGGCCGACGCGCAAGTCGCCCACGTACGGCGACAACATCTACGTGATGACGCTGAACCCGGACAACCCGCCGCCGGATGGCGACGACATCCTGCACGGCGACGTCCGGCTCGGGTCCACCGACTACGAGATCAAGATCCCGAAGAGCCACCCCTCGGGCCTGTTCTGGATGCACGCCCACCTGCACGGCCTGACGCTGAACCAGCTGAACTCCGGTCTGTCGGGCGTGATCACCGTCGGCCACCCGGCGGACTACCTGTGCAAGGACGCCGACTGCGGCGCCTTCCTGCAGACGCTGCCGGTGCGCCACTTGTTGCTCAAGGATTCGCAGGTGCTCAAGAGCAACCGCATCCTCACCCAGGCGGTGCCGGCCTTCTGCAAGCCCAAGGCCGTCAAGGATGGGGACACGCGCCAGGGCTCGTGCCTCGGCATGCACGGCGAGCCCAGCGGCGGCGGGCGCTGGTTCTTCAGCCTGAACGGGCAGGTCTATCCGCACATTCCGGTGGCCTCCGGCAACGGCGAGATCTGGCGCATCACCACCGGCTCGGCGACGGTGAGCTACGACCTGGGGCTGCGCGACGACGCGAGCGGACAGGACATGCTGATGCAGGTGCTGGCGGTCGACGGCGTGGCGGTCGAGCCCGACGCGAACGCGACCAGCGCCGAGCTGCGCACCATGAGCGGCACCCGCATCCAGGCCGTGCCCTGCCCCGCCGATGTGCCGGGCAAGCTCGCCCACAAGCCTCTGTGCGCCAGCCGCGTCCTCCTGATGCCCAGCTCGCGCGTCGAGCTGTGGGTGGCGCACCGCGACGCCGCCGGGCGACTGGCGCCGGCGGGTGACAACGCCACCGCCACGCTCTACACAGCCAACGTCAAGACCGGCCCGGCCGGCGACCATTGGCCCGACATCGACCTGGCCCGCGTGAGTTTCCGCGGCACCGCTTCGGCCAGGGCGCCGCAGATGCTGTCGGTGACCGGCGATGCCAACGCCGCGCTGCGAGACCCGCGGCGCCTGAGCAGCGAGCTCAAAGCCGGCAACGCGCTGTTCCGCCCCGAGGCCGATTGCCAGCCTCTCGCGCCGGGCCACAAGCGACGCATCTTCATGGGCTTCCTGCCCGGCGGCGTCATCGAGTTCGGGCTGGGCTACGAAGAGCTGGACGAGAACGGCAACGCGGTGCCGGGCACCTTCCTCAGCATCGCGCCCTTCAACCCCGACACGCCCACCCTCTGCGTGCCGCTGGGGCCTGGCAACACGCCGGCCGTCGAGCGCTGGCAGATCGTCAACATCGCCGGCGAGGACCACAACTTCCACATCCACCAGACCAAGTTCAGCCTGCTGTCGCGCGACGTGGTGGGCGGCCGCACGGTCGAGCATCGCGGCGGCGTGCTGCACGACAACGTACCGGTGCCGCACGCAGACGGCCTGTGCCGCTCGGTCGACGAGTGGCGCGCCGGCGCCTGCGTGACGCATGCCGTGGAGCTCGAGATCCCGTTCACCGTCGCGGGCGATTTCGCCTACCACTGCCACATCGGCGAGCACGTGGACGACGGGATGATGGCCCGCATCCGGGTGCGGGCCGACAAGCCGTAGGCAGCTGCGCCCTCAGCGCTTGCGAGGCCGGGCCGGCGTCTTGCGGGCGCTCGCCTTCCTGGCCACCGGCGCCGGCGCCGGCGCAGTCGCCGCCGGCCTGGCCGAAGAGCGCATCGACGGCCGGTCGTTGCGCGGCGGGCGGCCGGGCCGGATGCGCTGCAGCAGCTCCAGCAGCCGGGTCGCCACGCGGCAGTAGGCCGGGTTCTCTTCGGCCACCCCGCAGGCGTCCAGGAAGCGGGACAGCAGCTCCATCTGCGACAGCATGGAGTCCAGCTGCGAAGGCTTCACGGTGACGTTGGCCAGCGCCTGGCCGTAGGCGGCGGCCAGCTCCTCCAGCGCGGCATGGGCCGCGTCGCCCTGCCCGGCCAGGCTGCCGTCCACCAGGCGCTCGACCAGCAGGGCCTCGGGCTGCATCATCGCGTCCCACGGGCTGGCGGTGCGGCCGAAGCTCTCGGCGGCGTAGCGGCGGCATTCGTGCGCCAACTCGATCGCGGCCTGCTTCTCCGCCTCGCTGCGCCAGGCCGTGATGGCGTCCAGGGCCAGGCGGTTGAGGGCCAGGTAGGCCGAGAACTCGCGGCTGCCGGCGCTGCATTCGTCACGCCGGTAGGCGGAGATGCTGGCCTCCAGCGCGCGGCGCAGCCCCTCGGCCGCACCCTCGGCGAGCTGGAACACGGCCACCTTGCGCGCCGAGCTCGCGCCGGCCTCCTGCCGCACGCGCTCCTGTGCCAGCAGGCGCAAGGCGTACAGGTTGGCCTGGCGCTTGTAGGCGCTGCCCAGCAAGGCGCTGCGCTCCGGGTTGAACGGCGGCCGGTCGGGGGTGCCCACCAGCCGGTCCAGCGTCTGCAGGCGCTCGATGGCGCCATCGATGAGGGACTCGGCGGTCTCGATCGCCGCCACCGAGGTCCTTCCGTACGGGCCGCTGACGGTGGTTGCAGCCGGCGCTTCGGCGGCCGGGGTGCCCGGCGCGGGCGGCTCGAAGATCGCGCGGACCTCGTTCCAGGCCATGCGCTCGGCCAGGCGGGCCTCGACGTTGGCCAGCTTCTCGATGTCGTGGATGGGCACCTTGCCCTCGGCATCCTCGGCCTGGACGGCGCGCGTCAAGGCCAGCCGGGCGCGCTCAAACTCGCCCAGATCGAACCAGGTCAGGCCCAGGGCGGATTGAACGGTCGGCACGTCGAGCCAGCCGGCCTGGGTGCGGTCGCGCAGCATCGCGGTCAGCGAGGTGATCTGCGCGCGGGAGTCACGGTCGCTCAGGCGATCGCTGCGCCGCGCCAGCGTGGCGCGGATGCGGGCCAGTTCGTCCAGCAGTTCCTCCGGCGAGGCGAAGTGGTCGTCCTCGCCGCGGTCCCCGCCCTCGGCCTGGGGCTCGGCGCGCCAGGCCGGATCGCCATAGGCCTGGAAGGCGCCCCAGGTGATGTCGAGCGGGTTGTTCTCGTAGACCGCCTTGCGGGCCTCGAGCACCGATTCGCCAAAGGGCTGGCGCCGGCGCAGCAGGTGCTCGTAGAAGGTCTCGCCGAAGCGGCGCGCGCCTTCGTCGTCGACAGCCCAGCCCGCGACCACCACGCACCGCACGCCGATCTCGATCAGCTGCCGCGCGATGCTGGCCGCCAGCTTGTTGCCGGCCCGTCCGACATCGACCGTGCCCAGGTGGCAGCAATTGAGGAAGACGACGTCGGGCACGACCTCCATCGCGTCGATCTCGGCCGCCGTGATGAACAGGCCATCGGACAGCACCACGCCGCTGCGCCAGCGCCCGTCGGGATGGCGCACGCCGAACACGCCGTGGGCCGAGATGTGCAGGATGCGCCAGGGCTGGTGGTACAGCGCCGGCAGGAGCAAATTGGCCGGCTCGCCGCCCGTGAGCGGCCGCACGGTGTAGCCCATGGCGCCGAGCAGCCGCGCCACGGCCTCGGCCTCGGCCTGCGCTCTGGGCAGGTCCGGCGGATCGGCGGCGATGGGCGCATCCGGCCGCGACAAGGCCTTGGCGAAGCCCTTGACCGACGGGTTGCCTATCACCAGCGCCGTGCGCTCGAAGCTCTGGCGCACCTGGCGGCGGAACTCGGTGGAGACGAGCTGGCGCACCACGGCCGTTCGCAAGGACAGGGGTCGCTTGTCGTCGTCGGTGCGCGTGGGGTCGTCGGCCAGCATCAGCTCCCACGGCAGGTTGGCCGTGGCGCGATCGACTACCAGCACCACCTTGTCGAGCTGGCGCGCGGCGCCCTTGAAGTCGTGCGGCACCATCAGCTGGAACAGCGTGCGGCCGAAGTCCTCGCTCCACAGCTTGTCGTGGATCTGCTGGCGCACGAGCTGCTCTATCAGGCCGGGCTGGCGCTGGTGCAGCTTGGATTCGGCACGCGCGCGCTGGCCGACGTAGACGAAGCGCAGGGTGTCGGCCACGAGGGTGGTCGGCGCATCGGAGACGGAGGCGGGCACGACCGATTCGTAGGCCTCGTCGCCGATCGCGCCGGTGATCATCAGCCGCGGCCAGTAGCTGGTGCGGCCGCCGTCGAACAGGCGCTGGCGCATGCCTTCGCCGCGGTCGAGCTGGCGCTGGCACACCAGCTCCGTCTGGTGCTGCTCGGCCTGGGCCGCGAGCCGCGCCTCCAGGTGCCGCAGCGCGTACACCGCCGTGATGGCCGTGTCGATGTAGAGCTCCACGATGTCGAGCCGGCCCACGCGTATGTTCAGCCGCGTGGTCTCGTAGAAGCGGGCGTTGCCTTCCATCACGCCGCGCACCAGGGCCTCCATCGAGGCCTCGACCGTCAGGTTGGCCGACGAGTTGTAGCCCAGCAGCAGGGTCGCCAGCGGCACTTCGCGCTCCGACTTGCCGAGCACGTCTATCACCTGCAGCAGGTAGCGCAGCGTCCCGGCGACCACCGCCTCGGTCAGTTGCGCGATGCCCAGCGAGCCATCGAAGGGGCCGAGGCCGGTGACGATGGCGCCGCGCATGCTGCCGCGCAGGCGCTCGGCCTCGTTGGGCACGCGCAGCACCACCGTCGCGGTCCCGAGAGGGCCGGCGTACAGGCCCAGATTCTTTCGCTCGGTGAGGTCGCCGCTGAGCAGCTCGCGGTCGATGAGCGCCTGCGGGCCGGCGATCGGGTCGCGCTCGTAATGGCCGACCATGATGGGCTGCGAGAGGAAGTGCAGGTCCATCGCCCGCACCCGCACGTCCAGCCGGCGCTTGCTGCGCGGCTGAAGGCGGTTGCGTGCCGAGCCGCCCAGCAGCACGCGGCCCATCACCTGGGCATCGTCCACGCTGGGCGGGCCGGCGTCGTAGGCCAGGGGCTGCGGCTGCTCGATGGCCCGCTTCGCCGGCGGCGTCGCCGACAGCAGGTTGCTGGTGCCGGTGATCAGCAACTGCTTGAGAGCCGGGAAGTACTCCTTGGTCGCCGGCAGGTCGCCGTGCTCGGCGGGCATGTAGAAGAACTGGCCGATGCCGCCTATGCGGCCCGACTCCCAGGTGACCGTGCCGTCGCCATGCGTCGTGCCGACCATCTTCAGCCGACCATCGATCTCGCGCACGCCGCAAGGCGTGTTGCGGGCCACGCCGAAGACGTAGACGGCGAGCTTTTCGTAGGCTGCCGGCAAGGCAGGCCGCTGCATGCCGTCCTGCCGCCACAGCCAGGCCGCGGAATCGAGCACCTCCTGCGTCGGCTGCCCTACCTGGCCGTTGCCGAACCAGAAGTCCTTGACCTTGGGCACGAAGTCTTCCCAGGTCGACTGCTGCTGGTAGTCGTGGAACTCGCCGCCGTCGCTCTGGCCCTGGAACATGTCAGTGAAGCCAGGTTTGGGCAGCAATTGCAGCGCGCCGCGAAATCCCGCGACGATGTCCAGCACCTGCTGCATGCTGTGCGTCACGTCCAGCCGCACCAGCATGCGCAGCGTGTCGCCCTTGCCGATGAGGTTTTCCACCATCGAGTGCGCGCCCTGGTGCGGCGTGCCCAGCATCACCAGCCGCGCGCCGTCGCGCGCCATCAATGCATCCATCACCGGCCGGCGGCGGTGGATGCAGGCGCGCACCACCAGGCCGCCCATGCTGTGGGCGAGCAACCGGATCGGCTGCTGCGTCTGCTTCATCAGCCGGTCGACGAACTCGCCGAAGCGTTCGCCAAGCACGTCTAGCGGCTGTCGCCAGTCGTAGGCGAAGCGCTCGACGCGATGGCTGTCGGCCAGCGCCTGGCACAGCTCGCCGTAGAACATCTCGAACAGGTCGTCGGCCTCGACGTCGGCCCGGCCCCAGGCGATCTTGGCCAGGCCGCCGGCGGCGATGTCCAGCGGGTCGAACCAGACGCGGTCGTCGCGGCCGGCCCGCAGGTGCGAGCCCATCACGCCCGGCAGCACCACGACCACCGGCTTGTCGGTGGCCAGCGCATCGCGGCTGGCGGCGACGAGTGCTGCCGCATAGTCCTCGGGGTTGGGCAAGGGGCGGAAGGCCTCCAGCGCCCGCGGCTCCTTCGCGACGAGCCAGTCGCGCAGCGCTATCCGCGTGCCGGTGTTGGTGAAGTAGCGGAAGTGCGAGACATCCGCCCCGCGGTCGAAGATCACGCGGGCATCGATACGCGGCGCGATGCCGGCCAGCATGGCGGGGGTGTTGACCACCAGGTCGTTGTCCTCGCGGTCGAAGATCAGCATGTCGGTCAGCAGCACGCCCAGGCGCTTGAGCAGGTTGCCGCCCTCGATGTCGCCGGCGATGACCGACATCGCCAGCCCCTCGCGCACCGGGGCGTCGCGCAGCAGCCGGGCCATCGGCGAATCCGGCAGCATGGCCTCGATGCCGGGCACCAGGTGCGGGTTGGTGCGGTTCTTCGCGATCTCGATCACCACCCGCTTGAAGGCCGCGTAGAACGGGCTGCCGAAGAAGAACGGCACCTGGCCGATCAGCGTGAGCAGGCCCGAGAGGAAGACGTCGAAGTTGCCGCTCGCCAGCTTGGTGCCGTTGGCCGGCGAGGCCGCGCGCACGTAGCGCTCGATGACGAATTTCTTGGCCCGCAGCTCGGCCGCCAGCAGGCGCAGCGTCTTGCGCTGATCGGCGTAGGCGTCGTCCAACTGCTTGACGATGGCCTTGGATTCATCGCTGTCGGGATCGAGTTCGCCTATGCCCGGCAGGTTCTTCGGCCGCCCGTAGGCCTCGATGACGGCATCGAACTCGCCCAGGCAAAGCAGGTCGGCGACGAGGCCTCCGCGCGAGTGGGAGACCAGGCTCAGCCGCGCGCCGGCCGGCAGGGCCCTGGCCAGTTGCAGGGCGTTGTCGATCGGGCTTGCCGACAGCGTGTGGTGCTCGAAGCCATAGATGCCGCCGGTGAAGTGGCGCTCGAGCGCGTTCCACAGGTCGCGGTCGCCCACCCGCAGGTCGCCGAAGCTGCCGGGCGAGCTGGAGCCGGTGCCATGCACGAAGACCAGCATCGGCTCGCCCTTGGCGGCCACGTCCGCCAGCTCGGCCTCGCGCGGCGGCTCGAAGCGGTCCTCCCGCCCGGTGCCACCCACCCAGTGATAGACGCCGGGCTTGTCGACCAGCTTGGACTCCACCGCCCACATCAGCGCCTGGGTGCCCAACCAGGTCACCCCCAGCTCCGCCGGCTGCAGGCCCTTGTCCTTGAGCCAGCCGAGGGCGGCGTCGATGACGGCGTCCTGCGCCTCGCCGGCCACCAGCGTGTAGACCTTGCTGACCAGGCCGCCGAGCGCCTCGCCGAGACCGCGGCCGGGCGAGGCACAGGTGGCGCGCAGCTTCTCGAGCGGGATGCCCTCTTCGCCTTCTAGCCAGTCGGGATGGGTGCGCTCCAGCGTCTCGCGCAGCTGGGCCACGCTGGTCACCAGCGTGCCGCCATCGGCCAGCTCCAGCACGATGAGCTCGTCGGCACTCGCTTCCCGCTTCACCGTCGCGGCGGCGACCGCGCTGCGGGCACTGGCGCCCACGTCGTAGGTCGCGGTGGGCCTGAGGTAGTCGGCCGGCAGGAAGGGGTCGGGCTGGCCGTCGAGGCCGCGGCTGGCCCGGGTCAGCAGCGGCGGCAGCGTCGGCGATTCTTCGCGGCCGGTGAGCTGGATGGTGATCGTGCGGGCCATCGTCTGTCTCCTCCTGCCGGCGCCGCGACTTTCGCCAGCGCTACAGCTTCACGTGCACCGAGCGTACGGCGACATTCGGGTTCGTCAAGGCCAGGTCCCGCAGCTTGACATTGCCGCCGAGCGCGATGTCGCTGCCGACGCGGATCACCGCCACCAGCAGCACCAGGCTGTCCGGCGTGGCGGTGGCCAGGTCGAGGTCGAAGCTGGCGATGCCGGGCTGGACGTTGTTGATCGTCTGGCCCGTCAGGTCGAGGCGGTGCGACTCACCGGCCGCGCCCAGCACGAAGCTCCAGCCGGCCGTCAGCGCGAGGGCCGTCTTGCCGTCGGCCGAGTTCAGCACCTGGTTGACGGCGTCGAACCACGGCAGGTCGGCCGAGAACCAGGTGGAGGCATCGTTCCACTGCGCCGCGCAGCTGGCAGCCGGGTCGACCCACTTCAGCAGGGTGACGCGCACGGTGGCGCCGCCCACCGCGAAGCCGCCGCGGTGGTGCACCACCACGTCGACCTTGTGCGGCGCGCGCGCCAGGGCGCAGGAGGCCTGCGTGGCATCGCCCTCCTCCAGCTTCAGCGCGAAATCGGCCAGGTCGGCCTCGGTGGGGACACCGTTTCCCCAAGGCTCCGCGGTGGCGTTCGCCGGCACGGCCATGGCGCCGTTCCACAACGCGTTGTCGATGAGGACGGCGCCGGCCGGCGGCACCTGCGGCGCGGGCGGTGGCGGTGGCGGTGGGGCGATCGCTGCGCCCAGGTCTCGCAGGACCTCGTTGAAGTACGCGTCCCAGCGGCCGGTGGGCTGTACCCGCGGATCGTTGCGGCTGGCGCGCAGGGCGCTCTGGAAGCGACGCAACATCTCCTCTTCGACGGCGGGCGAGCCGCGGAACCAGGGCAGCGAGGCCGGGTTGGCCAGCGACACCGGCGCGCGCCGCGGCCGCACGTCGGGGCTGCCGTGCCAGGAGCGGTCGGTCACCAGGTCGCGCTTCTTCTCGACCGCCCGATCGCGGTAGCGCAGGTCGTCGTCGTGGGCCCGCAGGTAGGTCTTGGGCACCAGCGTCGGCTGGTCCAGGCGCAGCTCCCAGATCCCCCGCGCGGCGATGCCGGCGCGCAGCAGCACCAGCGTGCCGTCCTTGAAGATCTGCAGGTCCTCCACGGCCGCTTCGGGCAGGCCGTTCACCCGCCCGTTCCAGGCCCAGGTCGGTGGATCGGCGCCGTGGTCGGTGCGCACGCCATGCCACACGCCGACAGTGGTGCCCACCCACACGTCCTGCGGGAAGTCGGGATGGCAGGCGATGGCCACCACCGGGGCCGGCACGCCCTTGGGGTCGGTGCGCAGCTTGGTGGGGACCCACTTGTCGGTGCCGTCGAACCACCACAGGGTGTCGACCTCGGGCTTGGTCTCGTGGCCGGTCGTGCCCAGGTAGAGGGCGCCGAGCGTGCCGCGCACCGCCCCCGGGCCGTCGAGGTTGACCCCGATGTCGGTCCACATGGTCGCGTCGTTCATCGACGGCGGCACGGGCGGGCGCTTCTTCTCCTTGCCGCCGGGCACCACGTCGACCGGCCGCACCTCGGTCGCGCCCCAGGTGCCGGGCGCGCTGGCGTTGGCCGTGCGCGCGTAGCGCATCAGCTTGGTCTCGCCGAGCACCCAGGCGACGTCCGGCGTCTGCCAGCGGCACACGCGGATCACCTGGCCGAAGGCATCCAGGCCGATGGTGGCGTTGGCCACGGCACTGGTGGATCCCGAGGGCAGCGTGAACCAGGTGCTGCCGAAGTCCTCCGAGTACCAGACACGCCGGGTGCCGACGATGAGCTGGCTGAAGTTCGCGGCGCCACGCTGCGCGGCGATCGCGGCGGCCTCCGAGTAGAACGCTGCCTTGTCGTTCTCGGCCTGCGTCACCGGCAGGCTGCCCGGCGCCGGCACCGTTTCCCAGCCGCCGCGGAAGTACTGGCGGAAGTAGCGGCCGGGATTCAGCGGATCGAGTGCCACGCCGCCGCCGTCGCCGTCGCCGTCGTGCCGCCAGTGCGAGTTGGAGCGGCGCGTGATGACGCCGTTGTCCTGCAGGCCGGCGACGATGAAGCCCTCGCAGGTGGGGTGACAGGCGATGTAGTTGGACTCGATCACCGCGAGCCCGTTGTTGACCGCGTAGAAGCTCACCGCCGTGCCGGGCTTGTCCGAGCGGAACACGCCGCCGTCGCAGGCCACCCACAGCCGATTGCCGTTGTTGGTCCAGACGATGTCGTGCACGTCGGCGTGCACGTTGACCCCGAGCATCAGCGGCGGGTTCGGCGAGCCGAAGGTCAGCGCCCCGGCGTTCATCGCCACCTCGCCGACCAGCACCGCGGCGTCGTCGGTGTTGCCGCTGGCCAGCATGGGCGTGCCGTCGGGCTCGGTCGCGGCGAAGGTCGAGCCCCCGATGACCACGCGATCCGCCACGCTGGGGTGGGCGGCCACCACGATGTCGTAGAAGCCCTGCCCCGACCCCATGATGGGCGGTACGCCCGCCGTGACCAGCTCGAAGGTGGGCTGCGCGTTGCCCGGACACTTCACGCGGATCAGCTGCGGCGCGTTGGTGCCGCTCGTGTCGCACAGGGCGTAGAACTGCGTGGGCGAGACGTCGGCCGGAACCCGCGCGAGCTGCCCGCGCGGCCCGCTGCCGTCGGCGAACAAGGCCATCGGGACGATGCGCTTGAACTCGCCCGCGCCGGCGTCGCGGCACCACAGGCCAGGCTGCGCGCCCTCCTGCACCCAGACCCACAGGCGCTCGGGCCGCGTCGCGCCATCGCCCTTGGTCCACAGCACGTCGGAGCACTTGTCGGACAGTGTGTCGAACGGCGTCTGCGTCAGCTTGGTCCAGACGCAGTCCAGGCCGCCTCCGGCCGGCCGCTGGAACAGGCCGATGGTGGTGGCCGCCACCACGCCGTTGCCGCCCGGCTGCAGCGCGATGCGACAGACGCCTTCGTTGACCAGGTTCTTCGCCTCGCGGACCCACGGGTCGTCCACGCCGGCCGTGGCCGGGTGCTGTGCCACCAGGATGCCGATGCCGGCCTCGGAACGACCGGGCTGGCCGCTGAACGAATGGGTCGTCTCTCCCGTGCCCAGGTAGGCCACGTCGTCGGCCTCGGTGGCGCCGAAGGCCACCTCGATCGAGCCGCAGGCATTGCGCTGCGCGGGGCGCTTGATGCCGGCCACCGGCGTGGTGGCGAAGCCGCCGAGCGAGACCCAGTTCGACCCGCCGTCCTTGCTGTACCAGACGCCGCCATTGCCCGAAGCGGCGTACAGCCGTTCGCCGTCCTTGTGCACCGCCAGCATGTTGACCCGGCCGGCCACGCGCGCGGCACCGATCGTCTGCCCGCCCGTCACGTTCACCGGTCCGAGCGGTTGCCACAGGAACGGGTCGCCGCCCACCGGGGGCGCCTTGGGCATGACCCCACCTCGCGACAGTGCACGGGTCGGCACCAGCGCCTTGCGGCCCGCCTCGCGGGCGCCATCGGGGTCGAACTCGCGACGCGTGCGGCGCACGAAGCGGCCCCGTTCGGCGGGATGGTCGTCGTTCTCGTGACGCGGCGAGGCAGGCCAGGCGTAGCGGCTCATTGGAGCCCCTCGCCCGACGGGTACGTCGGCCGATCCCCCGAGGGGGCGACCGCGGACGTGATTCGTCCAGTGGACGAATCACGCCAGGGAGCGGCCGGCTTGGGAGCGGCCCTGCGCTCGGCCCGCCAACAGGGGGTTGACCCAGGATGTCTCATCGCTCACTCCTCCTTCGGCTTGTCGGGCGCGACGCGGATCCAGCCTTCCCTGAATTCCGCCGGCGTGTCCGGCAGCAGCGCCGTCTGCGTGGCGGCCAGGATGGCGTCGGTGCGCCAGGTGGCGGGCGTGTCGCGCCAGAGGAAGTTCTGGTCCTTGCCGAAGACCGAGACCTTGGGCAGGCGCACCTGGCCGTCCTTGGCCAGGTCGGTCTCCACCAGCACCGGCCCGGTTCGAAGCGAAGGCGCGATGGCGGCGAGGCCGGGGCCGACCCAATCGCGCGCCAGCGCCAGCGCCTTGCGCGGCAGCACGCCCGAGCTGAGCGTCGCCTTGCCCGAAGGGTGCATGAAGAGGGTGAGCGTCACGGTCTGGCCCAGGTGCAGCAGCAGGGTGTCGTCCTCGTCCTTGCCGGCGATGTAGGGATGCGTGATCGGCTTCTTGGCGGGCAGGCCGGCGGATTGCGCGTACAGGCCCAGCTGGCCGCGGCTGCGCCCGCTTTCGGTGGCGGCCCCGGCGATGGCCTTGTCGACCAGGCGGAAGCGGGAGAAATCATCGTCGACGAAGAAGCCGAGCAGTCCGTCGTCACTGCGGGTGATCTCGCCGATGCGCACGGGGAAGGCATACGCCCTCGCCCTTCGCTCGGCCGCTTCCCATTCGGCCGCGCGATCCAGGTCGGACAGGTCCACGTCCACCGGCGGGCGCAGCTCCAGCCGCAGCTGCGCGCGCACCACCGCCACCGGCCGCCCCACCAGCCCGGCCACGTGCTCGCTGCCCATGGCGGCGAAGGTGTCGACGCTCCACAGCGTGGTGTCTATGGCTCGCAGCAAGGCCGACAGCGCGGACTCGGTGGTGACGTCTTCGACGTCGGCCGGTGCCCCGGCGCGCGCCGCGGCATCGGCCGCCACCAGGCCAGCGGCGAAGCGGCCCAGCACCTGCTGCTTCGGCGACAAGTCGAACAAGGGCCCGGCATCCGCGGGGCCGGTGCGGCCGGCCGCGATCTCCCACATCACGCCGCCGCTGGCCGCCTCGTGCAACAGCTCGCCGATCGGCGCCCCGTCGACACCGAAGACCTCGAGGCTCTCGTCCAGGTGGTCGGGCATCACGAAGCCGGCGACCGGGTTGACCTGCAGCGCCGCCTCGATCTGGTCGACGCGGGCTTCCACGCCCTCGGCGCCCAGCGGCGTCGCCGAGTCCACCAGCCGCAGCAGCCAGCGCGCCGGCCGCAGCAGGCGCGGGGCCATCTCCAGCGCGCCGGGCCGCTCGGTGCGGACCGAGCGCGTGGGCACCTGGACGGTGGTCAAAGGCACGTCGAGCGTGCGGCCGAAGGCATCGAGCAACCGTGCCTTGCTCAAGGTGACGCAGCCGGCCAGCAGCGCGTGCGGCGCCTGCAGAGGCGCGGGGTGGTCCACGCCACCGCCCGCGTTGGCCGGCCGGCGCAGTCCATCGGACGCGGCGAAGCCGAGCAGCTGGTTGCGCACGCCGTCCAGGGCCGCGGTGACGATGTCGAGGTTGAGCACGGCCTCGTCCAGCGTGCGGTAGGCGTCCTCGGTCTTCTCGTCGATGAGGCCGCCGCCGGGGGTGGCATCGAGCGCGTCCTCGGCCTTGAGCCAGTCGGCTATCGCGTCGTGCAGGGTGTTCGCCGCGCCCACCGTGAGCTGGGCGCGGCCGCGCAGTGCCACGCTGTCGCCGGTGATGTCGGTCGTGTCGGCGTCGAGATCGACCGCGCCGAGCTTCCAGGCCTCCAGCGTCGGCGGGTCCAGGCCCTCGACCTTGAGCTCCCACTCCAGCCACATCGGCACCCAGGGCTGGGCCCAGGTCGTCACGCCGACGAGGTCGGGGTCGGCACCCTTGTACAGCGAGAAGCGCGCGAGTTCGTCGGCGATCATCGTCTGCTGCTGGCGCACGCCCGGCTCGATGGGCGAGAAGCCGTTGCCGCCGGCGGCCTTGGCCCGCATGCGCGCGGCCTTGGTCTTGGCCGCGGTGGGGTGGAAGGCGATGGTCGCGCCGTCGTAGGTGCCGTCGGCGCGGAAGCGCATCACCGACTCGGCCTGCAGGCGGCGGAAGACCGCGCCGCGGATCTCGTCCGAAGGCGCCACTGCGTTGGCCAGCCAGGCGTGGTGGTAAGGGTCGTGCAGCAGCAGCTCGCGCGCCAGTGTGGTGACCTCCGGCGGGATGGAGCCGTTGCCGAGCGAGCGCACGAAGCGGTCCTTGGCGATCACGCCAGCGATCTCGTCGATCACGTGCGAGGGCCAGCGGCAGGTGAGCTTGCCATCGGCCGAGCCGCGGCCGTCGTTGCCATGGCGAAGGCTGCGCGAGGCCCCGCGGATGGCGACCATCGGCTCGGTCGGGAAAGTGAAGCGCGGCGCCGGCCGGTCGACCACGCGCGCCTCTGTCGGCGTGAGCACCTCGCCCACGCGAGACCGCGACAGGTCCTTGATCACCGCCGCGCTGGCCTCGATCAGCGTCGGCTTGTACTGGGTGGCGAAGGCCATCTGGCTGCTGACGACCTGCTGGCCGCCCCCGAACGCCTTGGCCTGCAGGCCCTTGGACTTCATGGCCTTCTGCTGCGCAAAGGCCCGTGTCTGTATGCCGGCCTGCGAAGCACGCGAGCGGCCCAGGCCGAGGCCGCCGACGCCGCCGGTCTGCACGCGCTGCAGGTAGCGGTCGCTGCCGGCCGAGCCGCTGGGCAGCGACTGGAAGGCGACCGCGTGCTCGCGGTCCTCCAGTTCGGCGATGCCGTCGGGGGAGCCGAGCCGGTTGACCTTCTGCGCGGTGAAGGCCCCGAGCAGACGCTCGGTGGCCCGGCGCTGCTCGGGGTTGGCCTGAGCAGGGGCGGCAAAGGCGGCCAGCAGGTCGTCGTCGTGGTGGCCCATGGCCACCGACAGGGTCGAGGCCGAAGGCCGCCGGTCGACGAGGACGGTGCCGGAGACGGGGACGCCGTAGATCGCCCCGTGCAGCAGCGACGAGCGCAGGTGCCAGGGCTCGGCGACATAGCGGTGAGCCGCGTCGGCGGCGAAGGCGGAGTTGGCCTGCAGCACCGGCTGCTCGATGAACGTGGACGCGATGGGCGTGAACGCGGAGACCTGCTGCGCTGCCTTGCGCAGCGGCACGTCCGGCACCTCGAACGGCCGAGGGCTGGACCAGCGCTCGGCCGTCGTCAGGCCCAGCGCCTTTCTCAGGTCGAACTGCGCCTTCGCCTCCTGCAGCGCCCACTGCTCGTCGCCCCACTCGTAGAGCAGGCGCCAGCGCAGCTTGTCGAGCAGCTCGTGCAGGCTGGCATCGCTGCGGGCGGCATCCAGCGCATCGAGCGCGGGGTCGCTCCACCAGCCGGCGACCAGGTAGGCGGCGCAGTTGTCGTCGACGCCTTTGGGCGCCAGGGTCGCGACGTCGGTGAGCGGGTCGTGCAGGGCGAAGCGGTTCAGCACGGCGTCGTAGGCCGCGGCCCAGCTGACCGAGCCGCCCACCGTGCCGGTGAGCCGCTCGCGATCGACCGGCACGCCGGCGATGGGCGCGTTCTGCGAGGCGCTGCCGCCTTCGGTCCAGCTGCCCAAGGGGATGGCCGCGGCGCGGTCGGCCTCCAGCACCCAGCCGCTCAGCACCACCTCGCGCGAACCCAGCGGCAGCAGCGCACGCAGCACCACCCAGCGGTCGGGCAGGCGGGGCAAGGTGAGCCGGTTGACGCTGCCGTCGTCGCGCTGGTCCAGCTTGCCGCGCAGCAGGGCGTCGGGCATGGCCCAGTGCAGGTGCACGCCCGCCGGGCGCGGCGTGCCTTCGGCGAACGGTGGCGGGAAGCCGTCTTCCGGGTTCTTCAGGTCCTCGCCGTTCGGGTCGGCGAGCAGCATGGGCAGGCGAACGAAGGCTTCCTTGTGGCCCGGCGGGATGTACAGCGCCTGCACGTCGATCGGCACCAGCAGCCGCCGCTCGCGCAGCAGGTACTTGTCCCAGGTGGCGATCTCGCCGATGTCCATCGCGGCGCGGTCGGCCGCGAGGAAGCGCTTGTCGCGCAGCAGCTGGCGCGTGTCCTCGGGCGGCAGCTGCACGCGCAGGTCGCCCTGGCGCAGCAAGGGCGGCGTGCCCAGCCGGTCGAGCGGCGCCGCCTTGCCGCTGCTAGCGCGCTTCATGGCTGCACCTTTTCCATGTAGTTGATGACCTGGTCCTTCCACTCGCTCAGGCCGATCGCCACCTGGAAGGCGTCGAGCTCGTAGAACTGCGAACCCTCGGTCTCCTTCGGGTCGCCGAAGACCTGCCGATAGGGGAATCGCAGCATCTCGAGCGCGAATTCCTGCGGCGGCAGCTTCGGCGGCCCGACCGGCGGCGCCGCGGCCGCGAGGCGCTGGTTGAGCTTGGCCAGGTCGATCACGCCGGGCGCGTTGGGCCGGAAGGGCACGACCACCGAGTTGTCAGGTGTGAACGGATCCGTCGGCTCGGACTTGGAGCCGTCCTTGTTCACCAGGTTGCCAGTGTTCTTGTCGCGCAGGCGCACTTTGCGGGTGCCGAAGGGGGTGTTCTTGTCGGTGCGCGCGCCGAACTGGATGCCCTGGCGCGGCTCCTCGATGTGCACCACCGCCGGCACGCCGTCGAACAGCACCAGCAGCACCGCCGGCGCGAGGCGCTCCATGCGCAGCACCTTCATGCGCTCGGGGTTGGACTCGGCCTCGGTGGTCAGCGCGTCGTCCTTCACCACGTCTCGCGAATAGGCCCGCACATGCAGGTTGGGCCAGCCCGAGACCGCGCGCGAGCGCAGCAGGAAGCCCGTGATCGTGCCGCTGCCGGCCTTGAGCATCTCCTCACCCTGCGGCTGGCGGGCGAAGCGCTCGGCCTCGTCGATCTCGTTGCGCAGCGTGGGGTAGACAGCTTCGAGCTGGCTTCGGTCGGAGGTGGTGATGGTGCCCACGCTCAGCGCGCCCTGCACCAGCGCATCGGTCCAGGAGCGGTCGATGTAGAAGAAGCGGATCGACTCGATCGGCAGCAGCGCGGCGTCGGGCACCAGGTAGCTGAAGGGCACGCCGTGCAGAAGCCGCAGGCGGCCGAAGAAGCGGCGCAGCTCGCCGGGCACCACGTGCTCGCCATCGTCGGGGTCGTTGTCGAGCACGAGGCTGACGTACTTCTGGGTCGCCGCCATCGCCGCGTCGATCACCAGGTCGGCACTGAGGTTCTTCAGCATGTCATGAGCCCTTGGATTCCTTCTCGTCGTGGCGCGCCTCGCCGCGGCTGATCAGAGCATCGAGCGCATCGGGCTGTGCCTGGGCCGGACGCGCACCCTTGGCCACCCTGGCGCCCTTGGGCACCTGCAGCTTCTGCTGCGGGATCGCCACGTTCAGCACGCCGGCCAGGCTCGCATCCAGCGTCGCGTGCAGATCGGCCACCAGGGCCGGCGTCAGGCCGTCCGTCGCCGCGGCCACCGACACCGGCGTGCGCGCCACCGCGCCCAGCACGCCGACCTGATCGGCCAGCTTGTTCATGGCGGCGAGGTCGATGCCCAGGCCCGCGGCGATCACCGCATCCAGGTCGCCGTCGATCTTCAACTCGCGCCCCGGGTCGGCCACCGGGCGGCGCGGGCCCAACATGGTCTCGGGGTTGACGACCAGGTCGCCGATGAACTGCATGGCCACGAAGCGGCCGAAGTCGATGCGCGAGTCGACCAGCTCCGGCAGCTTGTAGGGGATGACATGGCTGAGCGTCTCGCGCAGGCGGGCGATGCCGAACTGCTCGTTGCGAAAGCGCAGCAGTGCCGAGACGATGGAAAGCTGCGACAGCGCCAGCAAGCGGCCGATCTCGAAGGCCGCGGCCAGGGCGAGATCCTCGCGGCCGTCGGGCACCACGCGACGCAGTTGGTCTGACGCGTGGGCCAGCAGCGGCTTGCCGCTGTCGCCGTCGCGCAGCATCGGGAAGGGCACCATCGGCCCCCGGTACCAGGCACGGGACGCATCGCCGCGGCGGGTGCGGTGATCCAGGCCGATGTGGCCGGTCTCGACCACCTCGGGTGGCGGCCGGGCCGCGGGCGGCGCCTTGGGGTCGGCCTCGGGCAGGGTGCCGAGCAGGCCGACGTCCAGGCCCTGCATCAGGGTCTCGAAGGTCGCGCCCTCGGTGGTCGTGAAGGACCAGTGCGCCAGCACCGGGAAGCGGTACACCGTCTCCAGCGCGAAGACCTCGATCGGCAGGCGGAAGCCGGCGGCCATGGTGTCGCGCACCAGCACCTTGGCGTTCGGGTCCAGCGCCGCTGCGTTCACTTCCTGCGTCACCTGCTTCCACTGGTTGGCGTAGGCCGGCTCCTTCATCGAGGC
This sequence comes from Ideonella flava, assembly GCF_051857595.1. Lineage (NCBI taxonomy): Bacteria > Pseudomonadati > Pseudomonadota > Betaproteobacteria > Burkholderiales > Sphaerotilaceae > Ideonella > Ideonella flava. The sequence continues at coordinate 185,295 of NZ_JBPZHD010000010.1, forward strand.
CGCCCCGTCGAGGCCGCCACCAGCGCGCGGCAGCGAGCCGGCGGCGAACTGCTGGGCGCCCTGCACCTTCGCGGCCTTGGCCGACCTGGACGACCGCGACGCGCGCGCTCCGTGCTGCTGCAGCCCTTGCGCCGGCAACGCGAGGCCGCCGATGTCGACGCCACCCATCACCCGCGGGTCGACGCCGATCTTCGGGTCCAGCGTGGCCAGCACGCGCCAGTCCTGCGCCAGCTCGAAAGTGAATTCGTCCACCGCCGCCTGCGGCTTGGCCAGGTGCGGCAGCTGCGCCTCCACGTTGACCAGGCACGCCATGTAGCGCACCGGCTTGCCGTTGGCCTTGTCGAACACCGGCAGCCGGTTGGCCAGCACGACCGCCAGCCAGCCGTCGTCGTCGCCATTGGCCAGCTCGGTGTCGTTGATGTCGACCTCGCGCACGTGCGTCAGCAGCGGCAGGTCCTCGATGGTCGGGAAGATCTTGTTGACCACCGTCTCGGTCACCGCGAGGTACAGGCCCTGGTCGACGTCCTGGTCGCTCGGCTCCAGCAGCGGGATGGCCGGCGTCATGCAGTTCGCCACTGCGGTCGCCGTCGACAGCTGCGCCTCGCCCTCGGCCACCACCACCAGCGCGAGCCACGGCGTGTCCGAGGTCTGCGACTTCTCTTCGGGGTTGCGCTCCCACGGCAGCGTGCGCCGCTTGAGCACGATCTGCGGCAGCCGGTCGCCGAATGCGCCTTCGGCATTGGCGGGCGGGAAGGTCGACAGGATCTGGTCCGTCGGCATGGTGTAGCGCGGCGAGCTCACCTTGATGTGGGTATGTTCGGTGGCCACGTCGAAGGGCAGCCCCGTCTGCTCTGTCACCAGGTCGTAGGAGCCCGCGGTGACCTTGGGCTTGACGTTGGCGTGCAATACGAAATAGCCGGTCTTGGGCATCAGCGTTTCCTTCCTCGTGACGCCGTGCGCGGCGATGCCGGAGCGCCGGTGGCCGCGGAAACCACCGAAGACGCCACCGCCGCGGCCAGTGCCGGCTGGCGGCCCTGCGCGCGGGTCTTGGCCAGCTTGCGTTCGCCCTCGGTGCGCGTCGGCCCCAGCCAGACGAGCTGGCTTCCGGGACCGCCGGCCACGCCTTGCGAGAAGGGCTGCAGCGCCGCATCCAGGCCGCGCGCCGAAATCAATGCGATCGCGCCCTTGGCATCGAGCTCGGCCGAGGCCATCACGCCGACCAGCGACCAGCCCTCGTCGGTGGCGATGGTCACGACCACCGGCCTGTCGCCCTCGGGCACGATCTCGTAGGCCAGCACGCTGCGGTTCTCCATCGCCAGCAGCTGCGGCGGCACTTCGCGGCCCGCGGCGTCACGCAAGCGTTCGGCACCGCCGAGGCCCAGCAGCAGTTGCCGGCCCGTCGGCTGGTGGCCGAAGGCGGCCGGATCGTCGAGCACCACCACCACGACGTTGGGCGCGTCGCTGAAGCTCGTGACGACGGTGCTGGTGCCGCGGGCGAGTTCGGCGCCGCCCACCCAGCCCGCGTCGCGCCTCTCGCGGTGCATCTTCAGCGGCGTCGTGTGCGCCTTGACGACGCAGCCCGGGCCGAGCGCCGTGGCCCAGCCGAGGTACGGCATCTGCAGGCCGGCATGCCAGCCGAGCAGACCGGCTCCGGCGGGCGCCAGCCCTTCGCGGCTGGCCAGGCCCTGGGCGATGGCCGCGATGCGCTCGGCGCCCTGCGTGATCGGCAGCGACGGCGCGTTGCCCTCGCCGCCGATGAGCCGGTCGGCCAGCAGCACGCCCCCATGGCCCAGCAGCACCACTCGGGCCGGCGCACCGTTCACGCCGAGTTGCGGCCGCTCGGCGCCGATCGCCGCATCGGCGCGCGCGTTCGGCAGTTTCATCACCACCATCTGGCCCGGCACCAGCACCGAGGCGGCCGGCGGCACCTCGGCCCGGCCGACAGCCTTGGCGCCACGCTGGAGGTTCAGGCCCGCCTGCACCAGGCCGGCGCTGAACTGGCCGAGCGACTCGCTGCCGCCGGCCCCCGGCCGCGCGACGATGGCAGGCGCGGCGTGAGCGACGCCGCTGGGTGGCACGGCCGCGACGCCCAACAGGGTGCCGGTGCGGCCCTGCATCGCGGCGGGCACGTCGGCGAGCGCGAGCCGCGCCGCGATGGACGCGCTGCGCTGCGCCTCGACCGAGGCCAGCGTCGGCGGCGCCACCCGCCAGGCGCGCGCCGAGTCGCGCACCGTCGTGCGGGCCGGCGGCGCGACGCGCAGGTTGGCGCTCACGCCCGAGAGCAGGCCCACGGCCACCGGCGGGTCGATGAAGTGGTCGTAGACCTTGCCGGGAGGCCTCGTCGCGACGCCCGGGATGGTCGTCAGGGCGGTGTCATCCAGGCCTTGGGTCAGCGTGCCCAGCAAGGGCGGCGCCTGGCGCTCGCCGCGCAGCGCGGCCAGGGCCGTCGGGGTTACGGTGCCGGCCATGAAGCGGCCCGCGTTCTCGAAGGCAGCGCTCACGCTGGCAGGCTCGGTGACGAGGTCGGACACCGCCTTCGCGCTGGCCTTCACCTGCGCCGCATCGACGGCGCGGCGGGTGAAGGGCAAGGGCTTGCGCGGCCCGGTCTCGACCTGGAAGTAGGCAATCTCCGGCCCGCCCGGCGAGGGCGTGGCGGTGCTGGACAGCGACAGCTCGTTCAGCGCCTCGACCATCTCGGCCTGGGGCACCTTGCGGTTGTTCTGGTCCTGCGGCGGGCCCCACACGCCGTACGGGAAGCGGCCGAAGGGCCGCGGCGCGACCTCGAACGGGAAGGCCTCGGTGGCGCCCGCGCGCTGCCACGTCAGCACGATCTGCGGGTTCAGGACGATGTCGGGCGCCTTCTCGAAGTCGTCCATGGGCGCCACGCCGAGGATCTTGCTCGGCGCGTGTTGCGTGTCGACGTTGCCGTTGTTGCTCGCCCGCCGGACGCTCGTGGCCGGCACCGTGCTGGTGAAGGTCAGGCCGAATTCGCAGACGACCACGAAGGGCTTCGCCGCCGATCCGTCTGGCGTCGCCTCGTCGCCGCCCTTGGAGGGCGTGGCGCCGAACGAGGTCATCAGCGCATGGATGTCCGCCTCGCTGTTGTCGCCGGCGTCGAGGTACTTGGTGATGAAGGCCTGGCCGCTGATCGGCACGTGCGAGGACTTCTCGGGCCCGCCGAACTCGACGCTCAACTCGATCGGGCCCACCTCGAAGGTGGCCACGCCGTGGAAGTCCGGCCCCGTCACGTCCAGCCGCGCGCCCAGGTGAACCGAGATCGTCACCTCGCCGAAGATCCAGGTGTCGATGGTGACACCGGCCGCGATGCTGACGTAGGCGTTGACGTGGTAGTGGAAGGGGTCGAAGTAGATGATCCCGTGGGCGCCCCACTTCAGCTCGGCCCAGGCCGGCCCGAAGTGGGCCGAGGCTTCGAAATCGCCGCCGGCCATCACCGCCTCGGAGGTCAGCGCGAAGTAGCTGCCCGACTTGATGACGATCGCGTCGCCGATGCTCCAGCGCAGGCCCAGGCGCGGCACCACCGGATAGCCTTCGCGGTGGAAGTCGGGGTGGTAGCCGCCCAGCGTCAGGACGAACTCGCCCTGGTGCTCGCCCTTGAACCAGATCACGTAGGCGAACCCGCCGGTGAGCTTGATGTCGGGGTAGAGGATCCAGGAGTTGTCGGTCAGTTGCCCCTGCACCCACAGCACGCCCTCGCTGCTCGAGAAGCGCACCAGCAGCGCGAGTTCTATCGACACCAGCGCCACCTGCGGCCGCGGCAGCGCCATGCGGGCCAGGCCCAGCAGGTTGATGTCGAGGCCGTCGCCCACCTGGATGCCGAGCACCGCGATGCCGTCGACCAGGGCGAAGCTGTTGAAGGACACCCCGGCCGCGAACCAGAAGGTGCCCTTCTGCATCGGGAAGTACTGGCCCAGCGAGCGCAGCTGGGTCATCGGGTCCTGCGGCTTGGCCGCGATGTCCAGCGCCTGGATCAGCGGGTAGTCGCCGAAGTTCGACAGGTCGGTCGGCACCACCAGCCGGCGGTTGATGCCCAGGCCGCCGCCGATGCCGGTGAGGAAGAAGGCCGGCGGCCCGCCGATCGGGCCGATGACCGCCCCCACCGCGAAGAAGGCGGTGAACTTCTCGCCGTTGACGTTGCCCTCGCCGTAGCCGCCGTAGATCGTCAGGCCGTAGACACCGAAACGGCCCAGCAGCATGCCGAGGTACTCGATGCCGACCGGCGTGGTCTGCTTGAGCAGGCCCCCGGCGATCTGCACGCCCGCCATGTCCGCCGAGACGGCGAGGCCCGCCAGGTCCACCTGCCAGTTGGCGGCGTTGAAGAAGTCGCCGTCGGTCGTGAGGTAGGTGATCTGCAGGTCGTCCACCGCGCAGGTCAGGCCGAACATCGAGACCGAGCCGTCCATCAGCAGCGAGATGCGTTCGATGCGGCCGTTGATCTCGGTGGCGCCGAAGCCGATCTGCTCCAGGTACAGCGGGCCGAAGCCCTTCTGGATCGCGATCCACCACGGGCCCGGCGGGTCGCCGGCGCGCAGCGTCACCTTCACCCCGCTGCCCTGGTGCACCTGGATCGCCAGCGCCGGCGAGAAGGCGGGCTTGGGCGGCGTCGGGCCGGTGTCCTTCATCACGCCCTGCGCGATGCCGTTGCTGCCCTGCGCCCCGCTGGCTGAAACCGCGAGGTTCGAGAACTGCAGCTGCACGCCACCGCTGTGCGCACCGGTCGCGTCGATGCCCGCGAAAGCGTGCAGCGCGATGGAATCGAGCGACAGGCCGATGTCCAGCAACGGCCCAGAGCTCTTGCCCACCCGCAGGCCGAGGCCGTTGACGGCCAGGCAAGGCTTGAAGGCCGCGCCGTTCGAATCCAGCATGCCGACGAACAGGCCGCCGTTTCCCGGCGGGTTGGGCGTGATCCAGCTGTCGTCGTTCTCCAGCCAGAGCATCACGTCGCCGGTGAGCAGCTCGAAGCGATCCGTGACGCCCACCTGCACGCCGATGGCGTTGACCGTCGGGTCGGTGGTGATGGCGACGTTGAAGTCGCCGACGTCTATGGTGATGGCCGCGCCGGCCAGGTTGACGAAGAGCTGGTGCAGCCGGCCGAGCCAGGTGGCGGGCAGCGGATCGAAAAGTCCCGGGATGAGCTGGTGGGTGTCGTTCTGGTCGAGCAGCACGCCGGCCAGCAGGTCGCGCACCTTCTTGTTCGCGGTGCCGACGGCGGTGTCCAGCAGGTCCTCGACCGGCTGCTGCGCCATCGCCACGGCCGCCACCAGGTCGGCCACGACCTCGACGATGCGCGCGGCCACCTGCGCGGCGTTGGCGATCTCGGCCGGGTTCGGCAAGGCTCCGGTGCTGGAGACCAGCGCCACCTGCTGCGTGTCCAGCAGCCAGCGCAGGGCGAAGCGCCGGTTGTCGTCCAGCGCCATGCCGACGGCGACGCGGCGGTCGCCTTCCGGATCCGTGCCGGCCGCCACCGTCAGGTAGGGCCGGATCGTGACGCCGCCGGCATCGATGGCCGCCGGCCCGAGCGTGGCGCTCAGCTCCTTCAGGCCGGTGTGGTTCACCGTCACCAGGAAGCTGATCTTGTCGATCCCGGGCACCGGAATGTTCGCGCCGCCCAGGCTCACCGCCTTGTCGGTCGCGTTCCACCCGAGCGTGAAGCCGTTGACCGTCAGGCTCAGTTCGTCGCTGGCTCCGGTGACCGTGATGCCGCCCAGGGGCTGCAGGAGGTTGTTGAGCGGCGTGACGAGCGTGTTCAGCTGGCTCGTCACCATCCCGAGCGCCGCGACCGGGTTCGCGGCCCAGGCCTGCAGCGCCGCGCCGTCGAACTTCGGCGTGTCGTCGCGCAAGCCCATCACGTCGCCGACCTGCGCCACCAGCGAGCCGGCCGTGCCGCCTTGCTCGACGATCTTGTCCAGCACGAAGGGCAAGGCCGCTTGCGCGAGGCCGGCGAGCGAGCCCAGGCCGGCGAAGGGCAGCAGCGGGATGTCGGCGCCGCTGGCGGGACGCAGGAACAACTGCAGCGACGGCGCGCCGCCGCCCGCCTGCAGCAGCGCGTGGATCGCCTGCTTGCCGGAGGGAGCGCCGGTCAACCCGACGTGCGCCGCGAGGCCCAGCGTGGGCGGGCCGGACGGGCCCAGCTTCAGCGAAGCGCCGACGCCCGCCGCGAGCCGGCCCGCGATGCCGTTGGGCGCGGCCCAGGCCGTCGGATCCACATCGAACGACAGCCGTGCGCCGGGCCCGTCGGCCACCACGCTGAGTGACACGCCGTTGGCCAGCGGCACCGGCGAGCCCGGTGCACCACCCACGCCCAGCAGCGGGCGCAGCGCGTCGAACAGGCCCTGGATCTTGCCGGGGTTGGCGGCCAGCGAATCGGCACTGCGCAGCCAGCCCGCCGGGTCGGACAGCAGGCCCGCCAGCGGGCGCAGGGCACGCTCGGCATCGCCGGCTGCCCCGCGCAGCAGGCCGAGGGCATCCAGCACCGCGTCGATGACCGGGCGCGCCGCTTCGTCGGCCCCGCGCATCAGCTCCAGTGCCGCATGGCCGCCCAGGCTCGGCGCCGCCTTGGCGATGGCGCGTGCGATGGCCTGCGCATCGGGCTGCGGCCAGAGCGGGATGGCCTCGGTGCCGCCACCGCCCTGCTGCCAGTGCAGCGTGATCTGCAGCGGGTTCAGGTCGGCCACCAGTTGCAGGCTGCCTGTGGGCTGCACGGGCGTCGAGGGGCCGAACCACAGCTGACCGGTGAGCCCGGTCGAGGGCGAGAAGCCGAGGTTGGACTGCCAGCCGAAGCGGCCGTGGGCATCGCTGCCGCCGTGGAGCTGGACGGTTTGCGTCTGCAGGTCGATGTCGGCGCCGAGCGGCCCGAGCAGCCCGCTGATGGCCGCCGAGATCGCGGCTTGTTGCTGGCTCAGGCGTTGACGCACCAGACCCCCAGGGTCATGGCAGAACTGGTCGACCGCATCGCCGACCAGGCTGCCGTCAGGTGCGACCACTCCCAGCGCAGCGAAGAGCTGCCGCAAGGCGAGCGAAGACGCGCCCGCCGCGTCGGCCGTCAGGCGCTGGGCAGCCGCCGCGAGCAAGCTGCGCGCCTCCGGCAACAGCGGTACCGCATCCGGTGTGTTGCCCGCGACGAGCCGCTCCCAGGACGAGCCGAACACGCGCCCGTCCAGCAGCGTGATGCGGCCCCGCCCCGTGCTGCTGCCGTCCAGCGGCAAGCGCAGCTCGGCGCTCAACTGGCGCAGCTCCAGCTCGGGCGTCGCGGCCAGCCAGCCGAGCCTATCCGACAGACGCAGCCGTGTACGTAGCTGCGGCGTGGTGTCGATCGCCTCGGCCTCGGCGTCGTAGCTGAAAAGGGTCAGCAGCGCATCGCCCCGCACGCGCAGGCTGCCGGTGTCGTCCGGCGCCAGCACGTAGCGCAGGCCGGCCTGCACGCCGGTCGGTTCGGGCAGCGGCTGGGCCGCCCGCGCACGGGCGCGCTCCGCCAGGCCGGCGGCGACGATCGATGTCATCGCGCGGCCGACCTGCGATTCGGTGACCGCGCCGAACACCGCGACGAGGTTCAGCCCCGCGCGCGGCGCCGGCGGGGCATGTACCGGCAGGCGCAGCTCCACGCCGGCATCGGCCACGGTCGTCAGCTCCATCATCGAGTTGACGAGGGCGCGGCCGAGGGCGAGGTCGTCGTCCTCGGGAATGTCGCCGGACGCGAGGTCTGGCGGCGTCGGCAGCAGGCGGTGCAGCAGGCGCAGTGCATCCGCCGTCGGCTGGCTCGAGATCGCCGTCAGCGAGATTGCGCCCAGCGGCGTGCCGAGCGTCACGAGGTCGGTGACCTCGGTCCAATCCTCGGCCGCGAGGCGTGCGGCATGGCCGGCCCCGGCCAAGGCGACGACCGCGATGTCAGTGCTGACATCAGCCAGCACCTCCAGCACCCGGTGCAGCCGTGCGGCCTGCTCCGGCGTACCGTCGGTCGCGCTGCCAGGCACTTTCGCATCAGCGCGGCCCGCGAGCAGCACGAGCCAATCGCCCGTGGCGGCCGCCGGCGCAGTGAACATGCTGGCGTCCAGGCCAGGCGCGCTCAGGTCGACGATGTGACTCGCCGGCACTGCCGCGAGCCAAGTCGCCGCTGCCGCGTCACTCTTCAGCGCGACGAAGAGCGCGGTGGTCGGCACGCGGCCGATCAGGTCCTGCAGGTTCAACCGCGCCGGCAACTGACCGACCGCAACGCCGGCCTTGCGCACGGTGACACCAGCCGGCGGGTTGGCGGGCGCGAGCACGCGGCCGTCGCCACCCGCCCAGCGCTGCAGCATGGCCTCGAGGCCCGCGGCGAGGTCGCGGCCGTCGACGAGGTCGAACACTTCGGGCGCCACTTCGGCCTCGGCCTGCAGGGCCGCGGCCAGCGTCGCCGTCGGCAGGGCCGCGTCGCCGGGGCGCCATTGCTGCAGCTCGCGCGGCGCGGCGACGAGGCGAGGCTCCAGCCCTTGCGGCGGGAACCAGACGGCCACCTCGGGCAGCCCGTCGGCCAGGTGCAGGTGATACGGATCATCGGGATGGCCGGTGCCCGCCAGCAGGCCGCGCACCGGGCCGGAGCCGGCGAAAAGGTCGGCCAGCAGTGAAAGGGCCTGCGGCCCCATCTCGCTCATCGCCAGCGGTGGCAGCCAGGCCGCGAGGGCCACGGCCGGATCGTCGATCAGGTCGGCCAGATGCAGGCGCACCGAATCGGCCCGCCCCTGCAGCCCGGGCGCATCGATATCCCAGCCCAGCGCATCGATCAGCTGGCCGAAGAAGCCGCCGGCGAACTCGCCGAGGTAGCCCACCAGCGTCTCGACGCCCTCCCACGCGTCGGGCGGCAGGCTGACCTGGCCGTCGGCGCCGACCACCGGAAGTGCCAGAGGCAGCGACAGGCTGCCGCGGTGCAGTGTCAGTTCAGGCGCCGCCAGCTCGGCGGCCAGGCCCGAGGCAGGCGACCAGGCCAGGCGCAGCCCGACGCCAGCGGCCGTCAGGGCGGAAAGGTCGCCCAGCGCCAGCGTGACCCGCGGCGGGTCGACGCCCCGCTCGCGAGCGGTGAGCAGGGCCTCGACACCGGGCATCAGCGCACCAGTGCGGGCCGCCAGGTCGATACGCGCCAGCGTCACGGCGAAGCGAGTGTCGACGACCGTGCAGTGCTGGCCGAGTTCATCGACGCTGGTGGTGGCAGCCAGGGCGATCGTCAAGGCGCTGCCGCTGGCCGCGAACTCGAGTTCGAGCGGCCCGATCAGCGGCACGCGCCACGGGTCCAGTGGGCTGCCGGTGCCCTTGACGGAGGTGATCGCTTCGCTGGCGTCGGCCAGTGCATCGCGCACCTGCGCCAGCACCTGGGTGACCGCCGCCGGCGCCGCCACGAGAGCCTGCCAGTAGCCCGACACCGCCGCCAGCGGGTCCGCCATCAGTGCGCTGATGGTGACGGCCGGCACGCCGTTGGGCGGGTTCAGGCCCAGCAGCGAGCGCACGACGGCTTCGGCATCGCCACAACCCTCGAGCAGCTCGGCGAGGATGTCCTCGACTGCGTTGCCGGCCACGTCCATCAGGGCATCGGGCGAGGTCAGGTCCAGCGTCGGGTAGCTGTGCGCGCCGACTTGCACCTTGTCGGCGGCGAGCACGAAGTTCAGGCGACGCTGCTCGTCGATGCCGAAACCCAGGCGCAGCGCATCGACGTGCAGTGGCTCGGGGTTGGCGACATCCACCAGCGGACTGGCCTGGCTGCCGGCGACCGCCCAGACCCCGAGCGAGGGCAGCGCCTGCGCCTGGCCGGTGACGAGGTCGATGCGGAACAGGGCCGCTTGTGCCTCGAGGCTGACGTCGTCGCCGCCCAGGAGGATGCTCAGCTGCGGCGTGAGGCGGGCGTGGCCGGACGGGCCGTCGTCGACGAGCAGATCGAGCACGAGGTCGGCATCGCCGCCGAGGTCGAAGGCCACCCGGGGGCTGCCCATGACGCCGCCGAGCAGCGTGGCGAGGTAGCCGACCCAATCCTCCATCTGCGCCTGGGTCGTGAGGATGCCGTGCGCCCAGTTCGCCAGCGCCTGCGTGCCCTGCGTGGGCAGCAGCGCGAGCGGGAAGTCGGGCACCGCATCGCCGCTGCGCAGGCCGAGCAGGCCGCCGACGGCGACCACGGCGGGATCGGCGCCGGGCGCGTCCGCCTGGGCCTTCAGCAGCGCCAGGACCAGCCCGAGCAGGGCGTCGTCGATCTGGTCGGTGCCGTCGGCCACCACGCGCAGGTCCTGCGGCTGGGCAGCGCCCGGCAGCTGGAAGTCCGTCAGGCTCAGGCCGAAGACCGGTGGCGCGTCGCCGCCCGCCGTCGGCAGCTCCATTTCCAGGCCGATCGCCCCCAGCCGCGCCTGGCCGGGCACCGGCGGCGCGGTGTCGATGGTGATGCCGGTGGCCAGGCGGATGCGGCCGCCGGGCTGGCCCAGCAACAGGCGCTCGCCCGCTCCGAGCGCCGCTCCGTCGCCCTTGCGGGCGCAGAACAGCGGCACCGACATCGAGCTCGTGGAGTCGGGATTGCTGGTGCGCACCAGCAGCCCCACGCCAATGTGCAGGAGGCTGCTGGAAACCTGCTCGTCGATGGTCAACGACAGTGTCAGGTCCGGGTTCTCGAGGCTGACGATGGGCAGCCAGATCACGCCGTTGGGGGCCGTCGTCCGGTCGGCCCCGCCCAAGACCTCGTCGACGAAGGCTATCAGCGCGGCACGCTGCTCGTCGTTGGCCAGCACCTTCTTCAGCGAGGCCTCCGGGTGGCTGAACCAATCCGGGTTGGGGCCTTCGTCGGTGAACAAGCCCAGCGCGACGGCCAGGTTGCCGAGAACGCCCAGTTCGTCCTTGGAGAAGGCAGTCATGTCTTGAGTCCGCTCGAGCCGCTGAAGCGGTAGCGCGCCATCGGCACGATCTGCAGGCCCTTGGCATCGGCCATGAACTCGACCGGCACGAGCACGTTGCCGCGCGCGTCCTTGCCGGTGGCGCCGGCGATCTGGCTGACCAGGCCCAGCACGCACTGCCAGGCGAAGGCGACCAGCGCGTCACCCCAGACGGTGACGATCAGCTCGGGGCCGTAGGGGCGGCGGTGCGCGGCCGCGAACACCCCGCCCGGCTTGCCGGCGGAGCCCACCGCGAAGGCGACCTGCATGACGACCGGGCCGGTCTGGTCGCAGCGGACGGGAATGAACACGCCGAGCAGCCCGTCGGTCATCTTGATCTCGACCCCCGCGAAGCCCACCGCCAGCTCGCGGTCGCCATCGACCCAGACCACCTCGGTGCGCTGGGTCGGCCGGTAGAAGCCGACGGCGCGGCGCGCGGCGACCCGCATCAGCTCGCTCGCCTGCCCCTGCTCGACGAAGACCGGCTCGAAGACCTGGCCCTCGACCATGCGGCCCGGCAGGGCCGCGACGCGCTTGGCACGCCGCTCGGCGTCGATGAAGCGCTCGAATTCCGGTGCGACGGAGTCGGCCATGGACGCTCAGTCCTTGCGGTTGCGTCGAGCCTGCCGAGCCTGGCGCTTGCGCCATCCCAGGTACAGCAAGCCGCCGATCGGGATCGCGAAGAGCAGGAACTCGAACAGTCCGCTGCCGTCGTCGGGCGACCAGCCGAACAAGCGCTCGATGAAGTCCATGGGCACGGCTCCCGGCGGCCCGGCTGGCCTGGGGCAGCACCGGGACGAACCATTTCATCGCGCTGCGTCGGCGAGCGCGGCCTGCTGAAGAAGAATCGATCAACGCCTGCCGGCGTGCGTCGCGGTTCTTGGCCGCCGGATCGGCGGCTTCACCGGCGAATCCCTCTCGCCGATCTCGTCGTGGGCCCTGGAGTGGCGGGCCGGATGCGGTACAGGCGCGACCGTACGGCGGACGCCGGGTCGTCCCCATCCCCAGGGTTAGGGGACGGCCGACCCAAAACCGGCCGGCGGGCCCGGGAGTTGCCCAGACTGCGGTTTGGCCTGCCGGCGTGACACAGGGACCGCAACGGCAGCGACCGGAGCCCCGAGCAAGGGAAACCCCCTAGGGTTTGCCGAGCCAGCCGATTTCAATTCGATTTGTAAGTGCCCGCTCACGACTTTTGCCACGTCGTTCAAGCAACTTTTCTTCGGTAACGGGAACTTCAGGAATACCTCGAGTCCTATACTTCCCTGGCATGCGCCCCGCCGGAATGGGGCGCGCACGAAGGCGGGACGAATGGGTGCCAAACTGAAAGTAACGGGTCTGCTGACCCTCGGGGCCGTGGCCGGCGCGTTGACCACGATGCAGCTCACGGCCATCGCCCGCAACAACTACGCGCCCATCCCGCTGGCAGAAATGCAGCAATTGGCGCGGGCCTTCGAGATCCTCAAGAGCGACTACGTCGAGCCCGTCGACGAGAAGAAACTCATCACCGATGCGCTCACCGGCATGGCTGCCGGCCTCGATCCGCACTCGCAGTACTTCGACAGGAAGTCCTACAAGGAATTCCGCGAGGCCGTGAGCGGCAAGTTCGTCGGCGTCGGCATCGAGATCGGCATGGAAGACGGCGTCGTCAAGGTCGTCTCCCCGATCGAAGGCTCGCCCGCCTTCAAGGCCGGCCTGAAGTCCGGCGACCTGATCACCAAGATCGACGACACGGCCGTCAAGGGCCTGGCGATGGACCAGGCGGTCAAGCGCATGCGCGGCGAGAAGAACACCAAGGTGGCGCTCACCATCTTCCGCAAGGCCGAGAACCGCAGCTTCACCGTCACCATCGTCCGCGACGAGATCCTCACCCAGAGCGTGCGCGCCAAGATGGTCGAGCCGGGTTACGCCTGGCTGCGCGTGAGCCAGTTCCAGGAGCGCACGGTCGAGGACTTCGCGACCAAGCTGCAAGACCTGTACAAGCAGGATCCGAACATCAAGGGACTGGTGCTCGACCTGCGCAACGACCCGGGCGGCCTGCTCGAGGGCGCACTGGCCCTGTCGGCCGCCTTCCTGCCCACCAACGTCGTCGTGGTCAGCACCAACGGCCAGATCCCCGACGCCAAGGCCACCTACACCGCCTCGCCCGAGATCTACGCCCGCCGCGGCTATGACCCGCTGCGCGGCCTCCCCGCGGCGGTGAAGTCGGTGCCGCTGGTGGTGCTGGTGAACGAAGGCTCGGCCTCGGCCAGCGAGATCGTCGCCGGCGCCCTGCAGGATCACCACCGCGCCATCGTCATGGGCGCGCAGACCTTCGGCAAGGGCTCGGTGCAGTCGGTGCGCCCGCTCACCCCGGAGGGCGACACGGCCCTGAAGATCACCACCGCCCGCTACTACACGCCGAGCGGCCGCTCCATCCAGGCCAAGGGCATCGTGCCCGACGTCTGGCTCGACGAGACCGCCGAGGGCAACGTCTTCGCCGCCTTGCGCATGCGCGAGGCCGACCTCGACAAGCACCTGATGAACGGCGAAGAGAAGGACGAAGCGCGCGAGAAGGCCCGCGAGGAGGCGCGCAAGAAGCTGGAAGACCAGGCCGCCAAGATCAAGGACGGCACGATCAAGCCGCTGCCCGAGTTCGGCACGACGGAAGACTTCCAGCTCGCGCAGGCGCTGAACCGGCTGAAGAACCGCCCGGTGATGGTCAGCAAGACCATGACCGAGCGCGCGCCCGAGGCGACCGCCGAGCAGTGAGCCCCCTTCGGCCGCCCGAAGGGGCCGAGCCGTCGTCGTCGGCGCCCATGAGCGACGACGATCTGCTGCGCTACTCGCGGCACATCCTCCTCGACGAGATCGGCATCGAAGGCCAGGCCCGGCTGCTGGCGTCCCATGCGTTGGTCATAGGCGCCGGAGGCCTGGGCTCGCCGGTGGCGTTGTACCTGGGCACCGCTGGCGTCGGCCGCATCACCCTGGTCGACCACGACTCGGTCGACCTGACCAACCTGCAGCGCCAGATCGCCCACAACCTCGCCCGCGTCGGCACGCCCAAGGCCGAATCCGCCCGTGCGGCGATGCTGGCCATCAACCCCACGCTCGACGTGCGCACGCTGTGCACCCGGGCCGACGCCGAATTGCTCGACACGCTGGTGGCGGAGGCCGACGTCGTGCTCGATTGCAGCGACAACTTCGCCACCCGGCACGCCGTCAATGCCGCCTGCGTGAAGCACCGCAAGCCGCTGGTGGCCGGCGCCGCCATCCGGTTCGACGGCCAGATCTCGGTCTACGACACCCGGCAGGCCGAAGCACCTTGCTACGCCTGCCTCTTCCCGCCGGACGCGACCACCGAAGAGGCGCATTGCGCGCTGATGGGCGTGTTCGCACCGCTGGTCGGCATCGTCGGCACCATGCAGGCGGCCGAGGCCCTGAAGCTGCTGGCCGGCGTCGGCGAATCCCTCGCCGGGCGCCTGCTGATGCTGGATGCACGCAGCATGCGCTGGGACGAGATCCGCCTGGCGCGGCAGGCGGATTGCCCGGTCTGCGCGCCATACCGCAATTGATTCGGCCCCTACGCCGCCTTTCGGCGTCGGTCCCCCGAGGGGATCGGTCGTCCAGGGGCGGCCCGTCGACGACCGAGGCCAGCGCTGATCGATCAGGCTGAGAGTAAGCTCGTCGCCCCTCTTCTGCACAAGACACGAGATGGACACCGCCGTCGACCTGACCGCCCGAAACTTTCCCAGCGCCGAGGAGGAAGCGCAGGTCTCCGTACCGCCGCCCTTGTACGACGGCCCCGAGAGCAGCTACCGCCTCGCCTTCACCGACACCGAGTTCCTGCTGCAGCCGGAACTGCGGCCGGTCCGCATGCAGCTGGAGCTGCTCAAGCCCGAGATGGTCCAGCAGGCGCAGGGGGTGCGCAGCACGGTGGTGATCTTCGGCAGCGCACGCATCCCGCCGCGCGAGGTGGCCGAATCGCGCCTGGCCGACGCCCGGGCCGCCGCGGACGAAGCCGCCGTGCGCCGCGCCGAAACCCAGCTGTCCATGAGCCGCTTCTACGAGGAGGCACGGCGCTTCGCCGCGCTGGTGACCGAGCGCTCTCGCCGGATGGCGAGGCCGATCTATGTGTGCACCGGCGGCGGCCCGGGGATCATGGAAGCCGGCAACCGCGGCGCGCACGAGACCGGCGGCAAGAGCATCGGCCTGAACATCGTCCTGCCGCACGAGCAGCAGCCGAACGCCTACATCACGCCGGAGCTGTGCTTTCGCTTCCACTACTTCGCGCTGCGCAAGATGCACTTCCTGATGCGCTCGGTGGCCCTGGTGGCCTTCCCTGGCGGCTTCGGGACCCTGGACGAACTCTTCGAGGCGATGACGCTGATGCAGACCGGCAAGTGCCGGCGCCGGCCCATCCTCATGTTCGGGCGCGAGTTCTGGACGCGGCTGATCAACTTCGAGCTGCTGATCGAGACCGGCATGATCAGCGCGGGCGACGAGAAGCTCTTCCGCTTCGTCGAGACGGCCGAGGAGGCCTGGAGCGTGCTGGCCGAGGACTACGGCCTGGATGACGACGAGGTCGGCAACGACGGGGACCCGGCCGGCCTGTGAATTGCTGGTGACGCCAAGGGCGCCGTCGAAAATCCGGTCGAAGACGGCCCTGAACGCATACTCCTCGGCCACCAACCCCGGACAATGCCCGCCATCATGCTGAAGAAAGTCTCTCTCATAGGCGCGCCGACCGACATCGGTGCCGGCGCCCGCGGTGCCAGCATGGGGCCCGAGGCCCTGCGCGTGGCGAACATCGGCCCCATCCTCGAGAGCCACGGCCTGGAGGTGGTCGACCGCGGCAACCTCAACGGCCCGCCCAATCCCTGGCAGGCCCCGGTGAGCGGCTACCGCCACCTGGATGAGGTCGTGACCTGGAACCGCCTGGTCCACGAGGCCGTCCATGGCGAGCTCGCCGGCGGCCGCATGCCCATCCTGCTGGGCGGCGATCACTGCCTGGGCCTGGGCTCCATCAGCGCGGTGGCGCGCCACTGCCGGGAGGCCGGCAAGAAGCTGCGCGTGCTGTGGCTGGATGCGCATGCCGACTTCAACACCCACGAGCTGACCCCCAGCGGCAACATCCACGGCATGCCGGTGGCCTGCCTGTGCGGCTTCGGCCCGCAGGAGCTGATCGAGATCGGTGGCCAGGTGCCGGCCATCAACCCGAAGTGGATCCGCCAGATCGGCATCCGCTCGGTCGATGCGGGCGAGAAGAAATTCGTCCACGAGGTCGGCCTCGAGGTGTTCGACATGCGCTACATCGACGAGATGGGCATGCGCCACACGATGGAGCTCGCGCTGGCCACGATGGACAGCAACACCCATCTGCACGTCAGCTTCGACGTCGACTTCCTCGACCCCGACGTCGCTCCCGGCGTCGGCACGACGGTGCCCGGCGGCCCGACGTACCGCGAGGCGCAGCTGTGCATGGAGATGATCGCCGACACCGGCCGCATGGGCAGCCTGGACGTGATGGAGCTGAACCCGGCGCTGGACGTGCGCAACAAGACCGCCACCATTGCCGTCGACCTGATCGAAAGCCTGTTCGGCAAGAGCACGCTCATGAGGAAGTGATGACGACGCCCCGGGATGGGGCGCCGTGGACACAAAACTTGACGTAACAGGTCCTCACCACGGCGAACCGGCGCGTGGGCATGGGCGTTGCTGGATCTGGAGAGAATCGGCCCTGTCCAATCACGTCTGATCCCCATGCGCAACTTTGTCTCGATCCTGGCGTTCTCGGTGCTTGGCCTGCTTTCCGCCTGCGGCGGCGGGGGCGGAAACGGCTCCCAGGGTGTCGGCGCGTTCTTCCAGTCGGCCGTGTACCAGGCGGCCCAGGTCAAGACCTACAGCAACGTCGAGTACTCGCGCCGGCCGAATGCGAACGGCGAGCAGTACACCTCTGATTCGCGCAAGGCGCAGGAGGTCGGCACCGACGAGCTGACCCTGACCATGAACGTCTGGGTGCCGCCCAACGCAACGGGCGCCACGCCCATGCCTCTGGTCGTGTTCATCCACGGCGGCGGCTACAACGGCGGCGACAAGGACGATGACTACATCGTCGGCGATGCGGTCAGCTATGCCCGCTCCGGTTTCGTCACGGCCTCGATCAACTACCGCCTGACGCCGGACAACACCACCAGCGCCGAGCGCCGCCAGGCCGCGATCGTGCAGGGCGCCGAGGACGCGATGGATGCCATCCGCTACCTGAAGAAGAACGCGTCGACCTATCACATCGATGCATCTCGAGTCGCCATCGTCGGCACTTCTGCCGGAGGCGGCCTGGCCCTGGCGATCGCGGTCGAGGCCGACACCCTGGGCGGCACGGCACCCTATCCGCCCTACGCCGGCATTTCTTCCAAGGTGCAAGCCGTCGTGACGACCGGCGCGACGCTGATCGACCAGTACGCCGACAACAGCGGACTGCTGACCTACGAGGCCGGCGACGCTCCGGTCCTGCTTTTCCACGCCAACCCGACCGACAGCGAGACAGGCGCCACCTGGTCCGGCAACGTGCTGCCCACCTGCGCGGCCATCAACGGCGGCGGCGGCAGTTGCACGCCGGTCGCCCAGGCCAACATGACCCACACCGCGTCGATGAACCTGTTCGACAAGTGGTGGGGCACGATCCAGCCCTTCCTCTGGACGAAGTTGCTGCTGGCGAATGTTTGACGCCCGAGGGGCGGGGCACGGACCCGCAGGCGTCAGCACACGGCTTGCGCCCTGGCCGGCGCGCAGGGGTCGATCAACGCCCGCCCGTGGCCGTGGCCAGGACGGCGTCGCCGTCGCCGACTATCCATCCGGTATAGGCATCGAGGAAGAACGCGCCCCGCAACGAGCGTGAAGCACTGCTGGCCTGGACGGACCAGCTCACGCCACCATCGCTGGTCGACATCACCAGGCCTTCGTCACCGACGATCCAACCGTGCAGCGAGTCGGCAAAGCGAACGTCGTGGAGGGTGACCTGCGTGGGCGTGGCCAGGTCGCTCCACGTCGTCCCCGCATCGCGTGACACCATCACGGCGCCGTTGCCGCCGACGATCCATCCGGTGTTCGCATCGGAGAACGTGATGCGCTCGGGATACTTGTATTCGCCGGCCGGCCGCTCGCTCCAGGTGACTCCGCCATCCACGGTGCGATAGACACGACCGCCATCGCAGGCGACCACCCCCACCTGGGCATCGATGAAGCGGATGGCGCGGGCGCTCGGCAGACTGGACAGCCAGCTCCAGCTGTCACCTCCGTCGCCGCTGTGGAAGATGCTGCCGTCCGGGGCCACAGCCCATCCTTCACGGGCGTCGACGAAGTGAAAGTCCAGCACACCAGCCAGTCGCGCATCCGTGAGCGGCGTCATCCACGTTGCACCGCCATCAGTGGATTTGCTCACGCCCCAGTGTCCCGACATCCATCCCAGTGCCGGTGAAATGAACTGCAGGCGCGGGTCCGAATACGTGTGCTCTCCCGTCAGAGTCCTTCGTTGCCAGTGCTTGCCGCCATCCTCGGTCTGCATCAGCCACCCGTCCCGCCCGGCAGCCAGGCCGCGACGGCTGTCGAAGAACCAGACGGCTGACAGCAGGGCGGAGCTTTCTTCCTGTGCTCCTCCAAGAGACTGGGTCCAGTGGGCCCCGCCGTCCGAAGAACGATAGACGCGTTCGCCATAGCTCAGCCACCAACCGGCCGGGGTGGCCCGCAGCTCGATCGGCACGAACGAGCCGCGCTCGGAGTCCACGCGGAACAGCGCCCAGCTCGCACCGCCATCGACGGTGACGTAGCACCCACCGTCATGGATGAACCACAGCGTCACGGCGTCGTAGGCGGTCACGTGATACAGCTCGTAGGGGTCGACGTCCGATGGCACGCTGACGGGGCGCCAGGACTGGCCGCCATCCGTGCTGCGCAGCAGCTGTCCGCCGGCAACCGACCAGGCGACGCTCGGCCCGAACTGCTTCAGGTAGTCGGGGCGCTGCGGCAACCCGGTGGCCGGGACGGTCATCCAGGTGTCCCCACCGTCGACGGTGCGCCGCAAGTGGGGAACTCCGGTGAAGTCGTCGAGGGAGACGAGCCCGTGCGAGGTGTCGCCCATGCTGAACTGGCGAACGTACCGCCCTGCGGAGACTTCGCTGAACGAGACGACCGCTGGCTCGGCGCCGAGATGGGCGGCCTTGAGCACGAATCCGCTTTCCACCTTCCAAAGGGTTCCGTCTGCGGTCACCTGGTCAGGGCGGAGCGAAGCGTCCAGCCACGATTGCCCCCCATCGAGCGTGTAGCGCGCGCTGCTGTAGTAGCCGGGAGTCACGATCGCCCGTTGCTCGTCCAGGACCTCCAGGCTGGAGCTGCCGAAATCCGCGTTCGTGCTGCCCGCCTGCCGCGACCAGGTCAGGCCGCCATCTTCGGTCCGCACCACCACGCCCGAGTTTCCGACCGCCCAGCCCACCGTGGAGGATGCAAAACGGACGTTGCTCAAGACGGTCGTCACGTTGGACACCTGGGCCGACCAGGTCGCCCCTGCATCGACGGTCTTCAGGATCTGGCCTGCCTGACCGACGGCCCACCCCGTCTGTCCATCGATGAATCGAATGTCTTCCATCGAGTTGCCGGTGGGTTGCGGGTTCTGCCAGCACCAGCCGGCATCAGCCTGCGCACAAGGCAGGCCCTGAACCACCGAGAAGCGGCGAACGGAAACAGCCTGGCTCGCGCTGCGGGTCTGTCCCGCCTCGTTGCCGAGCGTGAGGGTGACCTGGTAGTCGCCGGGCGCGCGGAACCGGTGGCTCGGAGACGGCTCGGCGCTCGACATGCCATCGCCGAAATCCCAGTGAAACTGCAGGCCGGGCGGTGGATTCTCCACGTCGCTCGCGAACTGCACCGGCGTCCCGGCCTCCAGCCGGGCCCCGCTGGTGATGGCCACCGAGGCCGGCAGGGCCGTCGGCTCGTCCGGCGGGGGCGAGTCATTCGACCCGCCGCCACAGGCACTCAGGAACAGGCAAAGGCCCAGGAACAGTCCTGCGCCAAGGCGCCGGCTTTGCATCATCTTCATCATCCCTCCCCGCGGGTCTGGCCCGGTGTTGTTCGAGGCGCCATCCCGGCGCCCTCGTCAAACGTGTAATTTTATGTTGCCGGGGACCGCCGACGCTTCAACAAACGTTCATCGAAACCGGGCCGGATCGTCAAAACCCGCTGAAGAGGAAGTGCACCGCCAACCACACCACAAGACCCAGCATCAGCGCCCACACCAGGGCGATCAGCAGCGCGCCCCACCACAGGTTCGGCAGCCGCTCCGCGTGGGCTTCGGCATCGCTCAGGCAGACCTCCCACACGGGCTTGGGCACCAGCTTGACGACCAGGGTCACGCCCAGGGGGATGAGGATGATGTCGTCGAGCTGGCCCAGGAAGGGGATGAAGTCCGGGATGAGGTCGATCGGGCTGAGCGCATAGGCCAGCACGCCCCAGGCGAGCCACTTCGCCCCTCGTGGCGCCTCGGGATGGCGCGTGAGCTTCCACAGCGCGATGAGGTAGGTCGCGAGGCGGTGCGTGCCGCTGATCCGCCAGGCCTTGCCGAAAAGACTCATGGGCTGCGATTGTAGGAACGCGGGCCTTGCCGCACCTCATCCTCCGGCAGGGCGAGCCTGCGCTCGGCGTCGGCGAGCAGGCGTTCCAGCCGGTCCTTGAGCTTCTCGTTGCTCAGGCGCTCGCGCAGGCGCTCGACCATCAGCGGCAGCGAGAAAGGGCTCGGCGCCTTCAGCTCGACCCAGCGGATGACGCGGCTCGACATGTCGTCCAGCACGCCGCGAAGCCTTCCGATCTCCAGCTCCTGCGAAAGAGCTTCGCTTTCCGCCTGCCCCAGCAGCCTGTTGCCCGCGTCGTACTTGCGGAACACCTCGTAGAAAAGGGATGACGAGGCCTGCAGCTGGCGCAGGCCCTTGTTCGCCCCGGGGTAGCCGGTGAACACCAGGCCGGCGACGCGCGCGATCTCGCGAAAGCGCCGCTGGGCCAGCTCACGGGCATTGAGGCTGGCAAGGACGTCCTCCAGCAGGTGCTCGGGCGTGAAGGCGCGACCATCCTCCAGCGCCTCGGTCGAGATCGGCTTGGCGCCCAGCAGCTCGAAGCCCAGGTCGTTGAAGGCGAGCGAATAGGTGTTGGGCTCGTCGCGCGCCAGTCGCCACGCGAGCAGCCCCGCCAGGCCCAGGTGCACGTGGCGGCCGGCGAAGGGATAGACGAAGAGGTGGTGGCCCTCGCGCGAGCGGTAGCGCTCGACCAGCAGGCGGCCCGGCTCGGGCAGGCGCGAAAGCCGGCGCTGCGCATCCAGCATCGGCCCGGCTGCGCGCAGCTCGGGGCTGTCCAGCACGAGGGCGCCGCCCTCCCCGCTGCCGGCCCGCTCCAACACCGTGCGCACGGCATCGCCCATCTCGCTCGAGAACGCCATGCGCGCGCCGTTCCATACCGCCACCCGGCCCTTGGGCTTAGAGGCGCTGCGCACGAAGGCGGTCATCTCTTTCGTGCGCACGAACTCCAGCACGCGGCCGGCGAAGACGAAGCAGTCGCCGGGCGAGAGACGGGCGATGAAGCTTTCCTCGATCGTGCCCAGTGTTCCGCCGGACAGCCAGGCCACCTTCATCGCGGTGTCTCCGACGATGGTGCCCACCTGCAGGCGATGGCGCGTCGCGATGCCGCGGTCGGGCACCCGGTACTTGCCTTCCTCTTCGACCCAGCGCACGCGGTGGTACTCGGGATACGCCGCCAGGCTCGCGCCGCCGCGTTCGACGAAGGTCAGCGCCCAGTCGAACTCGTCACGCGTCAGGCCGCGATAGGCGAAGGCGCGGCGCACCTCGTCGTACATCGCGTCGGCGGTGAAGCCGCCGCCCAGGGCCACCGTGACCAGGTGCTGGACCAGCACGTCCAGGGGCTTGTCGGGCGAGCGGCGCTGCTCGACACGCCCGGCCTGCCCCGCCTCGCGCGCGGCGGCCGCCTCGACCAGCTCCAGCGTGTGCGTCGGCACCACCGTCACGCGGCTGGGCCGGCCAGGCGCATGGCCCGAGCGGCCGGCGCGCTGCAGCAGCCGCGCAATGCCCTTGGCCGAGCCGATCTGCAGCACCCGCTCGACGGGCAGGAAATCCACGCCGAGGTCGAGCGAGGACGTCGCCACCACGGCCTTGAGCGTGCCGTTCTTCAGGCCCAGCTCCACCCACTCGCGGACCTCCTTGTCCAGCGAGCCGTGGTGCAGCGCGATCTGGCCGGCCCAATCGGGCCGCGCGGCCAGCAGCAGCTGGTACCAGATCTCGGCCTGGGAGCGCACATTGGTGAAGATCAGCGTGGTGCCGCCGCTGGCCTCGATCTCGCGCACCACCGCCGGCTGCATCTGCGCGCCGAGGTGGCCGCCCCAGGTGAAGCGGCCGGGCTCGTCGGGCAGCAGGGTGTCTATGGTCAGCGTCTTGTCGACGCGCCCCTGCACCAGGCGGCCTCGCCCCGGCGGCTCGTGGCCCAGGAGCGTGTCCATCGCCTCGCCGAGGTTGCCCAGCGTGGCCGACACGCCCCATGCGACCAGGCCCGGGTTCCATAGCGACAGGCGGGCCAGCGCCAGCTGCACCTGAACGCCGCGCTTGCTGCCGATGAGCTCATGCCATTCGTCGACAACCACGGTCTGCACATGCTGCAGCTCATCTTGAGCGTTAGGCCGCGTGAGCATCAGGCTGAGCGACTCGGGCGTGGTCACCAGCACCGTGGGCCAGCGCTTGTCCTGCTTCGCGCGTTCGGCCGACGGCGTGTCGCCACTGCGCAGGCCGAGCGTGGCCGCAGGCGCGAGTTCGGACAGCGGGGATTGCAGCGCGCGCAGGGTGTCGGCCGCCAGCGCGCGCATCGGCGTGATCCACAGCACCGACAGCGGCGGCGCGGCTCTTGCCGAAGCCGGGATGCGGCCGATGGCGCCGAAGCCGACGGCGTAGGTCTTGCCCGCGCCGGTGTTGGCGTGCAGCAAGCCACTTTCGCCGCGCTCCATGGCCGTCCACACCTCGCGCTGGAAGTCGAAGGCTTGCCACCCGCGGCGGGCGAACCAGGCGTCGGCGCGCGCCTGCAGGTTCACGCCAGCTCCGGGCGCGGCGCGCTGACGATCCAGCCCTCCAGGGGATCCAGGCCCTCCGGCAGGCCGAAACCGGGCTGCTCGCTGGCCCAACCGGCCTGCATCAGGCACAGCACGGCATCGAGCGAGTCGCCGGTCGCATCCGCCACCAGCGCATCGCGTTGTGCATGCGTGAGCCTCAGGCGCAGGGCGAGCCGCGTGCGCCCCTGCTCCAACGCCTCGACCATGTCCTTGCGGGCGATCAGGCGTTCGGGCGTCTGCCGAGCCTTGTCGTCGGCCTTGTACGAACGCAACCCGATCAGTTCGCGCGCCAGCAGGCCCGGGTAGGACTCGAGGGCGACCCGGCCTTCGTCGCCCGCATGCACGCTGGGCAGGTGCACACCAGCTTGCAGCAGGCGCGGCACGCCCGCATGCAGCATGAAGGCGACCGGCGGATTGACCCACTTCATGCTGGGCGACGACCCGGCGGGTCCATCGCAGGCCCGGTGGGCGAACTTCGAGCCGACCGGCCGCGCGGCGCAGAAGCCGGCGAAGGCGGCACGGATCTCCTCGCGGCTCATGGCGCCGTAGTGGCGCATCAGCGGGGCCCACTCGCTGGGCCAGCCGAGCTGCTCCACCAGCTCACGCGGCAGACCGAAAGGCATGTCGAAGCCACCGACCCACGGGCCCGGCGTGGCGAGCAGCTCCGAGAACGCCTCCAGTGTCGGCAGCCGTTGCAGTGCCTCGAGCCGCACGACCACCCCGGCGCGCCGGCCCCAGGCGGCCACGATGGGCTTGGCCGCACGCGGTGCACTGGAGAAATCGACGCCGAGCAGGCGCGGGGAGGCAGGCATGGGCGCAGGCGTCTTCATCGGCCCACCATTCTGGGGCCCGTGAGCGCAACGGACGGGAGCAGGCAGCACGCTGGTCGCCATTGCACGCTGGCGTGCGCCTGAGCAGCCGCCCGGCGGGCTGCCGGGACAATATCGGCATGTCCCGTCGCCGCCTGCTCCTCCTGGCCATCGCCGCCCTCGTCTTCGTCACCGCGCTGTTCGCCGCCTACCACGTCGCCCTTCAGCGGCTGGATGGCGCCTTGCGGCAGGCGCTGGGGCCGCGCGCCAGCGTGGGGGCGATCGAGCTCGGGCTGACCGGGCTGACGGTGCGCGACCTGCACGTCGCCGCCGGCCCCGGCTGGCCGGCCGACGAGGAGCTGCACGCCGGCACCGTGCAAGTGCGGCCCGACCTGGCGAGTGCCTTCGGCGGCGCCTGGCGAGTGCAACGCATAGAGGTGGACGACGTGCGCTTGGTGCTGCTGCGCACGCGCGAGGGAAAGCTCCGGCTGCTGCCTTCGATGCTCGAGTCGCGTGCCCCGGCCCAGCCCGCTGCCGCAGCGAGTGCGCCATCGACGCAGGTCCTCATCGACCACGTGGTGCTTCGCCGCGCGCAGGTCGATCTCTACGACGCGAGCCTGAAGCTGGCGCGCCCGCATCGGGTGCAGCTGGCCGACCTGAACGCGCAGCTCGACACGCTGGCCGTGCCCGCCTTCGACCAGCCGATGAAGCTCGACCTCGACGCCGTGTTCAAGGGCCCGACGCACGATGGCCAGCTCGAACTCAAGGGGACGCTGACACCTTCCACGCGGGACGCGCAACTTCACGGCGAGTTGCGCGGGGCGGACCTGCTCGCCTTGCAACCCTATCTCCTGAAGGTGGCCGACGGCGGCGTCAAGAAGGGCCAGCTCGACCTCGCGATGGACGCCCGCGTGCAGGCCCAGAAGCTCAAGGCGCCCGGGCACCTGCGGCTGTCCGGCCTGGAACTCGCCGAAGGCTCCGGCGTGGTGGGCCGCTTCGCCGGCATGTCGCGCCAGGCCGCGCTCGCCGCGCTGAAGAAGCGCGACACGATCGAGCTGAACTTCACCCTCGAAGGCCGGCTCGACGACCCCGGCTTCTCGGTCAACGACAGCCTGGCGATGCGCTTCGGCGCCGGCCTGGCCGACGCGCTGGGCGTGAGCATGGAGGGCGTGGTGGAGGGCGTGGAGAAGGTCTTCAAGGGGCTGCTCGGGCATTGAGGCCCCCACGCCCCCTGCCGGGGGCTGCCCCCCGGGGGGGCTCGCGCAGCGGCCCGGCAAAGCCGGATCCGCGCACGCCCTTGACGGCGGGAGCACCCAGGAGCGAACCACAGCGGCGGTGGCGATTGGGCCCTTGGGCCCCTGGCGGATTGGGCCCTTCGGCACGAATGGGCCCTCCTAGGATCGGCCCCGAAACGGATCCGTCGATCCGGGGGAGACCGCCGTGATGCCATCGCTCCGCCCTCGTCTGGCCTGCACCGCCTGGCGTGCCACGTGCATCGCCTGCGCCATCTGGACCAGTTGGCCCGCTGCGGCGCAGACCCCCTCGGCCGACGAGCCCGAGGCCGCCGCGGACAAACCCCAGCGAGTCGAGATCACCGGCTCTTCGATCAAGCGAATAGACGCCGAGACCGCGCTGCCGGTGCAGGTGCTGCGGCGCGAGGACATCCAGGCCACCGGCGCGGCCACCACCGAGCAACTCCTCACGCGCATCTCGGCCGCCACCAGCAACGGCATCGTGACGCCCTCGATGGCCGCCGGCGCCACCACCGGCGGCATCTCCAGCGCTTCGCTGCGCGGCCTGTCGGGCACGCGAACTCTCATCCTGATCAATGGCCGGCGCGTCAGCGCCTTCGGGGCGATAGGCGACAGCGTGTCGGTGGACGTCAACTCGATTCCGCTGGCGGCCATCGAACGCATCGAGATCCTCAAGGACGGCGCCTCGGCCATCTACGGCAGCGATGCGGTGGCGGGCGTCATCAACTTCGTGCTGCGGCGCGACTACCGTGGCGGCGAACTGTCGCTCGAGTACGGCGCCTCGACGCAGGGCGATGGCGGCATCGGCCGCTTCAGCGCCGTCTGGGGCCACGGCGACGCGGCCAGCGACGGCTACAACATCACGCTGATCGGCACCTACCAGAAGGAGCAAGGCCTGTTCGGCCGCGACCGCGACTTCGCGAGGTCGAGCGTCAACGTCGCCCACAACAACGACACGACCTCGGGCAACTCCTTCCCGGCCAACATCTTCTTCAACGGCCACAGCTACAACCCGATGGCGCCCGACCAATGCGCGCCCTCGGTGTCCAGCCCGTTCTTCGGCCCTGCCGTCTGCCGCTACGACCCCGCACCGGATGTGCAGCTCGTGCCGCCCACCGAGCGCCTGGGCTTCATGGCCAACGCCATCGTCCCGCTGGGCCAGGATTTCGAGGCCTTCGGCGAGTTCTCCATCGCCCGCAACGAGGTCAACACCGTCATCCAGCCAGTGCCCATCTCGGACCAGTTCGCGCTGCCGCCCCACCACCCGCTGTTCAACGTCGCGCCCTACAACGGCAACGCGACGATCGTGCTCAAGCCGGACTCGCCGTACTACCCGACCGACTTCGTGCAGGGCATCGTCGGTGCGGGCAACCCGCTGCCCGACGTGCTGGTGCGCTACCGATCCGTGGCCACTGGCCCGCGCGACATCACCGACACCATCGAGCCGGTGCGCGGCGTGCTCGGCGTGCGCGGAAGCTGGCGCGGCTGGGACGTGGACGCCGCGCTGCTGCACAGCGAGTCCAAGGTCACCGAAGACGTCAACGGCGGCTTCCCCGCCTACAGCAAGATCCTGCCGCTGCTCAACAGCGGCCAGGTCAACTTCTTCGGCCCCAACACGCCCGACGTGCAGGCACTGATCGACGACACGCAGTACCACGGCAACTCCTATGTCAACAAGACGGGGCTGACGAGCCTCGCGGCCCGCGTCTCCGGCGAGCTCATGCCACTGGGCGGGGGCGGACTCGGGCTGGCGCTGGGCGGCGAATTCCGGCGCGAGTCGTACGAGTCCTCGCCGAGCGCCGCGATCCAGTCGGGCGACATCACCGGCTACGGCGGCAACTTCCTGCCGGTGGACCGCTCCCGCAAGGTCGCCGCCGTGTTCGGCGAGCTCAACGCGCCTCTGGTCAAGGGCTTCGAGGCCAACTTCGCGGTGCGCTACGACAAGTACCAGGGCTCCGGTTCGGCCACCACGCCCAAGGCCAGCCTGCGCTGGCAGCCCATGCCGCAGCTGCTGCTGCGCGCCTCGGTGGGCCGCGGCTTTCGCGCGCCCAGCCTGACGGACCTCTACGGCCCGCAGGTCAGCGGCGTGTCGGCCAACGGCCAGAACGACCCGTTGCGCTGCGGCATCGACGGCAACAACAGCTCCAACGACTGCGCGACGCAGTTCCCCATCCTGGCCGGCGGCAACCCCGACCTGCAATCCGAACGCAGCCGCAACGCGACGATCGGCCTGGTGCTCGAGCCGGCGAGTGGCGTGTCGATCGGCCTGGACGCCTTCGACATCCACCTGAAGAACACCATCATCGCGGGCGTGCCGGTGGCGACCATCCTGGGCGACATCGATCGCTTCGGCGACCTCGTGCACCGCGGCCCCGTGCAGCCCGAATTCCCCAACCTGCCTGGCCCCATCGTTCGCATCGACCAGTTCGCGCTCAACCTGGGCCAGACGCGCATCCAGGGCGTGGACCTGGACGCCAAGCTGCGCCTGCCCAGGACCGAGTACGGCAGCTTCAGCGTCAACCTCACCGGCACCTGGTTCCACCGCTACGACGTGCAGGATCTCGACGGGACCTTCTCGCCCGGCATCGCCGATGCCAACAGCCTGGCCAGCGCCAACGCCGCCGGCATCGTGCCGCGCTGGAAGCACTACCTCGCGCTGAACTGGCGGCAGGGCCCGTGGTCGGCCACGCTGGCGCAGAACTTCCAGACCGGCTACCGCGACGTCCCCGGGACCTTCGAGGACACCGAGGACCCGGCCTACCGCTACCACCACGTTTCCTCGTACACGACCTATGACGTGCTGGCCGGCTACCGCGTCAACAAGCAGCTGGAGCTGGCCTTGGGCGTCAAGAACGTCCTCGACACCGACCCGCCCTACACCAACAACGGCGGCCAGTCCTTCTTCCAGGCGGGCTACGACCCGAGCTATGTCGACCCGCGAGGCCGCTTCGTCTACCTGCGTGCGAACTGGACCTTTTGAAATGGTGCCCCCACGCTCCCTCTGGTCGCTGCCCCCCAAGGGGGCTCGCGCAGCGGACCGGCGAAGCCGGATCCGCGCACGCCCATGGCTGGGCGTGACGGTCTGCGCCCTATCGGTAGGGATTGCCAGTGCTGCACCCCTGGACTGCCGCCTCGCGCCGGCCACCGGCAAGCGCGTGCTCGCCGAGCTGTTCAGTTCGGAAGGCTGCGATGCCTGCCCGCCGGCCGAACGCTTGTTCGCGGGACTCGCGCCGGGGCCGGAGCAGGTTGCCATCGTCTGGCATGTCGACTACTTCGATGCCCAGGGTTGGAAGGACCGGTTTGCGCTGCCTGAGTCGAGCCGGCGGCACCAGTCCCTGGCGATGCGGCAGCCCGGGCCGAAGATCGTCGCCACGCCCCAGGTCTACCTGGATGGCGCGGCCTTCAACGACTGGCGCGACGCACGGACTCTTCGCTCGCGCGTGCTGCGGGGAGCGTCTGCAACGCCCGCGTTGACGCTCGCATTCACGCAGGTCGATCGCAGCGACGCAGGTTGGCAACTGCAGCTCGGGATCGACGCAGGGGCGGCCGCTCCCACGCCGCTGAGGTGGCAGGCCGTGCTGCTGCAAAGCGGACTGAGTTCGCAGGTCTCGCAGGGGGAGAACCAGGGCCTCACGCTGCTGCACGGGCATGTCGTGCGCAGCGCGACCGGGCCGCTGGCGGCGTCGGGTGAAGCGCCGCCGCGCACTGTGCGCCTGCAACTGCCCGCCGCGTCCACGCCACCCGCGGCCGAGGGCGAGATCGACCTCGTCGCCTGGGCCGAGGATGTCGAGGGCAAGGTGCTCAACGCCACCTGGGCCCGTTGCCCGTGATGCCGCCATTGGCCTGCCACACTCCTTTTCGTTGACGAGCTCATGCCAGCGACAAGGACCCGCCATGCACCTCGACCTCGACGGCCAAGGCCCGCAGTACCTGCAGCTCAGCCGTGCCATCCGGCACGCCGTGCAACAGGGCCGCATAGCCGGCGGCACGCGCCTGCCTGCCACGCGCGAGCTGGCCCAGACGCTCGGCCTGGCGCGCAACACCGTCCGGGCCGCCTACGAGCACTTGAGCACGGTGGGACTGCTGCAAGGGCGCATCGGGGCCGGCAGCTTCATCGCCGACAAGCTGCCGCCGCCGGCCGCCTTGCCTGCCGCAGCCGCGCCGATGGAAGACCACGCCCGCGCCGCCGCGCCATCCGACTACGCGCGGCGTGCACGCGAGCTGGAACCGGAATTCGCGCGCTGGCGCTACCGGCCCGGACTTCGCTACAACCTGCAGTACGGCGAGCCCTTCACCGACGCCCTGCTGCCGGAGCAGTGGCGCAACGAGCTGGCCCGCGCAGCGCTGTATACCGGGCCCGGCTATGCGCCGGTGCAAGGGCTGCCGGTCCTGCGCGAGGCGGTGTGCGACTACCTGCGCACACGGCGCGCGGTGGTCGCCACGCCCGAGGACGTGATCATCGTCGCCGGCACCCAGCAGGGGCTGTCCCTCGCGGCCCGCGTGCTGCTGGACGAGGGCGACACCGCGGTGGTGGAGGAACCCGGCTATTTCTCGGTGCGACAGACGCTGAGCGCCCACGGGGCCCGGGTCCTCGGCGTGACTGTCGACCGCTTGGGGCTGGTCACATCGAAGTTGCCGGACCAGCGGCCGGGACTCGTCTTCGTCACGCCCTCGCACCAGTTCCCCCTCGGCGCCGTCATGAGCCAGCGGCGACGGCAGGAACTGCTGCGTTATGCCGACCGCCACGACAGCTGGATCGTCGAGGACGACTACGACGCCGAGGTGCGCTACGACGGCCGGCAGGTGGCCGCGCTGCGCTCGATCGACAAGGGCGACCGCGTGATCTTCATCGGCAGCTTCTCCAAGGTGCTCTCGCCGTCGCTGCGGCTGGCCTACCTGGTGGCGCCCAGGGGACTGCGGCACGACTTCGTCAATGCCAAGCGCCTGGCCGACATGGGCTGTCCGGCCATAGAGCAGGCGGCCCTGGCGCATTTCATGAGCAGTGGCGGGTTCGAGAGGCACCTGCGGCGCGTGGTGCGTGCGCTGCGCGCCAGGCGCAAAGCCCTCGTCGACACGCTTCACCTGCATGCGGGCGAGGCACTGTCGCTGCAGGATGGCCACGCCGGCATGCATCTGGTCGGCTGGCTCAAGGGTCGCGCCGCCGCCCAGCCCGCGGCGCTCGTCGCGCGAGCGGCCTCGCTCGGCCTGGGCCTGCATCCCCTGTCTGACCACTACGTGGCCCCCCCGCCCGCGCCGGCCCTGCTTTTCGGCTTCGCCGCGCTCTCGCCCAGCGAGATCGAGTCCGCCGGCCGGCTGCTCGCCCGCGCCCTGGAAGCCCTGTGACCCCGAAGAAGGAGGGCCGACATGCCGACCGACACCTCGTCCGCGCTGCAACGCCTGCTGCGATTCACCCTGCTGGCCGGCGGCACTGCAGCATTGCTCGATGCCACGCTGGCGTGCACCTACTGGGGCATCGCGCGGGGCAGCACGCCGATGGCGATCTTCCAGAGCGTCTCGGCCGGGCTGCTCGGCCGCGAGGCCTTCAGCGGCGGACCACCGACGGCCTGGCTAGGCGTGGCGCTGCACCTGTTCATCGCCAGCAGCATGGCCCTGGCCTACGGCGTGATGGCGCTGCGCTGGCCGGCCCTGTTGCGGCCGCCGGCGTGGGCCAGCGGCCTGGCCTACGGGCTGGTCCTGTACGGCGTGATGCACCTGGTGGTGTTGCCCCTGTCGCGCGCCATGCCGCCCCCGACGATGTGGAGCTGGCGGGTCGCGGACATCGGCAGCCACCTCTTCTTCGTCGGCCTGCCGATCGCCTGGCTTGCCAAACGATGGGTCGGCACGGCCCCCTGCCGAAGGCCCGCCCCCGGGCACCCACGAGGCGCCCTTCCTGACCCTGGGGCTCGCGTGGATGGACCGGCAGAGCCGGATCCGCCAGCCCACGCCTAGAGACACGTCAGCTCGTCGAGCTAGCTGGCCGACGCGCGGCGGGCCGCACGCTGGATGACCTTGACCAGGGGGTCCAGGGCCACCGGCTTGGTGAGGTGTTCGTCGAAGCCGGCGCCGCGCGTGCGTTCGCGGTCGGCGCGCTGGCCATAGCCGGTCATGGCAGCGATGTAGACGGGGTGCTCGAGTCGCGCCCGCAGGCGCTGGATGATTTCGAAACCGCCCTCTCCGGGCATGTTCAGGTCCAGCAGGATCAGCGTAGGGCGCACCGTGCCGGCCAGCTGCAGGGCCTGCTCGGAGCCATAGGCGGCGTGCGCCTCGTGACCCAGCTGCTCGAGCAGCATCACCATGGAGTCGGCCGAATCGTGGTTGTCGTCGACCACCAGCACGCGCATGTCGTCGGCCCGCTGCGGAGCGCTGCCCCGCCCCGCCTCCCGCGTCCCGGACGAGGGCTGGCACGGCAGCACCAGCTCGAAGCTGGCTCCCCGGCCACGGCCCTCGCTGTGGGCCGTCAGGCTGCCGCCGTGCAGTTCGGTCAGGGTGCGGGCCAGGGTCAGGCCGATGCCGAGGCTGCTTTCCGAAGGGTTGCGCTCCACGCCATGCTCCTGCTCGAACAGGCCGAAGATGCTCTCCAGGGCTTCCGGTGCGATGCCCTGTCCGTTGTCGAGCACGCGGGTGATGCTGCGCGAGCCGACCACGGTCGCCGTCAGGATGACCTCGCCGCCTTCGGGCGTGTAGCGGGCGGCGTTGGACAGGAGGTTGTGCAGCACCTGCGCCAGGCGCGTGGGGTCGCCGCGCATGGGGATGTGCTCGGCCACCTCCACCTGCAGCTGGTGGCGCTTGGCCGCCATCAAGGGGCGCGCCGCCTCGGCACTGGCCAGCACGATCTCACGGTAGTCGAGGTCCTGTCGCTGCAGTGAAATCTTGCCCGTGGCGATGCGGCCCACGTCGAGCAGGTCGTCGACCAGGCGCGTCAGCTGCCGCGCCTGGCGGTCGATCATGTCGCCCATGCGGTCGACCACGGGCGGCAGGTCGGGCTGCATGCGCAGCACGTTGACCGCGTTGCGGATGGGCGCCAGCGGATTGCGCAGCTCGTGCGCGAGCATGGCGATGAACTCGTTCATGTGCCGGCTGGCGCGCTCGAGCTCCAGCAGCCGGCGCTGCTCGGTCAGGTCGCGGGTGACCTTGGCAAAGCCTCGCAGCACGCCGTCGCGATCGAGCACCGGCGTGATGATCACGTTGGCCCAGAAGAGGCTGCCGTCCTTGCGGACCCGTTGCTCTTCCAGCTCGGCGCGGCCGGTGCGCAAAGCCTGGCCCAGCTCCTGCTCGGGCCGCCCGGCCGCTACGTCGTTCTGCGGGAAGAACATCGAGAAGTGGCACGACAGGACCTCGCTGGCCGTGTAGCCCATGATGGCCGTGGCGCCGGCATTCCAGGTCAGCACGCGGCCCGAGGTGTCCAGCATGAACAAGGCGTAGTCCTTGACGGCCTCGAGCATCAGGCGCAACTGCTCCTCGCTGCGCCGCAGCTCCTCTTCCTGCTTGCGCCGCTCGGTGAGGTCGCGCGTGACCTTGGCGAAGCCCTGCAGCCGGCCCCTGGGATCGCGCAGCGCCGTGATGACCACGCTGGCCCAGAAGCGCGAGCCGTCCTTGCGGACGCGCCAACCCTCGTCCTCGATGCGGCCGTTGGCGATGGCGCGGCGCAGTTCCTCTCGTGGCCAGCCCTCGGCCACCTTTTCAGGCGGGTAGAAGCGCTCGAAGGATTGGCCGATGATCTCTTCCGGCCGGTAGCCCTTGATCCGCTGGGCTCCCGCGTTCCAGCTGGCCACCCGCCCCTCGCTGTCCAGCATGAAGATCGCGTAGTCGCTGACGCTTTCCACCAGCAGCCGGAAGCTCTTCTCGGAAGATCTCAGCTCTGCTTCATCGGGCGGCGGGTTCGGCAGCGTCGTGGTGGGCGTCATCAGCTGGGATCGGTTCGGCAGACGGGCGGCTCGCGGCCGCGGAACTTGAGAAGGGGGAGCAATCGTCATGCCCTGCTGTGTCTGGGGACAAACGTGCCGAATGCACGGTGCGCCACGGGAGTGCAAAGGGCCGAATCCACACGCGAGCGCGAAAACCCGGGTCGAACGACAATAGAGGGTTGGCCGCTTCTTTACGGCAATAGCCGCCGCTTTCGTGACCGCCCCTTCTTCCGACACCTCCCTCCGCCCCTCCCCCCGGCCGCCCGCCGCCCCGGCGGCCAAGGGCGCCAAGCCGCTGACCGCCTACCGCCCGTTCTGGGCCCGGCGCTTCGGCACCGCGCCCTTCCTGCCGATGAGCCGGGCCGAGATGGAGGCGCTCGGCTGGGATTCGTGCGACATCGTCATCGTCACCGGCGACGCCTACGTCGACCACCCGAGCTTCGGCATGGCGGTGATCGGCCGGGTGCTGGAGGCGCAGGGCTTTCGCGTCGGCATCATCGCCCAGCCCGACTGGCAATCGGCCGACCCGTTCAAGGCGCTGGGCCGGCCCAACCTGTTCTTCGGCGTCACCGCCGGCAACATGGATTCGATGATCAACCGGTACACCGCCGACCGGAAGATCCGCAGCGACGACGCCTACACCCCCGGCAACGTCGGCGGCAAGCGGCCCGACCGGGCGAGCCTGGTCTACGCCCAGCGCTGCAAGGAGGCCTTCAACGACGTGCCCATCGTGCTGGGCGGCATCGAGGGCTCGCTGCGCCGCATCGCCCACTACGACTACTGGCAGGACAAGGTCCGGCGCTCCATCCTGGTCGACGCCAAGGCCGACCTGCTGTTGTACGGCAACGCCGAACGCGCCATCGTCGAGATTGCGCATCGCCTGGCCGCTCGCGAGCCGGTCGAGCACATCACCGACGTGCGCGGCACCGCCTTCATCCGCCGCGCCGGCGACCCCACCGCCGAAGGCTGGTTCGAGCTCGACTCGACCGAGGTCGACCGTCCCGGCCGCATCGACGATCACATCAACCCATACGGGTGGGAAGAGGCCGGCGAAACCTGCGCGCGCGAGGCATCCGATCAGCCTGCGCTCCTCAAA
This sequence comes from Ideonella flava, assembly GCF_051857595.1. Classification (NCBI taxonomy): domain Bacteria; kingdom Pseudomonadati; phylum Pseudomonadota; class Betaproteobacteria; order Burkholderiales; family Sphaerotilaceae; genus Ideonella; species Ideonella flava. The sequence goes on from NZ_JBPZHD010000010.1 coordinate 219,370, forward strand.
GGCCCCGCTTCATCCGCCCAGCCCCAGCAGCCGGGCGAAGGCATCCCGCGCGAGGCCACCATCGCCCTGCCGGTGAGCCGCCGGCCCGCCGCCACCGGCCGCGTGGCGATGCCCCCGCGCGAGAAGACGGTCATCCGCCTGCCGAGCTACGAGCAGGTCCGCAGCGACCCGGTCCTCTACGCCCACGCCAACCGGGTGCTGCACCTGGAAACCAACCCCGGCAACGCCCGCGCGCTGGTGCAGCGCCATGGCGAAGGCAAGACGGCGCGCGAGGTCTGGATCAACCCGCCGCCCATCCCGCTCGCCACCGCCGAGATGGATCACGTCTTCGACCTGCCCTACGCCCGTTCGCCGCACCCGGCCTACGCGGACGAGAAGGGCAGCCACGACGGCGCGACCAAGATCCCGGCGTGGGAGATGATCCGCTTCTCGGTCAACATCATGCGGGGCTGCTTCGGCGGCTGCACCTTCTGCTCCATCACCGAGCATGAGGGGCGCATCATCCAGAGCCGGTCCGAGGATTCGGTGATCCGCGAGATCGAGGAGATGCGCGACAAGACCAAGGGCTTCACCGGCGTCGTCTCCGACCTCGGCGGCCCGACGGCCAACATGTATCGCCTGGCGTGCAAGAGCCCCGAGATCGAGGCCGCCTGCCGCAAGCCCAGCTGTGTCTACCCCGGCATCTGCCCCAACCTCGGCACCGACCACGGCCCGCTGGTCAAGATGTACCGCCGCGCCCGCGCGCTGCCCGGCGTCAAGAAGATCCTCATCGGCTCCGGCCTGCGCTACGACCTGGCCGTCAAGTCGCCCGAGTACGTGAAGGAGCTGGTGCAGCACCACGTGGGCGGCTACCTCAAGATCGCGCCCGAGCACACCGAGGGCGGGCCGCTGTCGAAGATGATGAAGCCGGGCATAGGCGCCTACGACCAGTTCAAGGCGATGTTCGACAAGTTCAGCGCGGAGGCTGGCAAGCAGCAGTTCCTCATCCCCTACTTCATCGCCGCCCACCCGGGCACGAGTGACGAGGACATGATGAACCTGGCGCTCTGGCTCAAGCGCAACGGCTTCCGCGCCGACCAGGTGCAGACCTTTTACCCCAGCCCCATGGCCACGGCGACGGCGATGTACCACACCGGCCTGAACCCGCTGAAGGGCATCCACCGCGACCCGGGCCGGGGTGGCGAGACGGTGGACATCGTCCGCGGCGACCGCCGCCGGCGCCTGCACAAGGCCTTCCTGCGCTACCACGACGCGAACAACTGGCCGCTGCTGCGCGAGGCGCTGAAGGAGATGGGCCGCGCCGACCTGATCGGCAACGGCAAGCACCACCTCATCCCGACGTGGCAGCCCGCCACCGACGGCAGCTACCAGAGCGCGCGGCGCAGCAATTCGACGCCGGCGCCAGGTGCCAAGAAGGGCATTGCCTTGAAGACTGCGCAGCCCGTCAAGGGCCGCATCCTCACCCAGCACACCGGCCTGCCGCCGCGGGACAACGGCAGCCAGCCGGCGCGGCCAGGAAAGCCGCCGGCGCGCAAGTCCGGGCGCTGACTCAGCGGCTGGCCGGCGCCGCCGCGGCGGCCGGCGCGGCCAGGTGCTCGCCCAGGAAGGCCTCGACCTCCCGGTAGAACTCCGTGCGCTGCAGCTGGCCGCTCAGGTGGTGGTCGCCGCCTTCCTGCCGCACGAACCTGAATCGCTTGCCGGCGCTTTTGAGTGCATCGGCCATGGTTTCGCTCTGCTCGAAAGGCACGCTGCGGTCCAGCGTGCCGTGCAGCAGCAGCACCGGCGCCTTGAACTGCCCGGCCAGGCGGCTCGGCGAGGTGGCCTTGAGCCGGTCCCTGTCCGACCACAGCGAGCCGACCTGTTCGGCATACACCCCGCGGCCGTTGACGAACTGGGCCTCATGGGCACCGAGATCGATCAGGTCGCTCACGCCCGCGAAGCTGACGACGCACCGGTACAGCTCCGGCGTCTTCGCGCCACCCATCAGCGCAGCATAGCCGCCATAGCTGGCGCCGACGATGCACACGCGGGCGGGGTCGGCCACGCCGCTTTCGGTGAGCCACTTCACCGCGTCGGTCAGGTCGTCCTGCATCTCCAGCCCCCAGCGCCTGAGGCCGGCACTCATGTGCGCATGCCCGAAGCCCGCCGAGCCGCGGAAGTTGACCTGCAGCACGGCGTAGCCGCGGTCGGCCAGGAACTGCACCAGCGGATCGAAGTCGTTCGAGTCCATCGCGACGGGGCCCCCATGCGGCAGCAGCACGGTGGGCAGCCCCTTGGGCGATGGATTCCCGGAAGGCAAGGTCAACAGCACCGGCAGACGGGTACCGTCGCGCGCGCCGATCGTCAGGCTGCGCTTGCGCGGCAGGTCGAGGCCGGACAGCGCCGGATACTCTTCGACCAGCAGGCTCAGCGTGCCTTCGTCCTTCAGGCCGACGTAGTACTGGCCGGGCACGCCGTTGCCCGAGGAGTACAGCAGGTAGCGCTTGCCATCCTCGCTCAGTTCGAGCAGGTGGTTGCGCCGCTGCGGCAGCGCCTGGTCGATGGAGGACAGCAACTGCTTCGTGGCCTCGTCCCAGATGCCGACCGTGGCGTCGCCGTGCAGCCCCACCCGTGCGCCGATGACCTCATGCGTCCCGGGCGCTCGCATCAGGCTGCCACCGACATCCATGCGCTCGTTGGCCAGTAGCAGCTTTCGGGGCAACCGCGGGTCAGCGAGGTCCACCGCGAAGATGCCCTGGCGTCCCTCATGATCGGCATGGACATACAAGCTGTTCGGATCGGTACCGAAGCCCATCGGCCAGACGGCCTCGCGGTCGAACAGGCCGAATGACCAGGCGGTGCGCCAGTTCGACCCGTCGGGGTTGCAGACCAGCACCTCCACCTGGGCGTCACGCTGCCGGATTCCCACTCGCACGCGGTGCGAAAGGTCGGTGATCCACTCGTACACGTTGGACCGGCCGGACTGGACCGGAACACGGCGCCCGGTGTCCACGTCGACGCGGTAGACGCCGGGAGTGGATTCACCGGTGTCGGTCAGCTGCAGAAGGAGGTGGTGGCCATCCTCCGGCAGCCAGTCCACCACACGATCCTGGAACTGGGCGCGTTCGCGATGGTCATCGAAGTGGCTGTAGCGCACCAGGTTGTTGACGCCCGTCCCGTCCCGCTTGATCGACAGCAGCCGCGTCTCGGCCACCTCGACCCAGCCGCGCTGGCTCGGGTACATCACGCTCATCACCAGGCGCTCGTTGTTGACCCAGCGGATCCACTGGAAGCGGAACTCGCGGTTGTCGGTCTTGAGCAGCGCCTTCACGGGTGGGCTGCCCATCAGCTCGCGCGTGATCAGCACCGTCTCCTTGCCGACGTTCATCAGCGCGGCATAGCGCTCGCCGTCAGGCGACAAGGTCACCTCGTCGACCGCTGGCAGCCCGGCAAAGGCCTCCAGCGGGAGGGCAGCCCGGACCTCGCTCAAGCCAGCCAGCAGCGCAGCGGCTGCCAGCCAGTGCCGCCAATCGATCATTCCCGCGCCCATCCCTGTCCTTCTTCCCTCATTCTCGGCGTCGCATCCGCGGCCGACATGATAGAGATAGGGGAGGCGCCGCCGGGACGGCAGCGCCATACTTCGCCGCGCGGCCCACGTCCGCGGCCGCAGGAGGCTCGACCATGATCGAACTCGGCTGCCACGATGCCGGCGTCTCCGACGCCGCCTGCCAGGCCTACTGCACTGAACTCGAGCGACTCACCCAGCTGAAACTGGCCGAGGTGAAGCCCGGGATCGACAAGATCCAGGTGCGCCCGATGGCGCCGGATGCCGGCGTGACCATGACCATCGCCGACGTGCAGAAGGCGCTGAAGCAGATCGGCTTCTTCCCCGGGGGCCAGGCGGACGGCATCTGCGGCTACCGCACCCAGTCCGCCATCCGCCTGTTCCAGGAATACCTGCGCTCGTTCGAGGGACAGGCCGGCGTGGTGCCGGACGGCCGCTTCGGACCGGTCACCCAGGGTCATCTGCGCCGCTGGCTGGACCAGGGCCTGCAGACGGCCTGGGCTCCCACCATCGAGGCCTGGCGTGCGGGCACGCTGGCCGCCGGCGAGTACACCGACTGGCTGGGCCTGATCGCCCACGCCAAGGAGAGCCAGTCCGCCGCCCCCAGCCGCATCGCGCAGATGGTCGGCGCCTTCGGCAAGCCGACCGACACCCTGGCGCCGGCGAAATGGGACACCTCCGGCGCCGGGCACGTGCACCTCGTGGGCATCCGGCGCGAGCAGATCACCGGCAAGTTCGACGACCTCTTCGTGCTGCTGGTCAAGGGCCTGGTGTTCAAGTTCCAGGGCTCGACCGAACCGGGCGCGACCCAGAATCCCAAGGGCCTGCCCTTCCTCGTGCCGGGCCAGCACGACTACCGCTTCGGCTGGCACAAGTCCACCTACCTCGCGCTGCGCCCGCTCGCCAACGGCGTGCTGGTCGTGCGTTCGGCCGACAAGCGGCTCGACGAGGGCGACCTCGCCCACGGCCTGGAGGCCAACACCACCATCAACATCCACTGGGGCGGCCGCGGGCAGAACCGCGACGTGGCCACCTGGTCCGAGGGCTGCCAGGTGATCAACGGCAGCGTCTACCTGGCGCCGGACGGCCGACTCATCGACTGCGCGGCCTTCGCCGCCATCAACCAGGACGAGCTGCAATCCAATCCGAAGAAGACACGCGGCGCCTTCAACGTCGTGGTGGACCTGGTCACCGCCCTGGCGAGCGACCTGCCGGGCAACACGGTGAAGTACACGCTGCTGCCCGAGGCCGACCTGGCGATGTCGCCCGTGCTCGCCGAGCGCATGGCCACCAACCGCGAGCGGGTGGCCAAGGCGGTCGGGCTGGCCTGATCAATCGGCCGGCAGCTCTGGCGGGCTCCGCCGGCCGTAGGTGACCCCCAGCGCGGCCAGTTCGGCGACGACGGCCTCCTGCTCCATCGCCGATTCGGCGATGAAGTGACCGGCGCCGGCGACGATCACGTGCGTGCACGGGCGGCCGCGGTCGGCGAGTGCCAGGCGAAGGACAGAGGTATCCGGCCAATCATCGTGTTCGCCCTCGATGAAGAGCACGCGGTCATCGAGGGGAACATCGCCGGGCGCGTGCGTGCCCTGGCCCGCCAGGACGATCGTCAGCTCGGCGATCGTCCCGAACGCAGCGACCACATCGCACGCGCCCGATCCTCCGAGGCTGTAGCCGCACAGGACCATGCGCTGGAACTCACCGCGCAGCGATGCCATGAAGCGGGCGACGGATGCCGGGTCCCACGCTTCCCCGGCCTCGAGATGAGGGCAGCACACCGGCGAGTCGATGGCATGAGTGCCTGACACCAGGGTCGCCGGCAAGCCATAGTCGAGAACCCGGCGAGGGTCGCCACCTCGCTCGCCAGCGCCATGCAGGAAGACAACGCCGACCTGGGAAGCTGGCCGTGGAGGGTCCACCCGCAGGTAGCTGAACCCGGAGCATGGATCCCGCTTCGCCTGCACCCTGGAGTGCCCGGCCGCGGGGCCCAGGCGGGTGTCGATGTCGTCGTCCATGAACTGAAGGCAAAGGCCCTCGCAGCGCACAAGCCGGCATGCTCTCACGAGTTGCCGGCGACTCCGCAACGCGGGGGGGTCACGTGGACGCAAGCCCGTAGACCACCTGCACCAGCGAAGGTCCGTCCGGATGCGGTCGGGTGGTCGCGCCCAGGCCGCGCATGAGCACGATCATGCGGCGGTTCTCGGGCAGCACATCACCCACCAGCGCGTCCAGGCCCTGTGCCTTGGCGTGACGGGCGAGGCGGGCCATCAGCGCGCGGCCCAGGCCCAGGCTCTGCCACTCGTCGGCCACGGCGATGGCGAACTCGGCCTCGTTCGTGCCGGCCAGGCGCACGTAGCGCGCGTCGGCCACGATCTCGGGCTCGGCATCCGGGGCGCGCGAGTCGTCCTGCACCTGGGCGACCAGCGCGACGTGGTCGCGGTAGTCGATCTCGGTCATCTGCCTGAGCGTGCTCGGGCTGAGCTGGCGCAGACCCACGTGGAAGCGCTTGTGCCGGCTGGCCAGCGACAGGCCGGTGACGAAGCGCTGCTCGGCGTCGGCATCCTGCGGCAGGATGGGTCGCAACACGACCGACCGCTGGCCCGGCAGGTTGAGCCGGTCGATCATGCCGGCCGGGTAGCGGTGGATGCGGAAGGTCGGCGGGGCCACGCCCTCCTGCAGTTGCTCGATGAAGGCCGAGGCGTCCATCACGCGGCTCCGGCCACGAGGCGCAGCGGCCCGGGCAGCAGGTCCATGACCGCCGGGCCGCCCAGGGACGACACGAGGAGCGAGGCATCGTCCGGGATCTCGAAGCTGTCGCCGACCTCGAGCACCACGTCGCGTGGATCGTTGTCGACGGTGACCCACAAGGTTCCTGCGACGCTGGCCAGTCGAGCCGCACGGGCCTCGCTCAGTCGCGTGCTCTGGCCGGGTTCGATCAGCAGTCGGGTGGAGCGGGCGGTGATCAACATGACGGACTCCCGGGAGGCCCTGATGGGGTGGTTTCCGCATGCGTGGTCGGCATGCATGTGACGCTGCCCAAGAGTTCTTGCGTCAGCGTCGGCGTGGAGCGAATATGCGGCCGCCCGGGTGCGGCTGACAAACGATGATTCGGAACCTCAAGCATTCCCGCCACGCATGCAAAACCTCAAGCTGCCCGACAAGCTGCCGCCGCTGGACCTGCTGGCCTCCTTCGAGGCTGCCGCGCGCCACCTGAGCTTCACCCGCGCCGCGGCCGAGCGCTTCGTCACCCAGTCCGCGATGAGCCGGCAGATGCGGGCGCTGGAGGACGACCTGGGCGTGGCTCTGTTCACACGCAGCCACCGCGCCCTCGCCCTCACCGCCGACGGCCAGCGCCTGTTCACCGCATGCACCAGCGCGCTGGGCACGCTGCGAGGCGCAGTGCGCGACATCCGCACGCCCACCCGGCGCGAGGTGCTGGCGCTGACCACGACCCCCGGCTTCGCAGCGCTGTGGCTGATCCCGCGCCTGGCCGGCTTCACCCGCAGCCACCCGGGCGTCGACGTGCGGCTGGACGCCACCTTCGACAACCGCAACCTCGCGGCAGACGGCTTCGACCTCGCCATCCGCTTCGCCAAGATCGGCAAGATCCCGGGCGCCACTCGACTGTTCGACGAAGCGTTGCAGCCGGTGTGCAGCCCGCGCCTGCTCAGCGACAACGAGCACCCCCTGCGCGAACCGGCCGACCTGGCGCGGCATCCGCTGCTGCACATCGAGATGGACAACGACGTGGGCGGCATGCCGATGGAGTGGGAGCCCTGGCTCACCGCCATGGGCCTGGCCGACCTGCAGCCGGCCGCGCGCCTGAGCTTCACCAACTATGCCGAGGCCATCGCGGCCGCCTTGGCCGGCCACGGCGTGGCCATGGGCCGCCGGCCGCTGGTCGATGCGCTGCTCAAGAGCGGGCAGCTGGTGGCACCGTTCGCTGGCGAAGCCGCCTCGGCGCGCGGCTACTACATCGTCACCGACCCGGCCGCACGGGCCCGGCCCGCGGTGCGGGCGCTGGAGCAGTGGCTGGTCGCGCAGGCGGCGGCGGCCGTGCCGGCCGCCACCGCCGCCTAGGGAGCTCGGCTCCCTAGGCGGCGGGGCCGAATGTTCAGCTCCCCCGAGCCCCCTCTAGCGTGCTCCCTGTGGGAACACGCTAGAGGCCGTACATGGGCCCCCTCCAAGCGGGGGCTCCAGCCAGTCCGTCGAAGGGCGCGGCCACTCGTCAATCATGCTGGAGCCTCCCTCCCGGAGGGAGGCTGGTGGGAGCCCATTGCATGCTGGAGCCCCCGCTCGGAGGGGGCTGGGGGAGCCTATGTGCGGCCGCAGGCCATGGCCTTTGGCCATGGCCATTGCCTTTGCCAGCCTGAGGCTGCGCCTCAGGCTGGCACCGGGTTGCGGAAGCCCACGTTGAGCAGGTTCCAGGCGTTGATGGTCGCGATGGTGAACCCCAGGTCGGCGATCTCTGCGTCGTTGAAGTGGACCTGCAGCCGGGCGAACTCCTCGTCGCTGGCATCGCTGTGCGGAGTGGCGGTGATGATCTCGGCCCAGCGCAGCGCGGCCTTCTCGCGCTCGCTGAAGAAGGGCGATTCGCGCCAGCCGGGCAGCGTGTTGAGCTCGCGCGGGTCGGCGTCCTGCTTGACCAAGTCGCGCCAATGCATGTCGATGCAGAACGCGCAGCCGTTGATCTGCGACACGCGCAGGAGCACGAGGTCGACGAGGCGTTTGCCCAGCGAGCTCTGGTGAACGATGTTCGACAGGTTGTACAGCGCCTGGAAGGCCTTGGGGGCGAGCTGGTGGTAGGCGATGCGCGGAGCGTGGGTTGACATGGTCGTTCCTTCTGGGTTGAGTGGCCGGTCGGCCGCTCATTCGGCCTTCCTGACCATCAAGACGGGCGGCCTTCGGCGCTTGTGACAGCCAGGGTCGTCGGGATCGCGGCCAGCTTGTCCGGATTGCGCACGGTGTAGATGGCGTGGATGCGTTCGCCGTCGGTGACGAAGGCCTGCGCCGATTCCAGACGACCCTCGACATAGCGCAGCAGGCCAGGTTCGCCGTTGATGAGGGCCAGCCGGTAGCTCACCTGATCGCCCAGCCGCAGGGACTGGGCCCAGTACAGGTTGGTGATGCGGTCCGCACCCAGCAGGACCTTGCCGAAGGTCGGCACCTTGCCGCCGCCATCGCCCATGACGGTCACGCCATCCGCCAGCAGGGACTTGATCGCCTGCCGCTCGCCGCTGGACACCGCGCGCATGAAGTTCTCGACGAGGCGCCGATGGGCGTCCGGCCGCACCTCGAAGCGCGGCCGCGCCTGCTGCACGCGCTCGGTGGCGCGATGAACCATCTGCCGACAGGCGGCCTCGCTGCGGTCCAGCAGGGCCGCGATCTCGTCGTAGTCATGCTCGAAGACCTGGCGCAGCAGAAAGGCCGCGCGTTCCTCCGGCGCCAGCCGCTCCATCGCCCACAGCAGCGCGAGCGACAGCTCCCCGGCGAGCTCCATCGCAGCTTCGGGCGTGCGGTGGTCGGCCTGCTCGACCAGGGGCTCGGGCAGCCACCAGCCGACGTAGGCCTCGCGCTCGGCCTTGGCGGCCCGCAGGCGATCGATCGCCAGCCGCGTCACCACCGTCACCAGCCAGGCTTCGGCCGACTGCAGCGTGCCGGGGTCGGTGCGGTGCCAGCGCAGCCAGGCGTCCTGCAGCACGTCCTCGGCGTCGGCGCGCGTGCCCAACATGCGGTAGGCGATGGCAAACAGGCGCGGGCGGGCGGCGGTGAAGACGGGGTCGGCGGAGGTGGGGTCAGTCGACATGGGTCCAGCATAAGTGGCGGGTTCCCATCAGACGAACCGGCAGCGCCGGTTGTGACAGCCGGGCCGCTCCCGCGGGGGTCAAGGCCGGAGAGCGACACCCGTCGCCTGGCGTCAAAACGTCATTCGAGCAAGCGACATTCCTGTTGCGCGGGCCCCCGCTCATCAAACAGGGGACAAAAAGTAGATGCTTCATGACAATTGCGCCGCCGCACGGCCTTAGGATGCGCGCTCCGCGCGACATGGGCAGCCCCCGCCACAAGCCAGGCTGCGGCGCGCGTAGCCGTCCCATCGATCGATGAGCCCTCGGTGAACCCGCGATGAGTGAACAGGTCTGTGTGCCGCCCGGCCCGCCCAAGGGCGTGAGTCATGTCCCCTTGCTGCGAAGCCGCGCCGCACGCAGCCGGCGAAACCGCGAAACCCGGCGCGACTGGCGCCCGCTGTGGTTGGCCAGCCCGGTGGTCGTGGCCGTCACCGTGGCCGCCACCCTGGGCCTGTGGAGCCCGCGAGGCGACGAGTCCGAGTCGCCCGATATCTGGGCTGTGCCCGCCCCGGCCGCTGCCGGTTCGGCCAGCGACCGGACGGGCAGCGGCGCCAGTCACCCGCAGGCGTCGCAGGATTTTCAGCAGGCCCAGGCCGCACTGCAGCTGCGGCGGCCGGACACCAACGCCGCCGCCCGCCGGCTCTACGAGTCGGCCATCCGCCAGGACCCTGCCTTCGCCCGCGCCTATGCCGGGCTCGCGATGACCTATGCCCTCGAGCAACAGCACGGCTGGGGCGCCGAGGCCGACGCCGGCGCCGCCCTGCAGCGCGCCAGCGAACTGGCGACGCAAGCCGTCCAGCTGGGCGCCGACCAGGCAGAGACGCATTGGGCCCTGGCCTATGTCGAGATGCTGCAGCGCCGGCACGCCGAAGCCCTGCAGGAGCTGGACCAGTCGCTGTGGCTCGACTCGTCGTATGCCGACGCCCTGGCGCTGCAGGCCGCCATCCAGATCTACGTCGGCGAGCCGGCGCGCGCCCTGCGCCTGGCACAGCAGGCGCTGCGTCTGAACCGCGATGCCACCTCGCTGTACCTGCTGCTGCTGGGCCGCGCGTACTACTTTCTCGGCAACACCGGCCAGGCGAGGCAGTATCTGGCGCAGTCCCTGCAACGCAACCCGCAGAACGTGGAGGCGAGGCTGTACATGGCCGCGGCGGAGCACGACGCCGGCCGTGACGATGCGGCGCGATGGCAGGTCACCGAGGCCCTGCAGCTCGATCCGGATCTGCGCGCCGAGGAGTGGCTCGCCAACTACCCGCTGGTGGACCCGGGCTCGCGGGACCGCTTGCGCAAGGCGCTGCAGGCCGTCGGCCTGTAGGCAGGGCGAGGCCGCGGCGGCGAGGCGTCTGCACGCCCGAGGCGGGCATCACAATCGCGGATCCCTTCACCCAGGCCACGCCATGACCATCCTCGTCAAGCGCAACCGCGCGCAAGCAATGCAGCACCACGTCCAGGTGCGGCACCACACCCTGTCCGTCGACGAGCCGCCGGCCAACGGCGGTGAAGACCTAGGCGTCAACCCGCACGAGCTCTACGACAGCGCGCTCGGCGCGTGCAAGGCCCTGACCGTGCTCTGGTATGCCCGGCGCAAGCAGATCCCGCTGGACGACATCCAGGTCGCCGTCGATCGCGACGACAGCCAGGAGCGCCAGGGCAACTACAAGCTGAAGGTGGTGATGACGCTCACCGGTGACCTCACCGATGCGCAGCGCAACGAACTCCTCGCCGTGGCCGGCAAGTGCCCGCTGCACAAGCTGATGACCCAGGCGACCACCGAGGTCACCACCGAGCTCGCGCCGGCGCCGCAGTAACGGCTGTTCACGCGATTCGCACGGCGATTGCTGCGGGGCCGCCCATGGACCTCACCGCCCTGCGCACCCACCTCGACATGTGGGACATCCGCCTGTTCATGCTCGGACAGGCCGAGATCACCGTCTCGTCGCTCTTCAAGCTCGCGATCTGGACCTGGCTGCTGCTCATGGTGGCCGGGCGGCTCAGCCGCTACACGCTCGGCAAGCTGCTTTCCCGCACCCAGATGATCGAAGGCCAGCGCCTGGCCGTGATTGGCCTGGTGCACTACACCGTGCTGGTGGTGGGCGCGATGCTGATCCTGCAGAACGCCGGCATCAACCTGACGGCCTTCGCGGTGGTGGCCAGCGCACTGGGCGTGGGCGTGGGCTTCGGCCTGCAGAACATCATCAGCAACTTCATCAGCGGCCTGATCATCATGCTGGAGCGGCCGATCCAGGTCGGCGACCGGATCGAGATCGCCGGCGTCGAGGGCCTGGTGCATTCGATAGGCGCGCGCCGCACCACCATCGTCACGGCCGACAGCACGACCATCCTCGTGCCCAACCAGCGCTTCATCACCGACAACGTCACCAACTACGTCTTCCTGGACCGCGAGGTGCGGCTGAGGGTGCCGGTGACCGTGGCCCAGGGCTCGGACGTTCGACTGGTCGAGAAGCTGCTCGTCGAGGCCGCCCACGTCGCCGACGTGCATGCCGAACCCAAGCCGCAGGTCGCCCTCACCTCCCTCGGCGGCGCCGCGATCGGGCTCGAACTCTGGGTCTGGTACGACGGCCAGCAGTTCGCCAGGCAGGAGGTGCTGAGTCGCCTGTACTTCTCGATCAGCGATGCGCTGAAGCTGCACGACATCAAGGTGGCGTAGAAGTGTGAGTGGTTCGCTCACACTTCTATGCCGTTGGCAGCGGGGGCTCCAGCCAGTTCGACAACACCTCCCAGCCCTCCTCCGCGAGGAGGGCACTAGCCAGTCCTTCGAAGGGCACGGGCACTCGTCAATCATGCTGGAGTCTCCCTCTCGGAGGGAGGCTGGTGGGAGCCCATTGCTTGCTGGAGCCCCGCTCCTGGAGGGGGCTCGGGGGAGCTGAACACTCGGCCGCAGGCCATGGCCGATGGCCATGGCCATTGCCCGGCCTCTACATCTGCTTGAAGAGATGGAGGTAGCTGCGGCTGACGGGCAGCACTTCTCGCCGGCCCTTCAGGTGGATGTCGGCCGTCTCGTTCAAGCCTCGGGTGACGTGGCTGACCGCCTTGAGGTTCACCACCACCGAGCGATGCACCTGCGCGAACTGGCTTGCGTCCAGTTGGACCAGCAACTCCTTCAGCGGCGTGCGGATCAGCGCCTCGGCGGGCTGGCCGCCGTCGCCGCGCCAGGCGATGAGGGTGTATTTCTCGTCCGAGCGCAGGAAGTCGATCTCGTCGACCGGGATCAGCCGCAGGCTGGGGCCGACCGATGCGCGGATCCAGCGCAGCGGCCCGTCGGAGGGGCGCGTGCCGCGCTGTTGCAGGTGCTGCGCCAGTTGCTGCAGCAAGGCCTCGGTGGCCTGTGCTGGCAAGGCAGCGCCCAGGCGCTCCTGCAGGCGCGAGACCGTGTCGGCCAGGCGCGCGGGCTCGACCGGCTTGACGAGGTAGTCCAACACGCCATGCTCGAAGGCCTTGAGGGCGTACTGGTCGAAGGCCGTCACGAACACCAGGTGCGCACGGCGGCCGATCTGTCGCGCTGCCTCCACGCCCGAGACGCCCGGCATGTGCACATCCAGAAAGCAGATGTCGGGCTGCAGGGCCTCGAACATCTCCACCGCCTCGCGCCCGTTGCGCGCCTGCGCGACGATCTCCAGCGCCGGCCAGGCCTCGGCCAGCAGGCGCGTGAGCTCCTCGCGCAGCAGCGGTTCGTCGTCGGCGATCAGCGCCGTGGGGTGGTCCAGGCTCACGTCACTCCTCCTGAAACCCGCTGCGCGGGGAAGTCGATCTCGGCGCACACGCCGTGCGGGACGAGGCCGGTGAGGCTCAGGCGCGCGTCGCCGCCGAAGGCCAGCTGCAGGCGCTCTCTCAGCGTGGACAGGCCGGTGCCCAGGCCCTCGGCCGCCTGCTGCAGGCCGACCCCGGTGTCGATGACGCGTGCACTGCAGCGGCCTTCGCGCAATGCGACGTGCACCTCGATGCGCCCGCCCTCCTCGCCCGGGTCTATGCCGTGGCGCACGGCGTTCTCGACCAGGGTGAGCAGCGCCATCGGGGGGCAGCGCAGCGCGGACGTGCCCTCGTCGGCGTGCAGGCTGTATTGCAGGCGGTCCGGCATGCGCATGTGCATCAGCTCCAGGTAGGCCTTGACCAGCTGCAGCTCCTGGCCGAGCGTGGCGTCGGGCTCGTCCAGCCGCGGCACCGCGGCGCGCAAGTAGGCGATGAGGCTGTCGAGCACCTCGCTGGCGCGCGGCGACCCGGTGTTGACCAGCGCCCGCACGTTGGCCAGCGTGTTGAACAGGAAGTGCGGCTGCACCTGCGCCTGCAGCAGCCTCATGCGCGCATCCAGGGCCTGGCGCTCGAGTTCGCTACGCTCGAGCTGGAAGCGAAGGGCCTGGTCGCGCGCCAGGGCATCGCGCTGGCGCACCATCGCCGTCAACGCGATCCACGGCGCGAAGAGGATCCCCATGAAGCACAGGCCGGCGAAGCCCGTCATGCGCAGGCGATCCTCCCACCAGTGGGCATTGCCGCCGGTGGTCCACCAGTACGCGAACCAGGCCCCGAAGGGAACCGAGAAGACCACGCCCATCAGTTGCCACACCCAGCGGGCCAGCCAGGGCTTCAGGCGCGCCGGCCACTGTTCGAACAGGCCGAAGGCGAGCATCGCGAGCAGCCCGACCGTCATGGCCCGGGCGATCCACACATAGGCCGGGGTGACGCTGGAGGTCGCGCTCTGCATCAGCCCGAGGAGCACCGCGGCGATCAAGGTCACGCGCAGCCGGCGCCAGGTGACGAGGCGGCTGTAGTCGCGCGGGGGCAGGGTTTCGGCGGCGATCACGAAGGCATCCGGAAGAAGACGTCACACCAGCATGCCCGCCCCCGGCGCAACGCGCCAGTGGCCAACCGACCGGCCACGCCATCGCGAGGCCGGGCCACGGCCGGCGCAGACGAACCGCGGCTAACGGGCGTCCTGCCCTGCGCCCTGGCTCCAGTCATGTCCGCTGATACCGATGACCTGCACCCCATCGGTCATCGGCGTGATGGTGATCCGGTGGCTCGCCAGCTTCTGCGGCCCTCGGACGGACGTGCCCGCGATCGCGCTGCAGCGCTCGTCCTCGCCCCGGGTGCTGCAGCTGGCATAGACGGAGGCCTGGGTGGCCGACTCGACGTCGACAGCGAACTGGTCGCCCACCCGCATCTCGACGTCCTTCACGTACAGCTCATGGTCCTGATGCTTCATCCTCAGCTTGCAGTCGGGGTCGGGCAAGCCGTCGCCGCTGGCCCGGGTGCACCAGGTCATGTCGACCGGGCGGTCTCCCTGCGGCCCCCAGAGGGTGAAGCGGTACCAGACGTACCGATCGGCATCGGTCGAAGTGTCCGAGCCCTGCGCGTCGCCGGACATCTTCAGCGCGATGTCGATCAGGTTCTCGACCCGCAAGGTCACCGGCGTGCCGGGGGGCAACACATCCGACCCGATGCGCACCGTGTCGGCGTAGTAGGTGTGAGCGTCTGCCAATCCCCACGCGGCGAAGTTGCCAGGGGTATCCGCCGAACCTGACGATGACAGGGTGAGGTCGAAGGTCGTGGCGCCGTAGCTTCCACCGGCGCCGGCCCGCCCCGACTGCTCGCCGGCCGCGTGGCTCACCGGCAGGCTCCAGTCACCGCTCTTGCGCGAGGAGACCTGGCCGGGTTCGCCGATCGAGCGGTACTTGCAATGGCCGAGGTGCGAGAGACACACCCGCACGTTGGCCCCGAAGTACAGCACCTGGGCGTCGGCGCCGGGGGCCAGCAGGAGCACGGTTGCCGCGGCCGCCATTCGTGCGCCGAGTCGAAGAAGGTCGCCTGGAAGTGTTCCGGCAGCTGCCGAGGTGCTCATGAAGCTCGTCCTTTGCGCGAAGAGTGGATGCGTCCTCGCCCGGAAAGCGTCGCCCGCGTTCCGAGGCAGGCCCGGTACTTCGTCGCGAAGCATCGGGCCTCGCCGCGCGGGTGGCAAGAAGCCTTCGTCGTGAGGTCGCGGACGCGAGCCTAGGTCCGCGATCGGCGGATCAGCAGCGCCGCACTGCCCGCGCCGAGCAAGGCGAGGGCCGCACAGGCCAGCATCACCGCGCGGTAGCCATCGATGAAAGACTTGCCTACCGCTTGCTTGACCTGATCGGCTGCGGCGCGCTGCGTTCCCGTGGGCGCCTCGACCGCGGCCAACCTGTCGCGTTGCTGCCAGACCGCCTGCACCACCGCCGGTGGCAGGCGCGCCATCTCCAGCTCATGCTCGAGGCGGGGCTCGAAACGGGCCGCCATCAGCACGCCGAGCACGGCCACTGCCAGCAGGCCCGCCGCCCGCGAGACGGCGTTGTTGACGCCCGAGGCGATGCCGGCCCGGGCCTCGCCCACCGAGTTCATGACCGTGGTGGTCAGGGGCGCGACCGTGATCGCCATGCCCAGGCCCAGCAGGCCCATCGCCGGCAGGATGGTGGTGACGTAGCGGCCACCCACCCCCGGCAGGGCAAAGGCGACGAAGCCCAGCGCCGCGATCGCCGGGCCCAGCACCAGCGGCCGGCGTGGGCCCCAGCGATCCACCAGCCGGCCGGCCCAGCGCGAGAGCAGGAACATGATGGCGATGAAGGGCAGCATCGCCGCGCCAGCCGCGGTGGCCCCGTAACCCTGCACCTGGATGAGGTTCAGCGGCACGAAGTACAGGCCGCCTCCCAGCGCCGCATACAGCAGCAGCGTCAGCAGGTTGGTGGCGCTGAAGTGGCGATTGCGGAACAGCGACAGCGGCAGCATCGGTTCGCGGCTGCGGGCTTCGACGACGATGAACAGCACCAGCCCGGCGATGCCGCCCAGGCCGGCGGCAAGGACCACCGGCGCCATCCACCCGCGCCCGGGCGCTTCGACGAGCGCGAAGACGAGGCCCGCCAGGCCGATGGTGGCGAGCAGCGCGCCGGCCACGTCGGGGCGCTGCGCTCCGGCCGCGCCGCCGCGGCTTTCGGGCACGCGGGACTGCATGAGCAACAGCGCCACGCCGATCGGCAGGTTCATCAGGAAGGCCCAGGTCCACGAGGCGTGGTCGATCAGGTAGCCGCCCAGCACGGGGCCTATGGCTGCCGTGATGCCGCTGAAGGCCGACCAGGTGCCTATCGCCGCGCCGCGCTCCGACTCGGCATGGTTGGCCGAGATGAGCGACAGGCTGCCCGGCACGAGCAGTGCCGCGCCCAGGCCCTGCACGGCGCGCGCGGCAATGAGCTGGCCCGGCGTGGCCGAGAGGGCGCAGGCCAGCGAGGCGGCCGCGAAGATCGCCACGCCGATCATGAAGATCCGCCGGCGGCCGTAGCGGTCTCCCAGCGCTCCACCCACCAGCAGCAGCGCCGACAGCAGCAGCGCGTAGGCCTCGATCACCCATTGCGCCTCGGAAGCCGTGGCGCCGAGCGTGCGTTGCAGGGCGGGCAGCGCGACGTTGACCACCGTGCCGTCGGCGAAGGCCATGCCCGAGCCCAGGATCGCGGCCAGCATGGTCCAGCGACGGCCGGCCGCGCTGCAGGGCGGCGATGCGGCGGCCTCCCCCGAAGCAGGGTGGAGGATCGCGCCTGCGTCGCAGGGCGGGCGGCCGATGTGGGTCATGCATGCCCCCTACGGCCTGCGGCCGGTCCCCCCGTGGCGGCAGCGCCAGTCGCGGCAGCCTCAGGGCGCGCCGGGGCCGGCATCGCCGTGGTGCAACAGCAAGGTCATCAGCACGGCCGAGTCGAGTTCGCGGGCGCGAAGGGAGTATTTCTGCCGCGCCGGCAGCACGATGAGGTCACCGGGCGCCAGGCGGCGGGATCCGCCGGGCATGGCCACCTCGACGTCGCCTTCCAGGCAGTGGATGCTGCACTCCTGCTCGACGTGGTGCTCGGGCACGTCGTGCCGTGCCGGCAGCACCAGATGCAGCAGCTGGAGCCGGTCGGTCTTGATCAGGCTGGTCGAGAAGGAATCGATCAGCTTGTCGCCCAGGGGGCGCACACCGATCACGTCGAGCAATTGCGCATGGGGCAGGGCCATGGGATTCGCTCCTGGGTAGTCGATGGGAATGGGGCCGGCAAGGAACGGGCCCGCGCCTTCACGCCTGTTGCATCGCCGCCTCGCTGTGCGGGGCGGCGCGGAAGGCCGGCAGTTGCTCGGCCTGGTCGGCCCAGGCGGCCAACGCCGGGTGTTCCGCCACCGGCACCAAAGGGGCGACCAGGGCCTGAAGAAAGGTCCAGGCCACCGCCGTCGTGACGCCGGCCTGGTCGATTCGCTCGGCGGCCGGCGCGAACGGGCGCCTGGCCACTTCATCCTCGAGCTCGCGGCAAGCCGCCTTGAGCTGCCCGCTGACGCGATCGACCCAGGGCGCGTACTGCATCTCGGGCGGGCGGATGGCCCGCTCGTAGATGATCTGCACCGATTTCTCCAGCGCGGCCAGCCCCAGGCCGACGAGGCGCAGCGCGTGCTGCCGCTCGCGCGGATCGGCCGGCATCAGCCGCCGTTCGAGCGGCACCAGCGACTCGGCATGGTCCAGGATCAGCGTCGAATCCATCAGCACCTCGCCGTCTTCGCAGACCAGGCTGGGCGCCTTGACGACCGGGTTGATGGCCGCGAACTGCGGGTAGGTGCGGAACACCGACAGGTTGTTGTGGCTGAAGCGCAGCCCCATCAGCTGCAGCGAAACGGCGACCCGCCGCACGTACGGCGAATCCAGCATGCCGACCAGTTCCATCGTCGTCAGGCCTTCGGTTCGTGGTGTTGTGGGGCGGCCGGGGCGGCGCAGCCGCGCGCCTCGCCCAGGCCCTTGAGGTAGGCGCGGCGCACCGTGCCGGCGGCGATGGCGGCCGCCACCTCCTTGGAGTAGCGCTCGGCGCCGCTGAGCTTTCTCACCCAGCCGCGGAACGGCACGATGCCTTCGGCCGCGCTCTTGAGGGCGCCGGCGGCGGCGTTGCCGACCTCCTTGCTGCCTCGTTCGACGAGGCCTGGGTTGGCGGGCGTGGGCGGCTCGTCCAGGTCGGTGCCCAGCACCTCGTCGAGCGCCTTCACCTGCTGGGCCAGCTGCTCGCAGCTCGTGTCGGCGGGCGAGCCGTAGGGCGACTTGTGCGCCTCCCTCAGCACCGCCGGGATGTTGGCCTGGACGAGGTTCAGGTCGGACAGCGGCGAGGTCACCGCCTGGCCGACCGCGGACTCGGCCGCACCCGGCTTGTCGCTGCTGCTCGTGATGGGCGCCGGCGGCGATTGGGTGCGGCCGCCGGCGCAGCCGGCCAGAGCCAGCGCCAGCGCGCAGCCGCCTAGGCGAATGGAGGTGTTCATGCAGTGGTCTCCCGTTTGACGAGTTCGCCGGCACGCACGATGGCGCGAAGGTGACGGCCGTCGGCGGCCAGCAGGCCGATGTCGGCCAGGGGGTCGCCATCGACCAGCAGCAGGTCGGCCTCTGCGCCCGGCGCGATGCAGCCGATGCGGCCGTCCATCATCAGCAGCTCGGCCGCGGTCGAAGTGGCCTGGCGCAGGATCTCCAGCGGCGTGAACACCCGCGAGCGCAGGGTGAACTCGCGGCACTGGTCGGTGTAGGTGCTGCCCAGCAAATCGGTGCCATAGGCGAGCTTGACGCCCGCCCGGCGCATCGCCTCCAGACCCGAGATGGCCTGCTCGAAGACCTGCTCGACCTTGGCCTGGCTCTGCGGCGGGAAGCCCAGCGCCCGGCCCTGCTCGACCAGGGCGAAGATGATGGACAGGGTCGGCACGATGAAGGCGCCGCGCTCGGCGACGAAGCTCGCGGTGTCGTCGTCGATCAGCGTGCCGTGCTCTATGCAGCGCACGCCGAACTCGACGCAGCGCCGCACGGCCGAGGCCGGATGGCAGTGCGCCGAGACATAGGTGCGGCGCTCGGTGCATTCGTTGACGATCGCGCGGATCTCGTCCTCGCGGTACTGGTTCATCCAGATCGGGTCGGTGGGCGAGGCCACGCCGCCGGAGCCCATGATCTTGATGCAGTGGGCGCCCTGGCGGAGCTCCTCTCGCGTGGCGCGCAGGACGGCGTCCATGCCGTCGGCAATGACGGCGAACACGTTGGCACCGGCGCCTGCGCAGCCGCACACGGCTTCGTAGCGTGGCCGCTCGTCGATGGGCCGCATGTCGCCGTGGCCGCCGGTCATCGACAAGATCTTGCCGGCGTAGAAATAGCGCGGACCGCGCACGAGGCCTTCGGCCAGCGCACGCCACAGCGAGTGGTTGCCGCCGCCTATGTCGCGCACCGTCGTGAAGCCGCAGTCCAGCGCATGGCCCAGCATTCGCACCGCGTGCGCGGTGCGATAGGCATCGCCTGCGCTCTCTATCCTGCCCACCGCCACGTCGCTGGCGAAGGCGTGGACGTGGCAGTCGATGAGGCCCGGCATCAGCGTGCCGCCGGCGCAGTCGATCACCTGCGTACCCTCGGGCGCCGGCAGCGGCGTGGTCGAGATCTCCTGGATCAGGCCGTGGGCGACGCGCACCCACAGGCCCTCGGCACAGTCGCCGCTGCGGCCGTCGAAGACGCGGGCGTTGGCGAACAGCAGCGACATGGGCGGCTCCTGGGGGCCTACTTGCTGACGTTGAGGAAGGGCACCGGCGCACCGGCGTAGATGGCCTGCGGCAGCGCCCCGTTCCATTTCTCGGCCTTGACGCGCTCGACCTCGATGCGGCGCAGCTCCAGCACGTCCTTGTTCTGCGAGAGCGCGGCGTTCTGCACCCGCAGCGCCTCGGCTTGCGCGCGGGCGATGGCCAGGTTGGCATAAGCCTCGCCATCGGCCTGGGCCTTGCGCGCGTTGGCCTCGGCCTCCGCCACCGCGACCTTCTGCTTCTGCTCGGCCTCCACCGTGCGCAGCTTGTTCTCCGCGGCCAGGCGCAGCTGCTCCTGCGTCACCTTGTCGTTGATGGCGTGCATGTACGAGTCGGAGAACGAGAAGTTGCGCATGTCGATGTTGATGACCTGGGCGCCGTAGATGGCCAGCTTCTCGCGCAGCGCCGCGTTGATGTCGCCCGAGATCTTGGCCCGCTGCGAGATCAGGTCGGGCGCGGTGTAGCGGGCCGTCACGGCCTTGAAGATCTCCTGCGTCGCCGTCTGCACGTAGGACGACAGGTCGCCGTCGTGGGAGTACTTCTCGAACACCTCGGCCACGCGGTCGGTGGCGATGCTGTAGCGCACGGTCATGCTCACCTTGACCGGCTGGGTGTCGCTGGTGCTGCCCTCGGCGTTCTCGATGTCGGCCTTCTCCGCGCGGATGCTGAAGTTGTGCAGCTTCTGCCAGGGCGGCAGCACGGCCAGGCCCTCACCCTCGATGCCGACGATGCGGCCGAACTGGGTGACCACCCCGCGGCTGCCCGTGGGCACCGAGTAGAACGGCCACAGGAACACCAGCACGATCAGCAGCAGCACGCCCCCAACGATGCGGCCCAGGCCACGGGCGCCCACCCTCTGCGACGAAAACTCCATCCTCTATTCCCTCCAGTGGTTGATGATTCTTTTGATCGGGTGTCATCGGCCTTCGCCGAGCCGCTTGTCCACCACATGACGCCGCAGCCGGAAGGCATCCGGCATGCCGGAGCCCAGCAGCGGGCGCAAGTACAGGCGAAAGGCATCGGTCACGTCGGTGCCCGATCCGGTGATGAACTCGTCCTCCATCACGCGCGTCTTGCCGGCCACCGCCTGCAGCGGCTGCAGCTCGTAGTCGACCGAGTAGAAGCCGGTGCGCTTGATGGCCACCGAGCCCGACGTGTTGCCCTGTGCGTCGCCCCACATCGCGTACTGCACCGCCTTCTCGCCCACCTCGCGCGCCTCGCGCTGGTCCACGTCCGACACGCAGCCGATGAAGGAGCGTTGCAGGTAGCCGAAGGTGTCGCCACGCACGCGCTTGATGCCCAACTTCGACTTGATCTCTTCGCAAAGCAGGTCGGCCAGCGCGCCGGTGCCCGAGAGCTGCACGTTGCCGTGCGCGTCGCGCTCTACGTCCTTCGCCAATTGCTCGACGATGGACTTGCCGCTCGAATCGTGGATGCCCTCGGACACCGCGATCACGCAGCGGCCGTGGCGCTGCTGAGCCTCCTTCACTTCGGCGAGGAACCTCTCCAGCTCGAAGACGCGCTCGGGCACGTAGATCAGGTGCGGCCCGTCGTCGGGGAACTTCTTGCCCAGCGCCGAGGCCGCGGTGAGAAAGCCGGCGTGCCGCCCCATCACCACCCCGACGTACACGCCAGGCAGCGAGGCGTTGTCGAGGTTCGCCCCCGCAAAGGCCTGCGCCACGAAGCGCGCCGCGCTCGGAAAGCCCGGCGTGTGGTCGTTGCCCACCAGGTCGTTGTCTATCGTCTTCGGGATGTGGACGCAACGCAGGGCGTAGCCTGCGGCCTGGGCCTCCTCGCTGACGATGCGCACGGTATCGGCCGAGTCGTTGCCGCCGATGTAGAAGAAGTGCCCGATCTCGTGCGCCTGCAGGACCTTGAAGATCTTCTGGCAGTAGGCGAGATCGGGCTTGTCGCGCGTGGAGCCCAGCGCGGAGGACGGCGTGTTGGCCACCAGCTCCAGGTTGTGGCTGGTCTCCTGCGTGAGGTCGTAGAAGTCTTCGTTGACGATGCCGCGCACGCCGTGGCGGGCACCGTAGATGCGCTCTATGCCGCGGTGCCTTCGGGCCTCCAGCACCACCCCGGCGAGCGACTGGTTGATGACCGCGGTGGGGCCGCCCCCTTGCGCGACGAGAACCTTGCCGGCGTTCGACGACATGCACGCCTCCTTCATGAACGATGGTTCAGCCGATGCCGGGGCATTGTGCGGCATCATCCGCGCCACAACCATAGTCCGCCACCCCGAGGAGAGAGCCGATGATCGCCACCGTCCTGATCGCCCTGGTCGCCCTGTTGCACCTGTACTTTCTGGTGCTCGAGATGTTCCTCTGGGACAAGCCGGCCGGCCTCAAGGCCTTCGGCAACACGCCCCAGCGGGCGGCCGACACCAAGGTGCTGGCGGCCAACCAGGGCCTGTACAACGGCTTCCTCGCCGCCGGCCTGCTGTGGGGCCTGAGCCAGGGCGCCGCCGGCAACCCGGTCAAGATCTTCTTCCTGCTGTGCGTGGTCGTCGCCGGGGTCTATGGTGCGGCCACCGCCTCGCGCAAGATCCTCTTCGTTCAGGCCCTGCCCGCCGCACTCGCGCTGGCCGCCGTCTACCTGGGGCTGTGATCCACCACGCGGCCAGCGCGCGGCCGCTCCGAAGCGGCCGTGGACCCTCTCGGAGGGTGGCGTGGTACTCCACGCCGGGTGTCAACCGATCGCCAGGGCGATGACCCCGGCGGCCATCAGGGCCGCCCCCGCGACGCGCCAGCCGCGGTCGGTTTCACCCAGCATCCGCCCGCCAATGAGGGCCGCGAACAGCATCGAGACCTCCCGCGCCGGAGCCACGTGCGAAAGCGGCGCACGCTGCGCCGCGTAGAGCACCAGCACATAGGCCAGCGGGCTGATCACTGCCATCAACAAGGCGTAGTGCCACAGCGTGGCCCAGGCGGCCCGAAAGCCCGCCCAGTCCTTCAGCGTCGAAGGGATCATGAAGGGAATGCGCGCCAGGTTGCCGAAGTAGTCGACCAGGATCGGCGAGATCAGCACCACCTTCACCGCATAGCCGTCGATCAGGGTGTAGCCGGCGATCAGCACGCCGGTGAGCGCCCCCCAGCCCAGCCCGGCCCTGACCCGCGCGCGCTGGGCCGGGTCATGCGCCTTCTGCCACAACGCCGGCCCGCCGGCGATGAGCCAGATCCCGCCCACGATGCCTGCCAGGCCCGCCAGTCCGACGAGGCTCGGCCATTCGGACAGCAGCAGCATCGCGCCCACCGAACTGAGCAGGGGCCCGGTCCCGCGCGCCACCGGATAGACCACGGTCAGGTCCGACTCGCGGTAGCCCTTGAGCAGCACGTTGAAGTAGACGAGGTGGGTCAGCCCGCTGGCGACGATCAGCGCCCATTCGGTCAGGCCCCAGCGGGGCAGCTCTCGCCAGCCGAGCCACAGCCCGAGCGGAGCCCACAGCACGACGATGAGCAGCGCGCCCATCAGGACGAAGTGGCGGTTGCCGCCGGCCTTCTTCGCCGCCACGTTCCAGGCCGCATGCAGCAACGCGGCCACCAGCACCAGGGCCAGAGCAAACCAGGACATGCGGGGGCATTGTGCCGGGCGGGCGCACAATGCCCGCCGAGTTCGCGCACCGGTCGCGAATGCCTTTGCCCTCGGAGATTCTGGACATGTCGATCCGCCCCTGCGCCGCCTTGGCCGCCGCCGTTGCCGCCGCCTTCTTCACCTGTGCCGCCGTCGCGGCGCCTGCCCAGCCGGCCGGCACCGGTCACGCAGCCGCCCACGGCAGCAAGCACGCTGCCAAGGCGCATGCGCGCAAGACCCACGCCAAGGGCGCTGCCAAGGGCGGCCACGCCGTCACGGCCAAGCACGCCAAGAAGACGCGCACCAGCCACAAGCTGCACCAGGCCGCGGCCAAGCGTCAGGCCTGAGCGGCCGGCTTCGTCGGTGAACCCCGTGCTGGTGAACGTGCTGCGCGGCAGCACGGTCGAGTCGTTCCATCGCGGTGCGCTGGCCATCGTGGATGCGGGCGGCGCGGTCCACACCGCATTCGGCGACATCGACAACCCGGTCTTTCCGCGCTCCGCCGTCAAGGCCTTGCAAGCGCTGCCGCTGGTGGCCAGCGGCGCGGCCGAGCGCTTCGGCCTGGGCGACGAATCCCTCGCGCTGGCTTGCGCCTCCCACACCGGCGAGCCCGTCCACGCGCAGGCCGCCTCGGCCACGCTGGCGGCAGCAGGGCTGGACGAGTCGGCCCTCGAGTGCGGCACCCATTGGCCCTACAACGAGGCCGCCGCCCGGGCCCTGGCCCGCCATCGCCACGGCCCGGGCCCCTTGCACAACAACTGCTCCGGCAAGCATGCCGGCTTCGTCTGCGTCGGCTGCCTGATGGCCCTGCAAGCGGGGCGGGAGCCGGCGGAGTTCGTACGCGGCTATGTCCAGCCCGACCATCCGGTGATGCGCGAGATCAGCGCCGCGCTGGCCACTGCCACCGGCTGCGACCTCGATCGAGCTCCCGTGGGGACGGACGGCTGCTCCATCCCGACCTTCGGCATCGCGCTGCGGCAGCTGGCGCGCGGCTTCGCCCGCTTCGGCACCGGCCAGGGCCTGGCGCCGTCACATGCAGCCGCGGCCAGGCGCCTGCGCGAGGCCGTCGCCCGGGCGCCGTTCATGGTCGGCGGCAGCGGCCGCTTCGACACCCGGGTCATGCAGCACTTCGGCGAGCGCGTGTTCTGCAAGGTGGGCGCCGAGGGCGTGTACTGCGCCGCCCTGCCCACGCGCGGCCTGGGCGTGGCGATCAAGATCGACGACGGCCAGGGCGCGCGCGCGGCCGAGGTGGCGATGGCCGCCGTGATCGAGGCCCTCGCTCAGCGCGACGAGGCCGATGCCCAGCTGATGAAGGACCTCGTGCGCGTGCCACTCAAGAACTGGAACGGCATCGAGGTCGGGGCGATCCAGCCGGCCGAGGGTCTGCGGCTCGGTTAGGGCCTGTCCCTGCTAAGCAGCCTTGGAGGACCGCGCGGTCGCCGGTTTCAACAGCGCCCACGCCATCGCGCCCAGCAGCCCCAGCGCCGCCACCAGAACGCCCCAGAGCCAGAGCTTGCGGGCCGGCACGGCGGGTGTTGGCGCGGAGGCCACGGGAGGCGGCGCGGCCACCGGCGCAGGTGATGCGGCCGGGCGGGCACTGACCTCGGGCAAGGCGTCTGCAGCCTTGCGGCCCGGCATCAGCTCGGCCAGGGACAGGCGGGCCGGCAAGGCAGCGTCGGGCGAGGTCTGGCCCCAGGCCAGTCGGTAGGGCCCCGAACCCCGGGCCAGGAAGACCAGGCTGGTGGCGCGCCCTGCCACGCGGATGGCCGGCGCCGGGCTGCCGAGCTGGGCGATGCCGCCCGTCGGCTGCAGGCGCAGGTGGCTGTAGTGGCCGCCGGGCATGGGCAGCACCGTCGAGCGCAGGTCCTGGCCCTGCAGCGTGAGCGCGTACACCGTGCCGCTCGCCAGGCTCTCCCAGACGGGCTCGCGCGTGGCCGGGTCGGGTGCGGTCTTGTGGCGCAGCGCCTTGACCTGCCCGTGCAGCGGGTGGTGCAGGCGGCGCGTCGTGTCGTTCGACTGGGCGTCGTCGTCGAGCTCCGGCTGCGCGAGCACCTGGACCCGCGCGAGCGTGTTGGTCTGCGCCAGCTCGACCTGCAGGCGCTGCAAAGGCAGGTGGCGCGGCAGCGGGTAGTCGCACCAGCGCGGCTCGCAGCGACTGGGGAGGACGGGTTCGCTCCATTGCCACTCCGGCACCGCGCTGCGCTGCGAAACGCTCACCACCTGCGCACCGGCGAGCGGCGGCACTTCGCTGCCGGGCCGAGGCCGCAGGCGCAAGCTGCTGCCCGGGGGCACTCCGGCCAGGTCGAAGCTGCTGTGCTCGAGTCGCAGGCCCTGGTGCTCCAGCGAGACGAGTTGCGCATCGGCCTGCAGCGTGTGCCAGCGTTGCAGGTCGGGGCTGGCTTCGAGCATGAAGGCATAGACGCCACGGCTGCCCGGGGCGAGCGTGAGCTGCAGCTCCTGCGGCGCGCCGCCGATGGCGCGCAGGTCGATCAGCCAGCCGCCTTGCAGGGAGGGCTCGACGGCCGAGGCCGCCGCCGGCGCCTTGAACAGCGGCACCGGCTGGCGCCGCGAACTCGCGGTCACGCCGCGCTCCTCGTCCACCCAGGCGAACGGCAGCACTTCGCCGGCCGCGTTGAGCACGCGCAGGTCGCCCAGGTCCGCGCGTGAGGCCTGGGCGCGCACGGCCAGCGGGATCTCCAGGCGGTGGTACGCCTGTTCACCTTCGACTTGCAGCGGGAGCTCGCCGGCCCGCGAGACGGCGCCGGCGAGCAGCGCGAGGACCCACAACCCCCGCTTCATGCCGCCTCCCCTTCCGGCGCCGGCTCGGCACGCCTCGGCGGCACCGGCGCGAAGTAGCCCACCAGCAGCAACAGCAGACCGACGACGATGAAGGACACGATGCGGTACAGCCCGCCGTGGTCGGCCAGCTCGATGAAGAACAGCTTCAACACGACCACCGCCAGCAGCCCCGCCCCGGCGCCCCACACCCCCCGATGCGCCCGCCGGTGGCCGAGCACCATCAAGGCCACGCCGAGCAGCGCCCAGGCGACGGACAGCGAGGCCTGCGCCAGCGTGGATGCGAACAGCGCACTGCCCTGCCAGGGCACGCCAGCCAGGTGATGACAGGCGCGCAGCACGACAGCGGTATAGAGCGCGAACCCGGTCAGCCCCAGGCCCGCCAGGGCCGCCGGCGCCGGCAGCCGATGCTGGCCGGCCGCCGGCAAACCACGCCACCACAGCAGCAGCGCCAGCAGCACCAGAACCTGGCCGAGCTCCAGCGGATTCAGCAGCGGCAGGTTGGGCAGCGGCGCGGCATCGCCGGGCAGGCCATTGCTGAGCCAGACCCACAGCAGCAGATAGGCCGCCACGGGCGCAGCCGCCCACAGCAGGTAGGCCTCGCGGAACTCGACGACGGGCCAGCGCCGCTGCACGCCGGGCCGAGTCAGCGCGGCCAGGGCCAGTGCCGGCACCACCACCCAGCCCAGCGCGGCCCAGGCCGACCCGGGCTCGCCGACCTGCGCCAGGCCGAACTGCAGCTCACGCGCGGCCAGCACCAGGAAGAGCCAGAACCCCGCCACGTGCAAGGGCACCCGCAGCCGGACCGTCGCCCATCGCGCCTGCCAGCCCAGCAGCACCGCATGCCACGCCAGCGCCAGCGGCCACAGCAGCCAGCCACCGTGGCCATGAGGCGCGTCGCCGACCAGCACCAGTTGCAGCCAGGCCACCATCGCCCAGGCGGGCAGCGTGGCCCAGGTCGCCTGGCCCGGGACAGCCCAGTCACGCCAGCGCGCCAGCAGCGCCAGCCCCACCGAGCTCAGCAGCACCCAGCCGCCGAGCACGGTGGCCCACCAGCCCGGCCAGTCGGTCGTCTGGCGTTGCAGGCCGCGCCAGAGCTCGGGCGGGAGCACCTGGGTCCACCACAGCAGGGCCCAGACGAGGGCGAGCCATTGCAGGGCCACGGCAGCGGGCATGGCCTTCGGCACCGCACGTCGCGATACGGCGTGCAGCAAGTCGCCGCTGATCAGGCCCGCGAAGGTGATCGCCAGCGGCGTGAGAAAGGTCGTGCCGGTCACCGCCAACGACCAGGGCGAATCGGCGAAGACCAGCCAGGCCATGCCGGAGATCGCCTGCCAGACGGCACCGCTGATCGCGAGCGGCCGATGCCGCAGGCTGGCGCCGGCCCACAGCGCCGCCACGCCCAGCCACGGCCACACGCGCGCCGCTTCGTCGGCCGGCAGGACGAACAGCACGCTCGCACCGATCGCGCCCATGCCGGCCAGCAGGCCCACCGTGGCACCGAGCGGCCAGGCCACCGGCTCGTCCGACGGCGCAGCACCGCGAAGCCGCTCGCGCACGGCGGATGGAATCGCCAGCCACGCCGTGGCCAACAGGCTGGCCGCGATCAGCAGGGCCGCCACCAGGCCGGCCCAGCCGCTGTCCAGCATGGCCTGGCCGTGCAGCACATGAAGCGTGGCGATGAAGCCGCACACGGCGAGCGTCTGCAGGGCCGCCACCGACCAGGGCAACGCTGGGCTGCGCCAGCGCGCTGGCACGAACGCCACGGCCAGCGCCAGCGCCGAGGTCGCGACACCGGCCCAGCGAGGAACCAGCAGCATCCACGCGATCGCCGCCAGCGCGGCCAGGCCGATGCCGAGACTGCCCGCCTCGCCGACCGACTCCCAGGCCGCCACCGGTGCGACTTCGCGTGTCCGCCCACGCACGCTCACCGCATGCATCGCGAGTGCGCCAGCGACGAGCAGGGCCAGCCCCAGCGCCGAACCGGTGAGCAGCGGCGTGCCGATCGAGTCGTCGACCCCCAGCGCGCTGGCCGTTCGCAAGGCCGCGAACGCCAGCACCAGCAGTGCGAAAGCACGGGCATAGGCGCGGTGCTGGCGCGCGCCCAGCCAGTACATCCCGGCCGCCTCGATGGCCCAGGTGGCGCCGGTCCACTCGCCCTCGAGCGCGAGCGGGATGGCCAGCGTGCCGAAGATGACGGCGACGATCACGTAGGCCTCGCCCAGCAGCGCGTAGCGCGGGCCGCCTCCACGCATCGTCACGCCGCCCAGCAGCAGGTAGACAAAGGCGAAGCCGAGCGCGGCCCAGGCCGGCCCGTCGGCCCAGTCCCTGACCAGCAGGTACTGCAGGCCGTAGGCCACCAGCGGCACGCCGAACACGAGCGCGCTGTCGACCCGGCCGACTTGCGCCAGCGCCTCGGCGGCCCGGCGCGCCAGCGGGTCCGTCGGGTCGGGCTGGCGCCCGAGCGCCAGCGCGCGGCGGGCGAAGAGCACGCCGATGGCGGTGAACAGCACGAAGAACAACAGCAGCCAGCCCTGCACGCCCGCGTAGAGCGTGTCCTCGTAATGGCCCTGCGCCCAGGCCCCGGCCAGCGTGAAGGTGCCGACGAAAGCCACCAGATTGAGCGGCCGCCAGGCCTTGAACCAGGCGATGAGGAAGACGCCGATGTCCAGCAGCGCGAGGTAGCCGAACAGCACGTGGTGGTGACCGCCGCCGGTCGACACCAGCACCGGCGCGGCGAAGCCCTCGGCCGCGGACACGTAGGCGAGCCAGGGCGCATCCTGGGCGACCGCCAGCACCGCGCTCAGCACCGTCACCGCCAGCAGGAAGGCGAACGCCGCCTCGGGCGGGATGAGGCCGTGCAGCTTGAGCGAGGCCAGCGTCGTCAGGTACAGCACGCCTATGCCGGCCCCCTGCAGGATGAGGCCGTAGCCGGTGCCGCCCGCGGCATCGCGCCGGCCGCGCAGCCGCCAACCCAGGGCCAGCAGCGCGATGCCGGCCAGCGCGACGCCGGCATAGCGCAGCTCCGGCGGCACCGTGACCCGCTCGGCCGCGTAGCGCAGGAGGAAGGCCAGGCCCAGGAACAGCACCAGCACGCCGACCTTGACGATGGTGTTGCCGCCGAAGATCCAGTCGCGCAGGAAGGGCGGCAGGCGATCCTTGAGCGGAGGGGCGGGAGGCCGCGGCGCCGGAGGCGGCGCGATCGGTGCACGCACGGAAGGCGTGGCGGGCGCGGGCACGCTGGCCCGCGCGGGAGTGGCGGCCATGGCTGCCAGCGGCCCGGAGAGCTCCGGTCGAACGGCGGCGACCGGCACCGGCACTGGCACAGGCACCGCCACGGGAACCGGCCGCACCGGCTCGATGGGCGGCGGGGCTTCATCCAACGGCACCGCCAGTGACGCTGACGCCGCTTCTGCACTGACCGGCGATGACGCCATGCCGGCGTGCTGGTTCAGCCGCATCACCTCGGCCCGCAGGGCCTGGACCTGCTGCTCCAGCTGGGCGACCCGTGCCTGAAGCGACAACGGCGCGGCGCCCGGCTTCTCGCCCGGCTCCTCACGGGGGCCCTGGCGCTGCAGGACGAGCGCCCCGCCCACCCCCAGGAACAGCCCCACCACCGCCCCGGGGAATCCCGCCAGCATCGCGCCGACGAGGATCCCGACTATGCCGAACACGGTCTTCATGGCCGCACCCCTCGCCGTTTCAGTCTGGTCTTGAAGTGGCGGGGATTATGCGAGGCACCCCAGCGGGTGCTCGACCGGGTTGGCCCGGGGTGCTTCGAGCGGCCACCCGACGTATCGCCGGGTGCTACGACCGGCTCAGGGCGCCTTGACGCGATGGGCGTCGACGCGCAGCGTCAGCGCGGCACCGTTGCCGGCCGTCTGCCAGGCGCCGTCGCGGCTGGTGGTGGTCCACATGTTGCCGTTCTTGGCGAAGGTCCACACCGGGTCGATCAAGGGCGGCGACATCGAACCCGCCACCACCCAGTACGAGCGGCCGGCCTTGAGCAGCGGGCCGCTGCGGGTGACGAAGAACTGCTCGACCGGGCTCCAGCCGAGGGTCTGTACCGGGGCAGACCAGCGCTCGAGCTCCACGCCGCTGGGCAGGGACTCCGGGCCGCCTTCGTCCAGCGCGTCGGTCTGCACCATCACGCGCAGCTTGCGCTGCTCGGTCTCGCTGTTGTTCATCATCCAGAGCCCGATGCGGGCCAGGCGATAGTCGGCATCGGCCGGCACGGTGAAGCGGGCGGCCACGGCCTGCTCGGCGAAGACGTCGAAGCCGTTGAAGCCCAGCAGGCCGCCGGGCCCGGGCGTGTCGACGATGGGGACGGTCTTCGTCCAGGCCTCGCCGTTGCTGGCGGCGCTGGCCGTGCCGGTCGTCAGCAGGCAGGCCGCGGCCAGGGCGGCCAGGGCGGTGATGCGTAGGCGCAGGGTCATGCGTGTGCTCCTTCAGGTGATGCCCCATGCTAGGCACGCCGACTGTGGCAAGCTTGACCGAATCCTGATCATCGCCTCCCGACAATCCCGAATGACTGCCGCCGTGCTGGCGCTGGACGAAGCCGGTTTTCCCGTCGCCGACGGCCGCCCGCTGGACCTCGCCCCCAAAGAACGCGCGGTGCTGGCCTTGCTGCTGCAGCGGCGGCCCGCCGTGGTGCACAAGAATGAGTTCGCCGAGGCGGCCTGGGCCGGCGGCACCATGTCCGACGAGAGCCTGGCGCGCAGCATCAGCCGCCTGCGCCGGACGCTCGTGCCCTTCGGCCTCGCGATCGAATCGGTCTACGGCACGGGTTACCGGCTGGACGCGGGCGCTGCTCCGACGGCGCGGTCGGCCGGGCACCCGCGCCTCGCGGTGGCTGCTGATGCGAGCCAGGCCACCGTTGATGCCTACCTGCACGCCCGCCAGCTCGCCCAGCAGCGCACGCCGGCGGCCGTGGGCCGGGCGGTCGGGCTCCTGCGGGAGCTGGTCCGGCGCGAGCCCGGCTACACGCCGGCGAGCGTCGCCCTGGCCGAGGCCCTGGGCGCCGCGGTGGGCTGGGGCCAGCTCGCGACGGCGGACGCGGTCGGCGAGGGCCTGGCCGTGCTGGCCGAAGCCGAGCGGACAGACGCGGCCACCCCGGGCCTGGCCAGTGCGCGCGGCACTTTGCTCGACATGGCCTGGCGCTTCGACGAAGCCGCCAAGGCCCACGCCGAAGCGCTGCAGCGCCGTCCGGACGACCCGGACACCCTGCTGACGCACAGCCGCCACCTGCTCTTCACCGGCCAGGCCGCACGGGCGGTGGATCAGCTGCGCGCCGCGCTGCACCTGTCGCCCCATGCGCCGCTGCTGCGCATGACGCTGTCGCGCGCGCTGGTGCAAGCCGGGCGAGGGCAGGAGGGGCTCGCCGAGGCCGACGCGGCTCTGGCGGAGAACCCCGGGCAACTGCTCATGGTCGCTTTCGCCCTGGCGATGCGCGCCATGGTGGCGCCCACGCCGGACATCGAGGCGCCGGCCTGGCGCCTGTCGGAAGGACCTGATACGCCGCCCTTCGTCTGGACCGTGCTTTCTTTCGTGCTGGCCCGGCTCCAACGTCGCGAAAGCGCGCTGGACATCATCGACGCCAGCCTGCTGTGCACGCGCACCACGCCGGGCGAAGCGACGCTGTACGCGGCGCCGCTGGCCGCCCTCGGCGAGTTCGACCGCGCCGCCGCGCTGCTGCAGCGCGCCTACGACGACCGCAGCGGCATGCTGGCCATGGTGCTGCGCGACCCGGCCCATGCGGGCTGGCTGCCGCAGCACCCGGTGGGTCGGGCGCTGCTGCGAGGCGTGTTCGGCGAAGAACCGGTCAGTTGACGGTCAAGTGGCCGGCACCGGCTTCTTCGACGACCTTTGCCTTCACTTCGCTCGCCGGCGTGGCGGTGAACGAGTAGGGCACTGTCCAGCCGACCGCGCTGCTGAAGCTGCACTGCGTGGACAGGCTCAGCGCTGCCCCGTTGAGCAGCGAGCCCGAATCGACGATGGCGCCGCTCTTGCTCGAGGAACCCGGGTTCTTGACGACCTGGCTGCAGGCCGATGCGCCATCGATCTCGAACGCGTTGCTGGTCGAGATGATCTTCGCGCACCGCCTGGTCGGACTTGCCCTTGAACGGGCCACCGTTGTCATCACTGATCCCTAACGGATGACAGTCACTGACAGAACGTTCCCGATCCCGTGACGTTCTGGTGTGGAGAAACGGGCCGGATCTCAGGATCCGGTCCTGCCACGACCTGACGGGTTACGTGGGAATACGAACCGCCTGTGTAGGCGATGAGGCTGTCCTACTTGAGGTTCCAGGCCAGGAGGAAATCCTCGCCGTCGGGATTGCGTGGCTTGCCATCCTGGCGCGGCGTCATCATCAGCTCGAAGGCGCGCTCGCGCGAGGCACGATCGAACAGGCGTTCGGGCAGCAGCGGCAGGTCGCCGTGCAGCCACGCGGGCGATCCGATTTCGCGCTTGAGGACCTCGGCCCGAAGCGGGCGCAGCTTCGCATCCAGACGCACCCGCACCGTCACCTCGGCTCGCAGGCCCAGCCGCCAGGCATACGGCGGGAAGCCCTCGACGCCCGGCTCGGTGTGGTCGAAGCGGCCGAAATGCGGTGCCGGCTCGTTCAGGTCGATCCGGCCCAGCTCGTTGTCGATCGCGGTCAGCAGCATGGCATCGACCTCTGCGCCCTGCGCGGCGGTCGGCAGAGCGGCCACCTTGGGCCACCACCAGGCCGCCAGCGCGCAATCCAGTGCCCTCTCCTCGCCGCTGCCCAGCACACCGCCGGCATCCCTGTCCGTCCAGCGCGCCGCCAGCGGCGCGGGCAAGGTTTCGCCCGAGGTGCGGATGCGATCGGCCATGGTGGTCGCCGGCCGCTGCGGCAGGCTGCGGACCTCGGTCGCGGCCTTGAGCAAGGCCGCCCATGCCGCGACCAGGGCCGTCCGGTCGGCCGGGCTGATTCGGGTCAGCGTGTCCTCGCCGACCTCGGCCCAGGCCACGCCGTGCCAGCCGGCCACACCGCAGGCCGGCACTGAATCGAGCAGGCCCAGCGATGCACGGGCCAGGGTGATGCGGTGCTCCAGCGGCAAGGTGAAGGCCGCCATCGCGGCCCAGTTCATCATCCGCGCCGCGGAACGCAGGCCCGACTGCTCGTAGGTGCCGCCGGACTCCGAGCGCTGGATCCAGCCGGCTTCGTCCTTGGCGCGCAGATACAGCTTCTGCAACGGGCCGGCGCGCAGCGCCTCCATCTCCTTGCGCAGCTGCGGATCGATGGCCGTTTCGTCGTTCGGGTCGCCCCAGAGCTGCGTCAGCTCCCAGACGACGGACTCGCCCGGCGCCCAGGAAGACCGCATGATGGGCCGGGTGCGGATCTCGTAGGTCTGGGCTTGCGCGAGCGTGGCGCCCCACACTGCACACAGCAGCAGCGCCACTCGCTGCATGGCTTTCGATGCCTTCATGGTTCCCTCCCTGATCGGCAGCGGCCGACCATACCAGCGCTGCCGGCCTCAGGCCGGGATCCAGAGCCTGGGCATCTGCGGCAAGGCCCGGAAGACCGAGGACAGCGTGCCGTTCGTCACGAGCTCGGTGGCGCGCTCGATCTCGGGCGCGAGGTAGCGGTCGACGTCGATGGAGCTCACCTGCGCGCGCAGCAGCTCATGGGCCTGCTCCAGAGCGGGCGAGCTCCTCAGCGGCCTCAGGAACTCGATGCCCTGCGCGGCGGCCAGCAGCTCGATGCCCAGGATGTGCGCGACGTTGGCGATCATCGGCTGCAGCCGGCGTGCGGCGAAGGTGGCCATCGAGACGTGGTCCTCCTGGTTGGCCGAGGTGGGCAGGCTGTCGACGCTGGCCGGGTGGGCGAGCGACTTGTTCTCGCTGGCCAGCGAGGCGGCCGTGACGTGGGCGATCATGAAGCCGCTGTTCAGGCCGGCATTGGAGGTCAGGAAGGCCGGCAGCCGCGAGACGCTGGTGTCGATCAACATGGCGATGCGCCGCTCTGCGATGGCGCCGACCTCGGCGATCGCGACGGCCATCGCATCGGCGGCCAGGGCGACGGGCTCGGCGTGGAAGTTGCCGCCGCTGATCATGGCGCCGTCGTTGGCGAAGACCAAAGGGTTGTCAGTGACGGCGTTCGCTTCCCGCACGAGGACCAGCGATGCGTGCCGCAGCTGGTCCAGGCACGCCCCCACCACCTGCGGCTGGCAGCGCAGGCAGTACGGATCCTGCACCCGGTCATCGCCCTCCTCGTGCGACTTGCGGATCGCGCTTCCGCTGAGGAGCGCACGGTAGTACTGCGCCACGTCGATCTGGCCGGGCTGGCCACGCAGCGCGTGGATGCGCGGGTCGAAGGGACCATCGCTGCCGCGTGCGGCATCGACCGTCAGCGCGCCCACCACGAGCGCCGACTCGAGCACCGGCTCGAAGCTGAGGAAGGCATGCAGCGCCAGGGCGGCGCTCGTCTGCGTGCCGTTGATGAGCGCCAGGCCCTCCTTGGCCTCCAGCGTCAGCGGCGCGATGCCGGCCTCGGCCAGCACGGCAGCCGCGGGCTTGCGCTGGCCGTTCACCAGCATCTCGCCTTCGCCCAGCAGCGCGAGCGTCATGTGAGAGAGCGGCGCCAGATCGCCCGAGGCGCCGACCGAGCCCTGGCTCGGCACGCAGGGCACGAGGCCGGCGTTGAACACCGCAAGCAGCGTGTCCACCACCACCTGCCGCACGCCGGAGGCGCCCCGCGCCAGGCTCGCGGCCTTGAGCGCCAGCATCAGCCGCACCACCGGGGGGGACAGCGGCTCGCCGACGCCCACCGAGTGCGAGCGGATCAGGTTCAGCTGCAGCGTGGCGAGATCGGCCGCGCTGATGCGCTGGTTGGCCAGCTTGCCGAAGCCGGTGTTGACGCCGTAGACCGGCGCATCGCCGGCGGCCGCGGCCTGCACGATGGCGGCGCTGGCAGCGATGTCATCGCGTGACGACTCGACGAGCGAGATCTTCGCGGCGCCGGCATGAATGACTTGCAGCTGCTCCAGCGTCAGCTGTCCGGGAGTGAGGGTGAGCATGGACATGGTTTTCGGGTCCTGGGATCTAGGATGGCTGGATGAAGTTCGAACGACTGATGTCAGCGGCTGCACTGCTGGCAGCATGGGCGGTGGCGGTCGCTGCCGATGTGCCACCCTACAGCGCCGTGGCGGCGCCTGAATGGACGGGCCTGTTCAACGCGCCCTTCGGCGTGAACGATGGCTGGAGCGGCGCCGACGGCGTCTACACGATTCCCATGAATGGCGACGAGCGCTTCGGCAGCGGCAGCTCGACGAAGACCTTGATCCTGTTCTCCGACAGCTTCGTGGGCGGCACCCATCCGGACGGCAGCCGCATCGGCGGCACGGTGATGGTCAACAACACGAGCGCGATGCTGACCGGCGCGACGGCCGATGCCGCGGCCCTGCAGTTCAACGTCCGCCGCGAAGCCGATGGCCGGGCGGCCTCCATGGTCAAGCCGCTCCAGGCCGACCAGTGGTACTGGCCCGGCGACGGCCTGGTGTGGAAGGGGCAGGTGCGCCTCTTCGCCTCCCGCATGGGCCCGGGCGACGGCGGGGACTTCAACTTCAGGCAGGTCGGGGTGGATCTGCTGACCGCGCCAGCCACCGAGGCGGCGCCCTTCCTCGGCAGCTACACCCGCCGCAGCCTGCCGCTGTTCGCGCCGCGCAACGGCACGCTGGGCGAGATCGCCTTCGGCGTGGCGACGATGCCGCTGACCGAGCAGGCCGGCGCGCCGAACCCCGATGGCTTCGTCTACGTCTACGGCGTCCGCTCGGACGACTACAACAAGAAGCTGCTCGTCGCGCGGGTGCGGCCCGACCAGGTCACCAACGCGGGCGCCTGGCGCTTCTGGAACGGCAAGCTCTGGGCGACCGACATCAACAAGGCGGCCGCAGTGGCCAACCGCATGGGCGCGGAGCTCAGCGTCACGCCGCTGCCGGACGGCCGCTACCTCGTCGTGCATCAGCTCGATGCCATCTCCGGCACCATCGCCGTGCGCTACGGCAGCTCCCCGGTCGGCCCCTTCGGCAAGCCCATCCCGATCTGGCTGTGCCCGGAAGAAAAGCTGACGGCGAACACCTTCGTCTACGGCGCCAAGGCCCATCCGCATCTTTCGGCCCCGGGCGAGTTGCTGATCAGCTACCACGTCAACACGTTCGACTTCTGGGAGAACTTCAAGGCCGGCGGCATAGACATCTATCGCCCGCGCTTCATCAAGCTGCCGCTGCCCTGACGATCAGCCGATCATCGGCAGCTTGAGGCCGCGATCCCGGGCACAGGCGATAGCGTCCTCGTAGCCCGCATCGGCGTGGCGCATCACGCCGGTGCCGGGGTCGTTCCACAGCACGCGCTCGATGCGCTTGGCCGCCGCGTCGGTACCGTCGCAGACGATGACCACGCCGGAGTGCTGCGAGTAGCCCATGCCGACGCCGCCGCCATGGTGCAGGCTGACCCAGGTGGCGCCGCCGGCGGTGTTGAGCAGGGCGTTCAGCAGCGGCCAGTCCGAGACGGCGTCTGAGCCGTCCTTCATCGCCTCGGTCTCGCGGTTGGGCGAGGCGACGGAGCCGGAATCCAGGTGGTCGCGGCCGATCACGATGGGCGCCTTCAGCTCCCCCGACTTCACCATCTCGTTGAAGGCCAGGCCCGCGCGGTGCCGCTCGCCCAGGCCTATCCAGCAGATGCGCGCCGGCAGGCCCTGGAAGGCGATGCGCTCGCCGGCCATGTCGAGCCAGCGGTGCAGGTGCTTGTCCTCAGGGAACAGCTCCTTCATCTTGGCGTCGGTCTTGCGGATGTCCTCGGGGTCGCCCGACAGCGCCACCCAGCGGAACGGCCCCTTGCCCTGGCAGAACAAGGGTCGGATGTACGCCGGCACAAAGCCGGGGAAGTCGAAGGCGTTCTTCACGCCCTGGTCGAAGGCGACCTGGCGGATGTTGTTGCCGTAGTCGACCGTCGCGATGCCCATGGCCTGGAAGGCCAGCATGGCCTGCACGTGCACCGCACAGCCTTGCGCCGCGGCGTCGCGCAGCGTGGCGTGCCGGGAGGCGTCGGCCTGCGCTTCGCGCCATTGCTCCACGCTCCAGCCGACCGGCAGGTAGCCGTTGACGAGGTCGTGGGCGGAGGTCTGGTCGGTGACGAGGTCGGGCTTCAGGCCGCCGGCTTCAGCGCGCTTGACCAGCTCGGGCAGCACTTCGGCCGCGTTGCCGAGCAGGCCGATCGAGATGGCCTTGCCCTCGGCGGTGTAGCGGCGGATGCGCTCCAGCGCGTCATCCAGGTCCTTGGCCTGCTCGTCGAGGTAGCGCGAGCGCAGGCGGAAGTCGATGCGCGACTGCTGGCACTCGATGTTGAGCGAGCAGAAGCCGGCAAAGCTGGCGGCCAGCGGCTGCGCGCCGCCCATGCCGCCGAGGCCGGCCGTCAGGATCCAGCGACCGCGGGCCGTGCCGCCGAAGTGCTGGCGAGCGGCTTCGACGAAGGTCTCGTAGGTGCCCTGCACGATGCCCTGGCTGCCGATGTAGATCCACGAGCCGGCGGTCATCTGGCCGTACATCATCAGGCCCTTGCGGTCCAGCTCGTGGAAGTGCTCCCACGTCGCCCACTTGGGCACCAGGTTGGAGTTGGCCAGCAGCACGCGCGGCGCATCGGCGTGCGTGCGGAACACGCCGACCGGCTTGCCGCTTTGCACCAGCAGCGTCTCGTCCTCACCCAGCCGGCGCAGCGACTCCAGGATGGCCTCGAAGCAATCCCAGTCGCGCGCGGCCTTGCCGATGCCGCCGTAGACCACCAGGGCGTCGGGGTTCTCGGCCACGGCGGGGTCCAGGTTGTTCTGGATCATCCGGTAGGCGGCCTCGATCAGCCAGTTGCGGCAGTGCAGCGTGCTGCCGGTGGGGGCCTTGACGGGGCGGGCGACGGCGCGGCGGGGCTGGGACAGGTCGTTCATGGGCACTCCGGGGTCGGGTTCAGGCAAGGGCGACGGTCGAATGGGGGTGAACTCTACTTGTCTAGACAAGTTTAGGCAAGTAGCATCCGGGCCCATGGTTTCCCCTGCCTCCGCCACCGGCATGGCGCCCTACGCGCAAGTCAAGCACTACCTCAAGGGCCGGCTGGCCGCGGGCGACTGGCCGCCCGGCGTGCTCATGCCGTCGGAGGCCGAGCTCGTCGCCCGGTTCGGCGTGAGCCGCATGACCGTCAACCGCGCCCTGAGAGAGCTGCAGAGCGAAGGGCTGATCGATCGGGTGCAGGGCGTGGGCACCTTCGCCGCCCAGCTGCACAAGGTCTCGTCCACCCTCACCCTGCGCGACCTGCACGACGAGATCGCCGAAAGAGGCCACCGCCACGAGGCGCGCGTGATCGCCCAGGAGGAGGTTGCCGCCACCGACGGCCTGGCCGGCCAGCTGGGCCTGCCTCCCGGGGCGCCGGTCTTCCACACGCTGATCGTGCACCTGGAGAACGGGGTCCCGCTGCAGTGCGAGGACCGCTACGTCAACCCCGCCTCGGCGCCCGACTACCTGGCGCAGGATTTCACCCGGACCACGCCGACGCACTACCTGTTCGAGGCCACCGCCCTGTGGCGCGCCCAGTACGCTATCGAGGCGTCCCGGCCCACCAGGGAAGAGGCCCGCCTGCTCGGCATCGCCACCAGCGAGCCCTGCCTCATCATCGTGCGTCGCACCTTCAGCGTCGACAGCGCCATCACCATCGCCCGTCTGGTGCACCCGGGCACGCGCTACGGCATCGAGGGGCAGTTCACGCCATGACCGGACTGAACGTGGTCGAGCTGGCAGGCGTCGCGCCGCAGCCCTGGCGCAATGGGGGCGGCGTCACGCGCGAGCTGCTGGCCTGGCCGCCGGGCTCGGGTGCCGATTGGCTGCTGCGCGTGAGCGTGGCCGAGATCGAGCAGGACGGCCCGTTCTCGGCCTTCGCCGGTGTGCAGCGCTGCTTCACGGTGCTCGAGGGCGCCGGCGTGGTGCTCGGCTTCGAAGACGGCGAGCGGGTGCTCACGCCGGACAGCCTGCCGCTGCAGTTCGACGGCGCCGCCGCACCCTCCTGCCGCCTGATCGAAGGGCCGACGCGAGACCTGAACCTCATGGCCCGCCAGGCCGCCGGCCGCGTCACCCTGCGGCCCGCCGCGGCCGGCGAAATGGCGCCGTTGTGGGCGCGGTGGTGGGGCCTCTACACCGCCTCGGCGGCGGTGCTGAGCGGCCGGACCGGCGCGTTCGAGTTGGCGTCGAACACCCTGGCCTGGACGGAAGCCGCCGAACCCGCCTGGCGGACAGGCGCGTCCGGCAGCGCCCCCTTGCGAGCCTGGTGGCTGGAGCTGGCCCGCCATGCCTGAGTCCGCGCGCAGGCCCAGGGTGCCGGTGAAGCCGGATACGGTGGGCCGCCTGCGCCGCTGCGTCGCCGCGGGCTCACTTCACAGGCGTGGCAATGAAGGCGCGCAGCCGCCCGTCGACCCTGCCCGTGCCGACGATCTGTCCCTGGTCGCTGATCCCGTCGGCTCGCGTCAGCCGCTCCCAGCGGGCGCCGCTCGCATCGAGCAGGGCCTTCAGGTCGTAGGTGTGGCCACGTCGGTACAGCACCGCCCTGCTCGTCGCCGTGGTGCCCACCACCTCGTCGTGGATGTTGATCGCCGACGGCTCGAACTCCTCGCTGCCATCGAGCGGGGGCAGGCGGCGCATCGTCGTGCCGTCGTGCAGCATGGGCATCACGTTGCCGTTGCGGTCGTTGGCCCGGCCGACGACATGGTCGAGCTCGTTGATCGCCGAACCCCCGCTGTACCAGCCGCCGCTGCCGGGCAGCAGGCCGAGGTCTTGCATCACGCCGTCGCGCCAGACGAAGGCGTGGCTTTCGGCGCCGTTTCCCAACCACGAGACACCGGTCACGTGGCCGGCGTCGTTGATCTTCGAGGCCTCGGAAGATCCCCCCAGGTCGCCCAGGTCGGTCAGCACGCCGTGGTCCCACAGCACGGCCCGCCCCACCCCGATCCAGGTGTTGCCCACCACCTGGCGCGCGCTGTTCACGCCCGTGGGCCGGATGTCGCCGGTGATCTTTTCGCGCGTGCCATCGGCATGCCAGAGGTAGCCCCGGGCTTCGAGGAACATCCAGCCGAGGATGTCGCCGCCCTCGTTGATGTCGAAGATGTCGGCGTCGATGCTGTCCGGCAGCTCCGTCGTCGCGCCATGCCGGTAGCGGATGCCGACTTCCTCGCGGCTTTCGGTGCGGACGCCGACGCCGGCGATCTCGCCCTGGTTGTTGATGTCCCACGCCAGGAAGGGGCGCACGCCGGTCTTGGCCATCAGGACGTGGATCTTGTACACGGGCTGGGCCGCGGCCGCCCCTGCAGCCAGCGTGGCGCACAGCGCCACCAAGCTCCCCACGCAGGCGATCGAGGCGCGCCGACGCGCGCTGGTCCAGCATGTCG
Organism: Ideonella flava; assembly: GCF_051857595.1. Taxonomy (NCBI): domain Bacteria; kingdom Pseudomonadati; phylum Pseudomonadota; class Betaproteobacteria; order Burkholderiales; family Sphaerotilaceae; genus Ideonella; species Ideonella flava. Next base: position 260,136 of record NZ_JBPZHD010000010.1, read on the forward strand.
GCATGTGTTGTCTCCCTGTGATGTATCGATGCCAATCGATCTTAGGGTCCCCCACCCCGAGGTCTTCACCCCTAGCTCTCCGGTGTTTCCACCCCTAGCTTGCAAAGTCAACGGACGTGAGCACTGCCCCTGCTGAAGACTCCCCTGATTCCCGCTGGCGCTGGTGGCGCGGCGGTCGCCTGGCCACGATGTCGGCCGCGGCCGGCGAGCCCGCCTGGGGCTGGCTGCCCGAAGGCGACCTGCTGACGCGAGGCGAGCGCATCGAATGGGTCGGGCCCTCGGCCGAGGCCGAGGCCGCCTGGCAAGCGCGGCGCGGCACCGAAGAGGCGGAGGTGATCGAGCTGCAGTGCCGGCTCGTCACCCCCGGCCTCATCGATGCCCACACCCATCTCGTCTACGGCGGCGACCGCGCGCGCGAGTTCGAGATGCGATTGCAGGGGGCCAGCTACGAGGAGATCGCGCGCGCCGGCGGCGGCATCCGCTCCACCGTCGCCGCCACCCGCGCCGCCAGCGACGAGACCTTGTTCAGCGCCGCCCTGGCACGCGCCAGAGCCTTGCTCGCCGAAGGCGTGACGACGATGGAGATCAAGTCCGGCTACGGTCTCAGCCTGGAGCACGAGGCCCGCTGCCTGCGGGCGGCCCGCCGCCTGGCCACGGCCCTGCCGATCACGGTTCGCACCACCTCGCTCGCCGCCCACGCCCTGCCGCCGGAGTTCGAGGGCCGTGCCGATGACTACATCGAAGCCGTCTGTGCCTGGCTGCCGCAGTGGCATGCCGAAGGGCTGGTCGACGCGGTCGACGGCTTCTGCGAACGCATCGCCTTCACCCCGGCGCAGGTCGAACGCGTCTTCTCAGCGGCCCGGGCACTGGGCTTGCCGGTGAAGCTGCACGCCGAGCAGCTCAGCGATTCGGGCGGGGCCGCTCTCGCGGCGCGCCTTGGCGCCCTCAGCGCCGACCACCTGGAGTACCTGGGCGATGACGGCGTCGCGGCCATGGCGGCCTCCGGCACGGTGGCGATGCTGCTGCCGGGCGCCTACTATTTCCTGCGGGAGACGAAGCTGCCGCCGATCGCCGCGCTGCGCAAGGCCGGCGTGCCCATCGCCATCGCCACCGATCACAACCCGGGCACTTCGCCCACGCTGTCGCTGCTGCTGATGCTGAACATGGCCTGCACCCTGTTTCGCCTGACGCCCGAAGAGGCCCTGGCCGGCGTGACGCGCCACGCCGCACAGGCGCTCGGGCTGGGCGCGAGCCACGGGCAGCTGCGAGCCGGCTGGCGCGCGGACTTTGCCGTCTGGGCTGCCGAGCATCCGAACGAGCTGGCTTACCGCTTCGGTCACAACCCGTGCACGGCCGTCGTGGCCGGCGGGCAGACCGTGCCACCTTCCCACCTGCATCGCACCGCATGACCGCTCCCACCATCATCGACACGCCCGTCTTCCGCCTGGTGCGCGGCACGCAGCCGCTGCTGGTCAGCCTGCCCCACGTGGGCCGGCAGATCCCCGAGCCGCTGCAGCCGCTGTACACCGAGCGCGCGCTGAAGGCCGAAGACACCGACTGGTACCTCGACGCGCTGTACGCCTTCGCCCACGACGACCTGGGCGCCAGCATGATCGTGCCGCGCGTCTCGCGCTACGTGATCGACCTGAACCGCCCGCCCGAGAACACGCCGATGTACGCGGGGGCCAACAACACCGAGCTGTGCCCGACGCGCTTCTTCACCGGCGAGCCGCTGTACCGCGAAGGCATGGCGCCCACGCCGGCACAGATCGAGGAGCGCCGTGCGCAGTGGTGGCAGCCCTACCACGACGCGCTGTCCGCCGAGCTCGCCGGCCTGAAGGAGGAGCACGGCCACGCCGTCCTCTTCGACGGCCACAGCATCAAGAGCGAGCTGCCCTGGCTGTTCGAAGGCAAGCTGGCGGACCTGAACCTCGGCACCGCCGAGGGCCGCAGCTGCGCGCCCTCGCTGCGGCGGGCACTGGCCGAGGTGCTCGAGAGCCAGAACGAGTTCACCCAGGTGGTCGACGGCCGCTTCAAGGGCGGCCACATCACCCGCCACTACGGCCGGCCCGAACAAGGCATCCACGCGGTCCAGCTGGAGATGTGCTGGTCCACCTACATGGACGAGACCGAGCCCTTCGCGATCGACCCGCTGCGCGCCTCGCGTCTGGCGCCGGTGCTGCGCGCGCTGGTGCAGACCCTGCTGGACTGGAGTCCTGTGGCATGAACGAGCAGACGCTGTGGGCCTCACGTGCCTGGCTGCCGGGCGGCTGGCGCGAATCGGTGCTGCTCGAGATCGACGGCCTGGGCCGCTGGCAGAAGGTGCAGCCCGACACCCCGTTGCCCGAGGGTGTCGCGCCGCTGGCCGGCCCGGTGCTGCCGGGCCTGGTCAATGCCCACAGCCACGCCTTCCAGCGTGCCTTCGCCGGGCTGGCCGAGCGGCGCGAGACCCAGGACGACGACTTCTGGAGTTGGCGCGACCGCATGTACCGCGTGGCCGGCGCCATCGACCCGGCCATGCTGCGCGCCATCGCGGCCCAGCTCTATGGCGAGCTGCTGCGCGGCGGCTACACCCAGGTCTGCGAGTTCCACTACGTCCAGCACCAGCCCGAAGGCCGGCCCTACCCCGAGCGTCACGCCATGATCCAGGCGCTGGTCGAGGCCGCCGCCGAGGTCGGCATCGGCCTGACCGTGCTGCCCGTGCTGTACGAGCGCGCCGGCTTCGCCCTGCCCGAGCTGCGGCCGGACCAGGCGCGCTTCCACCTGGGCGCCGAAGACGTCTGGGCCGCCGCCACGGCGGTGCAGCAACAGCGCCACGCCCGCTTGTCAGCCGGTGTCGCGATCCATTCACTGCGCGCGGCGCGGGCGGAGTCCATCCACCGGCTGCAAGCGCTGGCCGAGGGCTTCGACGGGCCGATCCACATCCACGTCGCGGAGCAACCCGCCGAGGTGCGCGACTGCCTGGCCGCCACCGGCCTGCGCCCGGTCGAATGGCTCGCCCAGCAAGGCCTGCTGGACGCACGCTGGCAGCTGGTGCACGCCACGCACGTCAACCGCGCCGAGATCCTGGCCGTGGCGCACTGCGGCAGCACGGCGGTGATCTGCCCCAGCACCGAAGCCAACCTGGGCGACGGCCTGACCGATTTGCCGGCGTGGCTCAGGGCCGGCGTGCCGCTGGCGATAGGCTCGGACAGCCAGGTCACCCGGGCCTGGCGGGAGGAGCTGCGCTGGCTCGACTACGGCCAGCGCCTGAGCCTGAAGTCCCGCAACGTCTGCGCCGCGCCCGAAGCCGGCCAACCCGCCACCGCCGAACGGCTGTGGCAAAGCGCGCTGGACGGCGGCGCCTCGGCGGCCGGCGAAGCGAGCTGGGGCATCCACCCCGGCGCCCGAGCCGACCTGCTGGTGGTCGACCTGGGCGATGCGAGCCTGGCCGGCATCCCGCCCGGCCGGCTGCTGGACGCGCTCGTCTTCTCCAGCCCGGGCCGCCCCTGGCGCGACGTGATGGTGGCCGGCGACTGGGTCGTGCGTGAGCACCAGCAGCGCGGCGCGGCCGAGCGCCTGGGGCACTTCGAGTCGGTCATGCAGCGCCTGTGGGCGGGCAGCGAATGAGCACCGGACGGATGGAAAATACCGGGCCCATGTTCGCGCTGACCCACCACCACGAAACGCCCCTGCTGGCCGAGGCCATGCCGCCGCACCGGCTGTACTTCAGCCTTCGCGGCCGGGTGAACCGGCGCAGCTTCTGGCTGCACGGCGTGCTGGCCCTGCTGGTGGTGGGCATGGTCGGCATGGCCTTGCTGGAGATCGCGGGCGTCCACGCCGATCGCGCCGAACGCTGGGTCAACCTGCTGATCGCCTGGCCGGCGATCGCCATCTCGGTCAAGCGATGGCACGACCGCGACAAGTCCGGCTGGTGGGTCCTCATCGCGCTGATCCCCGTGGTCGGCCAGCTCTGGGCGCTGATCGTCAACGGTTTCCTGCCCGGCACCCGCGGGCCCAACCGCTTCGGCGAGGAGCCGCCCGCGGTCTCCTGAGCATCGCCCGGGCGCCTCGAGAGCTCAGCGGCCCACCCGTCCCAGTCTCTTCGCATTCGCCACCGCGCGCCGGTGCACCGGAGCCAGGCCGCTGGCCAGGATGGCGACCGCCGCGCGCTGGCTGTCGGCCAGGCTGTTCAGTGTTCGCTTGCCTCCCCGGCCCAGCCACGGCGAGAAGCCCAGGCCCCAGCAGCTGAGCCAGAAGTCCAGCTGCAGGCGCCAAGCCGTGGCCCCCATCGCGAGCCAGGATTCGGCGAAGGCGTCGGACTTCTCGCTGCTCATGCGCGTGAACTCGCGCCTGTCACGGGCCGAAGGGCGGGCACCGGCCAGGGCCATCCTTCCCAGGCGGTGGGCCACCACCTGGGGCGCGGCGAAGGCGAGCTCGGCCGCCTGGGTGGCCAGGGCCTGTGAGCGGGAGCGTCGTGCCACGGGTCAATCTCCGGTGGGTGAAAGGCGGAAGGCGCTGACGTCGTCACGCTGGCGCAGCGCGGCGGCCAGCTGCGACATGTTTTCCTGCTGGGTCGTGCGCACCACCATCCGGTACTCGAAACCCAGGTCTTCGTCGTCGATGGCGCGGTAGGTCATGTTGGCCACGGTGAAGCCCTGGGCCTGAAGAAAGCCGCGCAACTGGGCCTCCGGCCACGTCCGGCCGCGCTGGAATCGCACCACGTGCTGGGCGTAGTAGTGCGCCGGCATGCGGTCTTCAATCCAACGGAACAGCGACAGGGTGCCCAGCGTCATCACGGTGGCCAGCACCGCCGGCGGGTAGAAGCCGATGCCGATGAGGATGCCGATGGCGGCGGTGATCCAGATGGATGCGGCCGTGGTCAGCCCGCGAACTGACAGGCCTTCCTTGAAGATGACGCCAGCGCCGAGGAAGCCGATGCCGGTCATGATGCCCTGCGCCATGCGGGTGGGGTCGGTGCGGAAGGCGTCTGTCGGCACGTTCGGCGGCAGCCACAAGGCCTGGTACATCGGCACCGTCATCAGCAGGCACGAAGCCAGCGAGACGAGGGCATGGGTGCGAAAGCCCGCGGGCCGGCCATGAAAGCTGCGTTCCAGGCCGATCACCCCGCCGGCGAGCAGGGCACCGCCCAGGTGCAAAGCAATGCGAACGAGATCTGGATCCATCGGGCCTGAAACCAACAGGGCGCGAAGGCACCCCGACGAAGGCCTCAGGCAACGAGCATTCCCGCAGGCGGGGGCGCGGCTGAATGTTGGGCTCCCCCGGCCCCCTCCACGAGGGGGTTCCAGCATGCACTGGGTTCCCACCAGCCTCCCTCCGAGAGGGAGGCTCACGCATGCATGACAAGGGGTCCGTGCCCTTCCCTAGCGCGAGCGGCTGTCGCGTACGACCTTCAGGGTGGCGCGGTAGGCGACGGCCTGCCCGTCGTCGGCGGGCCGCGGGCTCACGTCCTGCAGGATGAGGTGGTAGCCGAGGATCCTGCCCTCGGCCGGCCGCAGCGCGGTGCCCGGCGTGCCCAGGGTGATGAGTTCGGAGGCCGCGCCCGCCTGCTGCAGGCGCAGCGTCACCGAGACGGCGCCCGCCTGGATGCACTGCACTTTCGGGGGGCAGCGGCTGTCGTCGACGCTCGTCAGCTCCAGCGACAGGTTCTCGCTGGAGATCACCGAGCGCTGGCCCTGCACCACGCCGACGGTGTAGCTCGGCCCTTCGGCCGGGGCACCCGTCGCCGCGCAAGCCGTCAGGGCCGCGACGGACAGGACACAGAAAAAACGGCGTGCCATGGTCATGCGGAATTCCTTTGATCGAGCGCATCCAGATAGGCGCCCTGGACAAGTTGGGAAGGCTCCACCCCGAGCATCGCCATCAGGGCATGCGCCTCTCGCACGCCCTCTTCTGCGAGGTCGTCATCGGCCAGCACGACCTCCAGCTCGAGGAAGTCGCCCAGGCCTTCGACACGGTCCAGGTGGATGCGGGTGCGGCCGGCGAGATACAGCGTGCGCTGCTTGACCACGCGCCCACGCTCGCCCCAGGCGGCAGCCAGCGTCGCGTGCAGGCCTTCGGGGTCGCTGGTGGGCGAGCGCAGGTAGAAAGATTCCTTCGGGCCCTGCTCGTCGGCGCGCCGGTAGAAGATCAGCTCGCCGCGATCAGCCGAGAAGCGGCGCAGCTTCAGGCGTCCGTTCGCGCATTCGTAGAAGCGATCGTCCTGGGCGATCTGCATCGGCCCCTGGTCCGCCAATGCCGCCGCGCGCGGCTGCAGTTGCTCGACGCTGTCGATGCGCGCCTTGATCTCTATGTTTCGTGGCATCTCAAGCGAATGTGGCTTTGCCGCCTTGTTTGGCCCCTGGGGGCCGGAATGACGCAGTCATTTCCTCGGGGGGTTCAATACTTTCCGGTCACCCCGGCCATGCGGAGGTACCAGTATGCGGCCCAGGCCACGAAGCCCCGGCCGAGCACCGCCAGGGCCCCCTTGCGGTACGGCGCCTCGACGACCTGGCGCGACTGCGTCAGTGCCAGGTCGAAAGCCTGCGCCAGCGCACCGGCGAACTCTTCGTCCAGGATGGCGACGTTGGCTTCGAGGTTCAGCAGCAGCGACAGCGGGTCGATGTTGGAGCTTCCGACCGTGGCCCAGCTCTCGTCGACGACGGCCACCTTGGCATGCAGGAAGGCCGGCTGGTACTCGTAGATCTGCACGCCCTCGGCCAGCAGCTCGTCATAGAGCACCCGCGCCGCCAGGCCGGCCATGCGGTAGTCGACCTTGCCCTGCAGCAGCAGCCGCACCCGCACCCCGCGGCGCGCGGCCTTGACCAGCACGCGCCGGAACGAGCGGCCGGGGTAGAAGTACGGCACCACGATGTCGATCCGGCTGTGCGCGGTGCGGATGGCGTCTATGTAGGCCCGCTCGATGGAGCGGCGCTGGCGCAGGTTGTCCCGCACCAGGAAGGCGGCACGCACGGGGCTCAGGTCGGCCACCGCGGTCGGGGTCTCGGGCGGCAGGATGCGCAGGCGCCGCATGAGCCGGCGGGCCTGCGTGAGCGGCTCTGTGCTTCGTGCCATCGACACCACCTCCGCGCGCCAGTCATGGCCGAAGGCGGCGCGGGTCCACATCGCGCGCACGGTCTGCTCTATGGGGGCGACCACCGGGCCGCGCAAGGCCACCGCGAAGTCCAGCCGGGGCGCGTCGCCGAAACCGTGGTTCAGGTCGTTGCGGTCGTCGATGATGTTGATGCCGCCGACGAAACCCTGCGTGCCGTCGACCACGCAAAGCTTGGTGTGCAGCCGCCTCAGCTGGCCCGGCTGCAGCCAGTTCCACCAGCGCTCAAGCGGGCGGAACACGGCCAGCGAAACCCCGCTGCCGGCCAGCCAGCGCTGCAGCTGCGGCAGCGCGCGGTGGGTGCCGAAGCCGTCCACCACCAAGCGCACCCTCACCCGTCGGCGCGACGCGCGCGCCAGGGCCCGCGCGATCGCCTCGGACGCCTCGTCGACGTGGAAGATGTAGGTGGCCAGCCACACCTCGTGCAGCGCGCCGTCGATCGCACAGATCAGGGCCGGGAAGAGCTCGTCGCCGCCCCGCAGCAGACGTGCCTCGTTACTGCCCAGGAACTGGGGGAGCGGCAGGCCATACCAGGCGGCGGGATGAGGGCGCTGGGCTCGCTCCCCGACGTCGTCGCTCGACGCCATCAGGCGGGCTCCAGCTCGGCGACCAGCGGCAGGTGATCCGACATCCGGGCCCACGCATTGCCGCGCGGCACCATGGTCGAAAGGCAGCGGAAGCCGCGCATGTAGACGCGGTCCAGCGCGAACACCGGCACCCGCGACGGGAAGGTCACGCGCGCTCCCGGCTGCCCCTCGGGGGCCATGGCGCGCTTCAGGCCGACCGCGCCCATCAGCGTGTCCAGCCTCTCGCCCCAGTCGTTGAAGTCGCCCGCGACCAGCACCGGCTCGCCGGGAGGCACCTCGGCCTCGATGAACTGGGCCAGGCGCTGCACCTGGCGCACCCGGCTGGCGTGGATGAGGCCGAAGTGGGCCACCACCGCATGCAGCTTCATGCCCTGCCACGTCACCGGCACGTGCAGCAGGCCGCGCTGCTCGAAGCGGTGGTCCGACACGTCGTGGTGGCCGATGTCGCCGATGGGCCAGCGCGACAGCAGCGCATTGCCGTGCTCGCCATGACGGGTGACGGCGTTGCTGCGGTAGGCCGACTCGTAGCCTTGCGGCGCGAGGAACTCGGCCTGCCCCTGCTCGGGCCAGCCGAACCAGGTGTGGTCGAAGCGGCGCGCCTCGCGCGCGTGGAACAGGCGCACCTCCTGCAGGAACACGAGGTCGGCATCCAGCGCCTCGATGCCCAGGCCGAGGTTGTGGATCTCCAGCCGCTTCTGCGGCCCCACGCCGCGCACCCCCTTGTGGATGTTGTAGGTGGCCACCCGCAGCACCTGCGTCGTGAAGGTGGAGGCGGCGAAGCCGGGCACTCCGGCCGGGCTGGTGACGCGGGCGTTCATGCGGTGGGCAGGGTCGAAAAGCGCGGCAGCAGCAGGATGGCCTCGGCGTTGGACGGCGAGAAGCAGCGGTCAGCCGCCTCGCGCCAGGGCAGCCAGGCGTAGGCGGTGTGCTCGCGTGGGGCCAGGCGCACGGTCGTGCCGTCGGGCACGACCAGGCCGAAGACATGCTCGGTGTTGTGGGTCACGCCGGGCGCGTAGCGGTGCAGCCAGCGCGGGTAGATCTCATAGTGGTTGGCGAGTTGCCAGTCGTTCAGCGCCGCCAGGGGCACTTCAGGGCTGCCGATGAGGATGCCGGTCTCTTCCTCCACCTCCCGGCGGCAGGTCTCGATCAGCGATTCGGTGTCGAGGTCCTTGGAGCCGGTGACGCTCTGCCAGTAGCCCGGCGCATCGGCCCGCTCGATCAACAGCACCCGGCCCTCGGGCGTGTGGATGACGACCAGCACGGACTCCGGCAGCTTGAAGGGGCGGAGGTTTGCGGTCACTACGCTCATGTCGGGGATGGTAGTGCAGACGCACGGCAAGGTGCGCCGGGCCCGTGACACACCTGGACACGCCCGGACACGCCTGCAGAGGCGCCTTAAGGATTCGCCAAGATTCGTTCGATAGCCTGCCGAACTGCCCTGCGCGACATGCACGTTCATGACCTCGCATCCATCCCTTTCCGTCCTTGGCCAGTTCCGTGCCTGCCCCGATTGCCTTTGCTCCGCTCGCCCTTGCCGTACTGGCCCTCGGATCCGCCTGGGCGGTCGGCCAGGTGCTGGGCCTGGACGCGGCGTCCCGGGCCGGCTACTGGCTGGGGGTCGCCGGCGGGACGGCCCTGCTCGCCCTGTTCGCCTATCCGCTGCGCAAGCGCCTGCGCAGCCTGCGCACGCTCGGGGCGACGAGGCACTGGTTCGTCTTCCACATGCTGATGGGCGTGCTCGGACCCTGGCTGATCCTGGTCCACTGCAACTTCCGGGTGGGGTCCCTGAACGCGGCGATCGCGCTGGCCTCGATGCTGGTCGTGGCCGCCAGCGGGGTCGTGGGGCGCTACCTGTACCGCCACGTGCACCAGGGGCTGGATGGCCGGCATGCCGAGCTGGCCGAATTGCGCAGGCGACTGCATGCCACGCACGAACGCCTGGCCACCTCGCTGGCCCTGGCGCCCCAGGTTCGCGACCGGCTGTTCGCCTTCGAGGCCGCGGCCCTCGCCACGCCGGCCGCCGGACCGGTGCGCCTGCTTCGGGACAGCCGACGCGCTGCCCGCACCGCGCGGCGTGAGGTCCACCAACTGATCGAGAGCGCGCTGCGCGACGCGCCCGCCACCTTCGATGCCAGGCGCCGGAAGGAGATCCGTGCGAACTGGCAGCGCCATGCCGAGCACCACGTCGAACAGACCCTTCGCGTCGTGCAGCTGCGCGCGTGGGAGCGGCTGTTCGCCGGTTGGCACGTGCTGCACCTGCCTTTCGTCTACGTGATGGTGGCCTGCGCCGTGGTGCATGTCATTGCGGTGCATGCGTACTGATGGGCTGGCGCCGCCTCGCCCTCGGCCTCCTGCTGTGGCTGGCCGCCTCGTGCGGCGCCGCGCAGAGCCTGGAATCGGCCCTCTCGCCCGGGCCGGTGATCCGCGGCCATGCCAAGTCGGAAGACCAGTGCGCGAGCTGCCACGTGCGATTCGACCGGGCAGCCCAGGACGGACGTTGCCTGGAATGCCACAAGGACGTCGGCGGCGACCTGCGGGCCCGCACCGGCCTGCACGGCCGGCTGAAGCCCCAGCCCTGCCGCGCCTGCCACACCGACCACAAGGGGCGTGACATGCAGATCGCCCCACTCGACCGGAAGGGCTTCGATCACCGGCAGACCGACTGGCCGCTGCGCCACGCGCACGCCAGGGTCGTCGATTGCGTCACCTGCCATGCCGCGGGCAAGCGCTGGCGCGAGGCGCCGCAGGACTGCGCCGCCTGCCACCGCAAGGACGATGTCCACCAGGGCGCGCTCGGGTCGCGATGCGCCGACTGCCACACCGAGAACCGCTGGCCCGAGGCGCGCTTCGACCATGGCAGCACCCGGTTCGCGCTCGCAGGCCGACATGCCGACGCGAAATGCAAGGACTGCCACCGCGCCGGCCAGGCCTATGCCGACGCGCCGCAAGTCTGCATCGGCTGCCATCGCGAGGACGACCAACGCAAGGGCCACAAGGGCCGCTATGGCGAGCGCTGCGACAGTTGCCACGACGCGAAGGCCTGGCGCCCTGCCCGCTTCGATCACGATGCCGACACCCGCTACGCGTTGCGCGGCAAGCACCGCGCGGTCAAGTGCGACAGCTGCCACGCCGGCCCGCTCTACCGCGACAAGCCGGGCACCGATTGCGTCGCCTGCCATCGAGCCGACGACACCCACAAGGGCAGCCTCGGCACCGAATGCGCCAGCTGCCACCAGGAGGCCGGCTGGAAGACCGTGGGCCGCTTCGACCACGACCGCAGCCGCTTCCCCCTGCTCGGTAAGCATGGCGATGCCCAGTGCAAGTCCTGCCACAAGAGCGCGGCGTACCGCGAGGTCCCGTCGACCTGCATCGGCTGCCACCGCGCCGACGACAAGCATCGCGCCACGCTCGGCGAAGCCTGCGCCTCCTGTCACGGCGAGCGCAGCTGGAAGATCCCGCGCTTCGACCACGCCGTCACGCGGTACGCGCTGCGCGGCGCCCACCTGAAGGCCGAATGCAAGGCCTGCCATGCGGATGCCACGCACTACCGTGACACGCCCGCAGACTGCCTGAGCTGCCACCGCAAGGACGACCGCCACGAAAGTCAGCTCGACAGCCGCTGCGAAAGCTGCCACGGCGAGACGCGCTGGCGCGACGCCCGCTTCGACCATGGCCGCGCGCGATTCGCCCTGGTCGGCGCCCACCTGAAGGTGGAGTGCAAGAGCTGCCACGCGTCCCCGCGCTACCGCGATGCCGCGCGCGAGTGCATCGGCTGCCACCGCAAGGACGACCGCCACGAGGCCCGCCTCGGCGTGAAATGCGAGAGTTGCCACAACGCGCGCGCCTGGCCGCTGGTCCGCTTCGACCACGGACGCGACGGCCGCTGGCCGCTCGACGGCGCGCATGCCAGGGCGAAGTGCGCCGACTGCCACCGCGAGAGCGCGCCGGCCGGTGCCGCCATCGCCGCCGTCGGCCGCGACTGCATCGCCTGCCACCGGCGCGACGACGCCCACGAAGGCGCCTTCGGTGCGCGCTGCGAGACCTGCCATGGCACATCGGATTGGAGGACCGTGCGAACGCGCCGCCCGGCCGCCAGCGCGCCGAAGCCGGGAGACCGTCCGTGATGCAACGCCTCGTCCTCGCCGGCTCGGCCTGCTGGCTCCTGCTGGCTGCCCTTCTGCTCGGGTTGCTGCTCGCGCTGCCGGCCTCGGCCCAGACGACCGCCGGCCGCCAGTTCGACCATTCGACCACCGGCTATCCGCTGACCGGCGCCCACGTCAACGAGCGATGCGAGTCCTGCCACCTCAAGGGCGTCTTCAAGGGCACGCCCAAGGATTGCGCCAGCTGCCACACGGCCGGAGCCCGCTGGACCCAGGACAACACCGTCATGCCGGCGCAGCACATGCCGACCTCCGCCGCATGCGACAGCTGCCACGACACCCGCCGCTTCGCCGGCGCGCGCTTCAGCCACACCGGCATCGCGCCCGGCAGCTGCCAGGGCTGCCACAACGGCAACATCGCCGCCGGCAAGCCGCGCGACCACCTGCCCACGACCGCCTCCTGCGACAGCTGCCATAACACGAGCACCTGGACCGGGGCCAAGCCCGACCACAGCGCTTTCACGCAGGCCACCTCATGCGCCAGTTGCCACAACGGCAGCACGGCCTCGGGCAAGTCCGCCACGCACATCCCCGTGGGGGCGACGAACTGCTTCAGCTGCCACGGCGTCAACGCGTGGAAGCCCACCAAGTGGAACCACACCCAGGTGGTCGTCACCGCCCAATGCGCGAGCTGCCACACCGGCAGTTATCCGCCTGCAGACGGCAAGCCGGCGAACCACATCCCGTACACGCAGGTGCCGGGCGGCGGCTCGGCCAACTGCGACAGCTGCCACAAGGGCGGCACGACCAGCTGGAACCCCGGCCTGCTGCACGCCAACCTCAGCGTCACCGCCAACTGCGCGAGTTGCCACAACGGCTCCTACCTCGGCGCCCGCGGCAAGCCGGCCGACGCCACCCACGCGAATGCCACGACCTGCGAGAACTGCCACGACACGCGTTCGTGGTCTGGCGCCCAGGTCGACCATGCGGCGTTCAACCAGACCACCAACTGCGCCAGCTGCCACAACGGCAGCAACGCTCCCGGCAAGCCGGCCACGCACATCCCCGTGGGCGCGACCAACTGCTTCAGCTGCCACGGCGTCACCGCGTGGAAGCCGACCAAGTGGAACCACACCCAGGTCGTCGTCACCGCGCAATGCGCGAGCTGCCACACCGGCAGCTATCCGCCGGCCGACGGCAAGCCTTCCAACCACATCCCGTACACCCAGGTGCCCGGCGGCGGCTCGGCCAACTGCGACAGCTGCCACAAGGGCGGCACGAGCAGCTGGAACCCCGGGCTGCTGCACGCCAACCTCAGCGTCACCGCCAACTGCGCGAGCTGCCACAACGGCTCCTACCTCGGCGCCCGCGGCAAGCCGGCCGACGCCACCCACGCGAATGCCACGACCTGCGAGAACTGCCACAACACGCGATCCTGGACCGGCGCGCAGGTGGACCACTCGGGCTTCAACCAGGCCACCAACTGCGCCAGCTGCCACAACGGCAGCAACGCACCGGGCAAGCCTGCCACGCACATCCCGGTGGGCCTGACCAACTGCTACGCCTGCCACGGCGTCACCGCGTGGAAGCCCACCAAGTGGAACCACACCCAGGTCGTCGTCACCGCGCAATGCGCGAGCTGCCACACCGGCGGCTATCCGCCCGCCGACGGCAAGCCGGCCAACCACATCCCGTATGCGCTGGTGCCGCCGGCGGCTTCAGCCAACTGCGACGGCTGCCACAAGACCGGCTATGCCTCGTGGAACCCGGGCCGGTTCCATGCGTACTACAGCGTGAGCACGAGCTGCTCGACCTGCCACACCGGCAGCTACCTCGGCGCGCGGGGCAAGCCGGCCACGCCCATCCATAACGGCGTGACGGCCTGCGAGCAGTGCCACAACACGACGAGCTGGACCAACGCCAACGTCGACCACTCGGGCTACAACCAGAACACCAACTGCGCGAGCTGCCACAACGGCGTATCCGCGCCCGGCAAGCCGGGAACTCACATCCCGGTGGGCACCACGAACTGCTACTCGTGCCACGGCGTGACCGCGTGGAAGCCGACCAAGTGGAACCACACCCAGGTCGTCGTCACGGCGCAGTGCGCGAGCTGCCACACCGGCACCTACCCGCCCGCCGACGGCAAGCCGGGCAACCACGTGCCCTACCAGCTGGTCACCGTCTCGGCCACCGCCAACTGCGACGCCTGCCACAAGAGTGGCTACAGCAGCTGGAACCCGGGCCGGTTCCACGCCTACTTCACGACCAGCACGCAGTGCGCCACCTGCCACACCGGCGCCTTCCTCGGCGCCCGCGGCAAGCCGGCCGATGCGATCCACACCGGCGTGACGACCTGCGAGAGCTGCCACAAGTCGACCAGCAACTGGACCCTCGTGCAGTACCAGCACGCGCCGGGCAACCAGGTGGGCTCCGGCACCTGCGACACCTGCCACAACGGCAACGTCGCGACGGGCAAGCCGCCGGGCCACATCCCGATCCAGGTGCCCACGGTGAAGTGCGACGGCTGCCACCGCTCGCAGGCGGGCTGGGGCACCGCCGTGACGACCAACCACTCGCTGCTGGCCGGCCAGCCCTGCAAGAGCTGCCACACCGCGGCCTACGTGGGCCAGGGCCTGCAGGCCAAGCCGACCAACCACATCCCCGAGGCGCAGCTCCTCAACGGAGCGGCCATGGACTGCAACGCCTGCCACCAGACCACCACGAGCTGGTCGTCGATGCGCATGAACCACAACGGCAGCCAGGGCGGCGGCGCCGGCTGGTGCAAGAGCTGCCACGCGAGCGGCACCAACTACCTGGGCGACATGGAGCGCAAGTCGCTGACCCACGAGGCGCGTGGCCGCACGCCGCTGGACTGCTCGGAGTCCGGCTGCCACCGCCCGCTGGGGACCAAGGGCAAGACCTACGTCGAATGGGATTGATCAGAGGGACGGGAATGAAAGCAGCACGATGGGCGCCGCTGGCGCTGGCGGCATGGGTCGCCACGGCACACGCACAGGTGATGGAGGAGGTGGAGCTGCGGCGCGATGGCGCGGATGCGGTGGTGGTGGTGCGCTTCAACGTGCCCGTGCAGTTCCGCCGCGCAGTGGCCGCGCGCTCCAGCGACCTGGTGCAGATCGTCTACGACGTGGTCCCCAGCCGCGACAAGCCCAACTTCATCGACGGCGAGCGCCGCACCATCGGCGGCGACGGCATCCCGAAGCTGACCATCACCGAAGAGGGTGGGAACGGCGAGCGCGACCGGCGGCTGGTGGTGCGTCTGGCGCCTCCGGCGAAGTTCCACGTGCAGGGCGGTGCCGACCGGCGCAGCATCGAGGTGGTGCTCGAGGGGCTGGGCGAGGCGGCCTTCGCCCGCGCCGTGGCCAGGCCCTCGTCGACACCGCTCGCTTCGCCGGCGCCCGTCGGCCTCGACGCCCAGGTCGAGGCCCGCGGCGCCGAGTTGCTCACGCAGGCGCGCGAGGCCCTGGCCAAGGGGCAGAGCGCCCTGGCCATCGAGTCGCTGAACGAGGCCCTCAACCTGCCGCCCAACCGCCACACCCGGGAAGCCCAGGCGCTGGTCGCGCAGGCGCGGCTGGCCGACAACGACGTGGCCGGCGCCCGGCGCGAACTGGAGCTGTTCCTCCAGCTCTACCCCGAGGGCGCCGACGCCGACCAGGCCCGCGTCACGCTCGCCGGCCTGCCCTCTGCACCCGGCGCCGCGACGGCTTCCGCCGAAGAGGCCAAGGCTGCGAAGAAGAAGGAGACGACCACGCTGATCGGCGCGGTCTCGCAGTACTACTACGGCGGCAACTCGAAGACGCGCACCCAGCTGAAGGACACGCCGCTCGAAGGCCAGATCCCCGTCGTGATCTCCGACGAGACGCTCGACGCGATCGACCAGAAGCAGCTGCTCAGCAGCGTCGACGTGAACTGGCGCATGAAGGACGAGGCCCGCGACGTGCGCTTCGTCTTCCGGGACAACTTCACTTCCGATTTCATGCCGGACCAGGCCGACGAGAACCGGCTGACCGCGCTGTACGTCGACTGGAAGGAGGCCGGACCGGGCCTTTCGGCCAGGCTGGGCCGCCAGTCCGGCCTCGGCGGTGGGGTGCTGGGGCGCTTCGACGGCGCACTTCTCGGCTGGAGCTTCGTTCCCCACTGGAAACTGAACGTGGTCGCCGGCCAGCCCACCGAGAAGCTGCTCGACACCCGGCGCCGCTTCTACGGCGCCTCCCTCGATGGCGACTCGCTGCTGCCCGGCCTGGGCGGCAGCTTCTACGCGATCCAGCAGACCATCGACGGCGAGGTCGACCGCCGGGCCGTCGGCACCGAGCTGCGCTACTTCCAGCCCGGCGTCTCGGTGTTCTCGCAGTACGAGTACGACACCACCCTGCAGGGCGTGAACATCGCGTCCGTGCAGGGCACCTGGACCAGCGAAGGCAACACGGTCGTCAACCTGCTGTACGACCGCCGCGCCACGCCCATGCTGATGCTGGGCAACGCGCTGTTCTTCCCGGCCGACCCGAACTCGGCCATCCTGCCCAGGCGGCTGCGCGACCTGCTCGCGGCCGGCCTGACGCTGGACCAGCTGCGCCAGCAGGTCGTGGCCACCACGGCCTACGCCACGCAAGGCCTGGCCGGCGTCACCACGCCGATCGACGAGCACTGGCAGCTGGGCGCCGACGTCCGCCTGACCAACGTCGGTGCCATCGCCCCGGTGCCCGGCATCCTGCCCGAAGGGATCCCGGCGACGGGCGACATCTGGACCGCCTCGCTGCAGGCCATCGCCACCAACCTGTACTCCGAGCGCGACACGCACGTCTTCAACTTGACCGCCGTCAAAGGACCAAGTTACGACGGCTGGCTCGCGTCGTACAACCTGCTCACAGTGGTGGCAGAGCGCTGGCAACTCGAGCCCTCGCTGCGCTGGTACCAGCAGGACGGGCCCAGCGGCGTGCGCACCTCGCGCTGGGCCCCCGGGCTGCGCGTGACTTGGCGCGGCGGCCCGAAGTGGGTGCTCGAGGGCGACGTGAACATCGAAGGCAGCCGGACGCACAGCGCCCAACAGAACGAGAATTCGACCCGGCTGTACTACTCCTTGGGGTACCGACTTGATTTCTGAGGCAGGCGTTCTGGAGGCTTCGAACGTCGCCTGCCATCGTGGCGGGCGGCGCCTGTTCCGTGGCCTCGCACTGCGGCTCGCCCCCGGCCAGGGCCTGTGGCTGCGCGGGCCCAATGGCTGCGGCAAGACCAGCCTGCTGCGCATCCTCGCCGGCCTGGTCCCGGCGGCCGAAGGCGACGTGCGCTTCGAGGGTCACCCGGTGCAGTCGCTGCCGCCCGCACAGCGCGGCCGGCTGCGCTACATCGGCCACGCGAATGCGCTGAAGCAGGAGCTGCGGGTGGGCGAGGCGCTGGGCTTTCTCGCCGGCCTGCATGCCGAGGGCACGGCCGATCGCCGCGCCCTGCGCGAGCGCATGGCCCACGCGCTGGATCAGGTGGGCCTGGCCGGCCGGATCGACAGCTTCGTCGGCACGCTCTCGCAGGGCCAGCGGCGCAAGGCGGCGCTGGCGCGCCTGATGCTCGACGACGAGCCGCGCACCTGGCTGCTGGACGAGCCGCTGGAGGCGCTGGACCTGGAAGGCGCCGGTCGCATCGAGGCCTGGCTCGACACGCACCTGGATCGTGGCGGCGCCGTGGTGCTGACCAGCCACACGCCTCTGGCCGGCGAGCGCATCCGCCCCTTCGACCTGGCGCCGTCGGGCCCGCTGCCCGCCATGACGGCGGTGGCGCATGAAGCGATGGGCGGATGAACCTGCTCTCGCGCGACCTGCGCGCCGCCGCCCGCCATCGCATCGGCTGGCTGCTGCCGCTGGCCTTCTTCGTGGCGGCCCTGAGCCTGTTCCCGCTCGGCATCGGCGCCGAGCCGGCCCTGCTGCGCCGGGTGGCGCCGGGGGTCGTCTGGGCCTCGGCCCTGCTGGCCATGCTGCTGGCCCTGCATGGCATGTTCAGCGCCGACCTGGCCGACGGCTCGCTGGAACAGATGCTCCTCGGCCAGCGATCGCTGACCGCGCTCGTCGCCGAACGCATCCTCGGCCAATGGCTGCTGGGGGGCGCCCCGCTGGTGTTGCTGGCGCCCCTGGCCGGGCTCGCCTTCGGACTGCCCGGCCCGGCCGTGCTCGCCCTGCTGGCCAGTCTGCTGCTGGGCACGCCGGTCACCGCGCTGCTGGGCGGCCTGGGCGCCGCGCTGGCGCTGGGCCTGCGGCACGGCAGTGCGCTGGTCTTCCTCCTCGTGCTGCCGCTGGCCATGCCCACGCTGGTCTTCGGCAGCGGCGCCGTCCTCGCCGCGCTGAACGGCGAGCCGGCGCAGGCGGGCCTGTCGCTGCAGGCCGCGCTGCTGATCCTCACCGCGTTGCTGGCGCCGCCGCTGACCGCCGCCGCCTTGCGCATCGCCATGGAATGAACCCATGAACCTGGCCACCGCCACGCCCTCGACCTCACCCGCGCGCTGGACGAGGTTCGCCTCGCCCGCGCGCTTCGACGGCCTGGCCGCCCAGGTGGCGCGCTGGTGCTGGGTGCTGGCCATCGCGACCGGGCTGGCCGGGATGTACGTCGGCTTCTTCGTGGCGCCCACCGACGCCACCCAGGGCGAGGCCTACCGCATCCTCTTCATCCACGTGCCGGCCGCCTGGCTGTCTATGGTCTGCTACCTGGCGGTCGCGCTGTGGGCGGTGGTCGGCTGGGTCTTCAAGGTGCGGATGGCCTCGCGGCTGGCGCGCGCCCTGGCGCCCTCCGGCGCGCTCTACACCGCCATGGCACTGTGGACGGGCGCCCTCTGGGGCCAGCCCACCTGGGGCACCTGGTGGGTCTGGGATGCGAGGCTGACCTCCGAGCTGATCCTGCTGCTGCTGTACCTGGGCTACATCGCGCTGGTCGAGTCCATCGACGACGACCGCCGCGCGGCGCAGGCCGGCGCGCTCATCGCGCTCGTCGGCGCGTTGAACGTGCCGGTGATCTATTTTTCGGTGAAGTGGTGGAACACCTTGCACCAGGGCGCCTCCATCAGCATGACCGCGGCGCCGACGATGGCGCGCCAGATGCTGCTCGCGCTGGCGCTCTGCACGGTGGCGTTCTGGGCCCATGCGATCGCTGCTTCCCTCACGCGTGCCCGGGCGCTCAGCCTCGAGCAGGAGCCCGGCGCCGCCTGGGCCGCCACCCCGTACTGAACCCTCCGATACCGATGAACGATCTGTCCTCCCTGCTGCGGCTCGATGGCCACGGCCTGTTCGTCTGGGGCGCCTGGCTGCCCTGCGTGGTGCTGCTGGTGGCCGAGGCGGTGGCGGTGCGCGCCCGGCTGCGCCGCGCACGCGCCGAGGCCGCGCGCCGCATCGCGGAGGGCGAAGAATGACGCCCCGCCGCAAGCGCCTGGCGATCGCGGCCGGCGTGCTGCTCGCGCTGGCCGCCGCCACCGCGCTGGTGCTGAACGCCTTTCGCAGCAACCTGGTGTTCTTCTTCACGCCCACGCAGGTGGCGGCCGGCGAGGCGCCGCAGCAGCGGCCGTTCCGCCTGGGCGGGCTGGTGCGCGCCGGCAGCGTGCAGCGCGAGGGCGTGCAGATCCGCTTCATCGTGACGGACACCCAGCGCGAAGTGCCGGTGGCCTACACCGGCCTGCTGCCCGACCTGTTCAAGGAGGGCAAGGGCGTGGTCGCGCAAGGCGCGCTGGGCCCCGACGGTGTCTTCGTCGCCCGCGAGGTGCTGGCCAAGCACGACGAGAACTACATGCCGCCCGAGGCGGCGGAGGCGCTCAAGCGGGCGCAGGCGCAGGCTCCCCAGGCCGCGCCGACCTTGGTGGAGAACGGCCGATGATCCCCGAACTGGGCCAGATCGCCCTCATCCTGGCGCTCGCCGTCGCACTGGCCCAGGCGGCGCTGGGCCTGGCCGGCGCGGCGCGCCACCGCGTCGACTGGATGAGCCTCGCGCGGCCGCTGACGCTCGCGCAGGGCCTGCTGGTGCTCGGCGCCTTCGTGGCGCTCGCGGCGAGCTTCGTGCGCAACGACTTCTCGGTGCTGTACGTGGCCTCCAACTCCAACAGCGCGCTGCCCCTGGCCTATCGCCTGGCCGGCGTGTGGGGCGGTCACGAGGGCTCGCTGCTGTTGTGGGTGACGATGCTGGTCGTGTGGATGCAGGCGGTGGCGGCGTTCAGCCGCACGCTGCCGCAGGTGTTCGTGGCCCGCGTGCTGGCGGTGATGTCGCTGGTGTCGGCGGGCTTCATGCTGTTCATGCTCCTGACCTCGAACCCCTTCGAGCGCCTGCTGCCGCCGGTGCGCGACGGGCGCGACCTGAACCCTCTGCTGCAGGACCCGGGCATGGTCTTCCACCCGCCGATGCTCTACATGGGCTACGTGGGCTTCTCGGTCGCCTTCGCCTTCGCCATCGCGGCGCTGCTGGGCGGCCGGCTGGATGCGACCTGGGCCCGCTGGTCACGGCCCTGGACGATCGCGGCCTGGATCTTCCTGACGCTGGGCATCGCGCTCGGCAGCGCATGGGCCTACTACGAGCTCGGCTGGGGCGGCTGGTGGTTCTGGGATCCGGTGGAGAACGCCTCCTTCATGCCCTGGCTGGTGGGCACCGCGCTCATCCACTCGCTGGCCGTGAGCGAGAAGCGCGGCAGCTTCAAGGCCTGGACGGTGCTGCTCGCGATCCTCGCCTTCTCCCTGTCCCTGCTCGGCACCTTCCTCGTGCGATCGGGCGTGCTCTCGTCGGTGCATGCCTTCGCGACCGACCCGCGCCGCGGCCTGTTCATCCTGGCCTTCCTGGTGGTGGCGGTCGGCGCCTCGCTCACCCTCTACGCCTGGCGCGCGTCGACCGTGGGGCTGGGGCAGCGCTTCTCGATGGTGTCGAAGGAAACGAGCCTGCTGCTCAACAACGTGCTGCTGCTGAGCGCCACCGGCGCCGTGCTGCTCGGCACGATGTACCCGCTGTTCCTCGACGCCCTGGGCCTGGGCAAGATCTCGGTCGGCCCGCCCTACTTCGACACCGTCTTCCGCTGGCTCATGGCCCCGCTGCTGGTGCTGCTCGGCGCCGGCCCGCTGGCCCGCTGGAAGGGCGACGCGCTGCCCTCGCTGGCCCGGCGGCTGCGCTGGGCGGCGGTGGCGGCGGTGCTCGTGCCGGCGCTGGTGGCGGCGACGGCGGGCCATGCGTCGCCGTGGTCGGTCGCCGGCTACGCACTGGGCACCTGGGTCGCCGCCGGCGTGGTGGTCGACGCGGCCGGCTGGCGCCGCCAGTGGCGCCTGCTGACCCGGGCGCAGCTCGGCATGTGGGTCGCCCACTTGGGCGTGGCCGCCTTCATCGTCGGCGTGACGACCGTGCGGACGTACGAGGCCGAACGCGACGTGCGCATGCGCATCGGCGAGACGGCCGAGGTCGGCGGCTACACCTTCCGCTTCCTGGGCGTGGCCGACGCCCCGGGACCCAACTACCAGGCGGTGCAGGCGCGCATCGAGGTGACTCGCAACGGCCAGCCCCTCACGACCCTGACCCCCGAGAAGCGCGTCTACCGCGTGCAGCGAAACCCCATGACCGAAGCCGCCATCGACACCGGCCCCATCCGCGATCTCTACGTCTCGCTCGGCGACCCGCAGGACGACGGCTCCTGGACGCTGCGCCTGCAGCACAAGCCGATGGTGATCTGGATCTGGCTCGGCGCGGTGATCATGGCCGCAGGCGGCGCGCTCGCGGCGAGCGACCGCCGCTACCGCCGCCGGGCCGAGGCTGCACAGCCCGCTCCGACGATGGGAGCCGCCGCATGAGCCTTGCCAAGGAGGCCGCATGAAGGCCCGCACGCTGATCCCCCTGGCCATCTTCCTCGCGCTGGCCGGCTTCCTCGCCGTGGGCCTCAAGCTGGATCCGCGCGAAGTGCCGTCGCCCCTGATCGACAAGCCGGCCCCCGCCTTCGCCGCGCCCACGCTGGCCGACCCGGCCCGCGCACTCCGCCGCGAGGACCTGCTCGGCAAAGTCTGGATGCTCAACGTCTGGGCCTCGTGGTGCGGCGCCTGCCGGGACGAGCACCCGGTGCTCGTGCAGTTCGCCCGCGGCCGCGACCTGACGCTGATCGGCCTGAACTACAAGGACGAGCGCGCCGCCGGCACCGAATGGCTGCAGCAGTTCGGCAACCCCTACACCGATTCGCTGTTCGACCCCCAGGGCCGCATCGGACTGGACTACGGCGTCTACGGCGTGCCCGAGACCTTCGTGATCGACCGCCAGGGCGTGGTCCGCTACAAGCACATCGGCCCGCTGACGCCCGAGGTGCTGCGCGACAAGGTCGAGCCCTTGCTGAAAAGGCTCGCGGCATGAGGAGCGTGATCATGTGGCTGGCCGCGCTGCTGCTGGCCTGCTCCGCCGCCGCGCAGACCGCGCGCCCCGCCGCCGACGACCCCGAGCTGGAGGCCCGGATGATGGCCATCGCCGACGAACTGCGCTGCGTGGTCTGCCAGAACCAGACGGTGGCCGATTCGCACGCCGAGCTGGCCGCAGACCTGCGCCAGCAGATCCGCGACCAGCTCCAGGCCGGCCGCAGCCCCGACGAGATCCGCCGCTTCATGACCGACCGCTACGGCGACTTCGTGCTGTACCGGCCGCCGGTGACGAGCCGCACCGCGCTGCTGTGGTTCGGCCCCGCCCTGCTGCTGGCCGCCGGGCTGGTGGCGCTCGCCATGGTGCTGCGCCGGCGCGGCCGCCTGCCGGACGAAGCCTTCGAACCCGAACCTGCCGATGACTGACGCCACCTCCGCCCTCCCCGCCCGCACCGCCTCCACCCACCCCTCGCGCCGCCTCGTCTGGGGCCTGGTCGCCTTCGTCGCCGCCTTCGGCGCGGCCGGCACCTGGTGGCTGGGCAGCCGCGAAGGCTGGAACACCGGGCCCGGCGCGCGGCCGCCCGCCCCACCGGTGACGGCAGCCGACGCGCAGCCGCCGGCCTCGTCCGCCCATTCGATGACGCTGGCGCAGATCCAGGGCATGGTCGACCAGCTCGCCGCGCGCATGCGCAACGAGCCCGGCAACGCCGAGGGCTGGCTGATGCTCGGCCGTTCGTACGCGGTGCTGGGCCAGTTCGAGCCGGCCATCGCAGCCTATCGCCACGTGCTGACGCTGGAGCCGAAGAACGCCCAGGCGCTGGCCGACCTCGCGGACGCGCTGGCGGTGACACGCGACGGCCGCTTCGACGGCGAGCCGGCGCAGCTGGTGCAACAGGCCCTGTCGGCCGAGCCCGACAACCTGAAGGCGCTGATGCTCGCCGGCACGGTGGCCTTCGAGAACAAGGACTACGCCGCGGCGGTGCGGCATTGGGAGAAGGCCGTTCGCGTGGGCCCGCCCGGCAGCGACCTGGTGAAGCAGGCCCGCGACAACGTGGCCGAGGCGCGCCAGCTCGCCGGCCTGCCGCCGCCGGCCGCCGATACCGCGCCCGTGGCGGCCGGCGCCACCATCCGTGGCCGGGTGGAGCTCGCGCCTGCGCTGGCCGCCAAGGCCGGCCCCGAGGACACCGTCTTCGTCTTCGCCCGCCCCGCCGAGGGCTCGCGCATGCCACTGGCCATCTTGAAGAAGCGGGTGCGCGAGCTGCCGTTCGACTTCGTGCTCGACGACAGCCTCGCGATGAGCCCGCAGGCGCGACTGAGCCAGGCGAGCCGGGTGGTCGTGGGCGCACGCATCTCCCGCTCAGGCCAGGCCATGCCGCAGCCGGGCGATCTCGAGGCCGTCTCCGCTCCGATGGCCCCGGGGGCGAGCACCGTGAAGCTGGTCATCGCCGACGTCGTGCCGTGAACGCCCTGGCCGCCTGGCCCTACCTGCTGCTGCCCGTCCTGGCTGTCGGCGGGCACCTGTGGTGGCGCGCACGGCATGAGCGCCGCCATGCCGCAGCGCTGGCCGAGGCGGTGGCAGCCGGGCTGAACGAACCGCCGTCACTGCACCCCGTCGTCGACCCTTCACGCTGCATAGGCTCGGGCTCCTGCGTCAAAGCCTGCCCCGAGCAGGCGCTCGGCATGGTCGAGGGCAAGGCGACGCTGGTCAACGCCTCGGCCTGCATCGGCCACGGCGCCTGCCACTCGGCCTGCCCGTTCGACGCGATCTCGCTGGTCTTCGGCACCGAGCGGCGAGGCATCGACATCCCGCTGCTGACGCCGCAGTTCGAGACCAACATGCCGGGCCTGTACATCGCCGGCGAACTGGGCGGCATGGGGCTGATCCGCAAGGCCGCCGAGCAGGGGCGGCAGGCGATGGAGGCCATTGCGCAACGCGGCCGCGCCAGGCGGGGCGACCAGCTCGATGTGCTCATCGTCGGCGCCGGCCCGGCCGGGCTTTCGGCGGCGCTCGCCGCGGTCGACAAGGGCCTGCGCTACGAGGTCATCGAGCAGGAGGCCTCGCTCGGCGGCTCGATCTTCCACTACCCGCGGCAGAAGGTCGCGATGACGGCGCCGGTGGTGCTGGCCAAGGTCGGCCAGGTGAAGTTCACCGAGGTCAGCAAGGAGCGCCTGCTCGAGTTCTGGCACGGTGTCGTGCGGCAGTTCGAGCTCTCGATCCGCTTCGGCGAGCGCATGCTGGGCATCGAGGCCCGTGGCGATGGCTTCGTCGTCACCACCTCTCGTGGCACGCTGAGCGCCCGCTCCGTCCTGCTCGCGATCGGCCGCCGCGGCACCCCGCGTACCCTCGACGTTCCCGGCGAGGAGCTGCCCAAGGTCGCCTACCGGCTGGTCGACCCGGCGCAGTACGAGGGCCAGGCGGTGCTGGTGGTCGGTGGCGGCGACAGCGCCCTCGAAGCCGCTATCGCGTTGGCCGGCGAGGCCGGCACGCGCGTGACGCTGAGCTACCGCGGCGTCGCCTTCTCGCGCGTGAAGGCGAAGAACCGCGAGCGGCTGCAACGCCTGGCCGACGAGGGCCGCATCGACCTGCGCCTGGGCAGCGAGGTGGAATCGATCGCCCCTTCCCAGGTGGTGCTGAGCGCGACCGACGGCACGAAGGCCCGGCTGGCCAACGACGAGGTCATCGTCTGCGCCGGCGGCCTGCTGCCGACGCCGCTGCTGAAGGACATCGGCATCCGGTTCGAGACCAAGCACGGCACGGCGTGAGCGGCGCCCACGTTCCGATGCGCTACTGCTTGTTGAAATCCATCCGGCAACCTTCGACGGTGTTGTTGCCGGCGGTGGTAGTGGTCGCCGGCTCACGCCGCATCGCTGCCCGCGCCGCTCGCCTCGCGCTGAGCCCGGCCGGGCGTTTTACAAAGGCACCGAGAGCTTGCCGGCGCCGGCGTTGGCCCGCACCGAGGCCGCGACGCCCGAGGCCGGCAACAGCACCGACTGGTAGGCGTAGGGCACCGTCCAGCCCACGGCCGTGTCGAAATCGCAGGCCGACAGCGACAGCGCCGCGCCGTTCAGCGTCGAGCCGCTGTCGGTGATCGCGCCCTTCTTGCTGGACGAGCCGGGATTGGTCGCGATGTCGGCGCAGTTGGTTGCACCGGTGATCTCGAAGACGTTGTTCTCCGCGATGATCTTGGCCTTGTAGCCCACGCCCAGGCTGTAGGCATGCGGGTACACGGCGTCGCTCTTGCTGCCCTCGTACAGGTTGTTGAAGACGTGGACCTGGCCGAAGCGCACCCGCGGCGCGCGCTGGGTGATGGCGCTGAAGCGGTTGCCGGTGAAGGTGACGCGCAGGTGGCCTTCATCGGTCGAGGCGGCGCTGTCGGACGAACCGACGAGATTGTTCTTGTCATGCCGGTCGAAAAGGTTGGACGACACGGTGACGTAGTCCGCACCGCTCTTGATGTCGAGCGCGCCGTCGTGGCACTGCTTGGTCTTGCCGTTCTCGATCGGCAGCTTGTCGTCGGTCAGCGGCGCATCGGTGAAGGTGTTGTGGTCGATCCAGACGTGGGTCGCGCCCTCGATCGTCAGGCCGTCGAACTCGCCGTTCCAGTTGCCGGTGTCGCCATCGTCCGGATCCCACTCGGGCGCCACGTCGCAGGGGTTCACGATGCGCAGGTTGCGCACGATGACGCTGTCGACGCTGCGGATCAGGATCCAGCCGTTGACCAGCGCGGCATCGGTGCCCGCGCCGATCAAGGTGGTGTTGCTCTTGAGCGGCACCCTGGAGCGCGTGCTCTGGTCGGAGCGGCTGGTGAACGCACCGCCGTTGTCGGCCGCCGCCATGTCGATCGTGCCGCTGACCTTGATGATCACCGGCTTGCCGTCGCCTGCACTGATGGCGGCCAGCAGCTCGGTGGCCGTGCTCACGGTGTAGACGGAAGAGGCGGTCGCGGCTTGCCCGCCGGTGGCACCGGCTGCCCAGCCGGATTCGGGGGCGGCTTCCAGGACCGCGCTGCCGTCGGAGGGTGGTGGAGAGGGTGACGGCGACGGCCCGGGCACAGGCGTCCCGGTGTCGTGGTCACCCGACCCTCCACCGCAGGCGGTCAACGCCAGCACGGCCAGCATCAGGCCCTGGCAACGCGCCAGCTTTGATCGAACGTTCCCCACGACATTCCTCTTCAGTGGGGCCCAAGAAAACGGGCCCACGAGGGGCCCGTTTGTCGCTCACCGGAGCTGAGCGGGCGCTCAGGCGGCCGGGGCGGCGTTGCGCAGCCGGATGTGCAATTCGCGCAGCTGCTTCTCGTCGACCAGGCTGGGCGCGCCGGTCAGCAGGCACTGGGCGCGCTGGGTCTTGGGGAAGGCGATCACGTCGCGGATCGAATCGGCCTTGGTCATCATGGTGACGATGCGGTCCAGGCCGAAGGCCAGGCCGCCGTGCGGCGGCGCGCCGTACTGCAGCGCGTCGAGCAGGAAGCCGAACTTGACCTGGGCGTCCTCGGGCGTGATCTTCAGCGCGCTGAAGACCTTGCTCTGCACCTCGGCGCGGTGGATACGCACCGAGCCGCCGCCCAGCTCCCAGCCGTTGAGCACCATGTCGTAGGCCTTGGCGATGCAGGCACCGGGGTCGGTGTCCATCAGGTCCTCGTGGCCGTCCTTGGGCGCCGTGAAAGGATGGTGCACCGCGTTCCAGCGGTCCTCGCCCTCGTCGTGCTCGAACATGGGGAAGTCGACGACCCACAGCGGCGCCCACTTGTCTTCGAACAGGCCGCGGTTGCGGCCGAACTCGCTGTGGCCGATCTTCACGCGCAGGGCACCGATGGCGTCGTTCACCACCTTGGCCTTGTCGGCGCCGAAGAAGATCAGGTCGCCGTTGCAGGCGCCGGTGCGGGCGATGATCTCGGCGATCGCGGCGTCGTGCAGGTTCTTCACCACCGGCGACTGCAGGCCCTCGCGGCCCTTCTGCACGTCATTGACCTTGATCCAGGCCAGGCCCTTGGCCCCGTAGATCTTCACGAACTCGGTGTAGCCGTCGATCTCGCCGCGGCTCATCTCGCCGCCACCGGGCACCTTCAGCGCCACGACGCGGCCGCCCTTGGTGGTGGCGGGGGTGGAGAAGACCTTGAAGTCCACGTCCTTCATCACGTCGGTCAGCTCGGTGAAGCGCAGCTTGACGCGCAGGTCGGGCTTGTCGGAGCCGTACTGGTGCATGGCGTCGGCGTAGGTCATCACCGGGTAG
Organism: Ideonella flava; assembly: GCF_051857595.1. Taxonomy (NCBI): domain Bacteria; kingdom Pseudomonadati; phylum Pseudomonadota; class Betaproteobacteria; order Burkholderiales; family Sphaerotilaceae; genus Ideonella; species Ideonella flava. The sequence goes on from NZ_JBPZHD010000010.1 coordinate 287,495, forward strand.
CCGGGCAGGTCGACACCGATCGTGTTGCGGAAGACCGTGCGGATCATGCCTTCGAACATGCCGCGGATCTCCTCCTCGTTCAGGAACGAGGTCTCGATGTCGATCTGCGTGAACTCGGGCTGGCGGTCGGCGCGCAGGTCCTCGTCGCGGAAGCACTTGGTGATCTGGTAGTAGCGGTCGAAGCCGGCCACCATCAGCAGCTGCTTGAACAGCTGCGGCGACTGCGGCAGCGCGAAGAAGTGGCCGTCGTGCACGCGGCTGGGCACCAGGTAGTCGCGCGCGCCTTCGGGCGTCGACTTGGTCAGCATCGGCGTCTCGATGTCGATGAAGCCGTTGGCGTCCAGGAACTTGCGCACCTCCATCGCCACGCGATAGCGCAGCATGAGGTTCTTCTGCATCTGCGGGCGGCGCAGGTCCAGCACGCGGTGCGTCAGGCGCGTGGTCTCCGACAGGTTCTCGTCGTCGAGCTGGAACGGCGGGGTGATCGAGGCGTTCAACACCTCGAGCTCATGGCAGAGCACCTCGACCTTGCCGCTGGCGAGGTTGGTGTTCTCCTTGTCGGCCGGGCGGGCACGCACCAGACCCACGACCTTGAGGCAGAACTCGTTGCGCACGCTCTCGGCCGTCTTGAACATCTCCGGCCGGTCGGGGTCGCAGACGATCTGCACGTGGCCTTCGCGGTCACGCAGTTCAATGAAGATCACGCCGCCATGGTCTCGACGGCGATGGGCCCAGCCCATCAGGGTCACGGTCTGGCCCATCAGCGCTTCGCTGACCAGGCCGCAATACGTTGTTCTCATGAGTGCACTCCAGCCTGCTGCGGCGCAGGCATCCGAAGGATTCGGGAAATAGCGATTGAAAGGCTGTCGGGGCGGGGTGGTCAACCCTCAGGACTGAGCGCCGGACGCTGTCGGCTGCTCAGCCCAACCGATTGGGGTCGGCCCCCTCCGGCAGGGCCAGGTGGCCGGCCGGTGGCGCAGGCGGGGGCGGTACCACGACGCCCATCGAGATGATGTACTTCAGCGCCTCGTCGACGCTCATGTCCAGGGCGTGGATGGCCGAGCGCGGCATCATCAGGAAGAAGCCCGAGGTCGGGTTGGGCGTGGTCGGCACGTACAGGCTCACGTGCTCGCCCGGCAGCTTGCCCGCCACCTCGCCGCCCGGGCGGCCGGTGACGAAGGCGATGGTCCAGGAGCCGGCGTGCGGATACTGCACCAGCACGGCCTCGCGAAAGGCATTGCCGTTGCTGGAGAACAGCGTGTCGGAGACCTGCTTGACCGAGCTGTAGATCGACCGGACGATGGGGATGCGGCTCATCAGCGCATCCCACTGCTTCAGCCACCACTGGCCGAACAGGTTGGTGACGAAGACGCCGGTGATGAACAGCAGGGCCACCATCACCAGCACGCCCAGGCCCGGCCACTGGCCGAGGCCCTGCAGCGTCTCGGTGGCGCCCACGGGCAGGACCGCCTGCGCCACGCGCAACAGGCCCTTGAACATGCCGTCCAGCAGACCCTGGATCCACAGCAGCACCCAGATCGTGATCGCCAGGGGCAGCCAGGTCAGCAGACCGGCGAGCAGGTATTTCTTCAAGCGGTGTCCCGTGGCGCGGCGATGGGCGGCTGCCTCAGTGGCAGGCGCAGGAGCCGCCGCAGGCGCCACCCGCGGCTGGGGAGGCGCTGGCCGAAGCCGCGCCGCTGTCGCCGCCGGAAGCCGGGGCGCTGGCGGCGGAACCGCTGTTCGCGCCGGCACCGTCGCCGGTGGCCGCCGCGGGGGCCTTGGCGCCGCCGTTGTTGTTGCGGAAGTCGGTCGCATACCAGCCCGAGCCCTTGAGCTGGAAGCCGGCCGCGGTGATCTGTTTGGCGAACTCCTCGGCTCCGCAGGCCGGGCAGGAGGTCAGCGGCGCGTCGGACAGCTTCTGCAGCACATCACGCGAATGGCCGCAGGCGGCGCAGCGATAAGCGTAGATCGGCATGACCAAACCCTTGATTCAAAACGGGAAATTATAAGGGGCGGCCCCGAGGAGCCGACCCCCGCGCGATGACCCAACTGAGGCCTGTGCCCGGTTTTTCAAGCCACCGTGGCGACGTGGCGCTCGTGCCGGTTCTTCACCACCTGGGGCATCAGCGAACCGCCCACCATGCCCACGATGGCCGCCAGCAGGCCGGCCAGTTGTCCGGGGAAGCTCTCGCCGAGCGTGGACACCTGGGGAAAGTAGACCAGCCAGACGCCGATGCCCAGCACCAGCGAGAAGATGGCGCCCTGGGTGGTCGCGCGCTTCCAGTAAAGACCGAAGACCAGCGGCACGAAGGCCCCCACCAGCGTGATCTGGTAGGCCGCGGACACCAGGTCGTAGATGGGCGTGCCCTTCATCGCGATCGCGTAGAGCAGCACCAGGCCGGCGAAGATCACGATGGTCACCCGCATGGCCAGCAGCTGCTGCTTGTCGGACATGCGCGGGCGCAGGTTCTTGACGATGTTCTCGACGAAGCTGGTCGAAGGCGCCAGCAGCGTGGCCGACGAGGTGCTCTTGATGGCCGACAGCAGCGCCCCGAAGAACAGGATCTGCATGATCAGCGGCATCTTGGTCAGCACGAAGGTCGGCAGCAGGCGCTGGTAGTCGTTCTGGGCCATGTCCATCGCGCTGTCGCCCATCACGACGACGGCGCTGGCGACGATGAACATGGGCACGAAGGCGAACAGGATGTAGCTCAGGCCGCCGATGATGGCGCCGTTGCGCGCCGTCTCGGCGTTGCGGGCCGACATCACCCGCTGGAAGACGTCCTGCTGCGGGATGCTGCCCAGCATCATGGTCAGCCCGGCGCCGATGAACATCGCGACGTCCGTGAAGCTCGGCTCCGGCAGGAACTTGAACAGGTCCTTCTGGGTGGCCATCGCCAGCACGGGGCCGGTGCCGCCGGCCAGGTCGCTGGCGAAGACCGCGATGATCGACAGGCCGATCACCAGCACGATCATCTGGATGAAGTCGGTCCAGGCCACCGCCAGGAAGCCGCCGATCACCACGTAGATCAGCACCGCCAGGGTGCCGACGATCATGCCGGCGGTCTCGCTCATCGCGCCGTTGGTGAGCACCGAGAAGACCAGGCCCAGCGCGGTGATCTGCGCGGCCACCCAGCCCAGATAGCTCAGGATGATGGCCGAGGAGCAGAAGACCTCGATCCCCTTGCCGAAGCGCTGGCGGTAGAAGTCGCCGATGGTCAGCAGGTTCTGGCGGTACAGCTTGGTGGCGAAGAACGCGCCCACCAGCACCAGGCACATGCCGGCGCCGAACGGGTCCTCCACGATCGCGCCCAGCCCGCTCTGCACGAACTTGGCCGGGATGCCCATCACCGTCTCGGCGCCGAACCAGGTGGCGAAGGTGGTGGTCACCACCATGATCAGCGGCAGGCTGCGGCCGGCGATCGCGAAGTCACTGGTGTTCTTGATCCGGGTGCCCGCCCAGACGCCCAGGGCCAGGGTGCCGACCAGGTAGAGCACGACGAAGGTGATCAGGATGGAGTTCATGGGCTGGCGAGAGATAACTTCGGAAGGCGGCCGGCATTATCAGGTCGCCGCCGGGCCGGGACGAAGCCAACCGCAGCACGAGGCATGCCAGCGCCGCCTCGCAGACTTCGTCAGGTCCCGGCCCAGAGCAACGCGTAGCGGGCAGCCAGGGCCCCGAGGAGGAAGCCGGCCACGCCCCACGTCAGCCCGGCCAGCAGGCGGTTGGTGCGCCGCTGCTCGCGCAGCATCTCGGCCAGCAGGGCGGTGTCGTCGGTGGGGCGGGACGTGTGGCCGATGCGCCCGGCCAGCGCGTCGTGCAGCAGGCGCGGCAGCTCGGGCAGCAGGCGGGCGTAGTGGGGCGCCTCGTCCTTCAGCCGGCGCAGCAACGCGCGGCCGCCGATCTGCTCGTCCATCCAGCGCTCGAGAAAGGGCTTGGCGGTCGTCCAGAGGTCCAGGTCCGGGTCCAGCTGGCGGCCCAGGCCCTCGACGTTGAGCAGGGTCTTCTGCAGCAGCACGAGCTGGGGCTGGATCTCGACGTTGAAGCGGCGCGAGGTCTGGAACAGGCGCATCAGCACCTGGCCCAGCGAGATGTCCTTCAGCGGCCGGTCGAACTGTGGTTCGCAGACGGCGCGGATGGCGCCCTCCAGCGCATCCACCCGCGTGCTGGGCGGCACCCAGCCGGATTCGACGTGCAGCTCGGCGACCCGCTTGTAGTCGCGCCGGAAGAAGGCGATGAAGTTCTGCGCCAGGTATTCCTTGTCGGTCTCGGTCAGCGTGCCGATGATCCCGAAGTCCAGCGCGACGTAGCGCCCGAAGGTCTGCGGCTCCACGCTGACCTGGATGTTGCCGGGGTGCATGTCGGCGTGGAAGAAGCCGTCGCGGAACACCTGGGTGAAGAAGATCGTGACGCCGTCGCGGGCCAGCTTCTTGATGTCGACGCCGGCGTCCCGCAGGCGGGCCACCTGGCTGATGGGCACGCCGGTCATGCGCTCCATCACGCAGACGTTGCGGGTGCACAGGTCCCAGTGCATCTCCGGCACGATGATCAGCGGCAGGTCGGCCATGTTGCGCCGCAGCTGGGCGGCATTGGCGGCCTCGCGCACCAGATCCAGCTCGTCGTGCAGGTAGACGTCGAACTCCTTGACGACCTCGCGCGGGCGCAGCCGCCGGCCGTCGGCCGACAGGCGCTCCACCCAGCGCGCCAGCAGGTGCAGGATCGCCAGGTCGTCGTCGATCACTGCCAGCATGCCGGGGCGCAGCACCTTCACCGCCACCTCGCGGCCATCCCGAAGCACGGCGAAGTGCACCTGGGCCACCGACGCGCTGGCCACCGGCACGTCGTCGAACTCAGCGAAGACGGCCTCGAGCGGCTGCCTCAGTTCGGCCTCGATGATGGCCCGCGCCTGGACGGCGGGGAACGGCGGCACCCGGTCCTGCAGGCGTGCCAGTTCGTCAGCGATCTCCAGCGGCAGCAGGTCGCGCCGCGTCGAAAGCACCTGTCCGAACTTGATGAAGATGGGCCCCAGCCGCTCCAGCGCCATCCGCAGGCGCACCCCGGGCGGCAGCTCGAACCGGCGGCCCAGCGTGAGGACGCCGGCCAACATCCGGATGCGGTGCTCGCGAAAGCCCGACAGCGCCAGCTCGTCGACGCCGTACCGCAGCAGCGTGAAGACGATGCGGACCAGCCGCAGGACGAAGCGCAGCATGGAGGCGACCGTGCGGCGCGTCTAGGGCTTGCGCCAGACGCTCGCGGCGCCCTCGGCCAGCGTTCTCGCGGTGGCTGCCACCTTGTCGCCCAGGTTGGCCAGGCCGCCGGCGACCAGAGGGCCGAAGACCCGCTCGAGGTCGGCCGGGATGTCCCAGCGAACGTTCGCCACGACCCAGCTCACGTCGGCCGCGAAGGCGACGTCGCCTTCGATCTGCAGCGCGGGCAGCTCGCCCGTGGCCACACGCCGGGCGGCTTCGAAGGGATGCGCGGCATCGACTCTCAGACGCAACTCCGGCGCGCCTTCGGCCCCTGCCTCGCCTTCGGCGGCGGATTCGAAGAGGCCGGCCGGCGTGATGCGCAACGTCAGGGGCGGCGGCGGTGGCAGCGGAACACGCCAGTTCTCGACCTCGATGCGCAGGCGGCGGCCGAGATGGGGCTTCAGCCGCTCGGTGGCCGCCGGCGAGCTGGACAGCACATGGTTGGCCAGAAGGATGAAGCGCTCGGTCGCCGCGGGCAGCAGCAGGTCGGTCACAGGGTTTGCCATGACCGGGGATTGTAGGAGGGGCCCCCGCGGCCCTCAGTCATAGCCTGTCGGGTTGCGGCTTTGCCAGCGCCAGCTGTCGGCGCACATGGCCGCCAGGTCGCGCCGGGCCTGCCAGCCCAGGAGCTCACGCGCCAGCGTGGCGTCGGCCCAGAAGGCCGGCAGGTCGCCGGGGCGGCGCTCGACGATGCGGTAGGGAATCGGCCGGCCGCTGGCCCGTTCGAAGGCTGCCACGAGCTGCAGCACGCTGGTCCCCGACCCCGTGCCCAGGTTCACCGTGGCCGAGGCCCGTTGCTCCAGCAAGTGGCGAAGAGCCGCCACGTGGCCCTCGGCCAGGTCCATCACGTGCAGGTAGTCGCGCACCCCCGTGCCGTCGGGCGTGTCGTAGTCGCCGCCGAAGACCTGCAGAAATTCCCGCCGCCCCACCGCCACCTGGGTGACATAGGGCATGAGGTTGTTGGGGGTGCCCCGCGGGTCCTCGCCGATGCGCCCGCTCTCGTGCGCGCCCACCGGGTTGAAGTAGCGCAGCCAGGCGACCTTCCACGCCGGATCGGACGCCTCCAGGTCCCGCAGGATCTGTTCTCCGAACAGCTTGGTGCGGCCGTAGACGTTCATGGCGGCCAGCGGATGGACCTCGTCGTAGGGCAGGTACTTCGGTTCGCCGTACACGGTGGCGCTGGAGCTGAACACCATGGTCTTGACGCCATGGCGACGCATCGCTTCGCAGGTGGACACCAGGCCGCCGACGTTGTTGGCGTAGTAGCTCAGCGGCTGGGCGGTGGACTCGCCGACGGCCTTGAAAGCCGCGAAATGCACCACCGCATCGATGCGATGGCGGGAAAACACACCGTCGAGGGCGGCTGCGTCGGTGACGCTGGCGCGTTCGAAGACCGGCGTGCGGCCGCCCAGCTCTTTCAGCCGATCCAGCACCCTGGCGGAGCTGTTGGAAAAATCGTCGAGGCCGACGACCTCGAAGCCGGCGCTTTGCAGCGCCAGCCAAGTGTGCGAGCCGATGTAGCCGGCGGCACCGGTGAGAAGGACGGTGGGCATCGAGCGGTGACCCGGCGGGTCACCGGGCGGGGGTGCGGATCAGTTGATCGGGCAGCCGGTTGGCCAGGGCCCGATTGTGCAGGCCCTCACGCAGGCCCCCGAGCATCTCGTACCGGCGCCGGTACATGGCCCGCTTCTTGGCCGGGACGTCGTCCAGGGGGCGCGGCGTGAAGCAGGTGGCCATCTCGTAGAAGCCATCCACCGTCTCGACGCCACCGCGGTCGCGCCAGATCTCGTCGTAGTCCGCGGTCTTGATGTTCTTGTCCAGCCGTGCCAGCAGGCGCGGCTGGCGGAAATGCCGGTAGTAATCGCAGATGCCGTAGGCGTGCTCGATGCCGAGCTCCGCGGCCAGCATGAACAGGGCCAGCAGCAGCAGGTCGCGCGGGCGGCAACCGTGGAAGCGATGTGTCAACTCGGCGTAGCGCTCGCTGGCACCCTCCACGGAGCGGCCCTGGATGGCGCCGATGTAGACCACCGGGCGCCCCTTGCGCTGGCCGATCGAGAAGGCCACCGAATACAGGCGCAGGTCACCGTCGAAAAGGCTCAGCGCCAGCTCGCCTTCCTGCGCCAGCCAGTCCGGCTGGTCGATCTGCAGGGTGATGCCGGCGTCGGGCTCGCCGAGCGTGGCCAGCACCCTGCGCGTGCCCAGCGGCACCTGCAGCCAGCGGGCGGCATCGATCTGCCGGTAGTGCGAAACCACCGTGTCCACCCGCTGGCGAACCGACCAGGCGCGGTGCAGATACGGCCAGGCGATGAGGTGGACCAAGCCCCTGCGGGCGGCCATCACCGCCGCCAGTTGCGAGCCCGGGGACACGTTGCGCAACGCCCGCCATTCACGGCGGCGACGCCAAGCCTGGCCGATGAAGCGCAGGCGCCTGAGGAGGGAAATCGGATTCAGCGAGGGATACGCCTGGCGCGCCGCCTGCCAGACCACCAGCCAGATGGCCAGCGCCGGCTCGACGGCGGTCGGCAGGCCGGTCATCTCGCTGGGGACGAAGCCGGCCACAAGGCTCAGGCCCTGCCACCATGCCGGGTGGAACAGCAGCCGGCCCGCACGTCGGCTCAGCACTTGATGCCGACGTGTAGGGCCACCACGCCGCCTGTTAGGTTGTGGACATCGACGTGGCCGAAGCCCGCCGCCTTCATCATGGCCTTGAGCGTGGCCTGGTCCGGGTGCATGCGGATCGATTCAGCCAGGTAGCGATAGCTTTCGGCATCGCCCGCCACCAGCCGGCCCAGCTTGGGCAGGACCTGGAACGAGTACCAGTCGTAGGGTTTGCGCAGCGGCTCGGCCACCTTGGAAAACTCCAGCACCAGCAGCCGCCCGCCTTCTCGCAGCACGCGGCCCATTTCAGCCAGGGCCTGTTCCTTGTGGGTCATGTTGCGCAGCCCGAAAGCGACGCTGACCAGGTCGAAGCTGCCGCTGCGAAAGGGCAGGCGCTCGGCGTCGCAGATCGTGGTCGGCAGCGCCAGGCCGTCGTCGAGCAGGCGATCGCGGCCGGTGCGCAGCATGGCTTCGTTGATGTCGGTATGGACCACCTGGCCGCTGGCACCCACCCGTCGCGCAAAGGCCCGCGCCAGATCGCCCGTGCCGCCGGCGATGTCCAGCACCCGGTCGCCCTCGTGCAGGTTGGCCACCGCGACGGTGTAGGCCTTCCATGCCCGGTGCATCCCGAGCGACATCAGGTCGTTCATCACGTCGTACTTCGACGCGACGGAATCGAACACGCCTTTGACGCGACGGGCTTTTTCGGCCTCGTCGACGCTCTGGTAACCGAAATGCGTTTGGGTCATGTGTTCTTCGCTCCCCTGCCGGGGCCCCTCAATGATGGTGGCCGCAAGCGCCACCCGCCTTGACGGGCATCGGCAAATCGCGTTCCAAGCCGGCTTCCTTCAGCCTTCGCTCGTAGCGCTGCCAATATTCCGCCTGCTCCGCGCCCAGGCGGTAGAGGTATTCCCAGGTGAAGATGCCACTGTCGTGGCCGTCGGAGAAGCGGGGTTGCACCGCGTAGTGGCCGACCGCCTCGATCGATTCGATGCCCACGTCACGCTTGCCGGTCTGCAGGACCTCCTGTCCGGGGCCGTGGCCCTGCACTTCGGCCGAAGGCGAATAGACGCGCATCAGCTCGAAGGGAATGCGGAACGAGCGGCCGTCGTCAAAGGTGATTTCCAGCTGGCGCGAGGCCTGGTGGACGGTCAGGGCGGTCGGCTGCGGATGGGCCATGGCGTTCCTCTCCCGGGTAAGTCAGCGCAGGCCGATGTCGAGCGTGCCTTCGGCAGCACCGTCGGCCACCCCCAGCATCACCATCAGCGGGTCGTTCTGCGCCACGAAGATAGGCGCGGAATCGGTGGAGCGATCGCCGCGGCGAAGGCCGGCGGGCCCGGCATTGGTCAAGGCGCTGAGTTCGGACGTCTCGTTCACGGTCGTGCCGTCCGTCGCCGTGCCGCTGAAGGCGTAATGGCTGTCGGTCAGAGTGCTCGTGCCCCAGAGCGCGCGGGTACTGCTGACGGCAAAGGTGCCACCCGCCAGGCCACTGGTGTCGACCAGTCCCACGCGGAACTGCCGGCCCGACTCGTCAGCAGCATCCTCCGAGCGCAACAGGATGTAAGACGAACCTGAGCGAGCGAGGCGGAAGTGGATCGCATCGTCGTGCACCGAGTCGACCCCCCGGATCTCGGTGCCCACCACGGCCAGGGTGTAGCTGGCCAGCGCCTGGGTGGGACACAGGGCCACCGTCACCGGGACGGGTGCCAGGCACACCTGAAGCACGCCGTTGCCGAAGGTGGCAGGCGTGACCACCGATTCGAGGCTGTCGTTGCGGCGCAGATTGATGCCGAGCAGATTGAAATTCGTGCCGACCAGCGGGGCGTACTCGGTGGTGAAGGTGCGCGAGGCCACGAAGGGGCGCACGCCGTGGTCATAGATGTGCGTGCTGCCGGTGAGATTGAAGTCGAAGCCTCCGACGATCAAGCCTTCGCTGTTCAGGCGGAACTTCGAGGCGCCGGCGATGACGTAGTCGACGCCGTTGGCGTCGAGGGCGAAAGTGCCGGCCTGCACGACCTGCTGGCCCTCCATGGCCCAGGACTTGTTGTTGAAGTCCAGCGTCAGGACGTACTGGCGGCCGTTGCTTGCGTAGACGGTGTAGTCGCCGTTGCGCAGATCCTCGGCAATCGTCGTCGACTCTCCGGTGTTGTCGCTGTGGTCGGTGTCGGCCGCGGCCTCGACGATCATGGCGCTGGTCACGGGACCGATGATGTCGGCGGCACCGGGCACCTCGATCGTGAACACGAGGCCGCCCCCGACGGGGAAGCTGGCGAGCGACATCGACTCGCCCAGCGCCGCCGGGCAGGCAGCGCCGCCGGTCGACGCACAAGTGATGGACCCGATGGCCGGCGCGCCGCTCAGATGGTGCACCAGCGTCACGTCGCTGGCCGCGGCCGGACCGGAGTTGGTGACCGTGATCGTGAAGGTGATGGTTTCGCCGGCGTTCACCGTCTCGGGCGACGAATTGGTGACGGCCAGGCTGGCATCGCTGCCGAGATCGGGACTGCCGTCCGAGCCCCCGCAGGCAGACAGGCCGATGGCCACGGTCAGGGCTAGCAGGGCACGGGCGACACGAATCATGGTGCGGGCGTTGGATGAGCGGATGACCCGATCCTAACCAAGCGCGCCGGCAAACCCGCGAGCATCGCCTGCACGGACTGATCAACCATCCTCATTGGCTTCGCGAGGCGTTCGCCGGCAGGTGGCGCCGGATCGCGCTGGCGCACGCCCCAGATGGGTTGCGGGAAGTGGCTGTCATCCGCGAAACGTGCGATGACGTGCCAGTGCAGATGCGGCACGGCGTTGCCCAGCGACGCGAGGTTGATCTTGGTCGGAGCCAGCGCTTCGCGCAGAACCTGTTCGACCCCGGCGACCGCCTCCATGCAATACAGGCGATCGGGAAGCGACAGATCGGTGAACTCCGCCACGTGCGTCCGCCAGACCACCCGGTAGAACGCCGGATAGTCCGGCGCATCCAGCACCCGCAGGATGCGCAGGCGATCGTCGGCCGCCACCTCGATCCAGGCCGTCGAGCCGGTGGCAGAGCACAGCTCGCAGCTCATACCAGCACCCGCTCGATGCCGCCGGCGTTGGCGCGGGCCACGTAGTCGACCATCCAGTTCTCGCCCAGGATCTTGCGCGCCATCTCGACCACGATGTAGTCGGCCTCCAGCAGGCCGTTCTGCAGGTCGCCCTCGTAGCGCGACAGGCCCTGCAGGCAGCTGGGGCAGGAGGTCAGGATCTTGAGATCCTCCTTGGGGCCCAGCGCTCCGCTGCCGCGCAGCTCGGCCTCGGCCTTGCGGATCTCCTCTTCCTTGCGGAAGCGCACCTGCGTGGAGATGTCGGGTCGCGACACGCCCAGCGTGCCGGATTCGCCGCAGCAGCGTTCGCTCTTGACCACGCCCGCGCCGATCAGGGCCCGGACGGTCTTCATCGGCTCCTGCAGCTTCATCGGGCTGTGGCAGGGGTCGTGGTAGAGGTAGGTGGCGCCACCGCTGCCGGCATCAGGCAGCGTGATGCCCTTCTCGAGCAGGAACTCGTGGATGTCGACGATGCGGCAGCCCGGGAAGATGTCCTCGAACTTGTAGCCCTGCAGCTGGTCGTAGCAGGTGCCGCAGGAGACGACCACCGTCTTGATGTCGAGGTAGTTCAGCGTGTTGGCCACGCGGTGGAAGAGCACCCGGTTGTCGGTGATGATCTTCTCGGCCTTGTCGTACTGGCCGGAGCCGCGCTGCGGGTAGCCGCAGCACAGGTAGCCCGGCGGCAGCACCGTCTGCACGCCCGCCTGCCAGAGCATGGCCTGGGTGGCCAGTCCCACCTGGCTGAACAGGCGCTCCGAGCCGCAGCCGGGGAAGTAGAACACCGCCTCCGTCTCGGGCGTCGTGGAGGCCGGGTCGCGGATGATGGGGACGTAGTTCTTGTCCTCGATGTCCAGCAGCGCGCGTGCCGTCTTCTTGGGCAGGCCGCCGGGCATCTTCTTGTTGATGAAGTGGATCACCTGCTCCCTGATCGGGGCGGCCCCCACCGTGGCCGGCGGCGCGCTGGACTGCTTGCGGGCGGCGAGCTTGAGCACGTCGTGGGCGATGCGCTGCGCCTTCATGCCCACGTCGACCATGGCCATGCGGGCCAGCTTGATGGTCTGCGGGTTGGTCGCGTTGAGCATGAACATCGCCGCGGCATTGCCCGGCCGGAAGCTCTTCTGCCCCATCTTGCGCAGGAGGTTGCGCATGTTCATCGACACGTCGCCGAAGTCGATCTTCACCGGGCAGGGCGAGGCGCACTTGTGGCAGACCGTGCAGTGGTCGGCCACGTCCTCGAACTCCTCCCAGTGCTGGATGGACACGCCGCGGCGCGTCTGCTCCTCGTAGAGGAAGGCCTCGACCAGCAGCGAGGTGGCGAGGATCTTGTTGCGCGGGCTGTACAGCAGGTTGGCGCGCGGCACGTGGGTGGCGCAGACCGGCTTGCACTTGCCGCAACGCAGGCAATCCTTGACCGAGTTGGCGATCTCGCCGATGTCGCTCTGCTGCATGATGAGCGACTCGTGGCCCATCAGGCCGAAGCTGGGGGTGTAGGCGTGGCTGAGGTCGGCCTCGTGCACGTCGGCATCGCCTAGCGCGGCCAGGGCCTGGCCGCGCAGCAGCTTGCCCTTGTTGAAGCGCCCCTGCGGGTCGACGCGCGACTTGTAGGCCGCGAAGCCGCCGATCTCGTCGTCGGTGAGGAACTCGAGCTTGGTGATGCCGATGCCGTGCTCGCCCGAGATCACGCCGTCCAGCGAACGGGCCAGCACCATGATGCGCGCGACGGCCCCGTGCGCTGTCTGCAGCATCTCGTAGTTGTCGGAATTGACCGGGATGTTGGTGTGCACGTTGCCGTCGCCGGCGTGCATGTGCAGCGCCACCCAGACGCGGCCCTTGAGCACCTGCTGGTGGATGCGCTTGCATTCCTCGACGATGGGCGTGAAGGCGGCACCGGCAAAGATGCCCTGCAGGCTCGCGAGCACCTGGCGCTTCCACGACGCGCGCAGCGAGCCGTCCTGGATCTGGTCGAAATAGCTGCGCTGGTCGTCCGGCTGGACGATGTCCAGGCCCTGCAGCCAGCCCTGCCACAGCCCGCGCACATCACGCACCAGCGCCAGCGCCTGTTGCACCCGGTCTTCCAGCAGCTCGGCGCTGGGGATCTCGCCGGCGTCGTCCGTCTTGCCCAGCGGCAGGTTGCCCTTGAGGAAGAAGGCCTCGAGCCCGTCGAGCAGCGCCAGCTTGTTGTGGAGGCTGAGCTCGATGTTGATGCGCTCTATGCCCAGCGTGTACTCGCCCATGCGCTCCAGCGGAATCACCACGTCTTCGTTGATCTTGAAGGCGTTGGTGTGCTTGCTGATGGCCGCGGTGCGCTTGCGGTCCAGCCAGAACTTCTTGCGCGCATCGGCCGAAACCGCCACGAAGCCCTCGCCCGAGCGGCCGTTGGCCAGCCGGATGACCTCGCTGGTGGCGCGGGCGACGGCGTCAGGGTCGTCGCCGACGATGTCGCCCACCAGCACCATCTTGGGCAGCGTGCCGCGCTTGCTCTTGGTGGTGTAGCCCACCGCCTTGAGGTAGCGGTCGTCGAGGTGCTCCAGGCCGGCCAGGATGGCGCCACCCTCGCGCTTGGCCTCGGCGAACATGAAGTCCTTGATCTCGACGATGGACGGAACGCACTCCCTCGGGTTGCCGAAGAACTCCAGGCACACCGTGCGCGTGTGCGCCGGCATGCGGTGCACGATCCAGCGCGCCGAGGTGATGAGGCCGTCGCAGCCTTCCTTCTGCACGCCCGGCAGGCCGGCGAGGAACTTGTCGGTCACGTCCTTGCCGAGGCCCTCCTTGCGGAAGACGCGGCCCGGGATGTCCAGCCTTTCGGTGCGCTCCAGCTTCTTGCCCGAGGCGTCGTAATGGCGCAGCTCGAAGCTGGCCACCTCCACGTCGTGGATCTTGCCGAGGTTGTGGTTCAGGCGGACCACCTCGAGCCACGTGGCCTCGGGCGTCACCATGCGCCAGCTGGCCAGGTTGTCCAGCGCGGTGCCCCACAGCACGGCCTTCTTGCCGCCGGCGTTCATGGCGATGTTGCCGCCGATGCAGCTGGCTTCGGCCGAGGTGGGGTCGACGGCGAAGACGTGGTTGCCGCGCTCGGCGGCATCGGCCACCCGCTGGGTGACGACGCCGGCCTCGGTCCATATCGTCGCGACCGGCCGCTCCAGCCCGGGGAGCGCGACCATCTCGACCTCGGTCATCGCCTCGAGCTTCTCGGTATTGATGACGGCGCTCTTCCAGGTCAGCGGCACCGCGCCGCCGGTGTAGCCGGTGCCGCCGCCGCGCGGGATGATGGTCAGGTCCAGCTCGATGCAGGCCTTGACCAGGCCGGCCATCTCGGCCTCGGAGTCGGGCGTGAGGACGACGAAGGGGTACTCGACGCGCCAGTCGGTGGCATCGGTCACGTGCGAGACGCGCGACAGGCCGTCGAACTTGATGTTGTCCTTGGCGGTGTGCCGGCCAAGGGCCTTGCGGGTGCGCTGGCGCAGGGCCGCCACCTCGGCGAAACGCCCGGCAAAACGCTCGACGGCGCCGCGTGCCGACTCCAGCAGCTCGCCGACGAAGACATCGCGCTCGGCGTCGTCGCCCGGCGTCCTTCGCTTCTCGATCTCGGTCAACCGATGGTGCAACGCACTGATCAGCAGGTGGCGGCGCTTCGGGTTGTCGAGCAGGTCGTCTTCGAGGTACGGATTGCGCTGGACGACCCAGATGTCGCCCAGCACCTCGTAGAGCATGCGGGCGGAGCGGCCGGTCCGGCGCTCCTCGCGCAGGCGATCCAGGACGCCCCAGGCGCGCGGGCCCAGCAGGCGCAGGACGATCTCGCGGTCGGACAGCGAGGTGTAGTTGTACGGAATCTCCCGCAGCCGCGGGGCCGCGGCGGCGGTGTTCTGCAGCTCATTCGCATGCAGATTCAGGGGGATGGGAGCGTTCATCGGCCTGGGGCGAGCCGGCGGCAAGGCCTTCGGTGGGCCTGTCCCGCCGAGAGTGGAAATCACGCGGGAGCGCCAGGGTATGACGCAGGCCTCATGTTACCGCAGGGCTGCCCGGGCCCTGGGCTTGCGGGGCTTGTGCGCCGGCATCGATGCGGCGCCCGATCGGAGCCGTCCGTCGCGGACGCCGGGCCGACGCGGTCCAGGGACTCGCGAGGGCTTGCCCTAGTGCCACGGCGCAGGGGCTTGTGACAGAAACCGGACTGTCACACGGGCCGGCCACACTGCCGGGCTCGGTTCGTGTCCTCAACCCCCGGAGACCCCATGCGTCCACTGCTTGCCGCCACCCTCGCGACCACCCTGATCGCGGCCACCGGATCTGCTCGAGCACAGGTCGAGGTGCAGTGGTGGCATGCGATGACCGGCGCGCTCGGCGAGCGAGTCACCGAGATTGCCAACGGCTTCAACTCCTCGCAATCGGCCTACAAGGTCGTGCCCGTCTACAAGGGCAGCTACCCCGAGACCATGACCGCGGCCATCGCCGCCTATCGCGCCGGCAACCCGCCGACGATCGTGCAGGTGTTCGAAGTGGGCACGGCCACGATGATGTCGGCCCAGGGCGCGATCAAGCCGGTCCAGCAGTTGATGAAGGAGGCCGGCCAGCCCTTCGACTCCAAGGTCTACCTGCCGGCGGTGGCCGGCTACTACACCGACCGCAAGGGCAACATGCTGTCGATGCCGTTCAACTCCTCGACGCCGGTGTTCTACATCAACCAGGATGCCTTCAAGAAGGCCGGCCTGGAGCCCAAGGCGCCCGCCACCTGGAAGGAGTTCGGCATCGTCGCGGGCAAGCTCAAGGCCAGCGGCCAGGCCTGCGTCTACACCACCGGCTGGCCGGCCTGGGTGCACGTGGAGAACTTCAGCGCCTGGCACAACCTGCCCATCGCCACGCTGGAGAACGGCATCGGCGGCCTGAAGACCGAGTTCAAGATCAACTCGCCGGCCCACGTGGCGCACGTGCAGATGCTGGCCGACTTCGCCAAGAACGGCTGGTTCACCTACGCGGGCCGCAAGAACGAGGCCGAGGCCAAGTTCTTCAGCGGCGAGTGCGCGATGCTGACCTCCAGCTCCGGAGCGCAGGCCAACATCCGCAAGAACGCCAAGTTCGCCTTCTCCGTGAACATGCTGCCCTACCACGACGAGATCGCCGGCGCGCCGCAGAACTCGATCATCGGCGGCGCCAGCCTGTGGGTGATGGGCAAGAAGTCGGCGGCCGAGTACAAGGGCGCCGCGCAGTTCCTGAACTACCTGTCCAGGACCGACCTGCAGGCCAAATGGCACGAGGACACCGGCTATGTGCCCATCACCGTCGCCGCCTACGATGCCGCCCGCAAGGCCGGCTACTACGACAAGGTGCCGGGCGCCGACATCGCCGTTCGCCAGCTGAACAACAAGCCGCCGACCGCCAACTCCAAGGGCCTGCGCTTCGGCAACTATGTGCAGGGCCGCGAGGTCATCGAAGAAGAGATGGAAGCCGTCTTCGCGGGCAAGAAGTCGGCCCAGGCGGCGATGGACGATGCCACGCGCCGTGGCAACGAACTGCTGCGCCGCTTCGAGGCCACGGCCAAGGAATGAGCCGCTAGCGCCGGGCGCCTCCCATGGGTCAACGCGTGGCCTTCGGCAGCCGCTGGCTGCCGTACGTGCTGGTGCTGCCGCAGATCGCGGTGACGCTGGTCTTCTTCTTCTGGCCGGCGCTGCAGGCGCTCTGGTACTCGTTCCAGCTGCAGGACCCGTTCGGCGAGAGCACCGAGTTCGCGGGCCTGACCAACTTTGCCGCGCTGGTGCATGACGGGGCCTACCTGGCCTCGTTTCAGACCACCGCCTTGTTCAGCGTGCTCGTCGCCTCTCTAGGCATCGCGATCTCGCTCGGCCTGGCCGTGCTGGCGCACCGCGTGACCCGCGGCACGATGGTCTACCGCACGCTGCTGATCTGGCCGTACGCCGTGGCCCCGGCGGTGGCCGGGGTGCTGTGGGCCTTCATGTTCGCGCCGTCGATCGGCGTCGTGAGCTACGTCCTTCGCCAGCTGGGCGTC
This sequence comes from Ideonella flava, assembly GCF_051857595.1. NCBI lineage: Bacteria > Pseudomonadati > Pseudomonadota > Betaproteobacteria > Burkholderiales > Sphaerotilaceae > Ideonella > Ideonella flava. Next base: position 304,424 of record NZ_JBPZHD010000010.1, read on the forward strand.
GACTGGAACTGGGTGCTGCGCGGCGACCAGGCCATGCTGCTGGTCGTCATGGCCGCGACCTGGAAGCAGATCAGCTACAACTTCCTGTTCTTCCTCGCCGGGTTGCAGGCCATCCCCCGGTCACTGATCGAAGCGGCGGCCATCGATGGCGCCGGCCCGGTGCGGCGCTTCTGGACCATCGTCTTCCCGCTGCTGTCGCCCACCACCTTCTTCCTGCTGGTGGTGAACATCGTCTACGCCTTCTTCGACACCTTCGGCGTGATCGATGCCACCACCGGCGGCGGCCCGGCCCAGGCCACCAACATCCTGGTCTACAAGGTCTACACCGACGGCGTGAAGTCGGCCGACCTGGGCGGCTCGTCGGCCCAGTCGGTGATCCTGATGATCATCGTGATCGCGCTCACGGTGGTCCAGTTCCGCTTCGTCGAGCGCAAGGTGCAGTACGGGTGAGGGCCGGATGATCGAGAACCGCAAGGGCCTGGACCTGCTCACCCACGTGCTGCTGATCGCCGCGGTGGCCGTGGTGGCCTTCCCGCTGTACGTGACCTTCGTCGCCTCGACGCGCACGCTGGACGAGGTGCTCACGGTGCCCATGCCGATGACGCCCGGCAGCCACCTGCTCGAGAACTACGTGCAGGTGCTGACGGGCGGCTCCACCCGCGGGGCCGGCGCTCCGGTGGGCCGCATGATGCTCAACAGCCTGGCCATGGCGCTGATGATCGCGATCGGCAAGATCGCCATCTCGATCATCGCTTCCTTCGCCATCGTCTACTTCCGCTTCCCGCTGCGGCGCACCTTCTTCTGGATGATCTTCGTCACCCTCATGCTGCCGGTGGAGGTGCGCATCATCCCGACCTTCAAGGTGGTGTCGGACCTGTCGATGCTGAACTCCTACGTCGGCCTGACGCTGCCGCTCATCGCCTCGGCCACCGCCACCTTCCTGTTCCGCCAGTTCTTCATGACGGTGCCGGACGAGCTCACCGAAGCCGCGCGCATCGACGGCGCCGGCCCGATGCGCTTCTTCTTCGACGTGCTGCTGCCGCTGTCGGCCACGTCCGTCGCGGCGCTGTTCGTCATCCAGTTCATCTACGGCTGGAACCAGTACCTCTGGCCCCTGCTCATCACCACCGACGAGTCGATGTACACGACGGTCATCGGCATCAAGCGCATGATCGTCGGCGGCGATGCGCTGACCGAGTGGCCGCTGGTGATGGCCACGGCGATGCTGGCCATGCTGCCGCCTGCGCTCGTGGTGCTGCTGATGCAGAAGTGGTTCGTCAAGGGCCTCGTCGACGCCGAAAAATAGAACGCACAACCCCATGGCCAGCATTTCGCTTCGCAACGTCGAGAAGACCTACGGTCACGGCGCCCATGCCAACAAGGTGATCCACGGGGTCAATGCCGAGATCACCGACGGCGAGTTCATCGTCATCGTCGGCCCCTCCGGCTGCGGCAAGAGCACGCTGCTGCGCATGGTGGCAGGGCTGGAAGAGATCACCGGCGGCGAGATCGCCATCGGTCCGCGGGTGGTCAACCGGCTGGAGCCGGCGGAACGCGACATCGCGATGGTCTTCCAGAACTACGCGCTCTACCCCCACATGAGCGTCTACGACAACATGGCCTACGGGCTGAAGATCGCCAAGCGCCCCAAGGCCGACATTGACGAGCGGGTGAAGAAGGCCGCGCGCATCCTGGAGCTGGGCCACCTGCTGGACCGCAAGCCGCGCCAGCTCTCCGGCGGGCAGCGCCAGCGCGTGGCGATGGGCCGCGCGATCGTGCGCCAGCCCCAGGTCTTCCTCTTCGACGAACCGTTGTCCAACCTGGATGCCAAGCTGCGAGCCCAGACGCGGCTCGAGATCCAGAAGCTGCATGCCGAGCTGAAGGTGACTTCGCTTTTCGTCACCCACGACCAGGTCGAGGCCATGACGCTGGCCCATCGCATGATCGTGATGAACGCCGGCGTGATGGAGCAGGTGGGCACGCCGGAGGAGGTCTACGCCCGCCCGGCCACCACCTTCGTCGCCAGCTTCATCGGCTCGCCGCCCATGAACCTGTTGACCGGCGAGGCGAGGCCCGATGGGTTCGCGCTGGGCGATGTCGTGCTGCCCCTGCCTCGGCCCGCGCCCCAGGCGGGGCCGCTCACGCTCGGCCTGCGACCCGAGCATGCCGAGATCCGGCCCGAGGGCCGCTGGGCGTTGCAGGTCGAGCTGGTCGAAATGCTGGGGGCCGAGCGCCTGGTTCATGGCCGCCTGGGCAGTGCCGCCTTCACGCTGCGGATCCCCAGCACCGATCGCGCGCCCGTCGTCGGCGAGCGCCTGGCGCTGGCCGCATCGCCGGATCACCTGCACTGGTTCGACCGCGGCAGCGGCCGCCGCGTGGGATGACGTCCCCTGCCCTGCCCGATTGGCCCCATCCGCGCTGGATAGCCCACCGCGGCGCCGGCAAGCTGGCGCCCGAGAACACGATGGCGGCCTTCCGCCTCGGCGCTTCGCACGGCTACCGGGCCTTCGAATGCGACGTGAAGCTTTCGGCGGATGGCGTGCCCTTCCTGCTGCATGACAGCACGCTGGAGCGAACCACCAACGCCACCGGTCGTGCCGCGGATCGATCGTGGAGCGAGTTGTCCCTGTTGGACGCCGGCAGCTGGCACAGCCCGGCGTATGCGGGCGAGCCGCCCGCGAGCCTGGCAGCGGTCGCGGCCTGGATGCGCGGCAACGGCCACTGGCTGGATCTGGAGATCAAGCCGACCGAAGGCGACGAGGAGCGCACCGGCCGGGTGGTGGCGGCCGAGGTGGAGCGGCTCTGGGCAGGCAGCGACAGGCCTCCCTTGTTGTCGTCCTTTCGTCCCGAGGCACTCGCCGGGGCCCGTGAAGTGGCACCGCAGCTGCAGCGAGCCCTGCTGGTCGACAAGGACTGGCCCGGCTGGCTCGACGTGGCCCGGCAACTGGACTGCGTCGCCGCCATCACCAACCACAGGCTGATGGACGCCACGCTGTTCAACACGCTACGGGCGGCGGGTCTGCGAGCGCTGGTCTACACGGTCAACGAACCGCGTGCAGCCGAGGCGCTGTGGGCACTGGGCCTCGACGGCATCATCACCGACGCCATCGACCGCTTCGCTCCGGACTGAGCTCAGCCCCGCTGCGGGAGGTAGCTCGCCGCCTGTGCCGACAAGCCCAGCTTGACCTGCTGCGTCACCTCGTCGGCCAGCACCTCGTCCAGGCCCGACTCCAGGCCGTCGAGGGCTCGTTGCACGATGAGCTCGGGGCTGGTCTTCTGCACGTCCATCGCCCTCACCAGGTCCGTGTCGACGAAGCCCATGTGCAACGCCAGCACTTGCGTCTTCTGCGCCGACAGTTCATGTCTCAAGGCGTTGGTGAGCGACCATGCTGCCGACTTGCTGGCCGCGTAGGCCGCCAGCTGGCCGCCGTTGATCCACGAGACGATGGACAGCACATTGACGATCGCCCCGCCGCCCTGGGCGGCGAGTGCGGGGGCGAACGCCTTGCTCATCCGCAGCATGCCGAAGAAGTTCGTCTCGAACTGGCGACGCGCGACCTCTTCGCTGTCTTCGGCCATGAAGGAGCCGACGTGCGCTACGCCAGCGTTGTTGACCAGCAGGGTCACGTCACCCGCCCGCGCGGCCACGGCCGCCACCTCCTCCGGCCTCGTCACGTCCAACTTCAGCGGCACGACGCCAGGCAGGGTGATGGACGCCGGATCACGTGCCGCCGCGTAGACCTTGCGCGCGCCGCGGGCCAGCAATTCGCGAGTGAAGGCCAGGCCCAGGCCGCGGTTGGCACCGGTGACGAGGGCCACGGCGTTGTCGATGTTCATGAAGATCTCCAGGTTGAGGTGAATGAAGGAATATGACGCTTATCATATTCATGGGCGAACGGAACGACGGGAAGGAACTCACGAGATCTCAGGGGGGCGTGGCGTAGGGCTCGTCGTATTGCTGGATGAGCGCCTTGCGGGCAGCGGCCAGCGCTGCGCGGCCTTCTGCCCCATCGCCCAACGCACGCGCCAGCTGCAGAGCCCCGACCAGGGTGCTGGCCACGGCGAGCGCCGCGGACCGTCCTCCGCGCGGGAGGGTCGCGCGCACGGCGCCGACCAGCGCCTGTACGCGTGCCGCCGAGGCCTGGCGCAGTGCCGGCGACTGCCGCGCCATCTCGGAGCCCAGGGCGGCCACCGGGCAACCGGACGCCGGCGCATCGGCATGAGCGGGGTCGAGGTAGGCCTCCACCAAGGCGCGAAAGGCGCTCGCCCCCTGCTCTGTCCCGGCCGCGGCAGCGCGCCCCACGGCGGCGAGGCTGTCGCGCCCCGCGCGCTCCAGCGCCTCTGCCAGCAGGACTTCTCGCGAGCCGAAGTGGGCATAGAAGCCGCCGTGGGTGAGACCGGCCTTCTTCATCACGTCGGCGACGCCGACCCCGTCGTATCCCTGCTGGCGAAGGGCCTGTGAAGCGACCTCGAGGATCCGCTCGTGGGTCTCTTCCTTGCGGGCGTTGGGCGTGCGGCTCATGTGAAACGTCGTTATATGACGATCATCATATTCAACGGTGAGTGCTTCGTCAACCGCCCCAGGTTGCAGGTTCGGTTAGGGATGGATGGCGAGTGTCGAGTTGCCCAGCATGGCGCCCACCCTGTCCAAGGAGGCACCCATGCACGCTGCCCGTCCCATCTCTCGCCGCCAAGCGCTTCTCGGTATGGCCTGCGCCAGCGGCGCCCTGGCCCTGCCCCGTCTCGCCCATGCCCGCCAGACCGCCGCCGGCTGGACCTTCGAGGCCCTGCACGGCTTCACCTGGGACCAAGGCTCCCGCGCCGTGGGCAGCCCGACCTTCGGCACCAATGGCATGCTGTACGGCATCCATGCGGCCGGCGGCGAGCAAGGGCTGGGCACGCTCTACCGCTGGTCGCCCGAGGACGGCAGCTTCGCCGTCGTGCAGAACTTCGCCTACAGCGACAGCGGCCCTTCGGCTCCGGAGTCCGGCCTCGTCATGGGACACGACGGCATGCTGTGGGGCACCAGCTCCTTCGGCGGCGCCGAGTTCCGCGGCACGATCTACACGATGGACCCGTACGAGCAGGTGGAAATGCGCTGCGAGTTCCTCGCCGACAGCAACCTGTTCTCGCCGCAGGGCTCGCTCGTCGAGGGCAAGCCCGGCGTCTTCTACGGCACCACTCGGGCCTCCGTGTTCCGCTTCAACGCCGGCACCGGCAAGCTCAAGGAGCTCCACCGTTTCAACAACGACACCGACGGCAGCGGCTGCGAATCGGCGCTGGTGTTCGGCCCGGACGGGCGCCTCTGGGGCACCAACCCCTTCGGCGGGGCCGGCAACAAGGGAACCCTCTTCAGGATGAACACCGATGGCAGCGGCTTCGAGGTCGTCAAGGCGCTCGACCATCCGTGGGACGGCAGCGGCCCGGGGGGCTCGCTGCTGCTGGCCAGCGACGGCCACTTCTACGGCATCACCTCCGGCGGCGGCGCCTTCAGCCGAGGCGTGGCCTATCGGCTCACGGCCCAGGGCAAGTTCACCACGCTGCATCACTTCGCAGGCGGTGACAACGATGGCGCCTATCCGCGCTGCGCGCTGGTGGAAGGGCCCGACGGTGTGCTGTACGGCACCACCGTCGAAGGCGGGCATGCCCCCCAGAGCTACGGCACGGTCTTCCGCATGAGCCGCAAGGGCAAGGTGACGCTCATCCACCGCTTCGACGGCACCGGCGCCGGGGGGGCCACGCCGGTCGGCGCATTGCGCCTCGGCGCGGACGGCTGGCTCTACGGCACCAACCAGAGCGGCGGCGTGGGCAATGCCGGCGTGCTGTACAGGCTGCAGCCAGCCTGAAACCGGGCCGGCCGGGCCAAGCCCGGCCGGCCTCCATCACACCGTGCCTTCGGCCAGGCTCTCGGCGCCCTGGACACGCGATGGCTGGGGCAGGCTGCGCACGCCGCGGATGGTCGCCCAGCGCCACGCGACCAGCGACAAGAGCAGCGCGGTCACACCCGAGAAGGCCAGCGCCGCGCGCAGTCCGACGTGGTCGCCCAGCCAGCCCCCGAGCAGCGCGCCCGGCCCGGCGGGCAGCAACGTCAGCCACCGCATCGTGCTGGTCATGCGACCCAGCATGGGTGCCGGCGTCACGGCCTGGCGCAAGGCCAGGAAGTTGATGAACACCAGCACAGCGCCCAGGCCGAACAGGCACAGCATCGCGACGAAGGCCGCGACGCCGACCGGCCCCGCCGGTGCCACCGACAGCAGCGCCCAGCCACTGCCACTGATCGCGAAGCCCAGCACCAGGCAAGGCCCGGGGCCGACGCGCCGGCTGATGCGGTCGCCGAGGAGGCTTGCCAGTACCGTGCCCGCACCGAGGCCCACATAGCTCATGCCCACGGCCTGTTCGCCCATGCCGAGAACGCGCGTGGCGAACAGGATCTGCACCACCAGCGCCGCGTGGTGGCACATCTGAAGCGCCCCGACGCATACCGCCAGCGCGACGAGCAATCGCTGGTGGACCACGAAGCGCAGGCCCGCCACCAGATCGGCCCAGAAGGCCGAGGCACCTGCCTTCGCCTGCGGCCGCTCGACGACATGGATGCCCCGCAGGATCAGTGCCGAGCTCACCAGTCCGACGGCATCGACCAGCAGCGCCACCGGGGCCCCCAGCAGCCGGATGAGGGCACCCGCCACGCCCGGCCCGGCGACCTCCGCACCGGAACTCGCCAGGGCGTTCTTCGCATGCGCCTCGACCAGCCTGTCCCGTGGGACCACCTGGGTCAGCACCACCTGCGCGGCCGATCCCGCGACCGTGTAGACCGTGCCGATGGTGAAGGCCACGGCGTACAGCCAGGGCATGGCCAGGCATCCCAGCCACCACGCCAGAGGCACGCTCGCCACGGTGAAGGCCAGCAGGGTCTCGCCCGCCACGTAGACGGGCAGCTTGCGCACGCGATCCAGCCACACGCCGCCCGGCAGCGAGAACAGGATGAACGGCAAGATCTCCATCGCCGTCAGCCGGCCCATCTGCGTCGGCGTGGCCTGCAGAAGGACGGCCGCCGTCAGGGGCAGCGCGAGCATCGTCACCTGTCCGCCCAGGGAGCTGATCAGGATGGACGTCCACAGGCGGCGGTAGACCGCGCCGCGCAGGAGGTCGTCAGGTGCCAGCCGCAGCCGGCTCTTCATGTCTTGGATCCAGGACCTCATGGGTCGATCGACTTTCTCGGCCACGGCGGGCGCCTCGCCTGGGTAAGGCAAGGCCCGCGAGAGCAAAAGGCAGCGAAAGAGGGAGGGGGCCGTTTCCGGTTCTTCCGCCGAGGGGACCCGGCGGAACGCCCGAACTGCAGGGCGAAAAGCCGAGTGCCGCTAGTGCGGGATCACTCCCGCCATGACGACGAACGCGACTGCCGGTCGGTGACCGCAGCAGCGTCGGTTGATGGCGAGGGAGGGCTTCATCGGAAGAAGGCAGGAAGGTACGCGAATGCGAGGGCGCATCCTAGCAGCGGGCCACGGATGCAGGCAAGGCGCAGCGTCGTACAAGGTAGGGAGGCGCGTAACCATCGCCCATAATTCACGCCATGCAGGACCGCGAGGCGATCGATCGCTATTTCACCGAGCAGGTGGTGGGCGAACCCGTCGTCGTCGAGATGGGGCCGAGCACAGGCATCCGGCGCGAGCCGGCGCGCGGCCTGCGCCTGCATCTGCTCGAGGCGCAGGCCGAGCTGCTGGGCCACGCCGCACGGGGCCTGGTCTCGCCGCTGCAAGGCGACGCGGGACTTGGCCAGCCGGTGTCCACCCATGCACTGGCCCGGGCCCGGCGCCGGCTGATGGTGCTGGCCCTGGTGGGAATCCTGGCGCTGTGGAGCGCATTGCTGTGGTGGCTGTTCGAGCGCTTCGCGCGCTGACGCCGGATTAGTCAAACGAGGGCCGAGGATTGCTCGACAAGACGCAGGACACGCTGGTCATCGACCCGGTCAGGATGAACATCGTCAACCGCATCGCGGCGGACACGGTGCTGGCCGGCGACTTCCTCTTCAAGGGCGGCGTGCTGCTGCAGGGCACGCTGCAAGGCGTGGGCGAAATTGCCGGGCGCCTGGTCGTCTGGCACGACGCGCGCCTCATTGGGCGCTTTCGGATCCTCGGCGACCTGTACCTCCTGGGCCAGCTGGGCGAAGCCACCGAAACCGAGGACGATGTCGACGAAGGAACCGAGATCGAATGCCAGGGCACGGCCTATGTGGCCAGCAGCGGCGTCAGCACCGGCACGCTGATCGCCGCAAAACTGCGCATGTATGATGGAGCGGTCCTGCAGGGGCCCTTCCGTACCCTGCGCCATGGCCAGTCGCTGCCCATCCTGCACGGCGACTGACAGATCCGGATTCCCCCTCTGCGCGACCCTTCGACCATGGCCCACGACGACGAGTCCCCCCTGCCGTCCGACGTCAATCCTGACCAGAGCACCGGCGAGCCCAGCGCGCCGGAAGTCCAGGTGCATGTCCCCATGGGGCAGCCGATGCCCGAGGTCGAGCGCGTTCCCACGCTGCTGCCGCGCATGCAGGCGGTGATGCCCTCCGCCGAAAGCGCCTCGCGCGTGTCCACGATCGGCGAAAGCCTGTCGTTCGTCGGCAGCGCGCGCATCGAAGGCTCGCTCACCATCGCCGGCGAAGTGCAGGGCGACGTCGAGCTGCAAGGCGGCACCGGCCACGTGACCATCACCCAGACGGGCACGGTCGTGGGCGACATCCGCGCCCGCAACATCTCGGTGCTCGGCCAGGCCGTCGGCACGCTGGACGCCGCTGGCGGCCGGGTCTCGCTCCACGACACGGCCAGCGTCTCTGGCCGCATCCGCTACACGCACCTTCAGGTCAACGGCGCCGACCTGAACGCCCAATTGGAGCGCGTGCGCCCCGAGGGCGATGCCGGCCGACCCGTCCGCTGAGGACGGCAGCGCGCCGAAGGCGAGCCCGGTGGTCGCCACCAGCGAGGAGCTCCGCCGCGCGGCGCTGGCCCGATCGGCGCAGCGCAACACCCAGGTCGCGCGAAGGCGGCTGCGTGCGCGCTGGGTCGTCTTCGGGCTCTACAAGCTCAGCCTGTGGACGCTGCCCCTGCTGATCCTGGTCGAGCTGTCCTGGGCCCTGTGGTGGCGCGAACACCCCCTGCCCGCCCGGCTGCAAACATTGGTGAACGGGCCTGCCGCCGCCGCAGGCGCTCAGGCAAAATCGCCCTCCGCCCCTGGCCCTACCCCGCGAGGAGAACCCTGACGTGAACGGCTCTGACAACCACCGCGCACCGGCCCGTCTGGTGCCGGCCGAGCAGCTGAACAACATCTCGAGCCTGGTCGCCGAAGGCGCGCAGTTCGAGGGCACCTTCAGCGCCAAGGTCGACCTGGGCCTGAAGGTCGACGGCTGGCTCAAGGGCGACATCCGCTTCGAGACCGGCGGCACCGTGCACGTCGGCGCGACCGGCGTCGTCGAAGGCACCACCATCGAGGCCGACCACGTCCTGATCGAAGGCAAGGTGCGCGGCACCGTCATCGCCCGCAAGACGCTGGAGCTCACCGGCTCGTCCACCCTCCTCGGCGACGCGCTCTACGACGCCCTCATCGACATCCATCCGCGGGCCCGCCTGCGCGGCAAGATCGAGTTCCGCGGCGACATGGACGTGCCCTCGGCGGAGTAGCCTCCGACCGGGCTCACTGAAACGGCGAGCGGATATCCGACAGGAACTTCTGCGCCCGCGGATGCTGCGGGCGGTTGAAAAAGTCCGACGGCGTCGCCTGCTCCAGCACCTGGCCCGCGTCCATGAACCAGACGCGATCGGCCACCTCGCGAGCGAAGCCCATCTCGTGGGTGACACAGACCATCGTCATGCCGTCGCGCGCCAGGTCGCGCATGACGAGCAGCACCTCGCCCACCATTTCGGGGTCGAGCGCGCTCGTGGGCTCGTCGAAAAGCATCAACGGAGGCTGCATGGCCAGCGCACGGGCAATCGCCACCCGCTGCTGCTGGCCGCCCGACAGCTCATGCGGCATCGCGTGAGCCTTGTGGGCCAGGCCCACGCGCTCGAGCAGCGCCATCGCACGCTCGCGCGCCTGCGAAGGCTTCAGCTTGCGCAGCTGGATCGGCGCCAACGTGCAGTTGCCGAGCGCCGACAAGTGCGGGAAGAGGTTGAACTGCTGGAACACGAAGCCGATGTGCGAGCGGAACTCGTTGATGTCCAGCCCGGGCGCGTGGATGTCCTGCCCGCCGATCGTGATGCGGCCCGAGCGGATCGGCTCCAGGCGATTGAGGGTGCGGATCAGCGTGGACTTGCCCGAGCCGGACGGCCCGCAGACCACCACCACCTCGGCCTTAGCGACCTGGCCGGTGATATCGACCAACGCGTGGTAGTCGCCGAACCATTTGTTGACGGACTGCAGTTCGATCATGCGGCGGGCACCGGGGGTTGTTCGGCCGCCGGCACAGCCGTGCGGCGGCGGGCCAGCCGACGCTCGAGCCAGAAGGCCCAGCGCGAAAGGCCGAAGCACAGGATGAAGTAGGTCAGCGCCAGCACGCCGTAGATCTCGGCCGGCTGCGTGAGCACCTGCGCGCTGATCTGCGAGGCGATGAAGGACACCTCGGCCAGGCTCACCACGTAGCCCAGCGAGGTCTCCTTGATCGTCGAGACGAACTGGTTGATCAAGGACGGCAGCATGTTGCGCAGCGCCTGCGGCAGGATCACCAGCCGCATCGCCTGCAGCCACGACAGCCCGCAGGAGCGCGCGCTCTCCATCTGCCCTCTGGGCAGGCCCTGGATGCCGGCGCGCATGATCTCCGCCAGGTAGGCGCCGTCGAAGACAACGAGCGCCGCCAGCATGGTGGCGAACTGGTTGGTCTTCACGCCCGTGAGGCTCGGGATCAGGAAGTAGGCCCAGAACACCACCATCAACAGCGGCGTGCCGCGCACCACGTAGACCAGGCCCATGGCCGGCCAGCGCAACGCTCGCAAGGGGCTCACCCGAGCCAGCGCGAGGGCGACGCCGATGGGAAAGGCCAGCACCAGGCCCAGTGAAGCCAGCAGCAGGGTCAGCGCCAGCCCGCCCAGCGGCCCCTTGGGGTACTGGCCGACCAGGAAGTAGAGCCAATAGTCCTGGATGAGCTCGATCATCTCAGTGCCGCCTCGCGCCCTGGACGCGATGCTCGTAAGCCACGGCCAGACCAGTGATCAGCAGCGAGACGCCGAGATAGGACGCGGTGGCGAAGGCAAAGGACTCGAAGCTGCGGAAGGTGGCGCTTTCCACCTGCTGGGCCTGGTACAGCAGCTCGCCCACGCCCACCACCATCGCCATGCTGGTGTTCTTCCACACGCTCAGGGTCTGCGAGATGAGCGGCGGCACGGTGATGCGCAGCGCCTGCGGCAGCACCACCAGCCGCATGCTGGTGAAGAAGCCGAAGCCCAGCGCACGCGCCGCCTCCAGCTGCTCTCGGGGCACGCTGCGCACGCCGCTGCGAATGTCTTCGGACATGTAGGCAGCGGTGTAGAGCGTGAGCGCGATCACCGCCGCCGCCACCTCGATGTTGCCGCGGTACAGCCACTGCTTCAGGCCCTCGGGCAAGAGCTCGGGCGCCCCGAAGTACCAGAACAGGATGTGAGCCAGCAGCGGCACGTTGCGGATGGCCTCGACGAAGCCGAAGCCGATGCCGGCCAGCAGCCGCGAGGGCGTCATGCGCAGCACCGCCACGACCAGGGCCAACGGAAGGGCCAGCACCAGCGTGCCGGCCGCGAGCTTGATTGACAACCAGAAGCCCGCGACCAGCTGCGCGTGGTACGGCCCCGTCGTCAGCAGGGCCAGGTCGAAATCCGCCATCGAGCGAGCGGCGCGGCCGCGTCAGTCGATCTTGTCGGTCTCGTACTTGAACGGCCGCGACGGGAACTTCATCTTGGTGTCCGGCCCGAACCACTTGGCGAAGAGCTTGTCGGCCTCGCCCGACTTCTCCATGTCGCGCAGCACGCCGTCGACCAGGGTCTTCATGCCCGTCTCGCCCTTCTTCAGGCCCAGCGCCAGGTGCTCGGTGCTGATGCTGGCGGGCAGGATCACGTAGTCCTTCTGCGCCGCGCCGAGCTTGCTGAAATCGTCGATCAGCGAGGTCTCGTCGTTGACGTACGCGACGCCCTTGCCCTGCTGCAAGGCCAGGAAGGCCTGCGGGCTGTTGTCGAAGGAGACGATCTCGGCGGCGGGCACCACCTTCTTGATGTTCTGCTCCATCGTCGAGCCCTTGACGGTGAGCACCTTCTGGCCGGCCAGCTGCGAAGGCTGGGTGATGCCGCTGGCCTTCTTGGTCATGACCTTCTGACCGGTGACAAAGGTCGACAGCGAGAAGTCGATCAGCGCCTCGCGCTCCTTGTTGTGGGTCAGCGAGGCGGCGAGGATGTCGACGCGGCCCTGCTGCAGCTCGGGCACGCGGGCCGCGACGGCGAGCTGCTTGAGCGACGGCTTCACGCCCAGCTTCTTCGCTATCGCGTTGCACAGGTCGACCTCGTAGCCGACGATCTCGCGCGACTTCGGGTCGACGAAGCTGAACGGGTCGTCGGTGCCGAGCACGCCGCAGACGAGCTCGCCCTTGGCCTTGACGTCGGCGACCTGGTCGGCCTGGGCGGCCAGCGGCAAGAGGGCCACCGCAACGGTCGCGGCCAGCAAGCGGATCCTGTTGTTCATGGTCTGCTCTCCTAGGTGGAGAGGCGACTATAGGAGGATCGCACCGACTATGCAGATGCGGTTTCCGCTCGCGCGCCGCGAGCCGCGAGGCTTTCTCAGGACCGGTAGTCGGCGTTGATGCTGACGTAGTCGTGCGAGAGGTCGCAGGTCCAGACGGTGGCGCTCGAGCCGCCGCGGTGCAGGTCCACCCGCACCGTGATCTCGGATTGCTTCATCACGCGCTGGCCGTCCTCCTCGCGATAGGCCGGATGACGGCCGCCTTCGCGGGCGACATGCACGTCGTCCAGGTACAGGTCGATCAGGGCCTGGTCGAGGTCTTCGATGCCGGCGTAGCCGACTGCCGCCAGGATGCGGCCCAGGTTGGGATCGCTGGCGAAGAAGGCCGTCTTGACCAGCGGCGAGTGGGCGATGGCATACGCCACCTGCTGGCACTCGGCCTCGCTGCGGCCGCCATCGATTCGCACGGTGATGAACTTGGTGGCGCCTTCGCCGTCGCGCACGATGGCCTGGGCCAGCTCGCGTGCCACTGCGAACACCGCCGCCTGCAACGCCTGGCCTTCGGGGCTCGCGAGCGAGGTGATGGGCGCGTGGCCCGCCTGCTGGGTCGCGATCAGGACGAAGGAGTCGTTGGTCGAGGTGTCGCCGTCGATCGTGATCCGGTTGAAGGACTCGTCCGCCGCCGCCTTGACCAGGCCAGGCAGCAAGCCCGCGTCCACCACCGCGTCGGTGGCGACGAAGCCGAGCATCGTCGCCATGTTGGGCCGGATCATCCCGGCGCCCTTGGAGATGCCGGTGACGTGCACCTCGCGCCCGGCGATGGTCAGCGTGCGCGAGGCGGCCTTCGGCAGCGTGTCGGTCGTCATGATCCCTTCGGCGGCGCGGGCCCAGTTCGCAGGCGAGCGGTCCGCCAGCGCGGCGGGCAGGCCGGCCTCGATGCGCTCGACCGGCAGCGTCTCCATGATGACGCCGGTGGAGAACGGCAGCACCTGCTCGGGCGCGACGCCCAGGTGCGTGGCGAGTGACGCGCAGGTGCGGCGTGCGCGGGCCAGGCCGTCGGCGCCAGTCCCGGCGTTGGCATTGCCGGTGTTGACCACGATGGAGCGGATGCCCTGGCCGCCGGCCAGGTGCTCGCGGCAGACCTGCACCGGTGCGGCGCAGAAGCGATTGCTGGTGAAGACGCCGGCCACCGCCGAGCCTTCGGCCAGCGTGACCACGACGAGATCCTTGCGGTTGACCTTTCGGATGCCGGCTTCGGCGATGCCCAGGCTCACCCCGGCCACGGGCGCGAGGGACGACGGGTCGGGAGCGGCGAGATTGACGGGCATGGTGGCGTGTCCGGTGAATCGAAGGGTGGGAGCCCGCGATTCTATGGACGCGGGGCGGCCGCACTGGTGGTGCAGCCGCCCCGGTCACTCTCCCTGTCAGCGTCGTTCAGACAGCGTCGTTCAATTGGCGATCGGAAACATCGACAGCACGAGGGCCGCGAGCACCGACATCAGCGCCACCCCCAGCACGACCCCTCCCAGCCGGGCGGCCTTGCGGTCCGCCGCTGCGAGGGCGTGCTCGGGCTGGCCGGTGAGGGCGTCCTCGGGCGCCCAGACGGCCATCTCAGGGGTCAGCAGCGCGTTCATGCCGCCCTCGTCCAGGTGAAGAACTGCTCCTGCATGCGCAGGGGGCCGCGCTGCCAGGCCGCGGGGCGCGCGACCGGCACGCTCTTCTGCTGCGTGCCGTGCGAAAGCTGGATAGCGAGGTGGTTCAGCGTCTGGAAGCGCAGCAGGCGCTCCAGCACGCGCTGCATCGCGACCAGGTGCTTCGACTGCACGGCCTCCTCGGCGGCGCGCAGGCATTCTTCGATGAGGGCGCGGGCGAAGGCGGCGGCCGTGCCGAGTTCGGCGTACTCGCGCGCCAGCTGGCGGCAGCGGGCTTGTTCGGCGAGCAGCATGTCTTCGAGGGTGTTCATGGGCATCTTCCTTCCTGTGATGTGCGGTGATCGGTGCCGTCTCTGTCGGCACCTTGCCTGGAGCGCCGTCGGGATGTCGGCCGGCACGGTGTTCATTGCACTGCGCCGGCCTTCCCGTTTCGATGCACTCCAGGCACTGATCGGCTCAAGACATCAGACGAAAACCAGACGATTGCGCGGCCATCCACCCCCCTAACTTCAGGTGCGTTCGCCGTGCCGCTCCAACCAGGTCAGCAGTCGGCGTGCGATCGCTCCCAGCGGCCAGGGCTGCCGCGGACGACCGCAACTCTCGCCGTCGCCGCCACCCGGCGGCTTGCCCTCCGGCGGCGCCGGTTCGGCCCGCGGGTTGAATCCCGGCAGCCGCGGGATGGAGCCGACGTGGAAGGCCTTGAACGGCACGTCCTTGTGGTACTCGACGAGGAAGTCGACCCAGGTGGTGTCCTTCAGGAAGTCGATCACACCGCGTTGCAGCGGCGCCTTCTGGTCCGGATTGACATCCACGTAGTAGGTCGATCGCCAGTCCCAGACGCCGTCGCGCAGCGGGTCCGGCAGAAAGATGTTCATGGCCAGCAACGGCGAACTGAAGTCCCAGCGGATCTTGTCGGTCTCGTCCAGCCAAGGCACGTCGTTGTCGCCATAGGCCTTGATCCCGTCTAGAAGCTTGACCAGCCCTGCAGCCTCGCTCTGGATGGCGGGATAGCCGGTGGCCTGCGTCTGCAGCGTCGCCGCCAGGCTGCGCAGGTCGGTGAGCTGGTCGGGGGTCTCCAGCTCCCAGCCCGTCTCGGAGTCGTATTGCTGGGCTTCCAGGATGGCCTGGCGGATCATTCCGACGACCTGCGGCCGGTCGCCCGGGGCGGCGCCCTGAAGGGCTTTGATCAAGGCGTCGGACAGCCGGTCGACTCCATCGGCAATGCCCGGCATCCGCGACAGGGCGACCACGCCGCCCACCGTCGGGTGACGCGGCTTGGCGGTCAGGGCCTTGTGGTTCTCCTCGGCGAACCACAAGGCCAGCTGCTGGCAGGTGGCGGTGCCGGCCTGCTGAAGCCGCTGGAAGACGGCCGGGTAGGCCGCGCCCGAAGTGAAGAAGTTGTAGTTGTTGTAGCCGGTGGCGCAGACGCCGTACGGCGCCACCGTGTGCAGCACCTCCACCGACATGTTGAAGCAGTTGTTGAAGTGGATGACCCCAGCGCGCGGGGCACCGAGGTCACGTGCCATCCGCAGCGCCTCCCCCAGCTGCCAGGTTGACAAGTAAGTGCTGTTCGCCGGCAGGCCTGGATAGCCCGCAGGCAAGCCCGGATATCCGGCTGGCAGCACGGGACTGCCATCGGGATGGACCGGCGCGCAATCCTTGTCGGAGAAGTGCCATTCGAACTTGCCTGTTTCGGTGACGCGGCTCCATGTCAGGTTGCGCCGATTTACATCGGGCAGGTAGCCCGCGCCGTGGCCTTCGAGGGCAAGAACGAGCGCGGCACGCGGGCAGCGCTCGTGGGCCTGGGCGATCAAGCCGGCCAGCGTGCGCTCCGAGGAGAAGTCGTGCTTCCAGCGCGAGACGATCTGCATCGCCTCCGGCTGCCCAGCCGGAATCTCGACCAGCCAGGAGTTGTCCTCGACACGGTCGATCAACGCCACGACATGAACGCCCGCAGTGGCCACGCCCTTCAGGGCCGCCACCAAGGGGTGGGTTTGCACGGACGCGGTGAGGTTGTCCGGGAAGGTGCTCAGCACGTCGTCCGAGCCGAACGGCGCGTAGACGGCAAGCACCACGCCTTCGGTCTTGGCACCGGTGTCGGACAGATTGGGTAGGGCCACGGCGGTTTCTCCTCTTGGATTGGATGAATGGACGCGCGCACCCGCCTGCTGTGGCGGCATGCAACGGCACGAACACCATATGCCGCAGCCATTACCATCCCCATGCATGGCCGGCGGCCGAAATGGCCCGGCTGCTAGACGATTGCTGAACGATTCACGCCGAGGTCGCCCGACCGCCCCCCTAGCCTGAGGCCACCCGATGCCGTCGCCTCGCTCCCATACCTCCCGATTGACGATAGGCGCCTTGCTCGGTGCTGGGCTCAACGCGTACCGGCGCGGCAGCCTGGGTGAGCTGCCCGAGCGCCACACGCGGTTGCGGCGTCTGCTGCAGGAGCGCTGGCTGGCTGGAGTCACGCACACCCTCGGCGACGCGCTGCCGGCTCCACGTCGGACCGCCTTGTCGCTCCTGGTGCTGATGCGTTGGGGCTTGTCACAGCTGCGGCCGGATCAGAGCCCGGGACTGGAGGGTATCGAGGAGCATGCATGGCTCGCCAGCACCAGCTGGCGGCCACTGCTGGCGATCGCCTGCCATCACGGCTTCCTGCCAGTGCCCTCGTTCCCTTCCCGATACCACCGGCGTGCGGATGAATCGCCCATCGAGAATCTGTGCGGCCTGTGGGCAATCGGCCACAGCACGCTCTACCGCTACCTCGACAAAGGTCGGCGCCAACTGATCGATGTCTTCGCTGATCCAGCGCCCACCGGCATCCAGCGCCTGCAGCTGCGCCGAGCGGCGCACGCAGAACTGCGGGCCCTGTTTCAGCCCGAAGCCGGCTGGCAGGCCTGGCACGGCGCGCAGGCGCGCACCGCCTTGATGAACGGTGGGGTAGCCGATGCGCTTTGGCACTTCTGGCAGGCGGGCGACTTCGGCGGACTTTTCGATGCCTTGCATCACCACGGCACCGAAGTCGCCGGATCGCCCGAGTCCGATGCGCTTCTCGAAGCGGTCGAGGTCGAGTCTCCGCTCAGCCCAGCCGAACGCTTCGAACTGGCGCTGCGCCGGGCGCAGATCTGGCGCTACCGACATGACAGCGTCCGCGAGGAGGAGGCGCTGCGCCGCGGGCTTCGCCAAGCGCACGATCTGGCGGATCCGCTGCGCCTCGGCGTGGCGCACGCGGCCATCGCACGCTTTCACGAAACGCGTGATCGAGACCGCGCCTTTGCGTGTTACGAAGAAGCCGTCGAGCACCTCCGGCGCGTCCTCTCGGAGACCGGCCACCCCGAGCGAATGAGAGCGGTGCAGGAGTACGCGAGTTGCGTCGTGCGTCTGGCATGGCTGCACTTGCGCCGCAACAATCCTCGCGCCAAGGCCTTGCTGGACCAGGCCCAGCAGTTGGGCCGCGAGCACGACCTGCCGGGCGACATCCTGGCGCCACTGGAACAGACCTGGGGCGAGTATTGGCGCTGCCTGGGCGACACCGGGCGAGCGCTGGAGCACAAGCACAAGGCGCTGATCGTCTACGAGCGCCTGGGCGATCAACGCGCCGTGCTCAACACGTATCGCAACCTAAGCCTGATCTATGGTGAGGCACGGGATTTTGAACGCGCGCTGGACTACGGCCGGCGTGTTATCGATGCTGCACGCGAGATGATGGTCGAGCCTGACGTCCTTGCGGGCGCCCACGGAAACCTGGGAGTCGCCTACTTCTATCTTGGACAGCTGGACCAGGCGATAGACCAGTATCAGGAAGCGCTTCGTATTGAAGAGACTGCCGGGCTGCGCGCGCACCTCGGAGCTTCACACTACAACCTCGCCGAGGCCTACTACAAGCGCTTCCAGCACAAGGGGCAGCGCGACGACGAGGTGCTCGGCGACCGGCATGCGGCCATGGCGGCAAGACTGAGTGCCGAAGACAACACGCCAGGCCTTGGGTCTTCGGTTCGCACACTAAAAGAGGAAACGCTGGGAACGTCTAGCGGCCCGGACAGGCTGATCCCTGTCGAGTACGCCGCCCACTTCGAGGAAATGGCCGACATCCAGCGCCTTCGAACCAGCCTGGCCATGCCGCAGGGGGCAGCCCAGCAGGTGCGCGCCCACCTGGCCATCGCGCGCGCCTACCTCGCGATCGCGGCCAAGGAGCGCGAGAGCGCACTGGCGCTGGCTCAGCGCCACGGCCTGCAGGAAGACTTCGGGCCCGAACTGGATGCCCTGCGTCAGGCCTTCACCCGGGATCTCACGAGGGAGCAACGCCTCTCGCAGACCTGGGCTGAACACAGCGACGACCTTTTACGCAGCGACCGCCGCCAATTGGTCCTGGCGCACGTTCTCGCGCAAGGCAGCATCAACAAGAGCACCTATGCCGAGGTCGCCGTCGTCAGCTTGGCGACCGCATCCAAACACCTCGGGCTGCTGGCAGAACGAGGACTGCTGGTGCAAACGGGAAAGGGGCCCAGCACCCGTTACCTGTTGGCCGACGGCCCTGTGCCGAATCGAACGCCACCCATCTTGGGGATGCCCGCGCCCGGGAGCGCCTTCTAGCATCGACCGGCCTGACGCCATCCGCGCGGGCCGTCTGCCTTAAACGGATCACGTCGAGGGCGGGCGATGTCTATCGTCGATTCAAGGAGGACAACATGTCAACGACTAAGAAGGCTCCCGTGCCTGCCATCCGGGTGCTGACGCCAAAAGAAACGAAACAGGTCTCCGGCGGACCTATGGGTTCGCCCACGCTCAGCGTGCCCAACGACCCCAAACTCGGCGCCCAACCCACCCGCTGACGCCCCCTCGGCGCGCCACGAGCTGTTCGGCGCGCCTTCCTTCACCCTTCCACCAGCCGCCCGTCCTTCATCACCAGCACCCGGTCCGCCATCGCGATGGTCTCGGGCCGGTGGGCGACGACGATGCGGGTCAGGTTCAGCGCGCGCACGGTGTCGTTGACCGAGCGCTCGTTGCCCAGGTCGAGATGGCTGGTCGCCTCGTCGAGCACCAGCATCCGCGGCCGGTGGTAAAGCGCCCGGGCCAGCAGGATGCGCTGCTTCTGCCCGCCGGAAAGGCCGACGCCGGATTCGCCGGTCAGCGTGTGGAAGCCCATAGGCATCGAGGCGATCTCGCGCTCTACGCCGGCCTGCACGGCGCACTCGACGATGCGATCCCATTGCGGATCGGGGTCGAAGAAGCAGATGTTGTCGGCGATGGAGCCTGAGAAGAGGCGGTCCTCCTGCATCACCGTGCCGACCAGCCGCCGGTAGTTCGCCAGGCCGAGCTGCTGCAGGCGCATGCCGCCGACGTGCACTTCGCCCTCGGTGGGCGGCAGCAAGCCGAGCATGACCTTGACCAGGGTGGTTTTGCCGCAGCCCGAGGGGCCGGTCACGGCCACGCACTCGCCGGGTTCGATGCGCAGGTCCACGGACTGCAGAACCGGCGGCTCCGTCGGTGAGTAGCGGAAGGCCACCCCGCGCATCTCCACCGCCATCTCGAGCTTGTCGAGATCCTGTTCGGCGGGCAGCAGCGGCGTGGCGTCCTCCTGCGGCTGCCAGACGATGTCGGCCAGGCGCTCGCCGTGCAGCTTGAGCATGGACAGCTCGGCCAGCTTGTCCACCAGCGCCGCGACCCGCGTGGAGAACTGCCACTGGTAGGCCAGGTAGGCGAACAGCATGCCGGCGGTGAACTGGTGGGCCAGCACCAGGCGTGCCGCCAGCCAGACCACCACGACGCGTTCCAGCCCGGCGAGCAGCACGCGGGCGGTGTCCTGGCCCAGCGTGAGGCGCTGCACGCGCAGGCCGGCGTTGAACTCGTCGGCCAGCATGTTCAGCCATCCGGCGCGCCGCACGTCCGCCTTGGCGAACAGCCGCACGCTCTGGATGCCACCGACCGTCTCGATGAGGTGGGTCTGCTGGCGTGCCGTGTGGACGATCTGCTCCGCCTCCGCCTCCCGCTGGGCGCGAAAGCGCGCGCGCCGCAGGAGCGCGTACGCGCCCATCGCCGCGAGCGACACGCCGGTCAGCTGGGGGCTGTAGGCCAGCATCATCGCGAGCGTGCCGACGGTCATCAGGCCGTCGACCACCGTCTGGGCGAACTGGGTCGTGAGGGTGCGCTGGATGGTGCCCACCGCGCCGAAGCTGGCCAGGATGTGGCCGATGTGCCGCTTCTCGAAGAAGTCCAGCGGCAGGCGCACCAGGTGCGCGAAGACGTTGCCGAGCCACTGGAAGTTCAGGCTCGTGCCGAGCACGATG
This sequence comes from Ideonella flava, assembly GCF_051857595.1. Classification (NCBI taxonomy): domain Bacteria; kingdom Pseudomonadati; phylum Pseudomonadota; class Betaproteobacteria; order Burkholderiales; family Sphaerotilaceae; genus Ideonella; species Ideonella flava. The sequence continues at coordinate 325,053 of NZ_JBPZHD010000010.1, forward strand.
ACGAACCAGCCCCGCACCGCATGGATCACGCCCTGCACCAGCACCAACAGCGCGAAGCCGAGGCCCAGCACGGTCAGCATGTCCTCGTCGCCGTTGACCAGCACGTGGTCCACCACCCACTGCAGGTAGAACGGCGTGGCGAGCGTGACGATCTCCAGCAGCGCCGCCAGCAGGCCGATCTGCGCCAGCCCCCGCCCCAGGCCGCTGACGCGGCCCATCAGCCCGCGCAGCGAGACCCGCGGGCCCTCCTCCTGCGCCACGAAGCCCGGCCCCGGGCTCACCTCCAGCGCCACGCCGGTGAAGTGCTTGCCGAACTCGGCCAGCCCCATGCGCCGCTCGCCCACCGCCGGGTCGTGGATCACCGCCTCGCGTGCATTCACCGAGCGGAGCACGACGAAGTGGTTCATGTCCCAGTGCAGGATGCAGGGCAATTGCAGCTGCGGCAGCTGATCCATGTCCAGCCGCAGGGCACGCGTCTGCAGCCCCAGCGCCTCGGCGATGCGCATCAGCGCCTCCAGCGTCGCACCCTTGCGCGAGATGGCGAAGCGCAGCCGCAGCTGGGCGAGGTCGGCCCGGTGGCCGTGATAGTGGGCGACCATCGCCAGGCTGCACAGGCCGCACTCGGTGGCTTCGGTCTGGATCATCACCGGCAGCCGGTGACCCCAGCCGGCAAACAGGCGCCCGGTCATGCGGGGCAACTCACAGCGATCGCCCCACGCCCAGCAGCGGCGCCAGGGCCCATTCGATGAGCGTCCGGTGCTCCAGCGCGATGCTGGCCTGCAGCAGCATGCCGGGGCGCAACGGCACCGCCTGGCCGGTGCGTTCGCGCAGCGTGGCCATGTCGATGTCGACCCGGGCGCGGTAGACGGCTGCTGCGCCGCCGGTCGTCGGCGAGACGAGCCCGGCCGTGCGTTCGGCCGTCGCCACGGGACTCAGGGAGACGCTGCTCACCCGGCCGGGAACCAGGCCGAACTGCTCGTAGGGATAGGCCTCGAAGCGCAGTTGCACCGCCTGGCCCGGCTGCACCTGGCCCGCCGCGCGCGAAGGCATCATCAGCTCGGCCACCAGCTGGGCCCCCTTGGGCACCAGGTGCGCCAGCTCCGCCGCCGCATCGAGGGCCTGGCCCGGCTCCACCAGGACGGCGGCCAGCACGCCGTCGTCCGGCGCGTGCACCACCACTTCGCGCTGCAGATCGCTCTCGTCCATCTGCTGGCGCAGCGCCGCCAGTTCGCGACGAAGGGAGGACTGCTCGCGCTCGGCCTGCACAGGCGCCTCGCCCCGCTGGGCCTGCACGGCCGCCAGCTCGCCCTCGGTGTCGAGGCGGTTGCGGTCCAGCCGCGCCAGGCGCGCCTGCTCTTCCAGCGCCTCGGCGCGCTTGGCTTCGGCGAGCAAGGGGCTGACCATCCCTTCGCGGGCCAGCTGGGCCTGGCCTTCGGCCACGCGGCTCAGCACATTGGCACGCTCCTGCTGGATGCGCCGCTCCTCGGCCAGCTGCCGAAGGCTCGCCTCGAGATGGCTGGCGCGAGCGCGCAGGTCGCGTTGTCGCAGCGTGGCCAGTTCTTCCTGCTGGCGCGCTTCGCTCTCCAGGCGTTGCAGGCGGTCGGCGAGCGAGCGGCTGATGTCGCCCCGGCTCGCGCCGGTCGAGGCCACGCGCTCGTCGCGCACGACGAACAGGGCGTCTCCCGCCTTGACGGCCTGCCCGGCCACCGCCTTCACCTCCTGCACCCGCCCGGCCTGCGGTGCCACGAGGCGGATCACGCCTCGGTCGGGCACGACGATGCCGGTGACGACTTCCTTGCGCGTGAACCCGGCCTTCCAGGCGAACACCAGCAGCGCTGCCACCAGCAAGGTCAGCAGCGCCGTGATTGCCCCAAAGGACCAAGGCCGCGCCAGAACGACGGTGCCGTGGAAGCGCTGGCGCTGGTGGTCGACCGCCTCGATGCGGAACAAGGTGCCCCCAGGCTCGGGAGCGTGTCCCGGGCCGCCCCCCGCTGGGGTTTGAGCAGCCCTGCCGAGCCGGCTCTGCTCAAGGCGCGCGTGAATCGGCGGTTCGCGATCCACGGCACTTGAACGTTAGGCGAGACGCCCGTGGCAGGCCTTGTACTTCTTGCCACTGCCGCAGGGGCACGGGTCGTTGCGGCCCACGCGCGGGACCTGCGAAGCAAGCGTCGCGGGATCCGCCTCGCTGCTGACGCTGCCGTCCTCGTTGGGATGGGTGTAGGTGACGTTGGAGATGCGGTCGGCGCTTTCCTCGATGGCCTCGGCCGCCTGGCTGACCTGCTCCTGCGTCTGGATGCGCACGGTCATCAGGATGCGCGTCACTTCCATCTTCACCACGTCCAGCAGCTGCGCGAACAGCTCGAAGGCCTCGCGCTTGTACTCCTGCTTGGGATTCTTCTGGGCGTAGCCGCGCAGGTGGATGCCCTGGCGCAGGTAGTCCAGCGCCGCCAGGTGCTCGCGCCAGTGCGAATCCATCGACTGCAGCAGCACCATCCGCATGAACGGCGTGAACTGCTCGGCGCCGACCAGTTGCAGCTTGCCCTCGAAGGCGGCGTCGGCCGCCTGGATCACCTTCTCGAGGATGTCGTCGTCGGTGATGGAGTCGCTCGCCTCGACGAGAGGCTGCAGCGCCACGTCCACTTGCCACTCGTCGCGCAGGACCTTCTCCAGCGCGGGCAGGTCCCACTGCTCCTCGACGCTTTCGACGGGCACGTAGGTGCGCACGACGTCGGTCATCGTCGCCTTGCGCAGGTTGGTGATCTGGTCGGCCAGCGAGCTCGCTTCCAGGATCTCGTTGCGCTGCTGGTACATGACCTTGCGCTGGTCGTTCGAGACGTCGTCGTATTCCAGCAGCTGCTTGCGGATGTCGAAGTTGCGGGCTTCGACCTTGCGCTGGGCCGACTCGATCGAGCGCGACACGATGCCCGCCTCGATCGCCTCGCCCTCGGGCATCTTCAGCCTTTCCATGATGGCCTTGACGCGGTCGCCCGCGAAGATGCGCATCAGCGGGTCTTCGAGCGACAGGTAGAAGCGCGAGGCGCCCGGGTCGCCCTGGCGGCCGGAGCGGCCACGCAGCTGGTTGTCGATGCGGCGGCTTTCGTGGCGCTCGGTGGCGACGATGCGCAGGCCGCCTTCGGCCTTGACCTTCTCGTGCAGGCCCTGCCATTCATCCTTGAGTTGCTGGATGCGGCGCGCCTTCTCGTCGGCCGGCAGGCTCTCGTCCGCCTCGATGAACTGGATCTGCTTCTCGACGTTGCCGCCCAGCACGATGTCGGTGCCGCGGCCGGCCATGTTGGTGGCGATGGTGATCACGCCGGGCCGGCCGGCCTGGGCGATGATCTCGGCCTCCTTCGCGTGCTGCTTGGCGTTGAGCACCTGGTGCGGCAGCTTGGCCTTCTGCAGCAGGCCGGAGATGAGTTCCGAGTTCTCGATCGAGGTGGTGCCCACCAGCACGGGCTGGCCGCGCTCGTGGCAGCTGCGGATGTCGTCGACGACCGCGTTGTACTTCTCGCGGGCCGTCTTGTAGACCAGGTCCAGGTCGTCCTTGCGGATGGTCGGCCGGTTGGGCGGGATGACCACCGTCTCCAGGCCGTAGATCTCCTGGAACTCGTAGGCCTCGGTGTCGGCCGTGCCCGTCATGCCGGACAGCTTGCCGTACATCCGGAAGTAGTTCTGGAAGGTGATCGAGGCGAGCGTCTGGTTCTCGCTCTGGATCTGCACGCCCTCCTTGGCCTCGACCGCCTGGTGCAGGCCGTCGGACCAGCGGCGGCCCGTCATGAGTCGGCCGGTGAACTCGTCGACGATGACCACCTCGCCGTTCTGCACCACGTAGTGCTGGTCGCGCTGGTAGAGGTGGTTGGCCCGCAGCGCCGCGTACACGTGGTGCATCAGCGTGATGTTGGCCGGGTCGTACAGGCTCGCGCCTTCCGCCAGCAGGCCCGCCTCGGAAAGGATGCGCTCGGCGTTCTCGTGGCCCTCTTCGGTCAGGAAGACCTGGTGGCTCTTCTCGTCGACGGTGAAGTCGCCTGCCTCGATCACGCCCTCGCCCGTTCGCAGGTCCGCTTCGCCGATCTGCTTCTTCAGCTTCGGCACGACCGAGTTGATGCGCACGTACAGGTCGGTGTGGTCCTCCGCCTGGCCGGAGATGATCAGAGGCGTGCGCGCCTCGTCGATCAGGATCGAGTCGACCTCGTCGACGATGGCATACGACAGGTGGCGCTGCACGCGGTCGCCCGCGTCGTGGACCATGTTGTCGCGCAGGTAGTCGAAGCCGTATTCGTTGTTGGTGCCGTAGGTGATGTCCGAGCCGTAGGCGGCCTGCTTCTCGGCGCGATCCATGCCGGGGACGTTCACGCCCACGCTCATGCCGAGGAAGTTGTAGACGCGCGCCATCCATTCGGCATCGCGGCGGGCCAGGTAATCGTTGACCGTCACCACGTGCACGCCCTTGGCGGGCAGCGCATTGAGGTAGACCGCCAGCGTGGCCGTGAGCGTCTTGCCCTCGCCGGTGCGCATCTCGGCGATCTTGCCGGCATGCAGCGCCATGCCGCCGATCATCTGCACGTCGAAGTGCCGCATCTTCAGCGTGCGCTTGCTCGCCTCACGCACCACGGCGAAGGCCTCGGGCAGCAGGTCGTCCAGCGTCTCGCCTTTGGCCAGCCGCTCGCGAAATTCGGCGGTCTTGCCCTTCAGCGCCGCGTCGTCCAGCGCCGCGAGGGAAGGCTCCAGCGCGTTGATCGCCTCGACCGTGCGGCGGTAGCCTTTGAGCAGGCGGTCGTTGCGACTGCCGAAAATCTGGGTCAGGAGCTTGGGCAACATGCGGCGCGCGGGGGTGAAGTCTGTCGGTCGGGTCCGGACCGGCGAGGCGCCGAGTCGGCGAGCCATGGATCGCCTGCTGACTTGGGGCCGCATGGCCCGTTCTGCAAGGTCAGCCTGCGCGCCGTGGCGCCCCTGGGACAGCTGAATCGTTATGCGGCGCGCCCGGCTGCTGGCGGCCATGCGAAGGCCGGGCGGACACGGGCGCGAAAGCGGGCGAGTTTAGCACCCGGGTCCTGGTGGACGCCCTCAATGGCGCCGCGACGGCGCGATGGCCAGCGCCGCGGTCGAGACCGCCGCCGCTCCCGATGCAGCCCCCGCGATCGCCGGCGGGGATGCGGCCGCCAGGAACTTGGCCGGGTCCTGCATCACGCCGTCGACCAGCACCTCGAAGTGCAGGTGCGGCCCGGTCGACCGGCCGGTGTTGCCGACCAGCGCGACGGCCTGCCCGCGCTTGATCAGGTCACCCACCTTCACCAGGATGCGCTGGGTATGGGCGTAGCGCGTCGTCAAGCCATTGCCATGGTCGATCTCGAGCAGATTGCCGTACTGTGGATGGAAGTCCGTCGAGACCACCATGCCGCCGGCGGCGGCCAGGATCGGTGTGCCCGGCTCTGCAGAGAAGTCCAGTCCGGTATGCAATGCGGTACGGCCGGTGATGGGATCGATCCGGAATCCGAATCCCGAGCCGACCGGCGCGTCGACCGGCCGCGAGTTGGGAACCATCAGGGCCTTCAGGCGCGACTCGAACAGGCGCGATTCGGCCAGGGTGAAGACATCGCCATGCTGGTCGGCCACCTGGTCCAGGGCGTTCAGGGTCTGGTCGAGCTGTTCGAGGCTGGGATGGGCCAGGGGGACATACGGCCCGCCCTGGCCGGGGGCGCGGCCGGACCGGTCGGGTGGCGAGGACGGCCGCTGCAGCGCCTTGAGTTCTTCGGGCTTGACGCCCGCCAGACCGGTGACGCGCTCGCCCATGGCCTCGAGGTTGATCATGCGGGCCTGCATCTCGCCGACCTTCTTCGCCATCGCGTCGAGGTTGGTCTGCATGTAGCGCTCGCGCTGCGCGATCTCGTCGCGCACCACCAGCCGCACCAGCTGACTGACCACCGGCCACCCCTCTCGGGCGGCCTTGAGAAAGACGAAGTGGTAGACGGTCCCCGACAGCAGCAGCAGCGCCACCACCAGGCTGGCCAGTCCCACGCTGATCTGCCATCGGCTCAGGCTCAGCACCCGGGTCCGCGCCAGGCTGCTGTGGGTGATCAAGATCTGCATCGCTAAACTCCTTGCCCGATGTGCCCTGCCGCTCCCTCACCGCCCGGCCCCTACACCCGGCCGATCCACGAAGCGCTCGGCGCGAACGCGACGCTGGCTCAGCTGCTGCAGCGGCTGAAGGAAGCCGAGGCGCGGATGGAGACCGTTCGCCAGGTGCTGCCCGCGGGGCTGAAACCCCATGTGCGCGCAGGCGTGCTGGACGAGACCGGCTGGAACCTGCTCGTGCCCAACGGCGCGGTGGCCGCCAAGCTTCGCCAATGTCTGCCGGCCATCGAGCAGGCACTGGCCGAGCGGGGCTGGAAGCCTACTGCACTCCGGGTGAAGGTTCAATCAGCGCAGGCCTGAACGCCTCGCGCGCGAAAAATGGTGCCGGCTATCCGAATCGAACGGATGACCTACCGCTTACAAGGCGGTTGCTCTACCAGCTGAGCTAAGCCGGCACGGCCAAGTGCTTGATTCTAGGCGGGTCGTCCGACCCGGCCTGGTCACTTCACACGCTTGAGGGCAGGACGCGGCGGCGTGGGCGGCTCGTCGTCGCCGGGGCCGGCGTCCGCCGCAGACGCGGGTGTGGCAGTCACGCCACTCGTCGTTTCGGTCCGGGCCAGCCGGAGACCGCGCCCCGGACGGGCACCGTTGGCCTCGCCGCCTTCGCTGGGCAGGGCCAGCCCGGCCGGTGCCCCCTCCGGCGTACCGGACGGCATCGGGAAGGCCATCCCCTGGCCGTTTTCCCGGGCGTAGATGGCCACCACGTGGTCGACCGGGACGATGATTTCCCGCGCCACCCCGCCGAAGCGGGCCTTGAACTCGATGTAGTCGTTGCCGAGCTTCAGGCCGCTGGTGGCCTCGAAGCCGACGTTGAGGACGATCTCGTTGTTCTTCACGTACTCGACGGGCACCTGGACGCTGCCATCGACGAACACCGCGAGGTACGGGGTGAAGCCGTTGTCGGTGCACCAGTCGTGCAGGGCGCGGATCAGGTACGGGCGGGTCGACGTGCCCTGGTGGTCAGGGCCCGTCGGCGGTGCGGGCGGAGTCGTCGGAGGCGTGGCGGTCATGAGGCTTGGCTTGCCGGGTGCAACCCGCTTACTTGCGCATCACCTTCTCGGAAGGCGTCAGCGCTTCGATGTAGGCCGGGCGCGAGAAGATCCGCTCAGCGTACTTCAGCAGCGGCGCGGCGTTCTTCGACAGGTCGATGCCGTAGTAGTCCAGGCGCCACAGCAGCGGCGCGATGGCCACGTCGAGCATCGAGAAGTCGTCGCCCAGCATGAACTTGTTCTTCAGGAAGATCGGCGCCAGCTGGGTCAGGCGATCGCGGATCTGCGCGCGGGCCTTCTCCAGCTGCTTGTCGGTCCCCTTGATGCCGCGGCCTTCCAGCAGGTTCACGTTCGAGAACAGTTCCTTCTCGAAATTGAACAGGAACAGGCGCACGCGGGCCCGCGCCACCGGATCACCCGGCATCAGCTGCGGGTGCGGGAAGCGCTCGTCGATGTACTCGTTGATGATGTGCGACTCGTACAGGATCAGGTCGCGCTCGACGAGGATGGGCACCTCGTTGTACGGGTTCATCAGCGCGATGTCCTCGGGCTTCGCGAACAAGTCGACGTCCCGGATCTCGAAGTCCATGCCTTTTTCGAACAGGACGAAACGGCAGCGGTGCGAGTAGGGGCAGGTGGTTCCGGAGTAAAGCACCATCATGGCGGTGGGCTCCTTTTCGAAGCAGTCGAGAAAAGCGAAATCGATTCGACCCGATGCGGGGCCTGAAACGGAAAAACGCAGTGGCGCCGGCGGGCGCTCACTGCGCGGCAGGCCGGGCGGCTTGGCACGCCGCCGGCCGGTCATGGGCGGCTATTTGATGTCTTTCCAATAGGCAGCGTTCAGGCGCCAGGCGAACAAGGTGAAGACCGCGAGGAAGATCAGGACCCAGACCCCGAGGCGGACGCGGTGGGCCTGGGCCGGCTCACCCATCCATTGCAGGAAGGCGACCAGGTCGGCCACCGCCGAGTTGTACTCGGCCTGGCTGAGCTTTCCTGGCGTGACCTGCTCGAAGCCCTTGAAGCGATGGACCGTCTTCTCGTGGTCATGCGGATCGGACACCTCCTCGAAGACGGCGCGCTGCTGGCCCTGCAGTTCCCACAGCACGTGCGGCATGGCCACGCTAGGGAAGGCGAGGTTGTTCCAGCCCGTTGCCGTGGAGTCGTCCCGATAGTAGGTGCGCAGGTAGGTGTAGAGATAGTCGGCACCCGTGCCCTGGCCGGCACGCGAGCGTGCGATCACGGACAAGTCGGGCGGCGCGGCTCCGAACCAGGCCCTGCCCTGCTTGGGCTCCAGCGCCACCTTCATCGTTTCGCCGACCTTGTCGGCGCTGAACATCAGATTGTCCTTGATCTGCTCGTCGGTCAGGCCCAGATCCTTCATGCGATTGAAGCGCATGAACGAGGCCCCGTGGCAGTTCAGGCAATAGTTGACGAACAGCTTGGCGCCGTTCTGCAGCGAGGCCAGGTCGGTCATCCGCTCGGTCGGGAACTTGTCCCAGACCACGCCCCCCTCGGAAGCGAAGGCGCCGCTGACCAGGCACAGCGCGGCGATCCAGCCGGCAACGAGTTTCTTGATCATGGTGTGGTGCTCTCCTGCCGGTTCAGTGCGGATGGAAGGTCACGCGCTCAGGCACGGGCTTGAAGGTGCCGAGCTGGCTCCACCAGGGCATGAGCAGGAAGAAGCCGAAGTAGAACAGGGTGCCGACCTGCGACACGATGGTGCCCGCGGCCGAAGGGGGCTGGATGCCGAGGTACGCCAGGATCAGGAAGATGACCACGAAGACGCCGTACAGCAGGCTGTGCCAGCCCGGGCGGTAGCGGATCGACTTCACGGGGCTGTGATCCAGCCAGGGCAGGAAGAACAGGATGATCACCGCGCCGCCCATGACCACCACGCCCCAGAACTTCGCGTCGAAGAGATGGAGCAGCAGGATGCCCACCGCGGCGGCGACCAGCACACCCACCTTGGCCGCGCCGCCGAGACGGCCGCGCAGCACCGTGGCGATGGCCCCCAGCGCGATGACGACGTCGAGCACCTTGATCATGTCGTCGGTGGTCGCGCGCAGCATCGAATAGAACGGCGTGAAATACCACACCGGCGCGATGTGCGGCGGCGTCTTCAGCGGATCGGCCGGGATGAAGTTGTTGTATTCGAGGAAGTAGCCGCCGAGCTCCGGGGCGAAGAACAGGATCGCGCAGAAGACGATCAGGAACACCCCCACGCCCATCAGGTCGTGCACCGAGTAGTACGGATGGAAGGGGATGCCGTCGAGGGGGATGCCGGTGGCCGGGTCCTTCTTCGCCTTGATCTCGATGCCGTCCGGGTTGTTCGAACCCACGTCGTGCAGCGCGAGAAGGTGGGCGACGACCAGCCCGATGAGGACCAGCGGCACGGCGATCACGTGGAAGCTGAAGAAGCGGTTCAGGGTCGCATCGCCGACCACGTAGTCGCCGCGGATCAGCAGCGACAGGTCATTGCCGACGAAGGGCACGGCGGCGAACAGGTTGACGATCACCTGCGCGCCCCAGTAACTCATCTGGCCCCAGGGCAGGAGGTAGCCCATGAAGGCCTCGGCCATCAGGCACAGGAAGATCGCGCAGCCGAAGATCCAGACCAGCTCGCGCGGCTTGCGGTAGGAGCCGTACATCAGCCCGCGGAACATGTGCAGGTAGACCACGATGAAGAAGGCCGACGCGCCCGTCGAGTGCATGTAGCGGATCAGCCAGCCCCACGGCACGTCGCGCATGATGTACTCGACGCTGGCGAAGGCCACCGGCACGCCGGCGGCGTTGAGCGCCGCGTCGGGCTTGTAGTGCATCACCAGGAAGATGCCGGTGACGATCTGGATCACCAGCACCAGCAGCGCCAGCGAACCGAAGAAGTACCAGAAGTTGAAATTCTTCGGAGCGTAGTACTCCGACATGTGCTTCCTGTACTCGTCGAACGCGGTGGGGAACCGGTTCTCGAACCAGACGGTGACCTTCTGGGCGAGCGGCGCGTCCGCCGGCGCGACTTTGAATTCAGCCATGGTTGCCTTTCTTGAGTCGGGTCGTGCCTAGGCCTCAGGCCTTCTTGTCTTCGCCGATCAGGATGCGGGAGTCCGACAGGTACATGTGCGGCGGCACCTCGAGGTTGTCTGGCGCGGGCTTGTTCTTGAACACGCGACCGGCCATGTCGAAGGTGGAGCCATGGCAGGGGCAGAGGAAGCCGCCCTTCCAGTCGTCCGGCAGCGAGGGTTGCGCGCCCGAGGCGAACTTGTCGCTCGGCGAGCAACCGAGGTGCGAACAGATGCCGACCACCACCAGGTACTCCGGCTTGATGGAGCGGGCCTCGTTCTTGGCGTAGGCAGGGATCGGATAAGCCTTGCGCTCGGACATCGGGTCGGCGAGCTGCGCATCGTTCTTCGGCAGCTCGGCGAGTTGCTCGGGCGTGCGGCGGACCACCCAGACCGGCTTGCCACGCCATTCCACAGTCATCTTCTCCCCCGGCTTCAGGGCGCTGATGTCGACCTCGACGGGCGCACCGGCGGCCTTCGCGCGCTCGGATGGCGCGAATGTGCTGACAAAGGGCACCGCCGCCGCCACTCCGCCCACGGCACCTGCGCAACTGGTGGTGATCAGCCACGTGCGCTTGCCTTGGTCCACCGCGTTATCACTCATGGGGGTCCTTTTTGGAGCTCTTGAAGACTGGGATGACGCCGCGATCAAGAGGGCTCGTCGGAACGATCCCATTTGCGATCGGGTCTCGGGCAATCCGGCATTTTAGCTGACAAGACACACTGCTTTACCGCTGCCCTGTGGCGCCGGGTGCACGGAGCCAACCCTGCATTGACACGGCACGTCAGGCGGCAATACTGCGGCCGGCACCGCCGCTCGACGCGCCCGGGCGGGTATCGATCCACCAACCAGAAGGAGTCTTCAGATGGGATTCGCGACCGAGTTCAAGGAATTCGCGATGAAGGGCAATGTCGTCGACCTCGCGGTCGGCGTCATCATCGGAGGGGCCTTCGGCAAGATCGTCGACTCGATGGTCGCCGACGTGATCATGCCGTTCGTCGGGCTGATCTTCGGCGGGCTGGACTTCTCCAACTACTTCATCCCCCTGGCAGGCCAGACGGCCACCACGCTGGCCGAGGCCAAGAAGGCAGGCGCCGTCTTCGCCTACGGCAGCTTCGTCACGGTGGCACTGAATTTCGCCATCCTGGCCTTCATCATTTTCGTGATGGTGAGCCAGATCAATCGCCTGAAGCGCCGCCAGGAGGAGCCCGCCCCGCCCGCCGCCGCTCCCGAGCCCCAGGACGTGACGCTGCTGCGCGAGATCCGCGACGCTATTCGCACACGGCCGAGCGCCTGATCCCTCACGCGGCGGCCAGCCGGCACGCCATGGCCGTGGCCGCCACCAGGCTGGAAGGATCCGCCCGACCCGTCCCGGCGATGTCGAAGGCCGTTCCGTGGTCCGGGCTGGTCCGCACGAAGGGCAGGCCCAGCGTGACGTTGACGCCGTGCTCCACCCCCAGGTACTTGACCGGGATCAGGCCGTGGTCGTGCGTCATGGCGACCACGAAATCGAACTCGCCGGGATGGCCGGCGGCGTGGCGGGCCCGCATGAAGACCGTGTCGGGTGCGTAAGGGCCGCTCGCGTCGATCCCCTCGTCGCGGGCGGCCTGGATGGCGGGCGCGATGATGCTCAGTTCCTCGTCCCCGAACAGGCCGCCCTCCCCGGCATGCGGATTCAACCCAGCCACGGCAATGCGCGGCGCGGCCAGGCCGAATCGGCGGCCGGCCTCGTGGGTGATTCGCAGGGTCTGCAGGATGCCCGGCGTGTCGAGCAGATCGATCGCCCGCCGCAGCGACACATGGATCGTCACCAGCACGACGCGCAGTTCCTCGTTGGCCAGCATCATCCGCACCGCGGGCGCTTGACCGAGGCCGGCGTGGCGCGCCGCCAGGGCCTGCAGCATCTCGGTGTGGCCGGGGAAGTCGACACCCGCGGCTGCCAGCGCCTCTTTGTGGATCGGCGCCGTGACGAGGGCACGCGCACGCCCCGCCAGCACTTGGGCCGTTGCGCATTCGATGCAGCGCGCGGCCGCGGCGCCAGCCGCCGGCGAGATCTGCCCCCAGGGCAGGCCTGACAGGCCAGCGGGCAGTCCTTCAGGCTGCCAGACCGGGAGGGCCCCCTCCGGCACCGCCGGAAGATCGATTGGTGAATCCAGCGCCGCGACGGGTCGGGTGATGCCGGTCGTCGCCAGCGCCCTTCGCATCACCTGCAGGTCGCCGCACACGACGGCTCCGCCCAACTGGCTTGACGCCCAGGCCTTGGCGATGATTTCCGGGCCTATGCCGCTGGGGTCGCCCATCGTCACCAACAGTGGTTGATCGATCATCCTCATGCGGGGTTCTCGATCTCGATGAAGCGGTGCTCGATGCCCAGCGAGCGGGCCAGGTGCCCGGCCACGGCCGGCGCGCCGTAGCGCTCCGTCGCGTGGTGGCCGCAGGCCAGGAAGGCGACGCCGGTTTCGCGCGCGAGGTGCGCCTGCGGCTCGGAGATCTCGCCGGTGAGATAGACGTCGGCGCCCGCGGCGATCGCGGATTCGAAGTAGCCCTGCGCCCCGCCGGTGCACCAGGCGATGCGGCGCAGGGGCCGGCCATCGCCTGGCACGGCCAACGGTGGGCGGAGCAGGCGTTGGGCGACCCGCTCCTGCAACTCCTTCAGTTCGATAGCCCCCCCCGCATGGCCGATGAAGCCCAGGTCCTGTTCGCCGAAGCGGCCATCGGCCTGCAGGCCCAGTTCGATCCCGAGGCGAGCGTTGTTGCCGAACTCGGGGTGCGCATCCAGTGGGAGGTGGTAGGCGAAGAGATTGATGCCGGCATCCATCAACCGCTCGACCCGCGCCTTGAGCCAGCCGGTCAGCCGGCCGTCCTGGCCGCGCCAGAACAGACCGTGGTGGACCAGGAGCATGTCGGCTCCGGCCTGCGCGGCAGCGTCGATCAGGGCCAGACTGGCGGTCACGCCGGAGACCACCTTGCGGATCTCCGCGCGGCCCTCCACCTGCAGACCGTTCGGCCCATAATCCTTGAACCGCTCCGGTGCCAGCAGTTGCTGAAGGAACGTCTCGACCTCGGCCCGTGCAGCCATCGGATACCCCACCTCTTGCACGCCATGCGCAGAATCTGGCTCGTATTTTCCCAGACGGTGACGGTCGCCGTCGCGCTGTTGTTCGTCGTCGGCACGTTCAAGCCGGAATGGCTGCAGCGCGGCCTGAGCCCGGGCAGCGTCCAGGTGCTGACCTCATCGCCCACGAGCAGCGTGCCGGTTTCGCTGGCCACCGGTGGGGTGCCCAACCAGCCCCTCGCATCAGCCGCCCGGCGGGCCGCGCCGGCAGTGGTCAGCGTCACGGCCAGCCGCGCTCCGGCATCCGCCGATCCGAGATCACAGGATCCGTGGTTTCGGTTCTTCTTCGGCCAGCACCCCGCCCGCCAGGAGCCGCAGGTCGGCCTGGGATCGGGCGTGATCGTCTCGCCGGAGGGATTCCTGCTGACCAACAACCACGTCATCGAGGGCGCGGACGACATCCAGGTGCGCCTGTCCGATGGCCGCGAGGCTCATGCGAAGCTGGTCGGAACGGACCCGGAAAGCGACGTGGCGGTCTTGAAGATCGAGCTCGATCGCCTGCCGACCGTCACGCTGGGCAACATCGAGCAGATGCAGATCGGCGACGCGGTGCTGGCCATCGGCAACCCGTTCAACGTGGGCCAGACGGTGACCTCGGGCATCGTGAGCGCCATGGGACGCAGCGGGCTGGGCTTGTCGACCTTCGAGAACTTCATCCAGACCGATGCCGCCATCAACCCGGGCAACTCGGGCGGCGCGCTGATCGACGTCAACGGCAACCTGATCGGCATCAACACGGCGATCTATTCGCGCAGCGGTGGAAGCATGGGCATAGGCTTCGCGATCCCGATCGACCTGGCCCGGCAGGTGATGGAAGGCCTCGTGACGGAAGGCCAGGTCACCCGGGGCTGGATCGGCGTTCAGCCACGCGACCTCGATCCGGAGTTTGCCCAGAGCTTCAAGCTGCCGGTGCATGAAGGCGTGCTGATCACCGGCGTGCTGCAGGATGGCCCCGCCAGCAGTGCCGGGATGAAGCCGGGTGACGTCGTCACCCGCATCGGGGACAAGCCGGTGCGCAACACCGCGCAGCTGATGAACGCCGTCGCGGCCCTCAAGCCGCGGTCAGAGACCCTCATCGGGGTGCAGCGCGGCGAGAAGGCCCTGGACCTGAAGGTGACGGTCGCTCAGCGGCCAAAGTCCTCGGCTCCTCAGCGCAACCCGGAGTAGGGCGGCTGCGACCTACTCGGCGGTCTCCGGCGCCTGGGTATGCCTGATGAATAGCCCCGCCGCCAGGATGCCGACTTCGTAGAGCAGGCACATCGGGATCGCCAGCGACAGCTGGGAGACAACATCCGGCGGCGTGATGACCGCCGAGACGATGAAAGCCACGACGATGAAGTAGCCGCGCCAGGCGCGCAGCTTCTCGACGCTGACCACACCCATGCGCGCCAGCACCACCACGACCACCGGCACCTCGAAGGCCACGCCGAAGGCGATGAACATCGAGAGCACGAAGCCCAGGTAGGCCTCGATGTCCGGCGCCGCCGTGATGCTCTTCGGCGCAAAGCTCTGGATGAACGCGAACACCTTGCCGAAGACGAAGAAGTAGCAGAACGCCACCCCCGCGAAGAACAGCAAGGTGCTGGAGACAACCAGCGGCAGCACCAGTCGCTTCTCGTGGCTGTACAGGCCTGGCGCCACGAAGGCCCAGAGCTGGTAGAGCACGACCGGCAGCGCGAGCATCAGGGCCGCCATCAGCGTGATCTTCAAGGGCACCAGGAAGGGCGAGATCACGTTCGTCGCGATCATCGTCGCGCCGTGGGGCAAGGTGGCAACCAGCGGCGCGGCCAGCATGTCGTACAGGCCCGCCGGCCCGGGATAGGCGGCCAGGATGCCGAATGCGATGCCCACGGCGATCAGCGCGCGCACCAGCCGGTCGCGCAGCTCGACGAGGTGGGAGACGAATGGCGCTTCGGTGCCTTCGAGCTCGTCCTTTGGCTCGGTGCTCATCGCAGCACCCCGGGGCGCGCTGCGGCCGGCCCCGCCCAGCGGGATGGAGCCTGCACGATGGTTCGGATACGGCTCATTTGGCGCCGCCCGTCGATCCGGGCGGCCGGAAGCGGGCCACCCGCGCCGCGCCCGACTGCACGTGACGGCGAACGCCTTCACGCTGCTTGTACCAGGCGGGGATGGCGGCACGCTTGAGGCGCCAGTTCTTGTGCGGGTGCTGGTAGGCCGGCGGCGCGGGCGTCCACGCGGTGCTGTTCTCGGTGGCGCCCGCCGCCAGGCCGGACCCGAGCGACCCGGCCGCGTCGTTCCAGCTCTGGGACAGGGCGTCGGAGGCCTGGTTGACCTCGTTGCGGACGCTTGTCTCCACGTCGCGCGCGGCCGTCTCGAACTGCGACTTCATCTTCTGCAGTTCTTCCAGTTCGATGGAGCGGTTGACCTCGGCCTTGACCTCAGCCACATAGCGCTGCGCCTTGCCGACAAGATGGCCGACCGTGCGCGCCACGCGCGGCAGCTTCTCGGGGCCGATGACGATCAGCGCGACCGCGCCGATGAGCGCGATCTTGTCGAATCCGAAGTCGATCAAGCGGTCAGACCTTGTTCTTCGCTTCGACGTCGACGGTGTTGCTGTCGACCGGCTTGCCGCCCGGGTTGCTGCTCACCTGCTGGGTCGGCGGCAGAGGCTCGCCCGATTCGGAGCCGCCCTTCACACCGTCCTTGAAACCCTTGACCGCGGAGCCGAGGTCGGAGCCGACGTTCTTCAGCTTCTTCGTGCCGAAGATCAGCACCACCACCAGCAACACGATCAGCCAATGCCAGATGCTGAACGATCCCATGACGTTTCTCCAAAAACCAACTGCGGATTGTAAGAGTGCGGGTCAGGCCGTGCAGTTCAACCCCCGCCGCTGTCTTGTCGTCAACCCTTGGCCCAGGGCCGCGGGCCGCCGATCACATGCATGTGGAGGTGATGCACCTCCTGCCCGCCGTCGCGGCCGGTGTTGATCACCTGACGGAAGCCGCCGGTGACGCCGGCCTCCGCCATGAGACGGGGCGCCAGCACCATCAGCTTGCCCATCAGCGCCCCGTCCTGCTCCGTCACGCTCTCCATCGAGGCGATGTGGCGCTTGGGCACGAGCAGCAGGTGCACGGGGGCCCAGGGATGGATGTCGTGGAAGGCGATGAGGTCGTCGTCCTCGTAGGCCTTTTTCGCCGGGATCTGGCCGGCGACGATCTTGCAGAAAATGCAGTTCGGATCGGTGCTCATCGGGAAGCTTCCTGAGTCAGACGGGCATCGGGCGGCGGTCGTTCAATGCCATCCAGCCGCGCGCAATGCGGTAGAGGAACCAGATCGAGATGCCGGTCCAGGCGATCCAGCCCGGCACGACCAGCAGGAACCACAGCGGCAGCGTCAGGATGTACAGCCCGCCGGCCCAGAGCACGCTGCGGATGCGCCAGCGGAAGTGGCTTTCCTGCCAGGAGCCCGCGGCCTCGGACTGTTTGACCAGGTCGAGGACGAACGCGATCACCAGCAGCAGGGTCGCGGCCTGTACCCCGGGCAGCACGGCGCCCACGGCCACCACGGCGTGCAGTGCGTAGCTCACGTGGCCGATGGTCCGCAGCGAGTCGTCCCGACCCGGGTCCAGTGTCGTGGTCACTTCGTTCACGGCTTTTCTCCTTGCTCGCGCTCCTGCGCCTTGCGGGCGGCGAATTCCTCCAGCCCCGACAAGCCCTCGCGCCGCTCGAGCTCGGCCAGCACGTCGGCCGGCGTGAGGCCGAACTGCGCCAGCGCGATCATCGAGTGGAACCAGAGGTCGGCGACCTCGTAGACGATCTTCTGCCGGTCGCCGTCCTTGGCCGCCATCACGGTCTCGGTGGCCTCCTCGCCGACCTTCTTCAGGATGGCATCGGTGCCCTTGTGGAACAGGCGCGCCACATAGCTCTTGTCGGGATCGCCCTGGCGACGCGACTCGATCACCTCCGCCAGGCGTTGCAGCGTGTCATTGGAGGAGGTGGCCAATGGACGGGTCATCGCGAGAGTCATTTCGTGTAGATCGTGGCGGGATCCTTCAGGACGGGGTCGACGGCCGTCCAGGCCGCGCCGCCCTCCAGCCGCTCGAAGAAGCAGCTGTGGCGCCCCGTATGGCAGGCGACGCCGGGTTCGTGCCCGAGCTGCGTCACCTTCAGCAGCACCACATCCTGGTCGCAATCGAGGCGGATCTCGTGCACCTTCTGCACGTGGCCGGACTCCTCGCCCTTGTGCCACAGCCGACCGCGCGAGCGGCTCCAGTACACGGCCTCGCCCGACTCCGCCGTGCGGGCCAGAGCCTCCCGGTTCATCCAGGCCAGCATCAGCACATCGCCGCTGCCTGCCTCCTGGGCGATCGCCGGCACGAGCCCGTCGCGATCCCAGCGCACATGATCCAGCCAATCCATCAGGGCAGTGTAGCCAAGCCCGCTCAGCCGGAATGCGTCGGGCCCTGGTGCCCACGCTCTTCGGCGAACCATTGCAGGACGGGGATCGTGCCCGGCAGGACCGGCCGACGCAGCACCGGCAGGCTCTCCCAGGCCATCGACTGGCGCTCGCGCATCTCGAAGGTCCCGGACCAGTCGTAGACCTTGCAGAAGTGCAGCCGGACCCGCGCGTGCGGGTAGTCCATCATCAGTTCCTGCCAGGGGTGGCTCTCACCGATGCTGATGCCGAGTTCCTCGTGCAGTTCGCGGGCCAGGGCGTCATGCACGGTCTCGCCCCGCTCGATCTTGCCGCCGGGGAACTCCCAGTAGCCGGCGTAGACCTTGCCTTCGGGGCGGGAGGTGAGAAGGAACCGGCCTTCCTGGCCGTCCGCATCCCGCTCGACCAGCACCCCGACCGCGACATCGACCGGCGTGCGCTCGTCTGTCACCGAGCTCATGCGCCCTGCCCCAAAGACAGGCGGCCGGCCAGGTCGCGGGCAAACTGGTGCGCGACGCGACCAGAGCGAGAACCACGCTCCAGCGCGAAGACCAGCGCTTCGGGACGCGCCGCTTCGATCTGGGCCTCGCCGAGCTGGTGGTGCTTCAGCCACTGGGCGACGATGGCGAGGTACTCCGCCTGGCTGAAGGGATAGAAGCTCACCCACAGCCCGAAGCGCTCGGACAGCGAAATCTTCTCTTCCACCACCTCGCCCGGATGGACCTCGCCATCCTCGGTGTGCTGGTAGCTCAGGTTTTCCTTCATGTACTCGGGCAGCAGGTGACGCCGGTTGCTGGTGGCGTAGATCAGCAGGTTGTCCGAGGCCTGGGCGACCGAGCCGTCGAGGATGGATTTCAGCGCCTTGTAGCCGGGCTCGCCCTCCTCGAAGCTCAGGTCGTCGCAAAAGACGATGAAGCGCTCCGGGCGGCCCGCGACCAGGTCCACGAGGTCCGGCAGGTCGACCAGGTCCGCCTTGTCGACTTCGATCAGGCGCAGGCCGCGCGGTGAGTATTCGTTCAGGCAGGCCTTGATCAACGAACTCTTGCCCGTCCCGCGCGCGCCGGTCAGCAGCACGTTGTTGGCGGCGGCGCCGGAGACGAATTGCTCGGTGTTGCGGGCCAGCCGCTCTTTCTGCGCGTCGATTTCCTTCAGGTCGCCCAGGCGGATGGTGGCCACGTGGCGAACGGGCTCCAACACCCCTGAGCCGGCGCGCTTGCGGTAGCGGAAGGCGATCGAGGCCGACCAGTCGGGCGCGGCCGGCGGGTGGGGCAGCACGGCTTCGAGCCGCGCGAGCACGCGCTCGGCCCGGGCCAGCAGCGCGTCGAGGGAAGAAACGTCCATGCACCGAGTGTAGTGAACCCCCGGCGGCGGACCGGTCGGCTCCTCATGCGCATGCCGCCGGACGGGAGGCTTCAGGGCAGTCGACGGACGGTCAGGCCGTCGGTGACGAAGCACAGGTCGTCCGGCTGCCTGCGCACTGTCGCCAGCCCGGTGAACTCGCCGAAGGCAGGGAGCACCAGAACGTTCTCTCGTGCGTGAAAGGCCGGCAGGCGAAGGCGGTCGAAGGTCCGCCCCCCCAAGGTCGCGCCGGGATGCAGATGCCCGGCCACGCTGGCCTGCCCAGGCCGCGGTGACGGATGGTGGCACAGCGACCACGGACCGCGACGCAGCGGTTCGTCGACCACCGCAATGCCCAGTTCGGTTGGCGGGTCGCCGGCCTGCCGGTCGTGGTTGCCGCGCACGAGGGTCAGGGCCAGGTCTTTTCGCAGCGCGCTCCACGCAGCGAAGGCGTCGATGCCAGGACCACCCCGCGAGCGCGCGGAATGGAGGAAGTCACCCAGGAAGACCACTTCGGCGGCGGCGAGCCGCTGCACCAGGGCACCGAGCCGCATGAGGTTCGCCTCGCTGGTGCCACCCGGCACCGGCACCCCGAGCCGCCGGAAGCTGTGGGCCTTGCCGAGGTGGAAATCGGCCACGAGCAGCACCCGCTTTTCCACCCAGAACGCGGCACGCTCAGGACACAGCAGGAGTTCACCGCCGCCCCAATGCAGGGCGAAATCCGCCATCGCGGACACCTCAGGTCAGCAGGCCCAGCGCGATGTCCAGGTGCTCGGTCGGGATGCGCTTGAAGCCCGAGCGGGCATAGCGCTGCAGGCGGCCGACGATGAAGGCGGTCAGCGCCGACGCCCGGCCGGTGGCATCCACCGTCGGCATCGTCGAGCCGGCATGGTCGGCGGCCTGGCGCAGGCTCTGTCGCAACTGCGACTCCACGCGGTCGAAGAACTGGTTCATGCGCGCGGACAGGCGTTCGTTCTCGAACACCAGCGCGTCACCCACCATCACGCGCGTCATGCCGGGGTTCTTCTCGCCGAACTGCAGCACCACCTGCGCGATGCGCTGGGCCTGCACCGAACCGTCGCTCTCGCGCTCGGTGATCTGGTTGACGAGCCCAAAGATGCTCGACTCGATGAATTCGATCAGCCCCTCGAACATCTGCGCCTTGCTGGCGAAGTGACGGTAGAGCGCCGCCTCGCTGACCTGCAGTTGCGCGGCCAGGGCGGCGGTGGTGATTCGCTCGGCGCCCGGCTGCTCGAGCATCGCCGCCAGTGTCTGAAGGATCTGCACCCGGCGCTCGCCGGGCTTGGGCCGCTTGCGCGCTGGCGACGGGGGCTCGCCCACCGGATCGGCGTCGCCAGCTTCGGGGCTCGGTGCCTCGGCCTGGGCCGCTTCGGTTTCTTCGGGCAGGTCAGGCATCACGGCACACGGCGCAACTGTTGGAGCGAGGCGATTCTGGCATACACGTAGGTCGGCCTCCGGTGCAGGTAAACACCAACTTCCGGGCCATGCACCGCCTGTTTTGCCCAGCGTTGCATCCACACCGTGCGCATGCCTACGGCATGTGCGGCCTTCTGGTGGATGAGCGTGTCCTCGACCAGCACGCAGCGGCGCGCGGGGACCCCCAGTCGCGCGGCCAGCGCCCTCAGCATGCGCGCATCGGGCTTCGGCCGCCACTGCCCGAACATCGTCATGCCTTCGATCCCCACGATGCCGTCGAAACAGCGCCGCAAGCCCAGCGCCCGCAACACGCGCTCGGCGTACGCGACGGGGGCGTTGGTCAGCACCAGCTTGCGACCGGGCAGGCGGCGCAGCGCCGCCGCGTCGTGCGGGTGGTGGCGCAAGCGCTGCTCCAGGCCCGGCAGCAGGTGCGTGTCATGCAGGAAATGCGCGGGCTGGATCCCATGGTGGCGAATCAGGCCCAGCAAGGTCGCGCCGTAGCGGCGCCAATACTGCACACGCAACGCTGCGGCCGCATCCGGATCCAGGGACAGCTCCCTGGCGATGTAGGCGGTCATCGCTTCGGTCAGGGGACCGAAGGCCGCGGCCGACGCGTCGTGCAGCGTGTTGTCGAGATCGAACAGCCAGACGCGCTCAGGCATGGACCGCTCCGGCAGCGGCCCGCCGTGCGTCACGCCGGCCGAGGGCCGCGATGCCGGCGATCATCAGCCCCGCGCCCAGCCATTGCGAAGCGCTCAGAGCCTGGCCGAGCAGGAGCGCGGCCAGCAGCACCGCCGTCAAGGGCTCGACCAGCGTCGCCACGGTCAGCGCAGTCGGGCTGAGGCGCGCGGCACCCCAGCTGAAAGCCAGCAGCGCCAACGCCGCCGTCACGAGGCCCAGGTACAGCAGCCAGGCCTCGGGCGGCGCATCGCCGGGCCACGCCAGCGGCGCGTAGACAGCACTCAAGCCCATCACCGCTGCCGCCACCACGGTCAGGCCCATGGTCGCCGGGCCGGCGCCCAGGGCCTGCGACAGCCGGCCGCTGACCAGCGTGAAGCCGGCGTAGAGCACCGCCGAAGCGATGGAGAAGAGCACGCCCGCCAGCACGGTGCCGGCCGGCGCATCCGCGGCAGGCCCCCCTTCGCGAAGGACGACCAGCGCGGTGCCGGCCAGTGCGGCCGCAAGCGTCATGGCCAGCGGTGCGTCCATCCGCTCGCGGCCGCGAGCCACGCCCACCAGGGTCACCAGCACCGGGGGCAGGCACAGCGCTATCAGCGTAGGGACCGCCGCGCCGATACGCGCGATGCCGAGGAACCAGCACAGCACGTACAGGGCCATGCACGCCCCCGCACCGACGAGCGCCAGCCCTTGCGCACGCATGCGAGGCCACACGGAAGGCCGTGCGAACAAGGCCATCAGCAGCACGCCTCCGACCACGAATCGCCAGAAGGAAATGCTCTCGGGCCGCAGCCCGTAGCGCGCGATCAGCAGGTTGACCACCAGCGCGCCGGTGCCCCAGAGGAAGCCGGCGCCGCAGGCGGCCGCCATGCCGGCGCCCGAGGGATGCATGATCACCGAAATGCTCGTGACGCTGGTTGGAGAGGGGCGCGTAGCAAGGGCACGCGCAAACCAAGCAGCCGTTGCGGAGCCGGCTTTGCCGGTCCGCTGGCGGCGTCCTCTTGAGGGGGAGTGCCGAAGGCGCTCCGGGGGTGGGTCATCAATGCGATCGGATCATGGTGCCGTAGGCCTGGTCCGTCAGGATCTCCAGCAGCATGGAGTGCGGCACGCGGCCGTCGATGATGTGCACGGCGTTCACGCCGCTCTTGGCGGCATCGAGGGCGCCGGCGATCTTGGGCAGCATGCCGCCGGAAATGGTCCCATCGGCGAAGAGCTCGTCGATGCGGCGCGCGGTCAGGTCGGTCAACAGCTGGCCCTGCTTGTCGAGCACGCCGGTGATGTTGGTCAGCATCACGAGCTTCTCGGCCTTGAGCACGGTCGCGAGCTTGGCGGCCACCACGTCGGCGTTGATGTTGTAGCTCTCGTTGGCCTCGCCGAAGCCGATCGGGCTGATGACCGGGATGAACTGGTCGTCCTGCAGCGCCTTGACGACGCTCGGGTCGATCGACTCGATCTCGCCGACCTGGCCGACATCGTGCTCCTTGCTCGGATCGTCCTTGTCGACCATCTTCAGCTTGCGCGCGCGGATCATCCCGCCGTCCCGGCCGGTCAGGCCGACGGCCTTGCCGCCAGCGGCGTTGATGAGGCCGACGATGTCCTGCTGCACCTCGCCGCCGAGCACCCACTCGACGACCTCCATCGTCTCCTCGTCGGTCACCCGCATGCCCTGGATGAAGGTGCCCTTCTTGCCCAGGCGGGAAAGCGCCTCGTCGATCTGCGGCCCGCCGCCGTGCACCACCACCGGGTTCATCCCCACCAGCTTGAGCAGCACCACGTCTTCGGCGAAATCCTGCTGCAGGCCGGGATCGGTCATGGCATTGCCGCCGTACTTGATGACCAGCGTCTTGCCGTGAAACTTGCGGATGTACGGCAGCGCCTGGGCCAGGATCTCGGCCTTTTCGCGCGGCTGGATGTGGTCGACGTTGGCAGGCGCGGAAACGTGTGTCATGGCGGGCTGGAGGAAGTGACGGGAATAATGGGCAACCGGACGCATTCTAGGGAAGCCCCCCCACTCGCCGCGTGTCATCCGGCCGCCCGGTTCGAGGGTTGTAGGGTCGTCACCTCAGGAGTTTCTTGCCATGAACTGGATCGCCGCCATTGCCGCTGCCGCCCTCGTCGGTGGGCTGGCCGCCACCTCGGCCCAGGCGGCCGACGGCGAGGTGCGCAAGATCGATCGCGCCCAGGCCAAGGTCACCATCGCCGGGGGCGAGGTGAAGAACCTCGACATGCCGGCCATGACCATGGTCTACCGGGCCAAGCCCGTCACGCTGCTGGATGGCCTGGCGGTCGGGGACCGCATCGAATTCACCGCCGACAAGGTCGACGGTCAGTACGTCGTGACGGCGATCAAGAAGAAGTAGTCAGCCCGAGGCCTGGCTCACAGGGCCTCAGACGTTCAACAGCTGCGCACGGTAGTGCAGCAGTTCGTCGATCGACTCGTGGATGTCCGCCAGCGCGGTGTGGGCCTGAGCCTTCTTGAAGCCTTCCAGGGCGGATGGCTTCCAGCGACGCGCCAGCTCCTTCAAGGTGCTGACATCCAGGTTGCGGTAGTGGAAGAAGGCTTCCAGCCCGGCCATGTAGCGGGCCAGGAAGCGCCTGTCCTGGCAGATCGAGTTGCCGCACATCGGGCTCTTGCGCACCGGCACGTAGGCCGCCAGGAACTCGATCACCCGGGCCTCCGCCTCGGCCTCGTCGATCTCCGATGCCTTGACCCGGTCGATCAGGCCGCTGCGGCCGTGCGTGCCCTTGTTCCAGGCGTCCATGCCGTCGAGGACGGCGTCGGTCTGGTGGATGGCGAAGACCGGCCCTTCGACGCGCACCGTCAGAAGCGGATCGGTGACGACCACGGCGATTTCGATGATGCGGTCGCTGTCCGGCTTCAACCCGGTCATCTCCAGGTCGATCCAGATCAGGTTGTGCTCGTTCTTCTGCAGCATCGTGGCGCTCATGGTTCGTCCCGCTTGGATGAGCCGGCGATTGTCCAACAACTACACTCGCGCCCATGCAGCCGTTGACCGTCTCCTTGTCGCTCGTGGCGGCACTCATCGCCTCGCAGGCGGTCAAGTTCTGGCTCGCCGGGCGACAGGCCCGCAGCGTCCGCCTGCACCGCAACGCCGTCCCCGCACCCTTCGACGCCACCATGGCGCTGGAAGCGCACCAGCGTGCCGCCGACTACACGATGGCCCGTCTGCGCTTCGGCATGCTGGCCGACACGCTGGCCGCCGTGCTGCTGCTTGCGTGGACATTGCTCGGAGGCCTGGACGCACTGAACAGTCTGGTGCGCGACGCCGTGCAGCCGCGCTGGGGCGACCTCGCCTACCAGTTGCTGCTGTTCGGAGCCTTCGCGCTGATCAGCGGTCTGGTGGACCTTCCCCTGGAGCTGTACCGCGTCTTCCGGCTCGAGCAGCGGTTCGGCTTCAACCGCATGACCTTGCCGCTGTTCTTCAGCGACATGGCCAAGGGCACGGTGCTCGCGGTGGCCATCGGAGCGCCGATGCTGGCCGCCGTGCTGTGGGTGATGCACACCGCCGGGACCGCGTGGTGGTTGTGGGCGTGGGTGCTGTGGGTCGGGTTCGTGCTGCTGATGCAGGTGATCTTCCCGACCTGGATCGCGCCCTGGTTCAATCGCTTCGAGCCCCTGGGCGACAGTGCGCTGGTGGAGCGGGTGGAAAGCCTGATGGCTCGCTGCGGCTTCACGGCAAAAGGCCTGTTCGTGATGGACGGCAGCCGCCGCTCCAGCCACGTCAACGCCTATTTCGGCGGACTCGGCCGCGCCAAGCGCGTCGTGCTGTTCGACACCCTGCTGTCGCGCCTGGCCGGTCGCGAGGTCGAGGCGGTGCTGGCCCACGAGCTGGGTCACTTCCACCACAAGCACGTGCTGGTGATGACGTTGCGCTCCTTCGCGGTCGGGCTCGTCGCGCTGGCGCTGCTGGGGTGGCTGGCCCGGCAGCCTGCGTTCTACGTGGGCCTCGGTGTCGCACCGAATCTGCAGGCGCCCAACGACGCGCTCGCGCTGCTGCTGTTCATGCTGGCCGCGCCGTCTTTCCTCTTCTTCGCCTCACCGTTGTCGGCGCGCTGGTCGCGCAAGGCCGAGTTCGAGGCAGATGCCTATGCGCGCGCACAGACCGACGGAGCCGACCTGGCTTCGGCGCTGCTCAAGTTGCACGAGGACAACGGCAGCACGCTGACGCCCGATCCGGTGTACGCCCGCTTCTACTACTCGCACCCGCCGGCCAGCGAACGGCTGGCGGCGCTGAAGACTTGAAGCACTCAGACCTCGACACCGGGCTGGTGGTCGGCGCCCACGGTCGCCACGTGGTGATCGAGACGCCGGAAGGCGTGCGGATCATCGCCCACCCCAGGGGCAAGAAGAATCTGGCCGTCGTGGGCGACCGTGTCCGCTGGCAGTCGGCCGGGGACGAGGCCGTGATCGAGGCACTCGACCCGCGGCGCAACCTGCTGATGCGGCAGGACGAATGGCGCAGCAAGTCCTTTGCCGCCAACATCGACCAGTTGCTGGTCGTGCTGTCCGGCGAACCGATGTTCAGCGAAGGCCAGCTGACCCGGGCGCTGATCGCCGCCGAGGATGCCGGCATCGCCAGCGCCTTGCTGCTGAACAAGACCGACCTTCCCGCGGCCGCGGAAGCGCGAGAGCGGCTGGCCCCGTACCGCGCGATGGGCATCCCCGTGATCGAGACCTCGCTGGCCCGCGTGCCTGAAGCTGCACGTGCCGCGCTGGTTCCTCGGTTCGCCGGGCGGACGACCCTGGTGCTGGGTGCCAGCGGAATGGGCAAGAGCACGCTGATCAACCTGATGGTGCCGCGCGCCGATGCCCAGGTGGGCGAGATCTCGCAGGCCCTCTCGGCAGGCCGCCACACCACGACCACGACCACCTGGTACTGGCTCGACGAAGCCCGAAGCGGCGCCTTGCTCGACTCTCCCGGTTTCCAGGAATTCGGCCTGATGCACATAGCGCCACAGCGCCTGGCCGAGCTCATGCCCGACCTGCGGGCCCATCTCGGCCAATGCCGGTTCTACAACTGCACCCATCGCCACGAACCCGGCTGCGGCGTGCGTGCCGCCGCCGATCGTGGCGAGATCTCGCCGAACCGGATGAGGCTGTACGAAGGCTTGTGGGACGAGCTGGACGCCGGTCAGCGCAAGGGCTGATCGATCGGCGGTCTATCCGAGCAGGTTGGCGAGCTTCAGCAGGGCCAGCAACAACATCCACAGCACCATCGAGCGCCAGACCAGGCCGACCACGCTGCCGAGGTGGCCAAGCTGGGGCGGTATCCCGGGGGTCGAGCCCGCGGCCTCGGCCGCTTCGGCATCCCCGCCCTGCGCAAAGGTCTTGGAGCGATCGGGCGTCACGCCAGGTGCGGCACCGCCACCCAGCTGCACGCCCACTGCACCCGCCGCGGCCGCCAGGATGATCCCCTCGTTCGCATGCCGCCAGAGCTCCGCGTCGCGGCGCCACCCGGCGACCGCCTCCTCGAAATTGCCTACGACCGCGAAGCCGAAGGCCGTCAGGCGGGCGGGCACGTGGTCGATGAGGCTGAAGGCGCGCTGGGACAGGTCGCGCAGATTCTCGTTCACGGCCACGCCGAGCGTACGGCTCTTGAATGCCCAGTACCGGCTCGCGAACTCGGCCATCCGGTACAAGACCGCGCCCGCCGGGCCGAGACCGACGGCGGCCAGGATGACGTAGCAGAAGAAGACGCCGAAGACGTGGCGGTGCGCGGCCAGCAGCGCATGCTCCAGCACGTGGCGCAGCAGCTCGTTGCGCGGCAGCTCGCTGGCGTCGAGATGCCGCCATTCCGCGAGCAGCCGGCGCGCCTGGTCCTCGTCGCCTCGCTCCAGCGCCTCGCGGATGTCGGTGAAGTAGTGGCTGAACTGACGGAACCCCAGCGTGAGGTAGACGACTGCGACGTCGAACACGAGGGCAGCGATGACGCTGAAATGGGCGATGGCCGCATGCACGCCCCAGCTGGCGAGTGCGGGAACGATGACGGTCACGAACCACACCACCTTGGCGTGGTGCGGCTTTCCGGCGTCGAAATTGCGGCCAGTCCAGCCTACCCAGTCGGCCAGCGAATCGTGCACCCAGTTGTCGCGCGGCAGCGGCTTGACCTGCTCGATCAGCAGCGCGAAGAGAACAGCGAAGAAACTCATCGACGCCGATGATAACGACCGGGTGACGCGCCTCAGTCCGTGGACAGCAAGTGGTAGAGGTTGCGCAGCATCGAGGCGGTCGCGCCCCAGATGAAGTATTCGCGTGGATCTCCGTGCCCCGGTCGCCACGGCATCGACAGGAAGCGACGCGTGGCGCCGCCGAACGCGAACTCGTGGTGCTGGTGATGGGCCGGATCCATCAGGTAGCGCAGCGGCACCTCGAAGGCCTCGGCGACCTCGAAGTCGTCGAGGTCGAGCGTGTAATCCGGCCGCACGAGCGCGACGACCGGCGTCACGACAAAGCGCGTCACCGTGGTGTAGGTCGGCAGGTGGCCGATCACATCCACCTGGTGGTGCAAAAGGCCGACCTCTTCTTCGGCCTCGCGCAAGGCGGTGGCGACTGCGTCGGCATCGCTGGGCTCCGCCCGGCCGCCAGGAAAGCTGATCTGGCCGGCGTGGTCGTGCAGATGGTCGGTGCGACGCGTCAGCAGAACGTGCAGTTCGTTGGGCCGCTGGA
The DNA here is from genome assembly GCF_051857595.1 of Ideonella flava. NCBI lineage: Bacteria > Pseudomonadati > Pseudomonadota > Betaproteobacteria > Burkholderiales > Sphaerotilaceae > Ideonella > Ideonella flava. The sequence goes on from NZ_JBPZHD010000010.1 coordinate 352,883, forward strand.
CCAGGGGCACCAGCACCGAGGCGGCCGTGGCGGGACGATCACCGAACCATTCGGGGCGAGCCCCGTCGCCACTGATGGGGGCTTGCCAGCCGTCCACGCGGGCCAGGCGGGCGCGAAGTGCTTCGGGCACCAGTCGTTCGTCCGGGATGGCGGGCAGGTGGCCATCATGGCCCACCACCGGAACCAGGTGCGGATCCCGGATGGGAGGGCGGCTGGGCCGTTGAGCAGAGGTGGAGGCGTCGGCGGGCATGGCGGTCGAGCTTACGCCAGACGACAAAAAGCCGCCCTCCGGGGCGGCTCCTGGTGGCGGCGTCAGCTCGCAAGCTACACGCGACCCGCTGGTCAGCAGCGGGATGACCCGAAGGTCAGGCCAGCTTTTCCTTGATGCGGGCCGACTTGCCCGAACGCTCGCGCAGGTAGTACAGCTTGGCACGGCGCACGTCACCACGGCGCTTGACTTCGATCGAGGCGATCAGCGGGCTGTAGAGCTGGAAGGTCCGCTCGACGCCTTCGCCGCTGGAGATCTTGCGCACGATGAAGCTGGAGTTCAGGCCACGGTTGCGCTTGGCGATCACCACGCCTTCGTAGGCCTGCACGCGCTTGCGGGTGCCTTCGACGACGTTGACGTTGACGATGACCGTGTCGCCGGGCGCGAAGGCCGGGATGGTCTTGTTCAGGCGAGCAATTTCTTCTTGCTCGAGGGTACGGATCAGGTCCACGGGGTTCTCCGAATGGGATCGTGCCGGCGCTTGAGTGGCGTCGATGGGCTCCTGGTTCGTCAGCTCATGCATGCATGAGCTGATCGACCTGCCCTTCTTGCCCGGCAGAGGATCGAAAAGCCTGCCATTATAGCCGAAGGGCTCAGGCGGGCGGCAACTGCGCCAGGTACCGCTCGTCCGCGGAGCTCAACCTGCCGGCCGCACGGGCCGCGGCTATCAGGTCCGGTCGCCTGCGGGCCGTCAGGGCCAGCGATTGCTCGCGCCTCCAGCGTGCGATGGCCGCGTGATGACCCGAAAGCAGCACCGGCGGCACCGGCAGCGGGCCGTCCGCCGTGTCCAGCACCTCGGGACGGCTGAAGTGCGGGCAGTCCAGCAGGCCGTCCTCGAAGCTGTCCTGCTCGTGCGAGCGCGGGTCGGCCAGGACGCCGGGCTGCAACCGGGCGATGCCGTCCAGCAACGCGAGCGCCGGCAGCTCGCCGCCCGAAAGCACGAAGTCGCCCAGGCTCAGCTCCAGGTCGACGTGGCGGTCCAGGAAGCGCTGGTCGACGCCCTCGTAGCGGCCGCACAGCAGCACGGCCCCCGGCCCGGAGGCCATCTCGCGCAACAACGCCTGGTCGATGCGGCGACCGGTGGGGCTGAAATGGACGAGCGGCGCTCCATCGGCGCGCTGCCCGCGAACGGCGGCCAGCGCACGCTCCAGCGGCTCGGCCAGCATCACCATGCCGGGACCTCCGCCGAAAGGTCGATCGTCGACCCGGCGGTAGTTGCCCTCGGCATGGTCGCGCAGCGGCCACAGGTGCACGTCGACCTGGCCGGATTCGAAGGCGCGGCGGGTCACGCCCTGCGCCAGGAAGGGCGCGAACAGTTCGGGAAACAGGGTGATGACGTCGAAGCGCACGGCCCTGGCGTCAGTAATCCAGGCCCCAATCGACGGTGATGCGCCGTCCGGCCAGGTCCACCTGGTCGACGTAGGCGTCGACGAACGGGATCAGCCGCTCCGCCTCGTCGGCCTTGGCGTCGGGCGCCGCATCCGGCCGCTGCACGCGCAGCACACAGTGGGCACCGGTGTCCAGCAGGTCGGCGACGGTGCCGAGCAGCACGCCTTCGCGATTGACCACCGACAGGCCGATCAGGTCGATCCAGTAGTACTCCCCGTCCTTGGCGGTCGGGAAGCTCTGGCGGGAGACAAACACGCGGGCGCCCTTGAGCGCCTCGGCGGCGTTGCGGTCCGGGACCTCCTGGGCGCGCGCCACGACGAGGGCGCCTTGCTCGCGCGCCTGCGTGATCTTGAGCAGGCGGGGCAGCCGGGCAGCCACGGCGCCTGGCTTCGGTCCCGCGACTTCGGGCACCTTGAGGAACCAGCGGCGGGACGAAAACAGCGCCTGGGGCTCGGCAGAGAAGGGTTGGACCTTGAAGCCGCCCTGGAGCCCCCAGGCGTCGACGATGCGGCCGACCTCGACCGCATCGTCGGGCCAGGCCGGGACGTCGTCGTGGTCAGCGGTCATGACGACCAGACTGCCCGTGGACAAGACGTGCTCCGGCGGCCCTGGCGCAGCCTCAGGCGGCCGCCTTGGCCTTGGCCGTCTCGACCAGGCGCCGAACGGTGGGCGACAGTTGCGCACCGACGCCGGACCAGTAGGTCACGCGGTCTTGCGCCACTCGCAGGCCCTCTTCGCCCTCGCCGGCCATCGGGTTGTAGAAACCGACGCGCTCGATGAAGCGGCCATCACGGCGCTCGCGCGAATCGGCCACGACGATGTTGTAGAACGGGCGCTTCTTGGCGCCACCACGAGAAAGACGAATCACGACCATTTGTCGTTCCTTGGATGTTGTGCGACCACCGGACCTCGGGAGACACACCGAAGCCGGCCGGCCTGTCGGCTGCCGGCGCCCGATCGTTCGAACATCCATTGGGAAATTCCTCGGATCGATGCCTGCAGCTGCTTCGGCCCCGTAGATACGCCGCCGCGCCCAGTTGCCTGGACCTTGGGCCGTGACCGAAACGTATGATTATAGCGCCTCGCCCCTAGGCCGCCCAACGCCAGTCCCCAAGCCGCGCCCACCCATGCCCTCCAGCTCCATCGCCACCACCCTCGTCCGCCCCAGCACCGAGGCCGACCTGCCTGCCATCGCCGCCATCTACGGCGACGCGGTCCTGACCGGCACCGGCACCTTCGAGCTGGAGCCCCCCGGCGAGCCCGACATGGCGCATCGCCGTGAAGACGTGCTGTCCAAGGGACTGCCCTGGCTGGTGGCAGAGGTACAGGGGCGCGTGCTCGGTTATGCCTACGCCAATCACTTCCGCCCTCGCCTGGCCTACCGCTTCTGCCTGGAGGACTCGATCTACCTGCACCGCGATGCACGCGGCCGGGGCCTGGGCACGCTGCTGCTGGCCGAGCTCATCGCCCGGTGCGAGGCGGCGGGCGCACGCCAGATGCTGGCGGTGATCGGGGACAGCGCCAACGCCGGCTCGATCCGCGTGCATCGCCGGCTGGGCTTCCAGCACGTGGGCACGATGAAGAGCGCCGGCTGGAAGTTCGACCGCTGGCTGGACGTGGTCGTCATGCAGCGTGCGCTGGGCGTCGGCGACGCCCTGCCGGCGGCGGACTGAAGGCGATGAAGTCCAAGACGCTCGCCACCTGGCTGGCCGTGCTCGCCGGCGCCCTGGGTGTTCACCGCCTGTACTTGCACGGGCCGCGCGACCCCTGGGCCTGGCTCTTCTGGCCACCCACGCTGATGGGCCTGGCCGGCGTCTGGCGCATGAGGCAGCTCGGGCAGGATGACCACCTGTCTTGGCTGCTCATCCCGCTGCTGGGCCTGTCGCTTGTGGCCGCGATGCTGGGGGCCATCGTCATCGGCCTGACCCCCGACGATCGATGGACCTCGCGTTTCGGGGCGCCGGGCGAAGCATCGCAGGCCACCGGCTGGGGACCGGTGCTGGGTGTCATCGCCGCGCTGATGGTCGGTGGGGCGGTGCTGATGGGCACCATCGCCTTTGGCGGGCAGAAGTTCTTCGAGTGGCAGCAGGAAGAAGCGGCGTCCCCGCGCTGAGCGCCGGGACGCTCTCACGCCAAGGTGGCTCCCCCGCTTTGCTTGAACCCCCGTTGGGCCGGCCCTGGGGTGCTCAGTACAACGTCAGGCTCAGCCAGTAGAAGGCGCCAGCCACGAAAGCCGCAGCGGGAATGGTGAAGATCCATGCCCACACGATGTTGCCGGCCAGCCCCCAGCGCACGGTGGAGGCATTGCGCACCGAACCCACGCCGAGGATGGCACCCGTGATGGTGTGGGTGGTGGACACCGGCACGCCGAGCGCCGTCGCCAGGAAAAGCGTCATCGCCCCGCCGGTTTCCGCACAGAAGCCACCGACCGGCTTGAGCTTGGTCAGGCGCTGACCCATGGTCTTGACGATGCGCCAGCCGCCGAACATGGTGCCCATGCCGATCGCCACGTAGCAGGCCCAGATGACCCAGGCCGGCGGCGCGGTCGCCTCGGCCGCCGTGTAGCCGGCCGCCACGAGCAGCATCCAGATGATGCCGATGGTCTTCTGTGCGTCGTTGCCGCCGTGGCCGAGTGAGTACAGGCCCGCAGACACCAACTGCAATCGGCGGAACCAGCGGTCCACGCGGATCGGCGAGGTGCGGCGGAAGATCCACGCCACCAGCACCATCATCAGCGAGCCCAGCACGAAGCCGAGGATGGGCGAGATGAAGATGAAGGCCACCGTCTTGAGGATGCCACCGGCGATGAGATGAGCGCCGCCGGCTTTGGCGATCACTGCGCCGACGATGCCGCCGATGAGCGCATGCGAGCTGGACGACGGGATGCCGTACCACCAGGTGATGACGTTCCAGGTGATCGCACCGATCAGTGCCCCGAACACCACGTGGTGATCCACCACACCCGGCTCGACGATGCCCTTGCCTATCGTCCTGGCCACGCTGAGGTGGAAGATGGCGATCGCCACCACGTTGAAGAAGGCGGCGAACAGCACGGCCTGCTGCGGCTTGAGCACGCCGGTGGACACGACGGTGGCGATCGAGTTCGCCGCATCGTGAAAACCGTTCATGAAGTCGAATGCGACGGCCAGCAGCACCAGCACCGCAACCGCCCAGAACGAGATGGAGATGGATTCCATGCAGGACGGGCGTCAGGAGTTCTCGAGGACGATGCCCTCGATCAGGTTGGCCACGTCCTCGCAACGGTCGGAGATGGATTCCAGGTGTTCGTAGATCGCCTTGAGCTTGATCAGCTCGCGCACGTCTTCTTCCTCGCGGAACAGGCGTGACATCGCGCTGCGCATGACCCGGTCCGCGTCGGACTCCAGGCGGTCGATCTCCTCGCAGGTCTTGATCGCCGCCTCCGACACCTCGGCGTTGTTCAGCCGGGGCAGCAGCGACACGGCGTGCTGCACCCGCTCGCAGCACTTGACCGAGATCTCGCAAAGACGCAGCACGTCTTCGGTCACGTGCTGCAGGTCGTACAGCGCCATCACCTCGCTGGAGTCCTGCAGCAGGTCGGTGATGTCATCCATCGCATTGATCAGGCCGTGAATCTGCTCGCGATCGATCGGCGTGATGAAGGTTCGATGCAGAAGGCGGTTCACCTCGGCGGTGATCTTGTCGGCGCCGCGCTCGGCCGCGTCGACCTCGCTCGCATACTTCTCGCGCAGGTCGGCGGTGCCGTAGTACTGGATCATCGACATGAAGGCTCGCGAGCCTTCGGCGATGTACTTGCCGTGCTGGTTGAACAGCTCGAAGAAGTTGCCATCCTTGGGCAACAGTTTGCCGAAAAGCATTCGGGTCTCCTCGTGGTGACGCCCGTTCAGGCGCCTACACAGTTCTGTCACCGAAGCGTCATCGGTGTGTCCGGGGCGGGATTGTAGGCAGCCGGGCTGACGTTCAATTCCGGAAGATGAAATAGACGGCCCCCACCAGGCACAGCCCGGCCCACAGGTAGTCCATCTTCAGCGGCTCGCCCATGTACAGCGTGGCAAACGCCACGAAGATCGCCAGGGTGATCACCTCCTGGCCGATCTTCAGCTGGGCCAGGCTCAGGCCGCCGGCATAGCCGATGCGATTGCCGGGCACCTGGAGCAGGTACTCGAACAGCGCGATGCCCCAGCTGATGAGCGCAGCCGTCCACCAGGCCTGGCCTGCCTGGTGCTTCAGGTGGCCGTACCAGGCGAAGGTCATGAACAGGTTGGACAGCACCAGCAGCCCGAAGGCCTGGACGGAGATGGGCAGCGAGGACAGCGAGAAGCTCATGGGGTGTCGGCCAGGCGTTCGATGCGCTGCTCGCTGACGGCCGGCAGCAAACCGGTCAGGGCTCCGAGCCCGGGCACGTGCAGATCGGGCGCCAGTTCGGCGAGCGGATGCAGCACGAAGGCTCGCAGGTGAAGGCGCGGATGCGGCACGGTCAGCACGGGGTCCGAGAACTGCGCGTCGCCATACAGCAGCAGGTCGAGATCCAGCGTGCGAGGCGCGTTGCGATATGGCCTCTCGCGGCCAAAGCCGTCTTCGATGTCCTGGAGCGCACGCAGCAGCGTGTGGGCTTCCAGGTCGGTCTCTATCACGGCCGCCGCGTTGACATAGTCAGGGCCGCCGGCGTCGACCGGCGCCGTGCGGTAGAGCGACGAACGCGCGAGGACTTGAACTCCCGGCGTGGTGGCCAAGGCCCGCAAAGCCGCTTCGACCTGGCGGCGCGCATCGCCCAGGTTGGCTCCCAGGCCGATGCAGGCCCGGACCGGGCGGGAGGTGCTGCTCACTCGCCGACGTCGTGTCCGGGAGAACTCGTCGGCAACGCCGCCGTGCCTTCGCCGCGCTGGCCCGCCGGCTTGCGACGACGGCGGCGGCGCTTGCGCGGTGCGGAAGCGCTTTCGCCCTCCTCGGCATCCGGGTCGCCCTCGACAGGCGTCGCGACCTGTGCCTCGCCCGAGGCCGCCGTCACGGGCGACCCGGAACGCTTGGCGGCACCACCGCGCTTGGGCCCCTTGGTCTCGCGCACGGCCTCGACCAGCGCCTCGCGCTCGGCGTCGTCCCCCAGCGAGAAGTCCTCCCACCATTCGGCCAGCTCGGTCGGAATCTCGCCCGCATCGGCCCGCAGCCGAAGGAAGTCGAAACCGGCGCGAAAGCGCGGCTGCTCCACCAGGGCGTACGGCGCGTTGCCCGTGCGACGCTCGAAGCGCGGCTGCATCAGCCAGATCTCGCGCATGTCGGTGGCCAGCTTGCCGCGGCCGGAGATGTCGCCGATGCGGGCGTCGAAGACCGCGTCGATGGCCTGGGACAAGGCGGGCATCGGATGCTCGCCCTGGGCCCTGAGCGCCATCCACTTGCCGTCGACGTCGTGCCAAAGCATGCAGGCCAGCATGAAGCTGGGTGCCACCGCCTTGCCCTCCGCCACACGGCGGTCGGTGTCGGCCAGCGCGAGCTGCACGAAGCGCTCGCGCGCGCTGCCCTCGGGCGCGTTGGCCAGCACGGCGTCGAGGACCGGGAACACGCCGCGGTCCAGGCCGTGCTTCTTCAGCTCGGCCAGGCTCGCGAGCGCGTGGCCGGTCTGCAGCAGCTTGATCATCTCGTCGAACAGGCGAGACGCCGGCACGTTGGCCAGCAGCGAGGCCATGGATTTCAATGGCTTGAGTGTCTTGGGCTCGATGGTGAAGCCCAGCTTGGCCGCGAAGCGGATGACGCGGATGATGCGCACCGGATCTTCCCGGTAGCGCGTCTCGGGGTCGCCGATCATGCGCAGCACCTGCGCCTTCGCGTCCTTCAGACCCTGGTGATAGTCGACCACGATGCGGCTCTTCGGGTCGTAGTACATCGCGTTGACGGTGAAGTCGCGCCGCGCGGCATCCTCGATCTGCGGGCCCCAGACGTTGTCGCGCAGCACACGGCCGCTCGCATCCACCACGTGCCCCTTGCCGGCCATCTCTTCCCTGGAGGTCTTCTCGTTGCCTTCGACCTGCTCGGATGCGGCGGCATCCATGTAGGCCCGAAAGGTGGAGACCTCGATCACCTCGTGGTCGCGCCCGCGCCCGTGGATGACGTGCACGATGCGAAAGCGCCGGCCGATGATGAAGGCGCGGCGGAACAGGCCCTTGACCTGCTCGGGCGTGGCGTTGGTCGCGACGTCGAAATCCTTGGGCCGGCGGCTGACCAGCAGGTCTCGCACCGCACCGCCCACGATGTAGGCCTCGAAGCCCGCGTCCTGCAACGTGGTGACCACGCGTACTGCGCGCTCGTCCAGCAGGGAAGCATCGATGCCGTGCTCGGCGGCCGAGGCCTCGGCGCGCTTGCCCAGCGGAATGCGTACGGCCTTCGGCGCCGGCTTGTCAGCTGCCACGGGCTGCTTGCCCAGCAGCTTGTCGATGAATTTGCGGATCATGGGGTGTCGAAGAGCTTGATGATGCGCCAGCCGCGCTCGCGGGCGATGGCCTCCAGCGCCGGCGTGGGGTTGGTCGCGATCGGGGTGCGAACGCGCTCGAGCAGGGGCAGGTCGTTGGTGGAGTCGCTGTAGAACAGCACGTCGTCGAAGTCGGCCCACTGCCGCCCCTGGGCGGCAAGCCAGGCTTCGACGCGCGTGACCTTGCCTTCGCGGAAGGTCGGCACGCCGGTGGAGCGCCCGGTCACCCGGCCATTGTCGTCGCGCTCGAGATCGACCGCCAGCAACTGCTCGACGCCAAAGGCGCTGGCGATCGGCCGGGTGACGAACTCGTTGGTCGCGGTGACGATGGCCACCAGATCGCCGGCCTCGAAGTGCCCCGCGACCAGCGCCCGGGCCTGGTCGTGCAGGCGGGGCTCGATCACCTCGCGCATGAAGCGCTGGCGAGCCGCTTCGGCTTCTTCAAGGGGCCGGTCGCGCCAGGCCGAGGTCGCGAAATCGAGGTATTCGGCCAGGTTCAGGGTCCCGGCCTGGTAATGGGCATAGAAAGTGTCGTTGCGGGCGCGCCAGGCTGCGCCATCGACCCAGCCGATCTCCACCATGAATTCGCCGAAGGCGTGGTCGGAGTCGGTGGGCAGCAGGGTGCCATCCAGGTCGAACAGGGCCAGCTTCATGTACCGCGACCTTCCTCGTTCATCATCTTCTTCAGCAGCGGCACGGTGATCGCTCGGCGCTCGGCCAGCGAGAAGCTGTCGAGCCGGGCGAGCAGGGCCATGAGCGAGCCCAGGTCGCGCGCGAAGCGGGTCAGCAGGTAGTCCATCACCTCGTCGGAGAGAAAGACACCCCGGCGGTCGGCCTCGCGGCGCAGGGCGGCCCGGGTGCCGGCTTCCGTCAGCGGCTTCACGGCATGGACCTGACCCCAGCCGAGGCGCGTGCGCACGTCGTCGCGGACCGGCAGATCCACCGGTGGCAACGTGCCGGCGGCAGCCATCTGCACGCCATGCGTCGCCGCCTCGACGAAGAGGGCGAACGCGGCGTGCTGGCGGGCGGCGTCCAGCCGGTCGGCGCCATCGATGACGATCAGCCACCAGCCTTCATCGAAGGTCCAGGGCAGCGGCGTGTCGGCATCGAACCAGCCGACCCGCGCACCTTCGCCGCGCAACTGGCGGGCCAGGGCCGCCAGGAGGTGGGTCTTGCCGGCGCCGGACGGGCCCCAGAGGTAGACCGGCGGCGAGGGGACGACCAGCCGCCGGAGCGCGTCCAGCGTGGCCAGGTTGTCACCGGCGACGAAATTGTCGAAGCTCGGCTCGGCTTCGCCGGCGATGGGCAGGGGGATCTGCTTCATGGCCGGCCGTTCATTCCCGATACAGGGCGCTGCCCAGGTAGGCCCCGGTCACCCTGCGGCCCGCGACCAGCACCAGCGCCGACAGGGGCAGCGCGATCAGCACACCGACGAAGCCGAACAGGTGCCCGCAGGCCAGCAGCGCAAAGATCACCGCCAGCGGCGGCAGGCCGATGCGCTCGCCCACGAGCCGCGGCGTGAGGAAGAAGCTCTCGATGACCTGGCCGACGCCATAGACGACCGCGACCACGATCACGCCATACCAGCCGATGAATTGCAGGACCCCGGCCAGCAAGGCGAGCAGCAGCCCCAGGCCGAAGCCGAGGTAAGGGATGAAGATGGCCAGGCCGGTGAACACGCCCACCGGCAGGGCCAGCTCGAAGCCGGCGATCGCCAGGGCCAGTGCGTAGTACACGGCCAGGACGAGCATCACCAGGGCCTGGCCGCGGAGGTACTGGCCCAGCACGCTGTCGCATTCGGCGAGGAAGGCATCGACCTGCTCGCGCCGGCGAGGCGGCACCAGCGAAAGCGTGCGCGCCGTCAGCCTGGGCCAGTCGAGCAAGAGGTAGAACAGCACGGCCGGCACCAGCACCGCATTGCCGATCACCGCCAGCAGGATGCTGCCCCCGATGCGCGCGGAGCTCAGTGCCGCCGCCATCCAGTCCTCCAGGTTGCCGTCCAGCGCCTGTAGCGCCATCGCCTTGATGCCGGCCACGTCGAGCGACACGTTGATGCCGAACTGCGCCAGCCACGGCGACAGGTGCTGGTTGAGCCTGTCGGCCAGCAGGGGCACCTGCTGTTTCACCAGCGGCAGCTCCTTGGCGAGGATGGGCACCACGAGCAGCATGACGGCGAGGACGACCAGCACCGTCGTCAGCACCACCAGCGTGACCGCCAGCACCCGCGGGACCCGGCGCGCCGCCAGGCGCTCGACCGCCGGGTGCAGCGCATACGCCAGGCCGGCGCCCAGCAGGAAGGGCATCAGCACCGGGGCGAGCGCCCACACGGCCACCAGGGCGGCAGCGGCGATCAGCAGCCAGCTCAGGCTTTGGCGCTGGGCGGGTGTCAGGGTCATGGATCGGCCCAGGCGGGGACCGCCCGGCAGGGCATCAGGGCAGGAAAACGGCGGATTCTAGGGGCCGCCGGACGCTGCACCGCAATCAGTGGAGCAGGGGCCGCGGGCTGTCCCGCAGCTCGGCCAGCATGCGGCGCATCGGCTCGGCATCCGCGGCGTCGGGCTCGTGGGCGAGGTAGGCCGACAGGTCTTCGGCGGCCGCATCGGGCTGGCCGAGTTCGGCAAACGTCAGTCCGCGGTCGCGCCGCTCATCCCAGGCCTGCGGCAGCAGGCACACCAGCCGCTGCTGCACGGCCAGCAGGCTGGGGAAGTCGTCCGCCTGCTGGTGGATGGACTTCAGGTTGCGCAACATGCGGGCGATGACGTCGCGAGGCGACGCCGACTGCAGGAACAAGCCCAGCGGCACCTCGAACTCGCCCACCAGGCCCTGCTTGCGGCGCAAGGGCTCCAGGCGCTCCTCCAGCTCCTCGCGCGAGAGCGAGCGGCCGTTGAACGGATCCATCACCGCCTCGCCATGGGGCAGCCGCAGCTTGACCAGGAAATGGCCCGGGAAGGACACGCCGCGCGCCACCAGGCCGGCGTGGGCCGCCAGCTCGATGTAGATCAACGCCAGCGAGATCGGGATGCCCCGCCGGCTGGCCAGGACCCGGTGCAGGTAGCTGTTGCCGGCGTCGTAGTAGTCGTTGACGTTGCCGGCGAAGCCCAGCTCGCGGAAAAAGTAGCGATTGAGGGTGCGCAGTCGATGCATCGCGCTCGCGTCGGCCGGCAGGCGGCGCTTCAGGCGATCGCCGAGTGCATCGATCTCGTCGATCACCGACTGGGCGTCCAGCTCGGGATCGGCATCCTGGCCCAGGGAGACGGCGGCCTCGAGCAGGGCGAAGTGCTCGTCCTCGGACACCAGCGCGGCGAAGTATTCCAGCGGACTCGGGGCTTCCAGGCGCAGCGGAAGGCTCATGGGTCAAGTGTAGGACTTTTGGCCAGCCGTCCCCAGGGCGGCCCCGCCCCCCGAACAAGGTCCGGAAGAACCCAGGCCTGGCGGCGAAATCAGCTGCGGCGGGCGAACTGGCGCAGGTCGAGTCCCGCCAGCCTCAGCAGCCCGAAGTAGGCGAACACGGCCGCCACCATCACGCCGCTCAGCCACGCCACCCGCAAGCCGGGATGCGCCTGCAGCGCCAGCCAGTCCAGCTGTATCGACGCGAACAGCAGCCCGCCGGCCAGCGCCACGTTGGCCGGCAGAACCCGCGCGATGAAGCCACGCCAGCCCGGCGCCGGTCGATAGTGCCCCTGGCGACGCAGCCCGATCAGAAGCCAGCCCGCGTTGACCATGGCGCCCAGGCCGATGGAAAGAGCCAGCCCGGCGTGGCCGAGCCAGGGCACGAAGGCCAGGTTCATGAGCTGCGTGCACACGAGCACGACGATGGCGATGCGCACCGGGGTCCGCAGATCCTGCTGCGCGAAGAAGCCGGGCGCGAGCACCTTGATGGCCACGATGCCGATCAGGCCGCAGCCGTAGCCGCGCAGGGCCAGCACGGTCTTGCCCACCGCGTCCGGGCTGAATTTGCCGTAGTGGAAGAGCACCGCCACCAAGGGCGTGGCGAAGGTCAACATGGCCACTGCAAAGGGCAATGCGAGCACGAACACCAGCCGCAGGCCCCAGTCCAGCTGGGCCGAGTAGCCAGCGTCGTCGTTCTGGGCCCGCCGGGCGGACAGGCCCGGAACCAGCACCACCCCCAGCGCCACCCCCAGCAGCGCGGTCGGGAACTCCATCAGCCGGTCGGCGTAGAACAGCCACGACACCGCGCCCGGCCCCAGGTGCGAGGCGATCTGGGTGTTGATGAGCAGCGAGAGCTGCGCCACCGAGACGCCCAGCAGCGCCGGGGCCATCTGGGTGAGCAGCCGGTGCACCCCTGGGTGAAGCCAGGCGCGCCGCCAGGCGGCGGGACCGAAGGCGATCCTGGGCAGGCAACCGATGCGGCGCAAGGCGGGAAACTGGATCGCCAGCTGGAGCAGACCGCCCGCCATCACCCCGGCGGACAGCGCGTGGATGGGCCGGATGTGGTGCCTCTCCAGCACCGGGGCCAGGAACAGCGCGGCGCTGATCATCGCCACGTTCAGCAGCACCGGCGTCGCGGCCGGCACGGCGAAGCGGCGCCAGGTGTTGAGAATGCCCGCCGACAACGCCACCAGCGACATGAAGCCGATGTAGGGGAACATCCAGCGGGTCATCACCACCGCCAGGTCCAGCTCCTGCAGGCCCGCGCCGAAGAGCCAGACGATGACGGGTGCGCCAATCACACCGATCACGCATGTGGCGACGAGCGCGGCGAACAGCACCGTGGCGACGGCATCGATCAGGCGGCGCGTGGCCTCGTCGCCATCCGTGGCCCGGGTCGCGGCGAGGATGGGCACGAAAGCCGAGGAGAAGGCCCCTTCGGCGAACAGCCTTCGCAGCAGGTTGGGGATGCGGAAGGCGACGTTGAAGGCGTCGGTCAGCGCGCCAGCGCCGAAGCTGGAGGCAATGAGCTGGTCTCGCGCCAGGCCGGTCACGCGCGACAGCAAGGTCCAGAGGGATACCGTCGACGCGGACTTCAGCAGGTTCATGGGGCGGCGGATTGTAGCCAGCACCATCGGCGCGGCCGGGCCGCCCTTGCCTGCCTACCCCGGAAACTGCTATACTCGACGGTCTTTTCCCCACCTGGAAAACCCAAACACCAATGGCCACCTCTTCCAAAGCCAAGAAGCGCACCGTGCGCCTGGCGTCGGGCCGCAAGCGCGCCCGCCAAGACGTGAACCTGAACGCGGCCAATTCCTCGCTGCGCTCCAAGTTCCGCACCTCGATCAAGAACGTCCTGAAGGCCGTGGCCTCCGGCGACAAGGCCAAGGCCTCCGAGCTGTTCAAGACGGCCCAGGGCGTCATCGACTCGATCGCCGACAAGGGCCTGTTCCACAAGAACAAGGCCGCCCGCCACAAGAGCCGCCTGTCGGCCAAGGTCAAGGCGCTGGCCGCCTGACGACCTTCTTCCAGGTGGTTGCCCAAGGGCCCGCAATGCGGGCCCTTTTGACGTCCAGGCCCGCAATGCGAGTCCTTTTGCCGTCCAGGCCCGCGATGCGAGTCCTTTTGACGTCCAGGCCCGCGATGCGAGTCCTTTTGCCGTCCGGGCCCGCGATGCAGGCCCTTTTCACTTCCAGGCCCGCCATGCGGGCCTGTTCACTTCCAGAGGCTCACTTCGGCTGATCTTCCAGCCAGCAGGCCTCGGCGACCTGCAGCCCGTTGTCGCGGGCGAAGTTCATCACGAAGTCCCAGGCCATCGGCTCGATGTCGCGCAGTGCCTCGTTGACGATCACGCACTTCACGCCGTTGATGACCCGCGGCACGCAGTAGGGCGAATAACCGATGTGGGCTCCGGGCCCGCCGATCGAGCCGCCGGGGCGGAACGAGGACATGGCGCCGGCCAGGCGCTCGGACCAGTCACTGGGGCGGAAGGTTCGGCCGTCCTGCGTGACGCCCTGGATGAAGAATTGACGGGGTTTCGAAACGGTCATCAGCGCCGCGAGAGGGGAACCACGCGTGATACGGGCGGGATCTGGCGGGGCACCGATGCCCCGGCGGCCGACGCGCGTGCGTCGGGCGAAGCAGCTATTGTGCCCTGGACCTGTTGCGCCGCAGCAAACAACAGGGCGGCTTTAGAATCGACCGAGGGCTGGCGCGTGAAGGAGCTGACGCGGCCGGCCCTTTCTCATTGCGCCGCCCGGCGCCGAAAGCAGGAGCTTGCCGCCCATGACCGCCTCGATGCCCCACGTGATGAACACCTATGGCCGTCTGCCGATCGCGCTGACGCACGGCCAGGGCTGCCAGGTCTGGGACACGCACGGCAAGCGCTACCTCGACGGCCTCGGCGGGATCGCCGTGAACACCCTCGGCCACGCGCATCCGAAACTCGTGCCGGCGCTGCAGGAGCAGGTCTCGCTGCTGATCCACTGCTCCAACTACTACGAGAACCCGCTGCAGGAGCGTCTGGCCGCCAAGCTGTGCGAGCTTTCCGGACTGGACGCGGTGTTCTTCTGCAATTCGGGCCTGGAGGCCAACGAGGCCGCCCTGAAGATCGCCCGCAAGTTCGGCCACGACAAGGGCATCGCACGCCCTGAGGTGATCGTCTTCGAGAAAGCTTTCCATGGCCGCTCGATCGCCACGCTGTCGGCCACCGGCAACCCCAGGATCCAGGCCGGCTTCGAGCCGCTGGTCGAAGGCTTTCCGCGTGTCCCGCTGAATGACCTGGACGCCGTCCGGCGCCTGGCCGAGACCAACCCCAACATCGCCGCCGTCTTCCTGGAGACGATCCAGGGCGAAGGCGGCATCCACGCCGCGCGATGGGATTACCTGCGCGGCCTGCGCCAGATCTGCGACGAGCGCGGCTGGCTGCTGATGCTCGACGAGGTGCAATGCGGCCTCGGCCGCACCGGCAAGTGGTTCGCCCACCAGTGGGCCGGCATCCGGCCGGACGTGATGCCGCTCGCCAAGGGCCTGGGTTCCGGTGTGCCGATCGGCGCCGTTGTGGTCGGGCCCAAGGCCAAGGACATCCTGGGCCCCGGCAACCACGGCACCACCTTCGGCGGCAACCCGCTGGCCATGCGCGCGGGCATCGAGACGCTGACCATCATGGAGGCCGACGGCTTGCTGGCCAACGCCGCCCGGGTCGGCGACCATTTGAAAGCGGCGCTGGAGCGCGAGCTGGAGGGCGTCGCCGGCGTGAAGGAGGTGCGGGGCGCCGGCCTGATGCTGGGCATCGAGCTGGAGCGTCCCTGCGGCGTGCTGCTGTCGCGCGCGATGGAGGCCGGGCTGCTGCTGTCGGTCACCGCCGACAGCGTCATCCGGCTGGTGCCGCCGCTGATCCTGACCACGGCCGAGGCCGACGAGATCGTCCGGCTGCTGGTGCCGCTGGTGAAGGATTTCCTCGCCGAGCCCATCCCCGCCCTATGAAACCCGGGTTCTCACTGATGAAGCACTACCTGCAGTTCAAGGATTTCCGCGCCGAGGAATACGCCTACCTGTTCGAACGCGCACGGGTGATCAAGCAGCGCTTCAAGAACTACGAGAAGTACCAGCCGCTGGTCGACCGCACGCTGGCGATGATCTTCGAGAAAGCCTCCACGCGCACCCGCGTGAGCTTCGAGGCGGGCATGTACCAGATGGGCGGCTCGGTGGTGCACCTGACCACCGGCGACAGCCAGCTGGGCCGCGCCGAGCCGATCGAGGATTCATCCCGCGTCATCAGCCGCATGGTCGACCTGGTGATGATCCGCACCTACGAGCAGACCAAGATCGAGCGCTTCGCCGCGCATTCGCGGGTGCCGGTGATCAACGGCCTGACCAACGAATTCCACCCCTGCCAGATCCTGGCCGACCTGTTCACCTACCTGGAGCACAGGGCGCCGGTGAACGCCCGGGGCTTCGACATGGAAAGCCTCAAGGGCAAGGTCGTCGCCTGGGTCGGCGACGGCAACAACATGGCCAACACCTGGCTGCAGGCGGCCGAGATCCTCGGCTTCACCGTGCACGTCAGCACGCCGGGCGGCTACGAGGTGGATCCGAAGGTGGCCGGCATCTCCGACACCGCCTGCTTCAAGACCTTCGCCGACCCGACCGAAGCCTGCCGCGGCGCCCACCTGGTCACCACCGACGTGTGGACCAGCATGGGCTACGAGGCCGAGAACGAGGCGCGCCTGAAGGCTTTCGCCGACTGGTGCGTCGACACCGACATGATGGCCGTCGCCCAGCCCGACGCGCTGTTCATGCACTGCCTGCCTGCCCACCGCGGCGAGGAGGTCGCGGCCGACGTGATCGACGGGCCGCAGTCGGTGGTCTGGGATGAGGCGGAAAACAGGATGCACGTGCAGAAGGCGCTCATGGAGTACCTTGTGCTGGGCCGCATCGGCTGAGCCGGCATCAGCCGGTCGTCAGCCGGCCCTGTCAGGCTAGCGCCAGGAGACAACAGCCGAAATGAAGCTGGCACTGATCACCGACCTGCACGCCAACCGCGAGGCCGTGCAGGAGGTCCTGGATCACGCCCGGGCCCAGGGGGCCGGGCGCTATGCCTTCCTGGGCGACTACGTCGGCTACGGAGCCGACCCGGGCTGGGTCCTGGACACGGTGATGGATTTCGTCTCCCAAGGCGCCATAGCCGTCGGCGGCAACCATGATTCGGGCGTCGCCAAGGGCCCCTCGCCCACCATGCGGCCCGATGCGCGCCGCGTGATCGAGTGGACCCACTCCCAGCTCGACGACCGCCAGCTCGCCTTCCTGCGCGGCGTCCCGCTGTCGCGGACCGAGGGCGACATGCTCTTCGTGCACGCCAACGCCTTCGCCCCGGCCGAGTGGGAGTACATCCAGAGCCGCATCGAGGCCGTGCGCAGCCTGCACGCCACGCCGTGCCACTACACCTTCTGCGGCCACATGCACGAGCCGAAGCTCTTCCACCTCTCCGGCACCGGCAAGGTGGGCGACTTCATCCCCTCCCCCGGCGTCGCCATCCCGGTGCCGGCGCACCGGCAATGGCTGGTCATCCCCGGTTCGGCCGGGCAACCGCGGGACGGCAACCCGGCCGCCTGCTACGCGATGTTCGACATCGAGGAGCAGGCGCTCACCTTCCACCGCGTCCCCTACGACCACGAGACCGCCGCCGACAAGATCCGGCGCGCCGGCCTGCCGCCTGCCCTGGCCGACCGGCTGGCGCGCGGGGAGTGAAGCCATGGCTGAAGCGGTGGAGACCAACGCCTACTTCAGCCCCGGTGACCGCCCGATGCCGCAGACGCTGGCGGCCGGCCAGGTCATCGACCAGTTCCGCCTCGAGGAGTCGCTGCACCAGGGCGGCATGGCCACGTTGTGGCGCGTGACGCGCATGGGCCCGGACGGCCAGCCGGCCGCCGGCGAAAGCCTGCCGCTGATCATGAAGGTGCCGCGCATCAAGGGCGGAGAGGACCCGGCCACCATCGTCGGCTTCGAGGTCGAGCGGATGATCATGCCGATGCTGTCGGGCCCGCACGTGCCGAAGTTCGTCGCCAAGGGCGACTTCACCCGCCAGCCCTACATCGTGATGGAGCACATCCCCGGTCCATCGCTCAGGCCGCGGCTGGACGACGCGCCGCTGGCGCTGGACGAGGTGGTCGAGATCGGCTCGCGGGTGGCCACCGCGCTGCACGACCTGCACCGCCAGCACGTGGTGCACCTGGACATCAAGCCGAGCAACATCCTCTTCCGCCCCGACGGCACCGCGGTGCTGATCGACTACGGCCTGTCGCGCCACGACCAGTTGCCCGATCTGCTGGACGAGGAGTTCACGCTGCCCATGGGCACCGGCCCCTACATGTCGCCCGAGCAGGTGCAGTTCGTGCGCGACGACCCGCGCAGCGACCTCTTCGCGCTCGGCGTGATGCTCTACCACTTCACCACCGGCGAGCGGCCTTTCGGCGCGCCCGATTCGGTGCGCGGCCTGCGGCGCCGGCTCTACCTCGATCCGGTCCCGCCACGGGCGCTGCGGGCCGACTGCCCACCCTGGCTGCAGGAGCTGATCCTGAAGTGCCTGGAGGTCAAGCCCGAGCATCGCTACCAGAGTGCCGCGCAGCTCTCGCTGGACCTGCAGAATCCTTTGCAGATCCCGTTGACGCGGCGCTCCGAGCGCCTGCAGCGCTCCAGCACCTTCAAGCGCTTCAAGCGCTGGTTCTTCGCCCTCGGCGCCGAGCCGGATGCACGGCCCGTCAGCGCCACCGAGGTGGTCAAGAAGAGCCCCATCATCCTCGCCGCGGTCGATGTCGAGTCGGCGAGCGAACGCCTGCTGGACGAGCTGCGCGAGACGGTGCGGCGGATCGTGCTGACGGAGCCCGGCGCTCGCCTGGCCTGCGTGAGCGTCATGCGTACCGCACGCATCGGCATGGACGACCTCACCGACGCTCACGGCCAGAGCCTGCACGTCAAGCAGCTCGTGGGCCTGAAGCACTGGGCGCGGCCGATCAGCAAGTCGCTCAACCTGGACGAAGGTCGGCTGACCTTCCACGTGCTGGAGGCCCCGGACCCGGCCACCGCCATCGTGGAGTTCGCCCGGCGCAACCAGATCGACCACATCGTGATGGGGGCGCGCGGCAACTCCGCGCTGCGGCGCTACCTGGGCAGCGTGTCCTCGCAGGTGGTGGCCGAGTCCGATTGTTCGGTCACGGTGGTGAGGGCATCCGAGCCGGCTGCGGGCGCGGGCTGATGGCACCCGTCGACAACCCCTGCGTGCGGTGCGGTGCCTGCTGCGCGAGTTTTCGTGTCGACTTCGCGCGCGAAGAGCTTGGCTCCGAAGGCGGCCACGTGCCCGATGGCCTGGCCGTCGAGGTGACGAGCCACACCTGTCGCATGCGCGGCTCCGACCACGCCTCGCCGCGCTGCGCGGCGCTCACCGGCCGCGTCGGCGTCGACGCTCGCTGCGGCATCTACGAGTGGCGCCCGTCGCCGTGCCGGGAGTTCGGCATGCTGGCGCCCCTGGGCCGCGGCGACGCCGCCTGTTCCCGTGCACGCGCCCGGCATGGACTGCCCCCGCTGCCTGCCTGAATCAGGCGGCCCGGGCAACCCTTGCGGGTCGCCCCTGGCGGCTTTCAGCGAAGCCCGCGTGTGTACTTCTGCAGCCAACGCTCGCGCAACTCGGCCTCCGTCGGGGCCGCAGGCGCGGCGGCGGCGGGGCTGGGTGCCGCCGCCGGGCTCGCGGCCGGTGCCGCCGGCACCGCGGCCGGTGCTGCGGCAGGGAGCTTCGCCGGTGCCGGCGGCGCGATGTCACGCGCGCCCTGCAGGCGGCTCTCGACGTACGAGGCGTAGTCGCGCAAGCGAGGATCCTGGCTCTTCCTGGCCTGGTCCAGCATGCCGCGGCGGTACGCGGCATCGCCCAGGAAGAGCTGGACATCGAGCTGACAACCGAACTCGCGCCGCATGGGGACCACCATGCGGACGACGTAGTTCATGATCTGGCTGGCCAGCTCGCTCATGCGTCAGGCGCCAGCATTTCGCCGTGCTGTGCGATGTCCAGGCCCACGGCCTCGGCCTCGGCATCCACACGCAGCGGCATGATGAAGGACAGGGCCCGCAGGATCGCCCAGGTGACGACCAGGGCATAGGCCATGACGGCCATCGCGCCCATCGCATTGGTCCAGAGCGTGGCGGTGACCGGCGCGATCTCCGGCATGGCGAACAGCGGCGTCAGCAGGGTGCCGAGAAGCCCGCCCACGCCGTGCAGCGCGAAGACGTCGAGCGAGTCGTCAATGCCCGTCAGCGACTTGAAGTAGACGACGCTGATGAAGCAGATGACGCCGGCCAGCGAACCAATGACCAGCGCGCCGGTCATCCCCACGAAGCCGGAAGCGGGAGTCACGGCGACAAGGCCGGCGATCGCGCCCGTCACCGAGCCCAGCACGCTCCACTGCCCCCGGCGGATGTACTCGCACATGCCCCACAGCATCGCGCCCGCACAGGCGGCCACCTGGGTCGCCAGGAGCGCCCCCGCGGCGCGCGAGCCCGCCTCGAAAGCCGAGCCGGCGTTGAAGCCGAACCAGCCGGCCCACAGCAGACCGCCGCCCAGCACGGTGAGCATCAGGTTGTGCGGAACCATCGGCTCCTTGCCGAAGCCCTTGCGGGGACCGAGCACCCAGGCCGCCGCCAGGCCACTCGCGCCAGAGGCGATGTGGACCACCGTCCCGCCGGCGAAATCCATGTGCCCCATCTTGGCGAGCCAGCCATTGGGATGCCAGATCCAGTGCGCGACCGGCGCATAGACCAGCAGCATCCAGGCACCGGCAAAGATCATCGTCACCACCAAGCGCATGCGCTCGGCCGTCGCGCCGAGAATCAGCGCGAACGTGATGATGGCGAACGACAGCTGGAACATGAAGAAAACCGATTCCGGGATCGTCGAGGCGGCTGGATGGGCGCCTACGTGAGAGCCCAGCAAGCCATCAGCGAACGCGCGGCTCAAGTCCCCCAGCCAAGGGGTTCCGGAACTGAAGGCCAGCGAATATCCCAGCGCGGTCCAGATCAGCGTCACCACCGCCGCCGCGGCAATCGTATGGGCCACGATGGACAAGGCGTTCTTGGTCCGCAGCATGCCGCCATAGAACAGAATGATCCCGGGCATGGTCATGAGCATGACCAGCACCGTGGAGATCAGCATCCAGGCGGTATCGGCACCGCTGAAAGTCGGGGCCGCGGGGGCGCACCACGCGGGGGTCGAAACAAAGCCCATTCCCAGGGCCGATGAGGCCATCGCCCCATATCTCGATATTCTTCGAGAAACGTTCATGTGGAGAATCTCCTGTCCGGTCCGGCATTTCGCCGAGGTGGCCGTGTTTATACAGAAGACATCCCCAAGGGGGACTGCTCACAGATGACGGAGCGTGAAGGAAGTGGCCCACCGGCTGGAATGAACATTCGTTCAGAATTGACGGAATCATGACGGTTTTCATCCACCGGGCAAAAGTCTCACTTCCCATCGGCGGGCACCCCCCGCATACCCCATATATTCAGCGGCCGAGTAATTCCTGAATAACCCATTCAACGCCCATACCCCTTTTCAGCCCGATCGGGTAGGAGACGGGGTCACCCCCGCCGTCCTCCCACACCACCGTACGTGCGGTTCCGCATACGGCGGTTCATGGTTGACGCTGGAAGCGCCGGTGGGTATCCACCAGCGACACGAGTCCC